>NZ_JAYLVN010000001.1:503522-1180081 GCF_046156345.1 Variovorax sp. H27-G14
TTCCACCCACCGCCACCCCCACCGCCCTCACCGCGCCATGAGCCAGGACCGCATCTTCTTCACAGGCAACCCCTGGCCCGAAGGCCACCCCGTCAAGGAATTTCGCTGGACGGCTGCCGTGCGCGACGGCCAGGTGCGCTTCGACCTGCACCTGCGCAGCGACGACTACGAGGCCGAGCGAGAAATCGAAGACCCCGAAGAAAACGACGAAGAAGGCGAAGAAGGCAACGACACCGAAGACCGCGCGTACATCGGCGACTGGCAATCGGTCGGCGTGTGGACCAACTACCACCGCTGCACGCTCTCCTCCACGAACTGGGGAGCGGGCGACGGCCTGCCCGTGTGCGCCACGGCCGACTACAGCCTGGCGCTGCTCGACGGCCTGGAGATCGAGGTGGACGACCCGCCGCCCGCCAACATCGAGGACAACTTCTTCCACATCTACCTGCTGGGGCACGACGCGGCGGCCGCGCACCGCATTCGCTTCGACCGCATTCCCGGCACCGACCGCTTCAACATCACCTGGACCGGCAAGATCGCGCTGGCCTATGCCGGTGACAACGAATACAAGTACGAGTTCGCCGCCCACCTCTATGGCGTGGAGGCGCCGCGCCTTCCGGCGTGAGCCTGCGTTCACCAATGCGTTTCGCCGCCGTCAGCGCTGCCTTTCACGCCGCCCTTCGCACTTACCTCTCCCAGGCTTTCCGCTGGCAGCGCGGCCGCCAGGGCACGGGCTACGACAAGATGCTGCTGGCCACCGCGCGCTGGCCGCTGCCGTTCGACAGCTACCTTCTTCGCTACCCCGAAGGCTCGGAGATTCCGCCGCACACCGACCCGGTGCAGGCCGGGCGGCACTACCGGCTCAACATCGTGCTGAAGTCGCCGCGCTCAGGCGGTGAGTTCGTGTGCGCCAACCCGATCTTCGAGACGCGGCGCATCAAGCTGTTCCGCCCCGATGCCTGCGAGCACAGCGTGACGCGGGTGGTGGGCGGCAGCCGGTATGTGTTTTCGCTGGGCTGGGTGCTGGGCCGTGACAAGGCCCAGGCCTAGCTTTTCTCATTCGCGCCTTCACACCCCTGGAGCTACCTGATGACCCATCACTTCGACGACCCTGAAGAAGGCCTCGCCCGCGAGACCAGCCACCCGCGCTTCGTGGCGCTCGCCGCCGACGATTTCTACTACGACGTGGGCGACGACTTCAGCCCCTTCGGCAGCGACGACGGCAACGACACGCTCTCGTCGCTGGAAGACTGGTACCGCGACGGCGGCAAGACCAACAAGGTTGCGGGCTTCCTCAAGGACCTGCTGGCCGACTGGGACTTCGGAGTGCCGAAATCCATGCACCGTGCAGAGGCCGAAGCGCGCGAAAAATGGCTCGCGAAGGACGACATGCACGAGACCTGCCTGCAGTCCGAATGCCGCGCGCGCGTTGCAACCGCCTTTGGGCAACTCAAGATCACAGGCGAGGTCGATCCCGGCATGCGCGACGAAGCGCTGGCCGCCATCGCGTGCCAGTTGGCGCTGAACGAGCGCGCCCGCACCCTGCACCCCGCCTGGCCGCATGCCGACGAGAACCAAGCGCGGCTGACCGCGATGCGGGCAGTGTTGAACACCCTCTGACACACGCATCGGCCTAAACTGCCTTCCCCTCTTCCTCAGGAGAAAGCCCATGACCACGATGGAGATAGCGAACAAGCTCGTCGCGCTGTGCCGCGAAGGCAAGTTTCAGGACGCGAGAGCGCTCTACGCAGACGATGCCGTGAGCGTCGAGGCGGGCGCCCCGCCCGGCGGGCAGCGCGAGGCTGTCGGCCTGGCGGCCATCGAGGCCAAGGGCAAGTGGTGGACCGACAACCACGAGGTGCACTCGGCCAAGATCATCGGCCCGTGGCCGCACGACGACCGGTTCATCGTCGGCTTCGAGTTCGACGTGACCCTCAAGCCCACCGGTCAGCGCTTCAAGATGGAGGAAGCGGGCCTGTACACGGTGAAAGACGGGGCCATCGTGCGCGAAGAGTTCTTCTATTCGATGGGCGGTTGAAGGCGCGCGTGTCCTGGCGAGACGCGTCCACGCTGATGTTCGGGGACACGGTTCATTCAGGGCGGCGCTCACGCCGACGGGGTGCTCCCCTCCGCGAATGTCCCCCGGCCTGCGGCCTCCTCCTTTATTTCGCTGCGGGGAGCACCCCATCGACGTGATCGAGTTCGGAGCCAGGGTTGATCAGCCGCACACCGACAGCAGGGTCGTTGCTCAGAACAGTAGTTGATCAGCGAGCACCAGCAGCGCGTCCAAGTGCACAGGGCGTCGGGTGCTCCCCGCAGCGAAATAAAGGAGGAGCGAAGCGGGGGACATTCGCGGAGGGGAGTACCCGGCGGCCTGTGCACGCGCCCTGAACAACAGCGCCCCGAATAACAGCGCCCCGAAACAAGCCGCCGCACCGCCGGCATGATCCCGGCAAAATGCCCCGCAGGTGCATTCATGAACACACGATTTGTCGAAGCCTTTCTCTGGGCTGCCCGCCTGGGCAGCTTTCGCGCAGCCAGCGACCGGCTGCACATCACGCAGGCCGCGGTGTCCAACCGCGTCGCCTCGCTAGAAGAAGACATTGGCGCGCGCCTGTTCGAACGCGACGCGCGCGAACTGCGGCTCACGCCCGTGGGCGTGCGGCTCATGGACTACGGCGAGCGGCTGCTGGAGCTGCGCCGCGAAATCGTCTCGCTCGGCCGCCCACGCGACGACCTGCTGGGCCTCGTGCGCATCGGCGCCATCGAGACGGTGGTGCACACCTGGCTGCTGGGCTTTCTGACCAACCTGCGCTCCACCTACCCGGGCATCGAGGTACAACTGACCTCGGAGACCACGCTGGCCCTGCACCGCGGCCTGCGCGAAGGCGCACTCGACATCGCGCTGCAGACCGACCACATCGCCGGCGCGGGCATCGTGAGCACGCCGTGCCTGCCAATGCCTATGGGCTGGGTCGGCCCGCAAGGCGCCGAGGCCACGCAAACCGTCGACCAGCTGCTGCGCCAGCCGGTGCTGACCATGAGCCCCGGCTCGCAGCCGCACGAAGCGCTGAAGAACCTGTACCGCGCAGTGGGCATTCCGCTGGGCAAGGTGCATTGCGTGAGCTCGATCTCCGCGCTCGCGCGGCTGGTGAAGTCGGGCTTTGGCAACGCGCTGGTGCCGCTGCCGCCGGTGTACGAGTACGTGGCCAGCGGCGACGTGCGCATCATCGAATGCGACGCCCTCATCTCACCGCAGCGGCTGGTGGTGAGCCACCTGGAAGCGGCCGACTCCGACGCCATTCGCCTCGTGGCCGAGCTGGCCTGCCGGGCGTCGGACCAGTTCACGGCCTCCGCTATCGCACCAACCTGGAGCGGCGGCGCAGAGGGTTAACCCTCCAGAACGTGCATTTCCGCCCCACGAAGGGGCCAGTAATTCTTGTGCCTGTCGCCCACAAAAACTCGTTTGTGACAGTGGCACCCCGCGACGGAAGATCGCGCCTTCATTTTTCGAAGGCCCGCCCGCTCCTCCGCCGCCATGACCACGACCGACGCTTCCTCCGCTCCTGACACCGCTACCGACAGCAATGCACAGGCCGTGAACGGCCTGCTGTTCGTGGCCTGCGACGTAGCCCCGGCCGACGACGCCGACTTCAACCGCTGGTACGACCGCGAGCACGTGGAAGAGCGCGTGCGCATTCCCGGCTTTCTGTCGGGCGCGCGCTATTCCTCGCTCGAGGGCGGGCGCAAATACCTGGGGCTGTACCGCACCGAATCGCTGGACGTGTTCGGCACCGCGGGCTACCGCGCCGCGTTCGAGAAGCAGACGCCCTGGTCCATCGCCAACCTGGACCGCATGCGCCAGCCGATGCGCCGCGTGTGCGCCGTGCGCGCCGTCACCGGCTTCGGCAGCGGCAGCCATGCGGTCGTGCTGCCGCTGGCGGCCACAGCCGATACAGAAGCGCTGGCCGCCCATGCCGCACGCGTCGGCAAGGCCCTGGCCGAGCAGGCAGGCTTCGTGCAGTCGTACCTGCTGGTGCCCGACACCGTGCTCAGCACGCCCCTGCCGCGCGAGTCGACCGAAGGCCGCGTGCTGCAGCCGCTGCTGGTCGTGGAGACCAGCAGCGCCAACGCCGCGCGCAGCGCGCGTGCCATGGCCGCCACCGCCTTCGACACCGACCCCGCCACTGGCTGGCTGCTCGCACTCGGCTGGAAGCTGAGCGCGGCCGAGCTACGCTGACCCGGCCTTCCTGCAACCTTCCCCCGACTTCATCCGTCTTCACCGAACAAAGGCATTTCCATGACCGACCATGTTCTTCCCCCGGCCACAGCGGCAACAGCGGCAACATCCGCCACAGCGGCCGCACCCACCGCCGCACGGGCCGCGCCCAGGATGGGCCGCCTGGCCATGGCCAGCTCCATCGGCACCACGCTGGAGTGGTACGACTTCACCGTCTACAACATCATGGCCGCGCTGGTCTTCAACGCGGTGTTCTTCCCCTCGTTCGACCCGCTGACCGGCACCATCCTGGCCTTCTCGACCTACGCGGTCGGCTACATCTCGCGCCCGCTGGGCGGCGTGGTGTTCGGCCACCTGGGCGACCGGCTGGGCCGGCGCTTCGTGCTGGTGGCCACGCTGGTCATCATGGGCATCTCCACCGGCTTGATGGGCCTGCTGCCCACCTACGCGACCTGGGGCATCTGGGCGCCGGTGGCGCTGGTGGCCTTGCGCTTCGTGCAGGGCGTGGCGCTCGGCGGCGAATGGGCCGGCGCTGTGCTGCTGTCGATGGAACACGGCAAGAGCGACGAGCGCGGGCGCAACGCTTCGTTCACGCAGGTCGGCCCGTCGTGCGGCACGCTGATCGGCACGGGCTTCATCGCCATCGTGTCGGCCTGGCTGAGCCCGGAAGAGTTCCAGGCCTGGGGCTGGCGCTTGCCGCTGATCTCCAGCGTGGCGCTGGTGCTGTTCGGCCTGTGGCTGCGCCGCGGCGTGGACGAGACGCCCGTGTTCCTGGAGATGGAACAGAAGAAGGCCACCGCCAAGACCCCCATCAAGGAAGTGTTCACGCAGCACTGGCGCAGCCTGCTGGTGGCCGGCGGCTCGCGCATCGGCTCCGACGTGCTGTACGCGCTGGTGGTGGTGTTCACGCTGACCTACGTGACGACAGTGCTGCACCTGTCGCGTCCGCTGGCGCTCACCGCCACCATGATTGGCGCGGCCTGCAACGCGATTGCGGTGCCGTGGTTCGGCGGGCTGTCCGACCGCGTCGGGCGCCGCCCGGTCTACATTGCCGGCGCGTTGCTGGGCATGGTGTGGGCCTTTGTGTTCTTCGTGCTGATGGACAGCGCGCACCCTGTCGCCATCTGCGCGGCGGTGGTGGTGGGCCTGCTGATCCACGCCATGATGTACGGCCCGCAGGCCGCCTTCGTGACCGAGCAGTTCCCAGGCCGCGTACGCTACGCGGGCGCCTCGCTGGCCTACACGCTGGCCGGCATCGTGGGCGGCGGCTTTGCGCCGCTGATCATCGCGAGCCTGTTCAAGTCGTGGGGCAGCACGCTGGCCGTGTCGCTCTACGTGGTGGCGGCGCTGAGCCTCACGCTCGTTGCCCTGGTGGTTGCACGCGAAACCGCCAAGCGCCCGCTGGAGACCTGAAATGCCTGTCGACACGACCATGCAACGACTGAACTTTGCCTGCGAGAGCGTTGCCGAAGACGGCACGCGCTCCACCGCCCTGCACACCGTGGCGCCGCGCGCGCTGGTGGTGGCGGGCTGGACCGGCCGCGACGTAGCGGCCATCGAGCACCACATCGAGGAGCTGGCGGCCATCGGCGTGCCGCGCCCGTCGAGCGTGCCGCTGTACTACCGCGTGGCGGCCCAGCTGCTGACGCAATCGCCCACCATCGAAGCCCTGGGCGACCAGAGCTCGGGCGAGGCCGAGCCTGTGTTCTTATTCTCGCAGGGCGCGTGGTGGCTCAGCGTGGCCTCCGACCACACCGACCGCCAGGTCGAGAGCTATTCGGTGGCCGTGTCCAAGCAGATGTGCGCCAAGCCCGTGGCCGAGACCGCCTGGCGCTGGAGCGACGTGCAGGCGCACCAGGACACGCTGGAGCTGCGCTCGCGCATCCTGGAAGACGGCCGCTGGGTCGACTACCAGCGCGGCACGCTCGCATCCATCCGCCCGCTGGCCGCGCTGCGTGACGGCATGCCCGGCGCCAGCGCCGCGCCCGAAGGCCTCTTCATGACCTGCGGCACGCTGGGCGCGCTGCCCAACGCCAAGGGCGAAGGCATCCGCCCGGCCACACAGATGGAGATCGAACTGCACGACCCCAAGCTGCAGCGGCGCATCGTGCATCGCTATGCAGTGCAGGCACTGCCGGTGGTGGCGTGATGAACACGCGCCTCACCATTTCAGAATTGCGCGCACGCATCGCCAAGGGCGAGCTGTCGCATGAAGCGCTGATCGACCAGGTGCTGGACGCGGCCGCGCAGCCTGCCGCCGCGCATGTGTTCACGCGGGTCTACGCCGACGCCGCGCGTGCCGCGGCGCGCCATGCCGACGCGGCACGCAGGGCCGGCGTGCAACTGGGCCCGCTCGCAGGCCTGCCCGTGTCGGTGAAAGACCTGTACGACATCGCAGGCGAAACCACCATGGCGGGCTCCGCCGTGTGCGCCGGCGAGCCGCCAGCCGCGCACGACGCGGTGGCCGTGGCACGGCTTCGCACGCAGGGCGCGGCCATCGTGGGCAAGACCAACATGACCGAGTTCGCGTTCTCCGGCGTGGGCATCAACCCGCACCACGGCACGCCGCGTAACCCCGCGGACGTGACCACGCCGCGCATTCCCGGTGGCTCGTCGTCGGGTGCGGCGGTGTCGGTGGCGCTGGGCCTTGCCGTGGCGGGGCTGGGCTCGGACACGGGTGGCTCCATCCGCATTCCGGCCGCGCTGTGCGGGCTCGTGGGCTTCAAGAGCACCCAGTCGCGCGTGCCGCGCACCGGTGCCTTCGAGCTGGCGCGCTCGCTCGACACCGTGTGCGCCATGGCGCGCAGCGTGCAGGACTGCCTGACCCTAGACGCAGCCATTGCCGACGTGCCCCTGGCCGTGCGCCGCCGTCCGCTGCAGGGCATGCGCCTTGCGGTGCCGCGCACGCTGATGTTCGACGACATCGAGCCCGCCGTGGCGCAGGCCTTCGACCGTGCGCTGCACGCGCTGTCGGTCGCGGGCGCGCACATCGTCGACATCACGCTGGCCGAGCTGGCGGAGATATCCACCGTCAATGCGCCCGGCGGTTTCTCGCCCGTGGAGGCCGCGGCCGTGCACCGCGAGCGCTTTGCGGCCAAGCGCGCCGGCTTCGACGCCCGCGTGGCCGCGCGCATTGCGCTGGGCACCGAAGTGCGCGCCGCCGACTACATCGCCATGCAGGACCGCCGCCGCGACTGGGCCGGCCGCGTCGAGCGCGCCATCGAAGGCTTCGACGCGCTCGTGTGCCCGACCGTGCCGATCGTTGCGCCGCCCATCGCGGCGCTGGCGCAAGACGCGGCCTTCTTCAAGGCCAACGGCCTGTTGCTGCGCAACACCTTCGCCATCAACCTGCTCGACGGCTGCGCCTTCAGCCTGCCCTGCCATGCGCCGGGCGAACTGCCGGTGGGGCTGATGCTGTCGTCGGTGCGCGGCGACGACGCGCGCCTGGCTGCGGTGGCGCTGGCGGCGGAGCCGGTGGTGCGGTCGAACTGAGCAAGCCGAACGCCGGTGACGCGTCAGCGTCATCGGCTATCGTTTGGCGCATGTCGCTCGCGCAACCCTCGCTCACCGGTCCCCGTCTTCTGCTTCGCCCGTTGCTTGCCGCTGATACGTCGGCGCTGGTCGAGGCCGCCTCCGACGGCCAGCTCTGGACCCTGCCTTTCACCGTGGTGCCTTCGGCCGACACGGTAGAGGCCTACATCGGCAACGCGCTGGCCGGCCAGGCGGCCGGCACGGTGATGCCTTTTGCCACCGTGTTGCGCGAGACGGGCCAGGTGATCGGCTCCACGCGGTTCTGGAAGATCGACCGCGTCAACCGCAAGCTGGAAATCGGCAGCACCTGGATTGCGGCCTCATGGCAAAAGACCTTCGTGAACACGGAGGCCAAGTACCTGATGCTGTGCCATGCGTTCGAGGTGCTGCAGTGTGTGCGCGTGCAGTTCACGACGGACGAGATCAACGCGAAGTCGCGTGCGGCCATCTTGCGGCTGGGTGCGCAGCAGGAGGGCATCGTGCGGAACGAGCGCATCATGCCGGATGGTCGCAAGCGCAATTCGGTGCGTTTCAGCATCATCGACAGCGAATGGCCGCAAGCAAAAGAACAGCTCCAGATGCGGCTTGGTGCGGTTCTGCAGGCGCACACGGCCCAGGCGCTGCGTCGCTAGACTGAACGGTGCAGCGGTTGCGCTGTATCGTTTTTTTGTCAAACGGAGAGTGCCATGTGCCGCAGCATCAAGACCCTCTACAACTTCGAGCCGCCTGCCACCGAGCAGGAAATTCGCGCGGCGGCGTTGCAGTTTGTGCGCAAGCTCAGCGGCTTCAGCGTGCCGTCGCGTGCCAATGAGGAGGCGTTCGAGCATGCGATCGATGAGGTGACTGCTACGGCGACTCGGCTCCTCGAATCGTTGGTGACTACGGCAGGGCCGCGTGATCGAGAGGTCGAGGCGGAGCGTGCCAAGGTTCGCAGCGCGTTGCGTTTCGGAACTGCTTCTGACTGAAACGCAAGGCACGGTTCGGGCTCCGTTCAGGGCGACGCCCACGCCGACGGGGTGCCTTGCTCCGCGAATGTCCCCCGGGGCTTCGCCCCTCCTCCTTTATTTCGCTGCGCAAGGCACCCCATCGACGTGAGCGTGTTCAGAGCCGAGGTTGATCGTGCGATCACCGGCGGCGTGCCCAAGTGCACAGGGCGTCGGGTGCTCCCCGCAGCGAAATAAAGGAGGAGGGGCGAAGCCCCGGGGGACATTCGCGGAGGGGAGTACCCGGCGGCCTGTGCACGCGCCCTGAACAGGAGCCCCGAACAGGAGCCCTGAACAAGAGCCCCCAAGAAATCAAATGCCCCGCAAACAGCGAGCCCCAAAAACCGGACCCGAAGCACTCCGGCCCAGCCTTTGCTATGGTCCTTTTCAGCGCCACCTTGCGCCGCATTGCCGGATCCCCGAGCGTATGAAAAAGACCTATACCGGCGGCTGCCACTGCGGCGCCGTTCGATTCGAAGCCGACATCGACCTCAGCCTGGGTACGTTGCGGTGCAACTGCTCCATCTGCACCAAAACCCGCTTCTGGCCAGCAGCCGTTGAGCCCGACGCCTTCCGCCTGCTGGCCGGCCAGGAAGAACTCACCGAATATCTCTTTCACACACGCCAGAACAAACACTTCTTCTGCAAACACTGCGGCGTGCGATCCTTCGGCCTTGGCAACAGGCCCGACGACGGCAGCGCCATCTACGGCGTGAACGTGACCTGCCTGGACGACGCCGAACCCGAAGAGCTCATCAACTCACCCATCACCTACGTCGACGGCCGCAACAACAGCTGGCACCTTCCGCCGGCCGAAATACGCCACCTCTGAACCACCCACCGCAGCACCACTCCACCATGCCTATCGAACTCTGGCTCGCCTTCGTTGCAGCGTCCGCGCTCATGCTGATCATTCCCGGCCCGACCATCCTCACCGTCATCAGCTACTCCATGTCGCACGGCCGCCGCGCCAACGTGCCGCTGGTGGCCGCCGTGGCGCTGGGCGACTCCACCGCACTGGTGGTGTCACTGCTGGGCCTTGGCGCGCTGCTGGCCACCTCGGCCTTCTGGTTCACCGTGGTGAAGTGGGTGGGCGGGCTCTACCTGCTGTACCTCGGCATCAAGCTGCTGCGCGCCGGCGTCTCGCCCACGCAAGTTGCGAAGCCGGCCGCGCTCGTGTCGCGCTGGCGGCTGTTCGCCAACACCTACCTGGTGACCGCGCTGAACCCCAAGGGCATCGTGTTCTTCGTGGCGTTCCTGCCGCAGTTCATCAGCCCGGCCGCCGACGTCACGCGCCAGCTGTGGGTGCTGGCCGTGACCTTCGTTGTGCTGGCCGCGACCAATGCCACGCTGTATGCGGTGTTCGCGGGTTCGGCGCGCAAGCTGCTCTCGTCGCCGCGCGCGCAAAAACGCTTCAACCTGGCGGGCGGCTCGCTGCTGAGCGCGGCCGGCATCTGGGCGCTGATGGCACGCCGACCAGGCTGAGCTGGCGGACGCACTCGAAAAAAAGGCCGCGAAGCACATGGCTTCGCGGCCTTTTCTTTTCAAGCGCCGGTGGGACGCTGTCGCTCAGTTGCGATTCGGGTTGTTCGGGGCGCGGTCGTAGCGGTTGGGCACGCCGTCGTTGTCGCGGTCCCGGTCATAGCGGTTCGGCACGCCGTCGCGGTCACGGTCGCGATACCCGCCGCGCGGCGGTGGCGGGCGGTCGTAAGGGGCCACCACGCAGCCCGCCAACAGGGCCGATGCGGCCAGCAAGATCGCCAATGTTTTTGTCATGTGATTTCTCCTTGGAGTGTTTATGAAACGGGTGCTCGCCCTCTGCGATCCGCGAGCCCGTGGGTGCATTGAAGGCCACACCGGTATGCCTCGGGTTTCCCAATGAAAACCCTTGCGTGAAGTTCGTTACCGGATGTGGTGCGTGGTACGTTGCAGGCAGTGAGTGATGCGAACTTTGGCGTGCGGTTTTCACTGGCCGGGGCGGTCGGCGGCCCGTGTGCAAGTAGGCGCGGTTCCCGTGGTGCATCGCGGAGAATGTCACCGGCCCACACTTTCGGATACGACGCTTTTCTCGATGCAGTTCGCGCTTTTCCACCTCCCCCGCAAGACCCTTGCAGCCGCGCTGCTGGCCATCGCCTGCGCGCACCCGGCCTGGGCCCTCACCAGCTTCGAGGACGTGAAGCGCGAGTTCCGCTCGTCCGACACCGCCGTGCTCGACCGCAACGGCGAACTGCTGCAACGCGTGCGCACCGACCCCTCCGTGCGGCGCGGCCAGTGGACCGCGCTGGCCGACGTGTCGCCCGCGCTGCGCACGGCCATGGTGCTGAGCGAAGACCGGCGCTTCTATGAACACAGCGGCATCGACTGGCGCGCCGTGTCGGCCGCCGCGTGGGGCAACCTGTGGAACACGCGCACGCGCGGCGCATCGACGATCACCATGCAGCTGTCGGGCCTGCTGGACGACGAGCTGCGCCGCAATTCAGGCGGGCGCAGCTTCACGCAGAAGATCGGCCAGACGGTGGCGGCCGCGCAGCTGGAACGCAACTGGCGCAAGGACCAGATCCTGGAGGCCTACCTCAACACCGTGCCGTTTCGCGGCGAAATAGTGGGCATCGACGCGCTCTCGCGCACGCTCTTCGGCAAGGCACCGAGCGGGCTCGACACGCGCGAGGCGGCCGTGGCCTCGGCGCTGGTGCGCGCACCCAACGCCAAGCCCAACGTGGTGGCGCAGCGCGCCTGCGAAGTGCTGCGCGCGATGGAGCCGCAGCAAAAGGTCGACTGCGAAGCGCTGGACATGTTCACCAGCGCGGCCGTGCAGCGGCGCGCCTTCGAGGCGAACGAAGGCATCGCGCCGCATGCCGCGCGCCGGGTGCTGCGCGAGATCAGGGACGCGGATGCGGGGACCGCATCCACCGCACCCACCCCTGCCCGCCCGCAGAGCGGGAAAGAGAAAGACAGGGAGGCCACCGTCAGCACCACGCTGCGCGCGCCGCTGCAACGCTTTGCGCTTGACACGCTGCAACGCCACCTGCGCGAACTGCGCGATCGGCATGTGGAAGACGGCGCGCTGGTGGTGCTCGACAACGCGACCGGCGAAGTGCTCGCATGGGTCGGCTCCTCAGGCCCGCTGAGCCAGGCGGCCGAGGTCGATGGCGTTACCGCGCTGCGTCAGCCCGGCTCCACGCTCAAGCCCCTGCTCTACGGGCAGGCCATTGCCGAGCGGCGCATCACCGCGGCGTCGTTGATCGAGGACTCGTCGGCGCAGATCAGCACCGCCAGCGGCCTCTACATTCCGCAGAACTACGACCGGCGCTTCAAGGGCCCGGTGTCGGCGCGCACCGCGCTGGCCGCGTCGCTCAACGTGCCGGCGGTGCGCACGCTGGTGATGGTGTCGCCCGAGTCGTTTGCGCGCGAGCTGCGCGCGGCGGGCCTGCCGCTGCGCGAAAGCGGCGACTACTACGGCTACAGCCTCGCCCTGGGCAGCGCCGAGGTGTCGCTGCTGTCGCTCACCAACGCGTACCGCATGCTGGCCAACGGCGGGCGCTACGGCACGACGACGATGATGGCCAGGGCCACGGCGCCGGCGGCATCGACGGACAAGTCCAAGGCCGTTACCAACACCAACAACCAGCCCCTGCTCGACCCGCGCGCCGCCTTCATCGTCGGCGACATCCTGTCCGACCCCAACGCGCGCACGCGCACCTTCGGCCTGGACAGCATCCTGTCGACTCGCTTCTGGAGCGCCGTGAAGACCGGCACCAGCAAGGATATGCGCGACAACTGGGCCGTGGGCTGGTCGCAGCGCTACACGGTGGGCGTGTGGGTGGGCAACGCCAGCGGCGAATCGATGTGGGACGTGAGCGGCACCAGCGGCGCTGCGCCGGTGTGGGCCGAGGTGATGCGCTTTCTGCACGCGCGCGAACCCAGCCGTGCGCCCGCGCCGCCGCCGGGCCTGGTGGAGGCGCGTGTGGAGTTCGGCCCCGGCACCGACGGCAGCCCGCTGGAAGCGGCGCGCAGCGAGTGGTTTCTGCAGGGCACCGAGCAGCCGCTGTTCGCGCTGGACACGGGCATGGCAAGCGACGCGGCCTTCGCGCGCATCACCGCGCCGTCGGACGGCACCATCATCGCGGTCGACCCCGACATTCCGCCGCTGCGCCAGCGCGTGCGCTTCGAGTCCGAAGGGCGCGGCGTGCAGTGGCGCATCGACGGCAAGCACTTTGCGCGCGGCAACACCGCGCAGTGGCTGCCCTGGCCGGGGCGGCATGTGATCGAGTTGGTGGACGCCACCGGCAAGGTGGTCGACCAGCGCCGCATCGAGGTGCGCGGCGCGGGCGTGGTGCAGAAGAGCGCGCGTCGCTGAACGGCAACCCAAGAACACGAAGACGAAGGGAGTCCTGAATGAATGCTCGTCGCTGGCCGGCATCGGCGCTGGCGTGGTTGTACCTGTACGTGTGCCTGAGCCTGCTGGCCGTGTCGCTGCCCGCCCAGGCCAAGCAGGTGCCGGTGCCCGCCATGGCGTCGCGCGTGGTCGACCTCACCAAGACATTGACGCAGGACGAGGCCCAGTCGCTGCGCGCCGACATCGCCGCGCTGCAGGCGAACACGCAGGCCCAGCTCGCGGTGCTGATCGTGCCGACCACCGGCGAGGAGTCGATCGAGCAGTACGCCACGCGCGTGTTCGCGCAATGGAAGCTCGGGCGCCAGGACGAGGACGACGGCCTGCTGCTGCTGGTGGCGCTGAAGGACCGCAAGATGCGCATCGAGGTGGGCACGGGCCTGGAGGGCACCGTCACCGACATTCAGGCCGCCCGCATCATCGACCGCGAGATGACACCGCGCTTTCGCAACGGCGACTTCGCGGGCGGCATCCAGGCCGCCGTGCAGGCGCTGTCGCAGCAGATCAGCACGCCCCTGTCTTCGAGTGCGTCGGACGCTGCGCTGGCGGTGCACGAAGAAGCACCGCCCGAGCCGCCGTCGCGCGGCGCGCACGTGACGCCCGAAGGCTGGGCGCTGCTCGGCGTGTTCCTGTGGAGCATGGCGGTGGGCGTGTGGCATGCGCGCGGCGTGACCGACAAGCCGCGCCGCGGCGCACCGCCAGCGGGCCAGAGGCACAAGAGCGGCAAGAGCGGCAAGCGTGGGCGCCGCGTCGAGCGGCCCGAGCCGTGGACCGCGGCGGTGGAGGCCATTGACCCCGCCGCAGCCAAGCGCCCGCGCGACTGGCGGGTGTTGCTGGGTCTGCTGGCCGTCGGGCCTGTCGCTGCGGCGGCCGGGTTGATGAACCCGGTGATGGCGCTGTTCGCGTTGATGCCTGCTTCCTTCTCCTACGCGCTGGGCTACGGCTGCGGGCGTTGGCGCCCCATGGCCTATGTGGTCGGCGGCATCGCGCTGTTCATTGCGGGCTTGGTCGGCGTGGGCTTCGCGGTGGGCGCGGAGCGTTTCTGGTGGGGCTTTCTGTGGGCCATGTGCGCGGGCGGTGCCTGCCTGTTCGCCACCGTCATCTTCTTCTGCATGCGCAATTGCTGGAACAAGAGCCTGAGCGGCTTTCTGCTGCGCTCGGCCGTGGTGCTGGGCGTGTTTGTCTTCGTGCTGAGCCAGAGCCACCTGAGCCCGGTGCCCGACGAAACCTGGATCCCCCTGGCGCTGGCGACCTTCATCGCGCTGTTGTTCGCCTACCTGCCGTACGGTGGTGGCGGTGGCGACGGGGGTGACAGCGACGACGACAGCGGCTGGAGCAGTTCGTCGAGCAGCAGCTCGTCTTCGTCCTCTTCGTCCTCTTCTTCGTCCAGCAGCGGCGGCGGCTCCAGCAGCGGCGGGGGCGCCTCGGGCAGTTGGTAGTGCAGGTAGCTCAGGCAGCTCAGGGCATTCAAGAGGCCCTGAACACGCCCAGCAGGTAGTCCACAAAGGTCTTGATCTTGGGCGAGTTGCGCCGCGCGGGCAGGTAGACCAGGTTGATCTCCTGCGGCTTGAGCGTCAGCGACGGCAGCACCGGCACCAGCAGGCCGCCGCCCAGCTGCGGCTGCGCCAGCGACACCGGCAGCAGCGCGATGCCGCGGGCCGACAGCGCCAGTTGCAGGATGAGCTCCAGGTCGTCCGACTGGAACACGCTGTCCACCCGCACCCGGTGCACCTTTTCGACCGCGGCCAGGTGAATCTCGCGCTTGCGGCCTTCGGCATCGGCGCCCAGGAAGGCATGCGAAGCCAGGTCGGCCAGGCTCTCCAGCGGGGCATTCGACGCCAGGTAGGCCGGAGCGGCGCACAGCATCAGCGGCTCGCTCTTCAGGTGGCGCGCGACCAGGTCGTCGCAGCCTTCGCGGCCACGCCGGATGGCCACGTCGGTCTCGTCGCGGGCCAGGTCCACGCGGTCCTTGCCGGTCTCGACCCACACGTCGAGCTGCGGGTAGGCGGCCATGAAGTCGGGCAGGTGGCTGGTGAGCAGCTCGCGGCCGTAGTAGTGCGGCACGGCAATGCGCAGCCGGCCGGTGACCGTGCCCCCGCCTCCGGACAGGTTGAGCATCACGTCGTCCAAGATGCTCAGCACATGCTGCGCCGCCACCAGAAACTCGCGCCCCTCGTCGGTGAGCGAGAAGCGCGCGGCGCCGCGGTGCAGCAACTGATGGCCCACCGTGGCTTCCAGCCGCTGCAGCTGGCGCGACGCGGAGGCCTTGGGCACGTTCAACACATCGGCTGCGGGCGTCAGGCCGCCAAGCTGGGCGGCTTTCGTGAAGAGCCGCACGTCCGACAAAGAAAAGTCCTTCATTTCAACTTCAAGGGAATCCGTTTTCTGCTTTTGGGGTGGCGGGAGGAGCGACTTGCGGTCAAACAAGTGACCTTTAGTTTCATTTTCAACCAGTCAGGCAATAATTAGTAACAAATGGTGAACGTTTCATCAATTCCGGAAGAAGTTCACTTTTCTTGGACATATCTTTGAAACCAGCTTGCGCAATGCCGCGAACAAGAAGTTGCCGTGTTTGTGGCTTCAACGCCCACACAGCCCCTGAACGACCCCCGGCAACCACCGCACTGCTGGCCCGGACTTCCCATTGGCGGCAAAATTCGTCCAATCATTGAATGAATAGGCTTTCTTGATGCTTGCCCAAGCCCCCCGCACTTCCCTGGCCGACTCCGCCGCCCACAGCATCCGCGCAGAAATTTCCGCCGGCCGCTGGGCCGTTGGCTCCCGCATTCCGATCGAACCCCAACTCGCCCAACTGCTGGGCGTGAGCCGCGGCACGGTGCGCGAAGCCGTCAAGACGCTGGTGTCGCGCGGCCTGCTCGAAGTGCGCCAGGGCTCCGGCACTTACGTGCGCTCGGGCTTCGACCCCTCCGCCAGCCTGCAGAAGATGCGCCTGGCCAGCCTGCGCGACCAGTTCGAGGTGCGCCGCGCGCTGGAGGTGGAGGCCGCCCGGCTGGCCGCCGTGCGCCACACCGCGCGCGACCTGCGCCGCCTGCACACCCTGCTCGACAAGCGCGGCCTGCCCGACGCAGCCGACAACGGCGCGGCCTTCGTCGAGCGCGACCTGGCCTTTCACCTGGCCATCGTCGACGTGTCGGGCAACCTGGCGCTGGCCGAGACCTGCCGCTTCATCACCGGCTACATCAAGGAGACCATTGCCAGCACCATGGGCACCGTGCTGCCCGAGCCCGACGAGGCCGCGCACCGCGCCATCGTCGAAGGCATTGCCAGCCGCAACCCCGACCTTGCCGCCGAGGCGGTGCGCGCCTTCATGGCGCCGATGATCAATGCGCTGGCACTGGGCACGCCGGGTGCACCCGCGCAAGGCACGGCATGAACTCCGCGACGCTGACCCCCGGCACCTCGAGCGCCGGCTCCACCTTGCCGCGCGACCCGCAAAGCCTCGCGCGCCGCATCCTGCTGGGCGCCAGCGTGGTGCTGATCGCCTTCAACCTGCGCCCGGTGTTCGCCAGCCTGTCGGTGGTGCTGCCCGAGATCATTCAGGCCACCGGGCTCTCGGCCACCGCCGCGAGCCTGCTGACCACGCTGCCCATCGTCTGCCTGGGCGTGTTCGCGCCACTGGCGCCGGGGCTGGGCCGGCGCTTTGGCACCGAGCGCACGCTGCTCGGCTGCATGGTGCTGATCCTGCTCGGCACGCTGCTGCGCGGCACCGGCAACATTGCGCTGCTGTTCCTGGCCTCGGCCATCGCGGGCAGCGGCATCGCGGTGTCCAACGTGCTGCTATCGGGCCTGGTGAAGCGCGACTTTGCCCAGCAGGCCGCGCTGATGATGGGCCTGTACACCATGGCCGTGTGCGGCGGCGCGGCCAGCGCGGCCGGGCTCACCGTGCCCATCGAGCACGCGCTGAACGGCGGCTGGACCACCGCGCTGGCCATGTGGGCGCTGCCGGCCGCGCTGGTCACGCTGCTGTGGGCGCCGCAGGCGCTGCCGCGCAAGCCGGTGGCCAGCGAATCGGGCTTCACGGTGCGCGGCCTGTGGCGCGACAAGCTGGCCTGGCAGGTCACCTTCTTCATGGGGCTGCAGTCGGCCCTGGCGTACATCGTGATGGGCTGGCTCGCGCCCATCCTGCGCGAGCGCGGGCTGGGCAGCGAGACCGCCGGCTACGTGGTGTCGCTGTCGGTCATGACGCAGGTGGTCACCTGCCTGGTGGTGCCGGCGGTGGCGGTGAAGCTGCGCAACCAGCGCGGGCTGGCGGTGGTGCTGGCCGTGCTCACGGTGGCGGCCATGTTGGCGATGTTGTTCGCGCCACTGACCGGCGTGTGGGCCTGGGCCGTGCTGCTGGGCATAGCGCAGGGCGGCACCTTTGCGCTGGCGCTCACCATGATCGTGCTGCGATCGCCCGACTCCCACGTGGCCGCGCACCTGTCGGGCATGGCGCAGGGCGTGGGCTACATGGTGGCGGCCTTCGGCCCGCTGGGGGCCGGGCTGCTGCACGGCTGGACGGGGAGCTTCAGGGCCTCGTCGTGGCTGTTCATCGGGCTGGGCATCGCGCTGGTGATTGCCGGTCTGGGCGCGGGCCGCACGATGCATGTGGGCACGACCACCGTGCCGCGGCGCTGAGCCTTACTGCAGATAGCTCTCCGCCAGCAGCGCCCAGTAAGCCGCGCCAATCGGCAGGTTGCTGTCGTTGAAGTCGTAGCCCGGGTTGTGCACCCCGCAGCCGCCGTGCTGCCCCGGCGCGCCGTTGCCAATGAACAAATAGCAGCCGGGCTTCTTCTCCAGCATGAAGGCAAAGTCTTCACTGCCCGTGACGGCCGCGGCCTGCGGCTCCACGTGGGCCTCGCCCACCAGCTCGTAGCCGATGCGGCGCGCGAACTCGGTTTCTTCCGGCGTGTTGACCAGCACCGCATAGCCCTTGCGGTAGTCGACCTGCGCCTTCACGCCAAAGCTTTCGGCCTGCGCGTTGACGATGACCTTCAGCCGCTTTTCGAGCAGCACGCGCATCTCGCGGTTCAACGAGCGCACGCTGATCTCCAGCGTGCAGGTCTCGGGAATCACGTTGTTGGCCTTGCCTGCGTGGATGGCGCCCACGGTCACGATGGTCATCTCCTGCGGATCGGCGTTGCGCGACACGATGGTCTGCAGCGCCATCACGATGCTGGACGCCGCCACGATGGGGTCGGCCGTGCGGTGCGGCATGGCGCCGTGGCCGCCCACGCCGGTGAGCGTGACGGTGGCGTAGTCCGACGACGCCATGGCCGCGCCTTCGCGGAACGCCAGGTTGCCCTGCGGCCGGCCGGGCATGTTGTGCATGGCGTACACCGCGTCGCACGGGTACTTGTCGAACAGGCCGTCTTCCATCATCTTGGCGGCGCCGCCCATGCCCTCTTCGGCCGGCTGGAAGATCAGGTTCAGCGTGCCCGAGAACTCGCCGTGCTGCGCCAGGTACTTGGCCGCGCCGAGCAGCATGGCCGTGTGGCCGTCGTGGCCGCACGCATGCATGATGCCGGGCCGCCCGCTGCGGTAGGCCAGGCCCGTTTTCTCTTCGATGGGTAGCGCGTCCATGTCGGCGCGAATGCCGATGGTGCGCGTGCCGCCGCCACGCTTCAGGCGCCCCACGAGGCCGGTCACTCCCAGGCCGCGCTCTACTTCGTAGCCCCAGGCCGTGAGGCGCTCGGCGACCAGGTCGCTGGTGCCGAACTCTTCGAAGCCGAGCTCCGGGTTCTTGTGAATCTGCTGGCGCACCGTCACGAATTCGGCGGCGTTCTTTCTCATGTATTCGAGGTAGTGCTGTGCGTTCTGAGGCATCGTGTGCTTTGAAGTGAGGTGAAGAAAAAAGAGCGAACTGTTCAGGGCCGCAGCGCCATCGTGGCGGGCAGCCGGGTCCAGGGCAGGTCGGCCGGGTCGGCGGCCATCGGGCCCGGCGCCTTGGCCACCAGGATGGCGCTGGCGATGGGTGCGAAGTCGGCACGAAAGTGCACCGAGCTCTTGTTGACCAGCACCTTCATCGCCTCGGGCTCGATGCCCAGGTAGCGGAAGAATTCGCGGTCGAGCATCTGGCTCTTGCCGCTGGCCACGGCAATGCGCACGCCGTCGATCTCCAGGCAGGCGCTCAGCCCCAGCGACACCGTGCCGCCGCGCGACATCGGCCCCTTGCCCTGCACCTGCCCGTCGCTGAGCGCGGTGACGGTGAACACGCCTTCGACCGGCGCATCGCTGAACTGCCCGCCCCAGGTGGGCACCGAGGTGCCGAGCGCGATGCGGATCTGCGCGCCCACGCCGGCCTTGTGCGCGGCAGCGGCGGAGGCCGGGTCGAACATCAAGCCCAGTGCCACCTTGCCCGGAAAGCGCTTGCCCGCGCCTTCGGCCAGCAGCGCGTGCAGCATGCCGGTGGTGTTGCTGTCGGCGCCCGCGCCGGGGTTGTCTTGTGTGTCGGCAATCACGACCGGCTGGCTCGCGCCTTCGGCCAGTTCCAGCGCGCGCGCCACCGCCGCGCGGGGCTCCAGCACGTCGAGCCGCCATTGCGAGCGCGGCTGGTCGATGCGCTCGTACAGCGCGGCCACGGCCGCGCCGGCATCGTCGCCGTAGCCCCACACCACCGGGCCGCATTCGGCGATGTCGGCGGCCGGGAAGCCGGTGGCAAAGCTCAGCACGGCGTCGTGCTTCACATCGAGCTCCTTCAACAGCCCGTACACCGACGCGGCCGGCTCGATCATGGTCGACTGCACGTTCAGTGGCAGCAGAAAGGTGAAGCGCCGCGCATGCAGCGGCTCGCGCGTGCCGCGTGCCATGCGGCGCTCCAGCAGCGTGGCCGCGAGCCGGCCGGTGTCGGCCATGTCGATGTGCGGATAGGTGCGATAGGTGGCCAGCGCATCGGCCTCGGCCAACATCTGCGCGGTGATGTTGCCGTGCAGGTCCAGGCTGGCGACGATCGGCACGTCGGGGCCCACCAGCAGGCGGATGCGCGCAATGAGCTCGCCCTCGGGGTCTTCCAGGTGCTCGGTCACGGCCGCGCCGTGCAGGTCGAGGTACACCGCGTCGATGCCGCCGTCCGCCAGCGCAGCGGCCAGGTCTTCGGTGATGGCGGCGGAGATGCGCTCGAAGGCGTCTTCGGTCACGTGCGCAGACGGCGTGGCACCGGCCCATGCGGAAGGCACCAGCGACCAGCCCTTTTCACGCGCCGCATCGATGAAGCCGCCCACCGGAATGTTGCGCCCCGCATAGGCCTCGACGATGGCCGCGCCGCGCCGGTACGGCGGAAAGCTGGAGCCCGCGTTGAACGCGGCCCAGTCGGCCTTGCTGGGGGCGAAGGTGTTGGTTTCGTGCTGGAAACCGGCGATGAAGACTTTCATGGATTCCTTGTCGTGGGGTGAAGCAATGAACGAACAGCGCGCAGCTTTTTTTCAGCTGCGCGCAAAGGCAAAGTCGCGCCCGGGCGCCGCGGCCAACAGTTTGCGCGTGTAGTCGTGTTGCGGTGCGAAGAACACGTCGGCCACCGGGCCGCGCTCCACGATTTCACCCTGGCTCATGACCAGCACGCTGTCGCAGATCTGGCTGGCCACGCGCAGGTCGTGGGTGATGAACAAGATGCCGATCTTCAGCCGCTGCTGAATCTCGTCGAGCAGCCGAAGAATCTGCGCCTGCACCGACACGTCGAGTGCCGACACCGCCTCGTCGGCGATCAGCACCTTGGGGTCGCAGGCCAGCGCGCGCGCAATCGAAATGCGCTGGCGCTGGCCGCCCGAGAACTCGCTCGGGTAGCGGCGCAGCGCGTCGGGCGACAGGCGCACCAGGCGCATGAGTTCTTCGGCGCGGGCCCAGGCCTGGTCGTGCGGCATGCCGAAGTTGACCGGCCCCTCGACGATGGACGCGCCCACGGTCTGGCGCGGATTCAGCGAGCGGTACGGGTCCTGGAAGATCACCTGCACCGTGCGCCGGAACGGCGACAGCGCGCGGCCCTTGGCATGCGCCACCGAGCGGCCGTCGGCAAAGATGTCGCCAGAGGTCGGGTCGATCAGCCGCGCAATGCAGCGCGCCACCGTCGACTTGCCCGAGCCCGACTCGCCCACGATGCCCACGGTTTCGCCGGGCCGTACCGCCAGCGACACATCGCGCGCCGCGTTCACCGTGCGGCGCTTGCCCGGCCAGCTGCCGGTGACGTAGGTCTTGCAGATCTTCACCGCATTGAGCAGCGGATAGGCCTCGGCCACCGGGGGCCGCGTGGGGGCGGAAAGCTCGGGCACCGCGTCTAGCAGCATCTGGGTGTAGGGCTCGCGCGGCGCGGTAAGCACGGCCATCTTTTCACCCTTCTCGATCATGGCGCCCAGCTGCAGCACCACCACCTCGTCGGCAATTTCGGCGACCACGCCGAAGTCGTGCGTGATGAACAGCACGGCCGTGCCGTTCTCGGTCTGCAGCTCCAGGATGAGCTTGAGGATCTCGGCCTGCGTGGTCACGTCGAGCGCGGTGGTCGGCTCGTCGCAGATCAGCAGCGCGGGCTTCAGGATGAGCGCCATCGCGATCACGATGCGCTGGCGCTGGCCGCCCGAGAGCTGGTGCGGGTACGACGCGTAGATGCGCTCGGGCTCGGGCAGCCGCACGCGTGCCATGATCGCCAGGATCTTCTGGCGCCGCTCGGCCGCGCCCATGCGCACATGCTGCGCGAGCATTTCGTCGACCTGCGCGCCGCAGGTCATCACCGGGTTGAGCGCGGTCATCGGCTCCTGGAACACCATGGCCATCGACGGGCCGCGCAGCGCGCGCAGGCGGCCTTGCGGCGCGGCCAGCAGGTTCTCGCCCTGCAGTTCGATGCTGCCGCGCACGGGCACCAGGCCCGGCGGCAGCAGGCCCATGACCGCGTTGGCGATGACCGACTTGCCCGAGCCCGATTCGCCGAGCAGGCAGACGATCTTGCCGGGTGGCACGTCGAAGGAAATGTGCTCGACCGCATGCGTGCGGTCGGCGCCGGGCGGCAATGCGATGGCGAGGTCGCGAACGGAAAGAACGGGGGTGGCGGTGGTGGCGGTTGTGGCGTTGGTGGTCATCAGCTCAGCCTCCGCGCTTGTTGAACTTGGGGTCGAGCGTGTCGCGCAGCCCGTCGCCCAAAATGTTCACCGCCAGCACCGTGAGCGCCAGGAAGATGCCCGGGAACAGCACGTTGTGCGGGAACTGGTTGAACTGCGCACGGCCCTCGGCCATGATGTTTCCCCAGGTCGCCATGTCCGCCGGCAGGCCCACGCCCAGGAACGACAAGATGGCCTCCACCAGAATGGCCGACGCGCACACGTAGGTCGCCTGAATGATCAGCGGCGCAATCGCGTTAGGCAGGATGTGGCGCATGAGGATCTTCCAGGTCGGCGTGTCCAGCGCAATGGCCGCCTCCACATAGGGCTCTTCGCGCACCGTGAGCACCACCGAGCGCACCAGCCGCGCCACGCGCGGAATCTCGGGCACCGCAATGGCCACCACCACGGTGAGCAGCTTGCCGCCGAACAGCGCCACCAGGCTGATGGCGAACAGAATGCCGGGGATGGCCATGACGCCGTCCATCAGCCGCATGAGCACGCTGTCCACGCGCCTGAAGTAGCCGCCCAACAGCCCCACGAGCATGCCGAAAACCATCGCCAGCGCCGCCACCGCCACGCCCACGGTGAGCGACACGCGCGCGCCGTACAGCGTACGGCTCCAGATGTCGCGCCCCAGGCTGTCGGTGCCCATCACGAACAGGTGCTCGAAGGTGTCGCCAGCCAGGCTGTTGAACTCGCCGCGCGTGCCCGGCAGGATGTTGGAGCTGGCGGGGTCGATGGCGGTCGGGTCGATGGTGCCCAGCCACGGCGCGGCCAGCGACATGAGCACCAGCAGCACCAGCACGCTGCCACCCGCGCGCACCGACCAGTTGGCCAGAATGCGCTTGAGCAGCGAGCGGCGTCGGGGTGGCGGCAGTGCCTCCACGGCGCCTTCGGGTGCAAGGGAAAGAGAGGAATCGGTCATGGGGTGTTTCTTCGTTGCGGTGCGGTGGCTTCAGTACCGGATGCGGGGGTCGAACACCAGGTAGCTCACATCGATCAGCAGATTGATGAGCACGTAGATGACGGAGAAGAACAGCGTGATGCCCTGAATCAGCGGAAAGTCGCGCGACAGCACCGCGTCGACCGTGAGCTGCCCGAGCCCCGGAATGGCGAACACCGTTTCTGTGACCACCACCCCGCCGATGAGTAGCGCAATGCCGATGCCGATCACCGTGACGATGGGAATCGCCGCGTTGGCCAGCGCATGGCGCATGAGCAGGCGCGTTTCCGAAATGCCCTTGGCGCGCGCGGTGCGGATGTAGTCCTCGGTCATGGCCTCGGCCACGGCCGCGCGGGTGACGCGCGCAATCAGCGCCACGTAGATCACCGACAGCGTGATCGACGGCAGTATCAAATGCTTGAGCCACGGCAACGGCCCCTGGCTGAGCCGTGCATAGCCCTGCACCGGCAGCCACTGCAGGTGCAGCGCAAAGATCCAGATGAGCACGTAGCCGATCACGAACGCGGGTATCGAAAATCCCATCACCGAAAAGCCCATGAGCATCCGGTCGAGCCAGCCGCCATGCCGCCACGCGGCAATCACGCCCAGCGGCACCGCAATGAGGATGGTGACCACCAGCGTCACCGCCGCCAGCGACACCGTGGCCTCGATGCGCTGGCCGATCAGCTCGGCCACCGTCTTCTTCATGAAGTACGACTCGCCCAGGTTGCCCTGCAGCAGTTGCGTGCTCCAGTGAAAGAACTGCACCGGCAGCGACTGGTTGAGCCCCAGCTGCTCGCGCACCCTGGCAATGTTTTCGCTGGTGCCGCTGTCGCCCACGATGGCGGCGGCGGGGTCGCCGGGCGCGAGCCGCAGCATCAGGAACACGATCAGCGCGACGATGACAAGCACCGGCACGGTCGACAGAATGCGGCGTGCAAGAAAGAGCAGCATGGGGCGGGTTCCGTGAGCGCTTCGCTCAGTTCTTCTTCAGGTTCCAGAACACGCCGACCGGCGAGCGCACCACGCCGCTCACCACGCCCTTGCGGTAGGCCGTGAGCGGCTTGTATTCACCGATGGGCGCATAGATGCCGGTGTCGTACACGCGCTGCTGAATGGCCGTGGCCAGCTCCTTGCGCTGCGGCTCGTCTGCGGTGGCCAGAAACTGCGACTTGAGCTGCTCCAGCTTGTCGTCGGTGGCCCAGCCGAACCAGCCCTTTTCGCCGTTGCCGGTGAGCGGTGCGAAGAACATCGGGTTCATGTTGTCGGCAATGCCCCAGCCGGTGATGAACAGGTTCCAGCCGCCGTTGGCCACCGGGTCTTTCTTGGCACGGCGCGTGACCAGCGTGGGCCAGTCCATCGACTGCATGTCGACGTTGAAGCCGGCCTGCTTGAGCAGCTGCGCCATCACCGGCGGAAACTTGTTGAGCACCGCAAAGTCGGCCGGGTACATGAGCACCACGGGCTTGCCGTCGTAGCCGGCTTCCTTCAGCAGCGCCTTGGCTTTTTCGAACTGCGGCTTGCCGGTGAAGTAGCCCGTCTTTTCGGAGGCATAGGCCGAGCCGCACGGGTAGATGGAGGCGCAGCTGTTGTACAGCTCCTTGTGCACCAGTTGCGCGCGCATCAGCGCCTCCTGGTTGATGGCCATGAACGCGGCCTGCGCGATCTTCGGGTTGTCGAACGGCGGAATCAGGTGGTTCAGGTGCAGCGCGAAAGAGCCCTTGGCGACCGGGCTGTCGAGCGTGATGGCGGGGTTGTTCTTCAGCGCGGTGTACTGCTCGGAGGGCACCCACTCGATCATGTCGACCTCGCCGTTGGCCAGGGCGTTGGCCTGGGTCTGCGCGTCTTTCAGGATGATCCATTCCATGCGGTCGACGTACACGTTCTTGCCGCCGGCGGTGCCCGAAGGGGCCTCGGTGCGCGGCACGTACTTGGTGTTCTTCAGGTAGACGATCTTCTCGCCGGGGCGGTATTCGTCCTTCTTGAAGATGTAGGGGCCGGAGCCGGTGGCGTCGTCGATCTGCTTGTCCGACGGCGTGGCGGCCACGCGCGCCGGCATGATGAACGGCGGGTTGGAAGACGGCTTGCTCAGCGCGTCGAGGACCATGCCGAAGGTGTCCTTGAACACCAGCTTGAAGGTGTTGGCATCGACGGCCTCGGTCTTGTCGAGCGCGGTGAACATCTTCTGGCCCAGGCCGTCGCGCTGGCCCCAGCGCTTGAGCGAGGCAATGACGTCTTCAGCGGTGACGGGCTTGCCGTCATGAAAGGCCAGGCCCTTGCGCAGCGTGAAGGTCCAGGTCTTGCCGTCGGGGCTGGCGGTGTACTTGTCGACCATCTGCGGATGCACCTTGCCCTGCTCGTCCACGCCGAAGAGCGTGTCGTACACCATGTAGCCGTGGTTGCGCGTAATGAAGGCGGTGGTCCAGATGGGGTCGAGGATCTTCAGGTCGGACTGCGGCACCATGCGCAGCACCTTGCCTGCGTCCTGGGCGAAAGCGGTGGTGGCGGTGGTGAGCGCAGCGGCAGCGGCCGTGGCCAGCAGGGCGCCCGCGAACATGGCTTTCAGTTGTCGTTTCGTCAGCATGGATCAGTTCTCCGGTTGAAAAAGAGGGACGCGAACACGCGCAACGCCCAGGCACGCATGCGTTGGTGGGCGTTGCAGAAAACAAGTCATGAAAGAAGCGGCTCCAGAAACGAACAAGGGCACACCGCGCGCCATGCGCGGTGTGCCCCTGCTGTCCTTTTGCCTGAGAGATTCACCCTGCGCGCACATCGCACAGGGCTTGCCCCTTCGGCGGCTGCCCTCGGCCCCAGTGACGGTGCCGGTCAGCGCTCTCCAGCGTTGAAAAAATCCAGTCTTGGGACCTGAGCGTTACGGGCTGTCGCCTTCGGTAATGCACTAACTCGAAGCATCGAGCCGGCATTTCTCCTGGATGAACTTCTCAAAGCAGATTGCGTGCCAAAAGCACACGCAGGCGAGAAGTCTTAGGTGCTTACTGCGGGCCGCCGCAGAAGTCGGCGCGCTCGGTGGTCTTCGCGGTGAAGCGGATGCGCGTGGTGCTGGTGGCGCGCTGCGGTTCGTTCTGCGGCCACTCGCTCTGCAGCCATGTGTACTGCCAGTCGTACGGCGCGCCGGGCTTTGCGGCAGCGCCGTAGGCGATGCGCAGGCTGCCGTTGCTTTCGTCATGGCAGTGCCTGGAGGTTTTGTATTCCTTCTCGCTGAAGCAGGCGCGGATCATCTTGAAGCACGAGAAGGGAATCCCTTCCTGCGCCGGCTTGCCGCCTTCGAGCGGCACGAAGTCGGCGGTGTCGAACGAGGCGCCGCCGCCCGAATACATCTCCGACACGGTGTGCAGCACGGCCACGGCCCACTGGCCTTCGGCCAGCGGATAGAGCGCGGGCGCGAGCGACAGGCGGGTGTCGCGCGCGCCTTCGCTGTCTTCCTTCTTGAGCGACGCCACGTAGGCCGAGAAGTCGTTCAGCCGGTCGAGCTGCCAGCCCTTGGGCTCCGCGCCGCGCTTGACGCGCGCCATGGCCAGCGGCTCGGCCGAGAGCACCACGTAGTCCGCGGGCGTGGCACCGCGCGCCCGGTACAGGCCGAGCTGCTGCACGTTGCACGGCTGCGGCAGCAAGGCGCACAGGCGCTCACGCCATTGCGCATCGAGCGACTCGGGCTTGGCCACGGGGTCGAACACCTGCGCGGAGGGGGCAGCCGCAGCGGCGAGCACAGGGCCGGCAAACAGCGACACGAGGAGACCGGCGACAAGCAGCTTTTTCATGGTGCCGAATGGTAGCCACGCACCGGCATTTGCGTGTGGCCGTTCTTCGGCAGCGGCTTGATAAAGTCGGCCGCCAACCATGAACCCTTCCACCGCCCCTGCCCCTTCCTCTTCCGTCCTGCAGATCGACGCGCTCGGCTTCGCGTACCCCGACCAACCGGCCATCGCAACCAACTGGACCGCCTCCATCGGCCCCGGCGTCACGCTGCTGTACGGCGACACCGGCGCTGGCAAGTCGGCCTTGCTGCAGGTGATTGCGGGGGCGCTGCCCGCCACCGGCCAGTTGACCGTGGCGGGCACGCGCCTGGCCACGTCGCCCGAGGCCTACAGGCGCAACGTCTTCTTCGTCGACCCGTCCACCGACCGATTCGACCAGGCCACGGTGCGCGGCTGCACCGCCGCGCTGCGTGAAGGCGATGCGGGCTTCGACGACGCGCGCTGGCAGGCGCTGGTGGAAGGCTTCTCGCTGGTGCCGCACCTGGAGAAGTCGATGTTCATGCTGTCGACCGGCTCCAGGCGCAAGGTGTGGCTGGCCGCGGCGCTCGCATCGAGCCGGCCGCTGGTGCTGCTGGACGAACCGACCGCCGCGCTGGACGCGGGGTCGGTGCGCTGCCTGTGGCGCGAATTAGGTGAACTGGGCGAACTGGGCGACCCGAGCAAAGGCGCCACGCCAAGGGCCTTCGTGGTCGCCAGCGCGGAGCACATCGACGCCGTGCCGCTCGCGGCCACCATCACGCTGCCGCTCTCCTGATCTCCCCCTGAAGCTCCCCTGAAACCCCATTGACAGAGCACCCGTGGGGGTGATCTCGCCTCTGGCGGCCCGAAGCGGCCGCCGACGGGCGACAATGACGCGTTCCGGCGGTGCGATCCCGCCAGACCTTTTCCAGCCACCCCGACAACCCGCATCTACGGAAGCCAGCGCATGAGCTCGAAGCAACCCACCATCGTCTACACCCTCACCGACGAGGCGCCCCTGCTGGCGACCTACGCGTTTTTGCCCATCATCCGCGCCTTCACCAACCCGGCCGGCATCAACGTGACCACGAGCGACATCTCCGTGGCCGCCCGCATCCTGGGTGAATTTCCCGAATGCCTGAGCGACGCGCAGAAGGTGCCCGACAACCTCAGCGAACTCGGCAAGCTCACGCTGCAGGCCGACGCCAACATCATCAAGCTGCCCAACATCAGCGCCTCGGTGTCGCAGCTCAAGGCGGCCATCAAGGAACTGCAGGGCAAGGGCTACAAGCTCCCCGACTACCCCGAGAACCCGACCTCCGACGAAGACAAGGACATTCGCACGCGCTACAACAAGTGCACCGGCAGCGCGGTGAACCCCGTGCTGCGCGAAGGCAACTCCGACCGCCGTGCGCCCAATGCCGTCAAGGAATACGCACGCAAGAACCCGCACAGCATGGCCGACTGGAGCCAGGCCTCGCGCTCGCACGTGTCGCACATGCACGGCGGCGACTTCTATCACGGCGAAAAGTCCATGACGCTGGACCGCGCGCGCAACGTCAAGATGGAGCTGATCACCAAGAGCGGCAAGACCGTTGTGCTCAAGCCCAAGATCGCGCTGCTCGACCGCGAAGTGATCGACTCCATGTTCATGAGCAAGAAGGCGCTGCTGGCCTTCTATGAAAAGGAGATCGAGGACGCGCACAAGACCGGCGTGATGTTCTCGCTGCACGTGAAGGCCACCATGATGAAGGTGTCGCACCCCATCGTGTTCGGCCACTGCGTGAAGATCTTCTACAAGGAAGCCTTCGAGAAACACGGCAAGCTGTTCGACGAGCTGGGCATCAACGTGAACAACGGCATGGTCGACCTCTACGCCAAGATCGCCACGCTGCCCCAGAGCACGCAGGACGAGATCAAGCGCGACCTGCACGCCTGCCACGAGAACCGCCCCGAGCTGGCCATGGTCGACTCGGCCAAGGGCATCACCAATTTCCATTCGCCCAACGACGTGATCGTGGACGCATCCATGCCCGCGATGATCCGCAACGGCGGCAAGATGTGGGGCGCCGACGGCCGCCTGAAGGACGTGAAGGCCGTGATGCCCGAATCGACCTTCGCCCGCATTTACCAGGAGATCATCAACTTCTGCAAGTGGCACGGCGCCTTCGACCCCAAGACCATGGGCACGGTGCCCAACGTGGGCCTCATGGCGCAAAAGGCCGAAGAGTACGGCTCGCACGACAAGACCTTCGAGATTCCGGAAGACGGCGTTGCCAACATCACCGATCTGGACACCGGCGAAGTGCTGATGAGCGAAGACGTGGAGCAAGGCGACATCTGGCGCATGTGCCAGGTCAAGGACGCCGCCATCCGCGACTGGGTGAAGCTGGCCGTCAACCGCGCGCGCAACTCCGGCATGCCGGTGGTGTTCTGGCTGGACGCCTACCGCCCGCACGAGGCGCAGCTGATCACCAAGGTGAAGATGTACCTGCACGAGCACAACACCTCGGGCCTGGACATTCAGATCATGAGCCAGGTGCGTGCCATGCGCTACACGCTGGAGCGCGTCGTGCGCGGCCTGGACACCATCAGCGCCACCGGCAACATCCTGCGCGACTACCTGACCGACCTGTTCCCCATCATGGAGCTGGGCACCTCGGCCAAGATGCTGTCCATCGTGCCGCTGATGGCGGGCGGCGGTTTGTACGAAACCGGCGCGGGTGGCTCGGCCCCCAAGCACGTGCAGCAACTGGTGGAAGAAAACCACCTGCGCTGGGACTCGCTGGGTGAATTCCTGGCGCTGGCCGTGAGCCTGGAAGACCTGGGCCTGAAGACCGGCAACAAGCAGGCCGCCATTCTGGCCAAGACGCTGGACACCGCCACCGGCAAGCTGCTGGACAACAACAAGAACCCGTCGCCCAAGACCGGTCAGTTGGACAACCGCGGCAGCCAGTTCTACCTGGCCATGTACTGGGCACAGGAGCTGGCCGCGCAGACCGACGACAAGGAACTGCAAGCCAAGTTCGCCAAGCTGGCCGAAGCGCTGACCAGCAACGAGAAGAAGATCATCGACGAGCTCGCGGCCGTGCAGGGCAAGCCGGCGGACATCGGTGGCTACTACCTGGCCGACCCCGAGAAGTGCTCGGCCGTGATGCGTCCGAGCGCAACGCTCAACGCGACGCTGGCGTCGGCACAGGCCTGACGACACTGCGCGCAACGCCGCGCACGACACGCACGAAACGCACTACGGGATGGCAGCCACTGCCCGTCCGTCGTGCCTCCAGGGGCTCCGCAAGGGGCCCTTGGTGCTTTCGCCTCCAGACGGTGGCGGGTGACGCGGGTGCGGGACTAGACTCCACCTCCCTCCATCCGCTGGCAAGGCAGGCCCCCCATGAAACACTGGTTGCTTCCCATCGCGCTGACCGTGGCCGGCGCCGCCACCAGCGCCCATGGCGCGCAGAGCTGCGACGAACTGCGCACGCAGATCGAGTCGAAGATTGCCGCGTCGGGCGTGGCGCGCTTCACCGTTACCGTGGTCGATGCCAATGCATCGGCCAGCGGACAGGTGGTGGGCACGTGCGAGCTCGGCAGCAAGAAAGTCGTCTACGAGAAGGGCGCCGGGCCCGATCGCGGCACGGCGCCGGCTCCCGCATCAGGCGGGCCCCTGCTCACCGAATGCAAGGACGGCACCGTGTCCGTTGGCGGGGACTGCAAGAAATGAATGCGGCCGCGGGCTGTCGACTGTTCCGCCGATCAGCCGATCAGCCGCCGCAGGCATCTTCCAGGTTGATCAGCCCCGCCTGCATGGCCTCGCGCACGGCCTGCGCGCGCGTGTTCACGGCCAGCTTGCGGTAGATGTTCTTGACCTGCGCGTCCACCGTGTGCAGCGAGCGATAGCTCTGTTCGGCAATCTGACGGTTGCTCAGCCCCTGCGAAATCATGCGCAGCACATTGAGCTCGCGCGGGGACAGCGCGCCCCGTGCATGGTCCGCGCCGGCGGGCGGCGTGGCGCGCGCGCGCCGGGCCTTAGCAGACGGAGCAGGCTCGGCCTGCTGCTCGTGCACCTGCGCTGGCACATCGGGTTGCGCCGTGGCTGTTCGCGGCACGTGCGACATCTGCAATATCTGCGGCCCGTCGTGTGCCACCGCAGCCTGCTTCACCCCGACGATGCGCCGCGCAATGCGCGAAGCGGTGGCAGTGTCGCCCTCCGCAATCAACCGCATCAGAAAAGCCAGCTCCACCTCGTTGGCGTCGATGAACAGCGCGCCCACGGCGCTGGCGGCCACGGCGGAGTTGACCGGTTGCACGTCGTCGGCGAGTGTGCGAACGAGCGCCTCGTCGCTGTGGTGGGAGGCCACGCGCAAAGCCGAGGCCTCTCGCGCCGGGAAAGCGGCTGAAGAAGCAGATGGCGACGCTTGCAACGGTGACGCCGCCAGCACGCACAGCTGGTCGATGCGGCGCGACCGCTCCCTGAGCGCGACGATGCGCGCCTGCGCTTCCCAGCGCTTCACGCCCAGGCTGCGCCGCGCAATCTTGCCGCGGCCCGCGGCGTCTTTGGCCAGTGAGCGCAACGGCATGGCCTCCAGCGCCATGCGGGTGGTTGCCGGGGTGCGGTTGCTGCTTGCCAGCTGCGTGGCAACCCGCTGGATTCTCACTTTGGACATGGACGCCTTCACTCGCTCGAGCATGGGGTAACACCACGGCCCACGGGGCCGCATCGCGCAGCGGTGGCCTTGCAACCACCTCGGCCCCAAGATTGATTGCAAGCGCCAAACGGGCTTGACCGTGCGTCTCAGTTCTTGAGAAAATCCGGCCAATCCCCGGGAATTTTTGGCACTTTTGTCTTATTTCTAGTTTTTATGACGGCCGCATGGCCGTTTGACAGACACCTCGATGGGCCAGCGCAACCTAGAAACCGGCGTCCGTTCCATGCTCCCGAACGGCCTTCCCTTCAGCCATTTCGACGTGCAGGCCGAGCCGCCGGCGCGCCAGTTGCTGGCCTGGCGCGAACGTGTGGGCCACGTGATCGACGTGCAGCCGACGCCCGAGGACATCGGCCGGCCGTTTCATGCCGCCATCGACCGCTACGAGGTCGGCGACATCGTCTTCACCGACTGCCGCTCCGACGCCATGCAGCTCGAACGCTCGCTCGCGCGCATCTCCACCGACAACGTGCGCAACTACGCATTGCACGTGTTCCTGGAAGGCGATGTGCAGAACGTGGCCGTGCGCGCGTCCTCGCGCCCCAGGGACCTGCCGGTGTCGGCCAAGGTGATCGCGCTCGACATGGGCCAGCCGGTGCGCATGCGACGCAACGGCTGCCACGTGCTGACCTTCTTCGTGCCCGCCACGCTGGTGCAGGACGTGTTCCCCGATCCCGAGGCCATTCACTGCCGCGTGATGCCCGTCGACACGCCGCTCGCGCAGCTGGCCATCGCCCAGGCGGAAACGCTGGGCCGCGACATCGCGCACATGAGCGCTCCCGCCGCGCAAGACGCCGTGCAGGCCAGCGCCAACCTGCTGCTGGCCGGCTTCGGCAAGGAGGCCCGGCTGAGCGGCGGTGCCCGTGCCGCGGCGCGCGCGGCCATGTTCGGCCAGGTGCGCCGCTATGTGCAGACCCATCTGCACCGCGCCGACCTGTCGCCAGAGCAGGTGCTGGCCGCGCTGCACCTGCCGCGCCCCACGCTGTACCGGCTGTTTCAGCACGAAGGCGGTCTGGGCGCTTACATCCGCCACCTGCGGCTGCGGCATGCGGCCGACGATCTGGTGCGCTACCCGCACCTGATGGTGACCGACGTGGCCTATGGCGTCGGGTTCAAGAGTCCGTCGGATTTCACGCGGGCGTTTCGCCGCGCGTACGACATGTCGCCGCAGGAGTTCAGGGCAGCGGGCAAGGTCGCCTGAACAGCACCTGCGGGCAAGGCTCGGCTCAGCCCTTCTTGCCGACCACTCGCGCAATCCACGCGAGCAGCACCGCCTCGACCTCTTCGCGGTTGGTCTCGTTCAGCGTCTCGTGGCGCGCGCCGCCAAACACGTGGCATGACACATCGCGCAGCCCCGCCTCGCGGTAGCGCTGCACCAGCGGATACAGCCACTCGGCCTTGTTGCTGACCGGGTCCTCGTCGCCCACGAACAGGTACAGCGGCAGCCCGGGGCGGATGCGGTTGCGCATGGCTTCGGCAGTCAGGTCGGCCAGGTTCGCGAACATCGAGCCCATGCCCGCGGCCGACACGGTGAAGCCGCACAGCGGATCGGCAATGTAGGCATCGACCTGGGCCGGGTCGCGGCTGAGCCAGTCGAAGGGGGTGCGAACCTCGGGCAATGCGGCGTTCATGTCTTCGAGCTTGAAGCCCGATTGCAGCGCGGTGCCCAGCAGGTCGAGTGCCGTAGTGCCTGAGAGCACCGCGCCGGCCAGCAGGTCGCTGTGCTTGACCAGGTAGTACTGCGTGGCGAAGGAGCCCATGCTGTGGCCGAGCAGGATCAGCGGCAGGCCCGGGTGCACGCCGTGCACGTGGCGGCTGAGCAGGGCCATGTCGTCCACGAGTCCGGCAAAGCCACGCGGGCCGAGCTCGCCCAGTTCGCCGCGCGCCGAGGCGCCCTTGCCATGACCGCGGTGTTCGTTCGAATACACGACGTAGCCGGCCTGCACCAGCGATTCGGCCAGGTGCCTGTAACGCAGCGAATGCTCGCCCATGCCATGCGCCAACTGAATGACGGCGCGCTGCGATGCGCCCTGCCACCGGTGCACCTCCACCGTGACGCCATCGTTGGCGGTCAGGTCGAAGTGCGTCTCTGTGATCGGCATGCGGTGCTCCATTGAAAAGGGGACTGTCATCCTATGGGGGCTTGCTGCTTTGCGCTACCTGGGTTGTCTGGATTCGGGATCGAATCGGGCGCTTCAGGGCGCGTGCACAGGCCGCCGGGTACTCCCCTCCGCGAATGTCCCCCGGGCTTCGCCCTCCTCCTTTATTTCGCTGCGGGGAGCACCCGACGCCCTGTGCACCTGGGCACGCTGTCGGTGATCGCGCGATCAACCACTGCTCTGTCCAACGCTCACGTCGATGGGGTGCCTTGCGCAGCGAAACAAAGGAGGAGAGGCGGTAGCGCGCAGCCCCGGGGGACATTCGCGGAGCAAGGTACCCCGTCGGCGTGAGTGCGCCCTGAACAAATAGCGCGCCGCGCCAAAACAAAGCTCGGAACTTTTAAGACCCAGACACACGCCGCAGAGCCAGCACCTCCGCCATCTTCTTCAACGCAGCCTCGGGCGTAGCCTCGATGTGGACAGAGCAAGCCAGCATCAGATTCAGCTGCTGCCCGAAGTCTTCGATCGCAATTCCCGTGCCCCGCTCCCGCAGCACGCCACCCGGGTCTTTCTCGCACGGCAACGCCGCCCTCGCACGGTCTGCATAGCTGCCCTCCGGCACACCGTAAGCCGCGACCGGAATCCCCAGCGCCACCGCCGCACCCACCTCGAACACCGTGCCCGAATCGGGCTCCAGCCCCCGAAAAGAAGCGAGGTTGGCAACCACCCCGTCGGCGCTGCGCAAACGCTGCATGTTGGCCTCGTAGATCTGCTTCTCGGGGCTGTCAGCGGTCTGGTCTTCATTGCCGTCGGCGGGCAACAAGGCCGCAAGGCCCAGCGCGTCGCAGGCCGCGGCAAGGCGCACGAAATGGTCTTGGGCATCGGGGCGGAAAACGTCGGGGCCCGCCAGGTAGATCTGCGGGCGCGGGGGAGTTTGAAGGGTGTCGTCCATCGACAGAGCATCAACGATTTTTCGGTCTCGCTCAACAGGAAGCGACAACGTTTTCGGCACCCCGCCATCGTGCGGCAAGTCGCACCCGCCCCGGTGAATTGGGCAAGCACGACCCCGAGCGCCATATCGGCATGCGACCGACTCCGCACTGTCACATTCGCCATGAACCGCTGAACCACCGCGCCGGCCGAACACACGTTTTGCAGGATCAGGCAGAAACCCAGTTCGATTCGGATACCGCCCGCAGCCCTTGCCGCGAGACACTTCTTTCCACACCCGACGCGCCCTCTTCCGTGCGCGCCCCACCCAAGCCAGCCCAACCACCGCACAAGGAGTTCACCATGACCGCCATCCAGGAAAAAGTTGTTCTCATCACCGGCGCGAGCAGCGGCATCGGCGAAGCGACCGCGCGGCTGCTTGCGCGGCGCGGTGCCAAGGTGGTGCTGGGTGCGCGGCGCACCGATCGGCTCGCGGCGCTGGTGGCCGAGATCAATGCCACCGGCGGCACCGCGAGCTTTCAGCGGCTCGACGTGACGCACCGGCCCGACATGGAAGCCTTTGCCGAATTTGCCCTCGAAACGCACGAGCACATCGATGTGCTGGTCAACGCCGCGGGCGTGATGCCGATGTCGCCGCTGTGGAACCGCAAGATCGAGGAGTGGGAGCTCATGATCGACGTCAACCTGCGCGGCGTGCTGCTGGGCATTGCCGCGGTGCTGCCGACCATGCAGGAACAGGGCTGGGGCCACATCGTGAACGTGGCGCCGGTGGCCATGCAGGGCGTGTCGCCCAGCTCGGCCGTGTACCACGGCACGCAGTACGCGGTGAACGCAATCTCCGAGGGGCTGCGCCAGGAGCACGCCGGGCGGCTGCATGTCACGGTGGTGCGCCCCGAGGTTCATGGCCCGGCCGACCCGCTGGCCGAACGCATTGCGGCCAGCTTCTCGCGTGAACGCATGCGCACCCATCGGCGCATTGCGGTGCCGCTGGACGCGGTGGCGCGCTCCATTGCCGGGGCCATCGAAGGCTACGGCATCACGGCCAGCGCCGTGCGTGCGCAGCAGCCCCGGCAACGCCCGCACCCCGCCGAGTACGTTCAGTAGGTCTTGTAGGGCAGGAACTTGCCCGACAGCACCACGTTGACGCGGTCGCCCTTGGGGTCGGGCTGGCGCTGGATGTCCATGCTGAAGTCGATGGCGCTCATGATGCCGTCGCCGAACTCTTCATGAATCAGCTCCTTGATGGTGGTGCCATACACGCTCACCAGCTCGTACCAGCGGTAGATCAGCGGATCGGTCGGCACGGGCGTGGGCAGCGAGCCCTTGTAGGGCACCACCTGCAGCCACTTCTGCTCTTCGGCGGTGAGGCCGAATATCTTGCCGATGACCTTGGCCTGCTTGTCGTCCAGCGTCATCTGGCCCAGGCAGGCGGCGGTGGTCCACTCCTTGGAGAGGCCGACCTTCCTGGCCACGTCGGCCCACTGAATGCCCTTGCTCACCTTGACGGTGATGATCTTCTCGGTAACGTCGTTGCGGTTCATGTGGTCTCCCGTGTAAATGGCTCAGTCAAGCAACTGCTGTGCCCGAGGTCAGCGGGTCATCGGGTCAGCGCGCCCAGTGGAACTTGCGCTCGGCTTCCTCGATGGGCTGGTCGTTGATGCTCGCAAAGCGCCTTTGCATCAGGCCGTTGTCCGCAAACTCCCAGTTCTCGTTGCCATGGCTGCGAAACCATTGGCCGGCCGCGTCGTGCCATTCGTACTCGAAGCGCACCGCGATGCGGTTGTCCATGAAGGCCCAGAGCTGCTTCTTCAGCCGGTAGTCGTGCTCGCGCTCCCACTTGCGCGCGAGGAACTCGGCCACCTGTGCGCGCCCGTTCACAAACTCGGCGCGGTTGCGCCATTCGGTGTCGGGCGTGTAGGCCAGGCTCACGCGCACGGGGTCGCGCGAGTTCCAGGCGTCTTCGGCGGCCTGGACTTTCTGGAGGGCCGACTCCAGGGTGAAGGGAGGCAGCGGGGGGCGGGATTCCATGGCGGGCTTTCGGCAGTTGGGGGGGGATCGGAGGGCGGGTCGGAAGACGGGTCGGAAGGCGGGTCGGAGGGCCGCAATGTGCCACACGTAGACAGACCTGTCTACATGCCTACAATCGCGGCATGGACATCTCCGCCGTCTCAGCACTCCCCGCGCGCGAACGCATCCTGCTCACCGCGCACGACCTCTTCTATGCAGACGGCATCCGCGCGACCGGCGTCGACCGCGTCATTGCGGCATCGGGCGTCACCAAGGTCACCTTCTACCGGCACTTTCCGTCGAAGGACGACCTGGTGCGCGAGTTTCTCGACCACCGGCACACGCGCTGGATGGCCTGGTTCGTCGATGCGCTGGGCCGGCGTGGTGCGCACGAGCGTGCCGGCGACGCCGGTGCCCTGCTCCTGCTGGCCGACGTGATGGCCGAATGGTTTGCCGACCCGGTGTTTCGCGGCTGCGCCTTCATCAACGCCACGGCCGAAGTGGGCGCCAGCGTGGAAGGCGCACTGCAACGCGCACGCGCGCACAAGCGCGAAATGGTCGAGGTCATCGCGGGCCTGCTGCCCACGGGGCTGTCGTCTCGCATGGCGCTGGCACAGGCGGCCGGGCTGGGCATCGACGGCGCCATCGTCAAGGCCCAGATGGGCGACGCGGCCGTGGCGCGCGAGGCGGTCGACGACCTGCGCCGGCTGCTCGACGCCCTGGCGGCAGCCGCGGCATGAATGCCCCCACGCGCCTCCCCTCGACCCAAGGCCTGCTCGCCTTCGAGGCCCTTGCACGGTTGCGCAGCGTGAACCTGGCGGCCGAAGAACTCAGCGTGACGCCCAGCGCGGTGAGCCACCGCATCCGCCAGCTCGAGCTGCTGCTGGGCCTGAAGTTCTTCGTGGGCAGCGACTTCAGCCTCAGCGCCGACGGCGTGGCCTACCTGGCCCGCGTGCGCGAGGCCATCGCGGCGCTGCAGCAGGTGCCCGGGCGTGAACCCGCATCGCAGGTGCGCCGGTTGCGCGTGGCGGTCACGCCCACCTTTTCGCGGCAGATGCTCTTGCCGCGGCTGGCCCGGTTTCGCGACGCCTATCCGAACATCGAGCTCATGCTGCAGGTGACCACGCCCGTGCGCAACATGACGGCCGAAGAGGCCGACATCGAGCTGCGCTTCGGCCCCGGCCCTTTTCACGACCGGGAGTTTCTGCAACTGCTGGCCGACGAGATCACGCCCGTGTGCAGCCCCGCCTACCTGCAGCGCCACGGTCCGTTCGACGACTTCGCGACCGACGCGGGCGTCTCGCGTGCCCAGCTGCTGCGCACCCCGCTGGAGGCATGGCGCACCTGGTTCCAGGCCTGCGGCATTGGCCTGCCGGAGCCGGCCACGGGCCACCAGTTCAACGACCTGGGCCTGGCGCTGGACGCGGCGGCCGAAGACTTCGGCGTGGTGCTGATGCACCTGCGCCTGGGCAGCGCCTGGCTGGAGAGCGGGCGGCTGGTGCGGCTGTCGGCGCGCAGCGTGCCTTCGCCCAATGCCTACTTCCTGTGCTGGCGGCCGGGGGCGATGGAGCGATGGGAATGCGCCACCTTCGTCGAGTGGCTGCGCGAGGCGCTGAAAAACTGATGCAGGGCGACTGAATTTATTTCAGTTGCCGTGCCGGTTTTTTTCAGATGGCCGCTGGAGGTGCCTGCGGATAATGGTCGGTTCGCCCCCGCCTTTACACAACGACCAGCCAGGAGACAGCCCGTGTCCGACCTTTCCAAGATCACCAGCATCGAAGACCTGCGCCTGATCGCCAAGCGGCGTGTGCCCAAGATGTTCTACGACTACGCCGACTCCGGCGCGTGGACCGAAGGCACCTACCGCGCCAACGAAAGCGACTTTCAAAAGATCAAGCTGCGCCAGCGCGTGGCCGTGAACATGGAAAACCGCTCGCTGCGCACCACCCTGGTCGGGCAGGAAGCGGCCATGCCGGTGGCCATTGCGCCCACCGGCCTCACCGGCATGCAGCATGCCGACGGCGAGATCCTCGGCGCCCGCGCGGCCAAGGCCTTCGGCATTCCGTTCACGCTGTCGACCATGAGCATCTGCTCGCTGGAAGACATTGCGGAGAACACCGACCGGCACCCGTTCTGGTTTCAGCTGTACGTGATGAAGGACCGCGACTTCATCGAGCGGCTGATCGAGCGCGCCAAGGCCGCCAACGTGACCGCGCTGCAGCTCACGCTGGACCTGCAGATCCTGGGTCAGCGCCACAAGGACATCAAGAACGGCCTCACCGCGCCGCCCAAGCCCACGCTGAAGAACCTCATCAACCTGGCCACCAAGCCGCGCTGGTGCATGGGCATGCTGGGCACCAAGCGGCGCACCTTCGGCAACATCGCGGGCCATGCCAAGGGCGTGAAGGACCTGTCGTCTCTGTCGTCCTGGACCGCCGAGCAGTTCGACCCCGCGCTGAGCTGGGCCGACGTGGAGTGGATCAAGAAGCTCTGGGGCGGCAAGCTCATTCTGAAGGGCGTGATGGACGTGGAAGACGCGCGCCTGGCGGCCTCCAGCGGCGCCGACGCGCTCATCGTGTCGAACCACGGCGGGCGCCAGCTCGACGGCGCGCCCTCCTCCATTGCGGCGCTGCCCGCCATCGTCGATGCGGTGGGCACCGAGATCGAGGTGTGGATGGACGGCGGCATTCGCAGCGGACAAGACGTGCTGAAGGCCCGCGCACTGGGCGCACGCGGCACGCTCATTGGCCGCAGCTTTCTCTACGGCCTGGGCGCCCACGGCCAGGAAGGCGTGACGCGCGCGCTGGAAATCATCCGCAAGGAGCTGGACATCACCATGGCGTTCTGCGGGCGCACGAACATCGACGACGTCGATTCGAGCATCCTGCTGCCGGGCACCTTCTGAGGCCCTGCCAAGGCGCTTCCAACGCTTTGGTGAAGGCCACGTCGGGGGTAGGCCGATGCGGTGCCGACTGACACGCCACAGCGGGGTGGCGGCGCAGAATGTTCGGGCAACAACAACATTGCCCACCGGCATAAAAAGGCACCATGAGCGCAGTCACGCCTGTTCACGGAGGCCCCGCGGCCTCATCCTCAGAAACTTCTCTTCCCCACTACTCCGCCGAAGAAAAACGCCACCGCGTCTTCGCGATCATGGCGGCCTCTTCAGGCAACCTGGTCGAGTGGTTCGACTTCTATGTGTACGCGTTCTCGGCGCTGTACTTCGCGCCGGCCTTCTTCCCCAAGTCGGACCCCACCGCGCAGTTGCTGAACACCGCCGGCGTGTTTGCCGCGGGCTTTCTCATGCGGCCGATCGGCGGTTGGCTCTTCGGCCGCGTGGCCGACCGGCTCGGGCGCAAGACCTCGATGCTCATTTCGGTCACCATGATGTGCGCCGGCTCGCTGGTCATCGCCTTCTTGCCGACCTATGCGCAGATCGGCGCATGGGCGCCCTTTCTGCTGTTGATGTGCCGGCTGTTCCAGGGGCTGTCGGTAGGCGGCGAATACGGCACCACCGCCACCTACATGAGCGAGGTGGCACTGCGCGGCCAGCGCGGCTTCTTCTCGTCGTTCCAGTACGTCACGCTCATCGGCGGCCAGCTGCTCGCGGTGCTGGTCATCGTGGTGCTCGAGCAGTTGCTGACCGAGGCAGAGCTCAAGGCCTGGGGCTGGCGCATTCCGTTCGTCATCGGTGCCATTGCCGCGGTGGTGGCGCTGCTGCTGCGCCGCACGCTGCATGAAACGCAAAGCGCCGAGGCCAAGGCCAACAAGGAGGCCGGCAGCATGTCGGCCCTGTTCAAGCACCACACACCGGCCTTTCTTACCGTGCTGGGCTACACGGCCGGCGGCTCGCTGATCTTCTACACCTTCACCACCTACATGCAGAAGTACCTGGTGAACACGGTGCACCTGCCGATCAAGACCGCGAGCTACGTGATGACCGGCGCGCTGTTCGTCTACATGTGCATGCAGCCGGTGTTCGGCGCCTTGTCGGACCGCATCGGGCGGCGCAACAACATGCTGCTGTTCGGCGGGCTGGGTGCGCTGGCCACCGTGCCCATTCTCACGGCGCTGCAACACACCACCAGCCCGGTGCTGGCTTTCCTGCTGATCATTCTGGCTCTGGCCATCGTGAGCTTCTACACGTCGATCAGCGGCATCGTGAAGGCCGAGATGTTTCCGCCCGAGGTGCGCGCGCTGGGCGTGGGGCTGGCCTACGCGGTGGCCAATGCGATCTTCGGCGGCTCGGCGGAGTACGTGGCGCTGGGACTCAAGTCGCTGGGGCACGAGTCGGTGTTCTTCTGGTACGTGAGCGGCATGATGGTGCTGGCCTTTGTGGTCAGCCTGCGCCTGCCGCGCCAGGCCAGCTATCTGCATCACGATCACTGAGCGGTTTAAGCCCCTTTGTTCGGCCAATTCAGGCGCCGGAGCGCGGGACATACTTCGGGCCTCCAGAGGAAAGAGGCATGAAGTCAAAGTTGGAAAGCGCAGCCGTGTGCGGCGCCGCCGTGCTCATTGGCGGTGCGTTGATCGGTATCTTCGCGGCCTACCCGCCGCTCACACCCGGCGACTGGGCGGCCTGGGCGCAAGCCTTCGGCTCGATCGCGGCCGTGGGGCTGGGCCTGTGGGTCGTGCAGCGGCAACGCACGCTTGAAATGCGCCGCCATGCAGAGCTGGCGGCGGCCGCAAGGCTGTCGCTGCACCAGGGCGCACTGCAACTGGTGGGCGCCGTTTACCAAGTCTCGGAGAAGGTCAAGTCGCACCCCGACGAAACCGCGCTCGACCTGCTGCACCTGTCGCTGGAACTCGAAGGCGTGACCGCGGCCCTGGCCTCGGTGGATCCCCTGCGCTTCGACATGCCACGCGCAATCGACGCGCTGCTGGTGGCGCAGGCGGCCTCCCGAAAACTGCTGTCGCACCTGCAGCGCGCCTACGACCTGTCGCTCGACGGGCGCGGGCACAAGTGGGCGCCGGTGAAGGAATTTGCCGAGCAGGCAAGCGAGGCGGTGAAGCCGCCAATGGAGGCGCTTCGCGCGGCACTGGGCGAGATGCAAGAGGCGCCTACGCCCAATTGAGACAAGCGTATTTCAAACTGCGCGAAGCGGTGAAGCTTCCGCGCGGAACATCGCTCTGCGTCTTTTGAGCCACGCGAACCGCTCAATGCGCTGCTTGAAGACAAACGACAAATCGGTTGTCTTCAAACATTCAACACCCGGGCCTGCCGTCGAATTGCCGCTTTAACAAGCCGGCAATTGCACTTATTCGGCGCCCAGCCGCTCCGTGACTTCGTGCTTGCCCAAGCCCCGCACCGAAGCCAGGCTTTCCAATTGCGCCGCCCTGGGGCGTGCCTTGCCTTGCTCCCAGTGGTAAATGGTTTGACCTGACACGCCCACCAGCTTCCCATAAGAAGCGGCGGAAATGCCCAATTTGGTGCGGTGCGAAGCCAGCCGCCCCGCGCTGAAACGCCGCTTGGTTTCGCCGTCGCCCGCGTCGTCGGGCTCGCTGGCACGCGCGCTGCGGGCCGAGCCCTTTGCCACGCTGCGCAGTTCTTTTTCCAATGCGCTCACCTGGCGGCGCAGCGCAGCAATGGCCGCGCGGTGCTGCACAGAGGCCTTCTTGAGGGTTTCGATTTCCACGCGCACTTCCTTGCGGGCGACACGTGAAATTTCAGACTTAAGGATGGAGGCAATGTTTGGCATGCCGGCATTGTGCCCAGCAAATGTAAATCTGCTGTAAGAATCTTAAATTTCCAAACAGTCCCAATTTGAGTCTTTGGATTGCGCCGGCAAACGCAATCACGCGCGGTTTTTCACGGGGCGCGCAATGGCACCCGGCTTTCGAGCAAGGGCGGTTGCCACGCCGGCTGAATGTGGCAGCCGTTCTTGCCGTCGGTGTCGTAGCGCGGCATCAGGGCCTTGCAGCGTTGCGCCAGGCCTTCGGGCGTGGGCTTGTCGCCCTGGTCGATCCATTCGAGCAACGCGGCGAAGAGCGCGGGGTATTCCGAATCGCTCAGGTAGCTGTGCTCGTGCTCGCTGCTGAAGCTCTGCACCAGCAGGCTGCCGGTGCCGGCTGCATCGCGGATGCGGCGGTACGAACTCTCCAGCTCGACAAAGGCCGTCGGGTCGTCGATGGCATGCAAGCCCACGGTGGGCAGCGCGGTGCGACCGGTGGGCTGGCTGTCGGCCGCCAGTGCGCCCTTGGCCTGCGGGTCGGCCGCATAGCGCGCCACGCCGGCGTTCAGCGCCGCGTCGTCGGCCGAGCCGCTGTAGACCACGCCGATGTTGCCGAAGGGGTTGCGCCCGCCCAGGCGCTTTTGCACCACGTCCTGGAACAGCCAAGTCGCCCAGCCGAGGTGGCCGAGCAGCGAGCGCTCCTGGATCTTCACGACCGACAGAATGGTCTTCAGGTGCGCGGCCTGCTCGGGCGTGCGTTGCGCGGTGGGCAGGCCGACGCCGGTGCAGGCCTTCACGCGCTGCGCGAGGTCGGCGCGCGTGAGCTTGGCGTCCATGGGCAGGCCCATCCACAGCGGGTACTGCGGCTCGTCGGGGCGCGGATGGTTGCGGCAGACGTACTGGTACACCACGCGCAGGTCGAGCCTGAAGTCGTAGTTGCTGTTGCCGCCGCCGATCACGCCGCTGGTCAGCAGCAAGCCGTCATAAGGGCCCTTCGCACCGCCGGCGGGGGCATACAGTTCGGCCGCCTTGGCAGCGACGCCGCCGCCATAGCTCTGGCCGTGCAGCAGCGTGCGGCGCGGCTGGCCGAAGTAGCGCACGAAGATCTGGCGCAGCCGCTCGGTGTCTTCGGCGGCCATGGTCACGCCGTAGCCGCCGCGCCGGTAGGTGGAGCCGGCCCAGGCGTAGCCGGCCTTCACGGTGACGGCCCAGCGCTTCAGGTCTTCCTCGCTGCGCTCCAGCTTGGGCGGGCCGGTTTCGGGGCCGCCGTGGGCGTGCATGACGAGCACGCCCTGCTCGCGGCTCCAGTCCTTCGGAATGGCAATCCAGTAGAGCGCGCCGGTGCCGTCTTCACCGGTGTAGCAGCGCGCGGCCTCGGGCACGGGCGCGGGGCAGGCGGTGGCCTTGGGCGAGCCCGATGCCGCGTGCGCGCACAGCAAGGGCGCCGCGCCGATCAGCGCGCAGGCTGCAAGGCGGTAGAAATTTTTGTTCAATGCCGTACTCCGAATTCCAGCGCCGCATTCGTACCAGGGTTGGCAACGAACGCAAGCACGCCGCTGTTGAAGATGAAACTGCCCGGCCGCCCCGCATCGGCCTGCGCCACGCCGGGCACGGGCGTGTCGTAGCTCAGCAGCGCCGCCGCGCCCCCCAGATTGAAGCCGCTGCCGGCCACCGTGGCATCGTGGTTCTCGCCCTTGACACTGACCATGGCGTAGCTGCCGTCGGCCACGCCGGTCAGCAGGCCTTGCTGCAGACCGAATACACGCAGGCCCGCGTTCGACGCCGATTCGCGCACCAGGTGCAGCGGCACCGCCACGCCGTTCACCAGGCCGATCACCATCGAGCCGGTGAGCGTGCCGCCGGTGGTCGCGGCGCTGCCGGTGGGCGAGGTGGTGAACAGGTCGAAGGCGGCGCGCGCGGTGTTGTAGGCGAGGTAGCCCTTCTCGGTCTGCGTGCAGGCCGCGTCGTAGACCATGAAGCCGCCCGAAACCGGGTCGCGGCAGTACTGGAAGGTGCCCGCGTTGCGCAGCCGCACCGACAGCGACTGTGCAGCCGTGCCGCCCGTGCCCTGCTGCACGCCCACCGCGTTGAAGATGTTCGCGACCGACTTGAAGTCGCCCGACACCGGCGCCGCCGCAAAGCTGTTCTGAAACGCCAGCAGGGGCGCGAAGCCGCCGCCGCTCGGCGCGTTGACGCCGCCAGAGATCACGCCGCCCGGCGCAAAACTGAACACCGCGCCGCTCTCGGCGCTCGAATAGCTGCAGTTGCCCTCGGCGATCAGCGTGCCGGTGCGCTGCGTGCCCGCGGCGCGCTGCAGGCTCGCGTCGATGGTCACGGTGTAGGCCATGGTGGCGGGGTCGATCTGCACGCGCAGCTCTTCGCCGAAGCTGTTGCCGCCCTTGTAGCTGGTGACGGAGGCCGGCAGGTTCGGGCAGGCCAGCGGGTCGCCCACCTCGGTCACGCAGTTGTAGTTGACGGCCGCGTCCAGGCTGCCGCTGCCGCGGTACCTGGGCCACGACGGAAACTGGCACAGCGGGCGCGTGCGGCCGTAGGTGCCGGCCACCGCGTCCACCGCGATGCCGGTGGCGGGCGCAAGGCCGGCCTCCACCCAGCCTTCGAGCGCGGCCAGCGAGTCCCAGTTGGGAATGAAGCTGCCAGTGCCATGGCCCATGCCGGGCACGGTGTAGAAGCGCACGGCCTTGTCGACCGCCGCCTGGCCCACGGTGGCAATGAGCTGCCTGTAGTAGTCGATGGTCGAGTTGGGGCTGATCACTTCGTCGGCCAGGCCGTGCAGCATCAGCAGCCGCCCGCCGTGCGCGAAGAACGGCGCCAGGTTCGGGTTGGTCGCGTCGGTGAGGTTCGACACCTCGGTCACCCGCGCGGCATACGCGCCGGGGTCGAGCGGGTCGAAGCCCAGCGTGTCGAAGCCCGCGATGCGCGTGACGAAGTACTTCACCCACTGGTCGCCGGTGACGTACATGTTGGCGTCGGCCGAGGTGGCCGGGTTGCCCGGCACCTTGCGCGTGCCAAGGTCGCGCGTGGTGTACGGGCCCGCCACCAAAGCCCCTTCGAGCAGGTTGTAGCCGCCCGCGCGCTTCACGCCGTTGGCCAGTGCGTAGGCCGTGAAGTCCAGCGGCGACTCGATGGCGCGCACAGTGGCCAGCTGCGCGTCCGACAGGCAGGTGTCGCCCGTGTCCGCGCCGCCGCCGCAGCGCAGCGACGCCAGGATCTGCGTGTTCAGCAGGCGGCAGCTCTCCACGTTGCTCACCAGGTTGTCGGCCGCGCCGTCGAGCTTGTCGCAGGCCTGCATGACGCTCTTTTGCACCAGCAGCGTCTTGGCCACGTTCATCCAGCCCGCGCCCGCGTTGTTGTACAGCGCGCGGCCCACGGCCACGTTCGACAGCCGCGTGCCGGTGTAGGCGAGCGCGGGCTCGTTGGCGATCACGCCGTCGTAGTCCAGCGGCCAGCGCTGGATGTAGCTCAGCGCGTCGCGCCCGCCGGTGGAGGTGCCCAGGAAGTACGCATGCCTGGGCGCCATGCCGTAACGCGCGAGCACCAACGCCTGCGCCACGTCGCGCGTCTTCTTGAGCGACAGGCCTCCGTAGTTGGCCAGTTGCTCGTCGTTGGCCGCGAATTTGCCGTCGGTGATGCTGCCGGACTGGTGGCCCGAATCGTCCCCGTAGGTGGCGTAGCCCAGCGCCAGCGGCGCGGGCTTGCCGGCGGGGCCGAAGCGAATGGCCTCGGTGCCGTCGATGAGCACGCCGTCGAAGCCGCCGCCGCCGAAGTGAATGGTCTTCTGGTTCCACTGCTCGGGCAGGTTCACCGCGAAGTTGATCTGCTGCGAGGCCGCATCTACCGGCGCGATGGTGCCGCGCACGCGGCAGTAGTCGCCCAGCGTGTTGCCCGCGTCGCCGGCGGCCACGGGCGTGGCGCTGGTAACGGTGGCGCCCTGCGTGGGCAGGCTGATGAGCGAGGCGGGCAGACTCTTGCCGGCGAGGTCGGCGCAGGCGACGACCGGTTGCACGGGCGGGGGCGGCAGGTTGTCGGGCGGGTCGTTGGCGGGCGGGTTGTCGCCGCCGATGACGGGCGGTGTCGACGGGGAAGGCACGGTCGGGAAGAGGCTGCCGCCCCCTCCCCCACTGCCGCCACCACAGGCGGCCATAGCCAGCGAAGCGCCGATGGCGCAAAGAACGGCACGAAGCCTGGGTGCGGGGCGCGCTGTACGCATGAATTTGTCTCCGGCATGCAGCCTCGGTGGGCTGCTTTTTTGAATGGGCGGCCGGACGATAGATTCGCAGTGACCTAGGGTCAAATAAAATAATAAGGCACTTCTCATACCAAAAACATATGGACATTCGCGCGCTTCGCTACTTCGCCGCCGTGGCAGAAACCGGCCACATGACGCGTGCGGCCGAGCAACTGGGCATTCAGCAGCCGCCGCTGAGCCTGCAGATCAAGGCGCTGGAACGCGAGCTGGGCGTGCTGCTGTTTCGCCGCCATCCGCGCGGCGTGGCGCTCACCGATGCGGGCCGGCTGTTTCAGGCCGAGGCGCTGCGCATGCTGCAGGACATGGCGGCCATGAAGCAGCGCATGGCGCGCGTGGCCAGCGGGCAGGCCGGCACGCTGGCGGTGGGCTTCACCAGCTCGGCCGCGGCGCACCGCTTCATGCCCGAGGCGCTGCGCGCCTTTCGCCGCGCCTACCCCGCGGTGGAACTGCAACTGCGCGAGGACAACGCCGCCGAGCTCACCGACGCGCTGGCCGCTGGCCGCCTGCACTGCGGCCTGCTGCGTGTGCCGGTGGCGCGGCCCCAGGGACTGGTGTTCGAGACGCTGCTGCGCGAGCCGGTGTGGGTGGCCATGCCCAGCGACCACCGCCTGGCCCTGTCGCTCGGCAAGAAAGGAAAGGCCGCGCGCCCCTTGCCGCTCGCCAAGCTGTGCGAGGAAGGCATCATCCTCGTGCGCCGCCCGGGCGCCCCCGGCCTCTATGCCGACCTGCTCGCGCTGTGCCACGCCAAGGGCCTGCGCCCGCGCGTGGTGGCCGAAGTCGATCGCATGATGACCAACCTGAACCTTGTGGCCGCCGGTGTCGGCCTGTCGGTGGTGCCGGCCTCCATGACCGGCGTGCATGCGCATGCCATCGCGTATGCGCGGCTGGCCGACGGCGGGCAGCTGGACGCGCCGCTCACGCTGGTGTCGCGCGCGGAAGAAGACAACCTGCCCGCGCAGCATTTCGCCGCGCTGCTGCGCAAGCTGGCCGCCGAGAATCCGGGGTCATGAGCGTGCCTGCGCGTCGTCGTTTCATTCAAGTTGCAGGCACCGCCGTTGCCGCGGCGTGTGCGGCACCGCATTGGCTGCAGGCCGCGCCGGGCATCGGGCCGAGCCGGCCGGTGCGGCTGATCGTGGTGTACCCGCCCGGTGGTGTGAGCGACGGCATGGCGCGCGTGCTGGCCGACCCGCTGGCGCAGGCGCTGGGCGTGCCGGTGCTCATAGAAAACCGGCCCGGCGCGGGCGGCAGCCTGGGCATGGACACGCTCGCGCGCTCGGCGCCCGATGGCAGCACGTTGGCCTTCTCGGCCATCAGCCCGCTCACGCTGCATCCGCTGATTTCGCATGGGCGCGGCGGCACATCGAATGACACGCTGCGCGGTGGCATATCCAATGACCCGCTGCGCGGCGTCGTGCCCGTGGCCAGCGTCATGCGCACGCCGGTGCTGGTGGTCGGCACGCCGGCCTTCACCGGCCGCGGCTTCGGCGCGCTGATTGCGCAGGCGCGGCAGCAACCCGGCGCGGTGCGCTGGGCCACGTCGGGCGTGGCCACCATCGGCCACCTGGTGCTGGCGCAGGTGCGCGTGCAAAGCCGCACCGACATCACGCACATTCCCTACCAGGGCGGCGGGCCGCAGCTCAACGATGCGCTGAGCGGGCAGTTCGAGGTGCTGTCGACCAATGTGGCGGCGCAGCAGTTGCAGTACATCGAGGGCGGGCGCTTTCAGCCGCTGGCGGTGGGTTCACCCGCGCGCATCGAGGCATTGCCCGAGGTGCCCACGCTGGCGGAGCTGGGCTTCGAGAAGGCCAACCGCGATTCGCTCTTCGGCATCTTCGCCCCGGCACGCACGCCCGGCGCGCTGGTGCAGCGGCTGAACACGCAGATCAACCGCGTGCTGCGCAGCGACACGGTGCGCGAGCGGCTGCAAGGGGCCTACAACCTGCCCGCCGGTGGGAGCAGCGAAGACTTTGCACGCGAAATTGCCGCCGACCTGCGGCGCAACCGCGAGCTGATGGCGGGCGACCGGTCGCAGTTCGACTGACCGGCTACTTTTCAGCCACCCAGAGCCGCGGATAGTCGTGCACGAAGCCGTCTTCCGTCACGCCCAGCGTGGCCGCGTAATCGAAGCGCTTTGCCTGGTAGGCGTATTCGGCGGCGCCGGTGCGCTGGTAGCGCTGCGTGAGTTCGCTGAGCACGCCGCCGCCGTCCACGTCGAGCCAGGCCGCCGACGCATCCGCGCTCTCGTCCTGCGACAGGTTGAGCCGGCGCAGCTGCAGCAGGTTGGTGGCGGGCGTGAAACCCAGGTCCAGGTCCACGCAATGCGACAGCTCCGGCACGGCCTCGTCGTTGAGCTTCCAGTGACCGTGCGCGTCGCGCACGATCGACAGGTCGATCGCCGACGCGCCCAGCCAGCCGCGCACCGTGCCCCACTGCGTGTGCCAGTGCAGGTCGCACCGCACGCGGTAGTGCAGCTGGCCGATGCGGCCGTCTTCAAGGCGGAACACGGCCGCGCCGTCGAGCTGCCAGGCCGATGCGTTGCGTTCGAGACGGCAGGCATCGTGACCCGGTGCATCGAGCCTGCGCCAGAGGATGGAGGCGACGGTTTGCATGGCGCGCATGATGGCACCGGCATGCTGCAGTGCGCAAGCAATGACCCGCAGGGACTGGAGGTGGCGGTCAGGTTGGGACAAGCCTGCCGTGGGGGCATGGCGCGGTCGGCGCCAACCGGACACGCGCGCGGAGTGCCCAGGTCGGTGCCGCACAATGCCCGGCAAATGACCTTCAAGCTACCCGCAGCGCTCGCGCTGACCCTGTTCGCCATGTCGCTCCCAGCGAGCCAGGCGGCCACCGCGCTGCAAGATGGCGACATCGTTTTTCACACCTCCCGCTCCGCGCAGAGCGTAGCTGTACAGCGCGCCACCGGCTCTCGCTACAGCCACATGGGCATCGTGCTGTTGCGCGGCGGCAAGCCCTACGTGTTCGAGGCGGTGCAAACCGTGCGCTACACGCCGCTGGCGCAATGGACCGCGCGCGGCAATGGCGGGCATTACGTGGCCAAGCGCCTGCGCAATGCCGACACGCTGCTGACCCCCGGCGCCATCGCCCGCCTGCAAGCCAGAACCGCAGACTTCGAAGGCCGCCCCTACGACCTGACCTTCGAATGGTCGGACCAGCGCATCTACTGCTCCGAGCTGGTGTGGAAGCTGTACCAGCGCGCGCTGGGCGTGCGCATCGGCGAGCTGCAGAAGATCCGCGAATTCAATCTGACCGACCCGGCGGTGCGCGCCAAGATGCGCGAGCGCTACGGCGACACGGTGCCCATGGACGAGCCGGTGATCTCGCCCGTGGCCATGTTCGACTCGCCCTTGCTGGTGACGGTGGAAAAACGCTGACCCGAATCGCCCCGCGTGCGCACGCAGCGTCCGGGCGCGAGACAATTGTTTCCGTGAGTTCTTCGAATCCGTCTTCCCAGACACCGCCCATCCGCCGCATCGCGCACCTCGACATGGACGCCTTCTACGGCTCGGTCGAGCTGCTGCGCTATCCGCAGCTCAAGGGGCTGCCGGTGGTGATCGGCGGCGGGCGGCGCCGCGTGGACGAGGCCATTCGCGACCTGCCCGAGGGCGGCACGCTGGCCGACATTCCGGTCGATTCGTTCCCGCGGCTGAAGGACTACACCGGGCGCGGCGTGATCACCACCGCCACCTACCCGGCGCGCCAGTTCGGCGTGGGCTCGGCCATGGGCCTCATGAAGGCCGCCAAGCTGTGCCCGCAGGCCATCATCCTGCCGGTGGACTTCGACGAATACCGGCGTTATTCGCGCGCCTTCAAGCAGGTGATTCTGGAGGTGGCGCCGCTCATGGAAGACCGCGGCGTGGACGAGGTGTACATCGACTTCACCGACGTGCCCGGTGGCCAGCGCGACGGCGGGCGCTCGCTGGCGCGGCTGCTGCAGAAGGCCATTCTGGGCACCACCGGCCTGACCTGTTCCATCGGCGTGGCGCCCAACAAGCTCATCGCCAAGATGGCGAGCGAGTTCGAGAAGCCCAACGGCATCTCGGTGGTGTACGAGGACGACCTGCAAAGCCGCATCTGGCCGCTGCCGTGCCGCAAGGTGAACGGCATCGGCCCCAAGGCCGACGAAAAACTCAAGCGCCTGGGCATCGAGACCGTGGGCCAGTTGGCGGCGCACGACCGCGACTGGCTCGTCGCCCACTTCGGCAAGGCGACCGGCGCGTGGATGCACGAGGTGTCCTGGGGCCGCGACGACCGGCCCGTGGTGACCGAGAGCGAGCCAGTGTCGATGAGCCGCGAGACCACCTTCGAACGCGACCTGCACGCCGTGCGCGACCGCGCCGAGCTGGGCGCGATCTTCACGCAGCTGTGCGAGAAGCTGGCCGAAGATTTGCAGCGCAAGGGCTATGTGGGCAAGACGATCGGCATCAAGCTGCGTTATGACGACTTCAAGATCGCCACGCGCGACCAGACCATCGAGCGTTTCACCGCCGACGCCAAAACCATTCGCCAGACCGGCGGACAGTGCCTGAAGCGCGTGCCGCTGGAGCGCCCGCTGCGGCTGCTGGGCGTGCGCGTGGGGGCGCTGGCGAAGGCGGGCAGCCCCGAGGCATTGGCGCCCGCGGGGGCGCAGCGCGCGGCGTCGGAGCCGGTAGCGACCACGGCATCTCTGTTCTGACGACATGCTGAAACGCCTGCTTCTGCGCATTGCATTCGCCCTGTTGGGGTTGCTTGCATTGGTCGGCCTCTATGTGGCCACGGCCAGCGCGCTGGTCTTCTGGCCGGCCAATGCGAAGCCATCGGCCGAAGTGGCTGCAGGCGTGCCTGCTGAAGTGCAGGCCTGGGTGCTGAGCAACGGCGTGCACACCGACTATGTGTTCCCGATTCGTTCGGCCACGGTCGACTGGTTGCAGGTGTTCCCGTTGAGGGACTTTCGCGCACCGCCGCCCGATGCCGAGTTCATTGCCATCGGCTGGGGCGACCGCGAGTTCTACCTGAACACGCCGACGTGGGGCGACCTGACGGCCCGGCGTGCTTTCGGGGCGCTGTCGGGTGGCAACCGGGCGCTGGTGCATGTGAGTTATTTGCGTCGCGCGCAGCTGGGGCGCGGGGCCTTTGCCGTGCCGCTGTCGCAGGTGCAGTACGCGCAGTTGGTGGACTATGTTCGCGCCGCGCTGCCGCAGGGTCAGGCCACGCCGATTGCGGGCGCGCATTACGACAACCAGGACGCGTTCTACGAAGCCAACGGAGGCTACAACCTCTTCGAGACCTGCAACACATGGAGCGGACGCGGGTTGCGGCAGGCGGGGGTTCCGGTCAGTCGGTGGACGCCGTTCGACTTCACTGTCACTTGGCATTTGCGGGCTGCTGTGCCTTGAAGCGTCGCGCGCACTGTTCAGGGCGCGCTCAGGAGGGCGGGGTACCTTGCTCCGCGAATGTCCCCCGGGGCTGCGCCCCTCCTCCTTTATTTCGCTGCGCAAGGCACCCCACCCTCCTGAGCGTTATTAGGAGCGGTCGTTGATCGCGCGAGCACTCAGAGCGTGCCCTGGTGCACAGGGCGTCGGGTGCTCCCCGCAGCGAAATAAAGGAGGAGGCCGCAGGCCGGGGGACATTCGCGGAGGGGAGCACCCGGCGGCCTGTGCACACGCCCTGAACTGCCTCCGCCCCAATCAGGGCTTGGGAACGCCAGCAGACCAAACAGCCCAGTTCCCAACAATGTGGTCGACCACACGCGACCCAACCAGCTCGATGTTCTCCACAGTCTCAGCAAACCCACCCGCCGTCTCCCCAGGCGCCGGGTCCAGATGCTGCAACGTGGTTTCCTTCGGACTGCCCTGGTCGAAGTTGACCGCTCCACGCAGACTCATCACACGGTCCGTGCCGTGCGTGCGCTTGATGACCAGGGTGATGGCAGCGGCCTCCATCTCGGTGATCACGTAGTCGTCCGCACCGTAGAGCTTGGCGATGTACTGCGCCTGCTTCGACATGCCCGGGCCGTGGAAAAAAGTGTCGCCCGTCATGTGCGTGCCGGTACCCACGAACGGGGCGCGGCGCGCTGCGGCGTCCGGGTAGCGCAAACGGTATTTGCGGGCCGCGTCGGAGTCCTTCAGCGGCGTGTCGCCCGAGAGCTTCATGGCCCAGCCCACTAGGTCGGGGTTGAGCTTGAAACGGCGGTACTCCTCGTAACCCTTGCGCGGCATGAAGGTCGGGGCGCCGGCCTTGTTTTCTTCGGGCGCCCAACGGTGGCCCAGGTCGTAATCGACCAGCCAGGTGGCCCAGCTCACCTCGCCGATGGTGCCGCGCGCAGGCGGCGTGCCGGCCACGCCGGAAATCACGTAGTAGGCCTGCGAAAAGTCGAGCTGCGGGTTCAACAGAATGGCCTGCATCGACGACGACGAGTTGACCTTGCCCATGCCCAGCACCGCGCCGCACACGCCGTCGGCGTTGCAGTACACGGGCTGCAGCGCGCCAGGCACGGTCATGGGCTTGGCGCCCTTCCAGTAACGCTCGTACCAGTGCTGGAACTCGCCGGCGCGGTCGCCGGTGTTCTGACCGATCTCGAACATGGCGGCGACGAAGACCTTGACCTTCACCGGAGCGGCCGGCGTGGCGGATGCAGAGGCGCCCGGGGTTGCGGTGGCAGTGGGCGTCGAAGTGGACGCGCACGCCGTGAACAGCAACACGGCGGCCGGTACCGCGAGCCAGCGGGCGGTGAAAAGAGAGGGCTTGAGGGCAGTCATTGGGGATCTCGATCTGAAAAGGAAAACACGCCATGGCTAGAGCAACAAGCGCGCCCAGCGCACCGTCGGCGCTTGCGGCGTCCTACAAACGGCGATTGTCGGCGCTGGCAAAAGCGGGGTGTCACGTCATCACTTCCACCCCATGCCGGCCACCACACCTTCCTTGCAGCCCGCTCCGTCTCTCAAGCCCGCCAGGCCACCGTCCAAGCCCACGCCCATCGCCAACGGCCTGGTCTACGTGACGCCCGAGATGCCCGGCATCCAGCGCCTGAAGCACGGCGAGCGATTTCGCTACCGCGATGCCAAGGGCCGGTGGCTGCGCGACGCCGACGAAATTTCGCGCATCCGCATGCTGGCCATTCCGCCGGCCTACACGCAGGTGTGGATCTGCCCGCTGCCCAACGGCCACCTGCAGGCCACCGGCATCGACGCGCGCGGGCGCAAGCAGTACCGCTACCACGCCAACTGGCGCTCGATGAAGGACGAGACCAAGTTCGACCGCCTCGAGGCCTTTGCGCTGGCGCTGCCACGCATTCGCGCCCGCGTGGCGCGCGACCTGAAGCTGCCGCGCGGCCAGAAGACGCCCGGCCGCGACCAGGTGCTGGCAGCCGTGGTGCGCCTGCTCGACACCACGCTGCTGCGCGTGGGCAACGAGGAATACGCGAGCACCAACGGCTCCTACGGCCTCACCACGCTGCGCAACCGCCATGCGGCGGTGCAGGGCCAGGCGCTGCGGCTGCGCTTTCGCGGCAAGAGCGGCGTGATGCACGACGCCAAGCTCGACGACCCGCGCGTGGCCAAGGTGGTGCGCCAGTGCCAGCAGTTGCCGGGGCAGGCGCTGTTCCAGTACGCGGACGAGAAAGGCGCGCCGCACACCGTGTCCTCCACCGACGTGAACGACTACCTGGCCGAGGCCGCGCGCGGCGATCGTTTCACCGCCAAGGACTTTCGCACCTGGCACGGCACGGTGCAGGCGCTGGAGCTCACGCGCCTGGCCTGCGAGCCCGGCCGCGCGGCCGGCGATGGCAGCCGCTACAGCGCCAAGGACATCCTGGCGGCCGTGGCCAAGCAACTGGGCAACACGCCCGCGGTCTGCAAGAAGGCCTATGTGCATCCGGCCGTATTGGCGCTGGGCAGCGCGCTGTCGGATGGCGACGAGGCCACGGGCGCGCTGTTCGAGACGATCGGCGGTAGCACCCAAGCCCGGCCGTCGCGCGGACTGCATGCGGCGGAACGGCGGATGCTGGCTTTCTTGAAGACGAGTCGCAAGACCATGGGGCGCGCCACGCGCAAGGTCTCGGCTGTTGTGAAGCCCTCCGCAGTGCGCAAGCCCTCGGCGGCGCGCGGCGGCAAGAAAGCTCAGTTGCCGGTGGCGAGCACCAGGCGCACGCTGTCGCCGTCGAGCGTCACGGCATAGCCCAGATCGTCGGCCAGGCTCTGCAGCGCCACGGCATCGATGGCCAGCGCGCGCGGCGCGCGGTGGGCGTCGAGCACCGAGGGCGAAGTGCCAGGGTCTCGCTTCACGGCCTGCAGGCGCACTGCATTGGCGCCGTCGGCCTCGATGCGAATCGCGCCTGCTTCGTCGGCGCCGTCGTGCAGGTAGCCCATCGCGCCAAGGAACAGGTAACGCAGCGCGGCGCCGGCGGGCCAGCGGTGTTCGTCTTCCTGCGGGTCGAGAGCGGCATCGACTTCCAGCGACACGCCGTGCAGGTCGAAGGCGGAGCGCATCAGCATCACGCACTGCCCCACCAGCGCACTGCGGCTGATGCCGTCGTCGGTGGTGGCCAGTTCCCAGTCGCGCAGCGAGCGGATGGCCAGCACCAGTTCGCCGACCTGGTTGTCGATGAGGGCCACGCGTTCTTCGCAGGCGGCAGCATCGACGGTGGGCGCGGCAACTTGCCGCTTGAGCATCAGCAGTGCCATGCGAATCACCGAGACCGGCGCCGCCATGTCGTGCCTCAGGGCGGGCAGGGCCCGGGTCAGGAGTTCGTGGCGCACGCCGGCGGCGATCCAGCTGCGCGCGCTGGGTGAGGACTTCATCGCGCGTCGGCCACGGTGGTCGGGTTCATCGGCACGGTCACGGTGGGTACTTCCTGAAACAAGGGGGAAATACAAGTATCGTGCCCGCCCTCGGCAATAGGCGTAGGAGCGCGCCTACTAAGGCCGCTGAACCCCAAACCTTTGGCGTTGGCAGCCGAGGCTCAGGGCTTGCCGAGGTAGGTGCGCACGTCCTTCACCTCCACGCCGGCCGCGGCAATGGCCGAGCGCAGCTGGGCCTCAGTCACGCCCAGCGTCTGGGTCCAGTAGCGCACTTCGTGCAGCTCGTTCACGTTGATGCGGGAGGCATCCTGCGGCCCGCGCTTGCTCAGGTCATCGGCCATGGTGTTTTCCTTTTGTAGAAGGCACCACAGTGCGGCCTGCGCGCGGCACTGACTGGAGGACGCTGGCGCGCCTGCTTGCAGGAGAAGACCGAGCGGCGCCCTCCTCTTCATCCCACCATGTCACCTAGACACGTCACTCGCCAAGCGACAGCGTTCCTGCAGCACGCGCTTCAGCAGCTTGCCGTTGGCCGTGGTCGGCATCGCGTCGATCACCTCGATGCGCGCCGGGCGCTTGTAAGGCGACAGGTGCTCCACCATGTGCGCACGCAGCGCCGCCTCGTCGAGCACGGCGCCCGGGTTCAGCTCGACGAAGGCGACGATCTGCTCGTTGCCGTCGGCCTCCGGCACGCCGACCACCGCGCACTGGTGCACGCCGTCGAAGCGGCCGATCACCGCCTCGATCTCCGCCGGGTACACGTTGAAGCCGGAGCGAATGATCATTTCCTTCAGCCGCCCGACCACGAACAGCGCGCCGTCGGCCTCGATCCGGCCCAGGTCGCCGGTGGCATACCAGCCGCCGGGGCGCATCACCAGCGCGGTGGCGGCGGGGTCGCGAAAGTAGCCCAGCATCAGGCCGGGGCCGCGCAGCCATATCTCGCCGGTGTCGCCCGTGTCGCCGGCTGCCACGTCGCTGCCTTCGAGCGACACGATGCGCGCCTCCCCGCCCGCCACCGCGTAGCCGGCCGAGGTGTCGGCGCGCGGCGCCTCTGTGCGCGTGAGGAACACCGAGCCCGCGTACTCCGACAGCCCGTAGCCGTAGTGCAGCGGCTGGCCGAAGAGTTGCTCCACACGCTGCTTGAGGCCAGGGTCGAGCGGCGCGGAGCCGGTGTACACGTAGCGCAGGTGCGCAAAGCGCGGCACGGCGTTCTCGGCCTCGATGTGCGCCAGCAAGCGCGCGTACATGGTCGGCGGGCCCAGCAGGTTCGACACCTGTTCGTGCGCCAGCGCGTGCAGCATGTCGGCCGGCGAAAAGCTCGCGCGCAGCACCAGCGCCGCACCGCCGGTGAGCGCGGCCATCAGCACGGTGCCGATGCCGAAGATGTGCGTCATCGGCAGGAAGGCGTAGGCACGGTCGCGCTCGCTCAGCGCGCGCACCTGCGCCGACACGCGACCGAAGTGCAGCAGCCCGCGGTGCGACACCATCACGCCCTTGGGTGTGCCCGACGTGCCGGAGGTGAAGATGATGGCGGCGGTGTCGGCCAGTGCGGCGTCGGGCTCGGTGCGCGCGTCGGCACGCACGGCCGAGTGCATCACGCCCGGCAGCGCAGCGGGTTGGGCATTGGCACGTTGCGCATGCTTTGCGGCGGCGTCGGACGCAGCTGTCGTGAAGCAGCACAGCCGCGCATCGGCCCGCTCGGCAATCGCGGCGACCTCGCCCGGCGACATGCGCGCGTTCACGCCGCACGACCACGCGCCCACGCGGCTGCAGGCCATCAGCAGCGCGATGTGCGCGGCGCAGTTCTCGGCCACCAGCACCACGCGGTCGGTAGTGCGCACGCCGGCGTCCAGCAGGTCTTGCGTGGCGGTATCGACCATGGCCTGCAGCGCGGCGTAGGTGGTCGTGCCCTCGGGCTGGAAAAGAAAAACGGTGTCGGCCGTGCGCGCGGCGCGGGCCTCCAGCAGGTGGTGAATCCGTTGCATTGCGGGTGCGCCCTATTCGGCCTCGATGCCCTTGGACGCCGTGGCCCACAGCTTGCGGTCCGACTGCCCCTTGCTCGCCAGCAGGTCGGCCGCGCCCGACCACACGTCATAGCCCTGCTCGCGCAGCCGGTGCGCGATGTCTTCGCGCGCCAGCATCTTCTGCGCCGCGGCGTTGATGCGCGCGGCCAGCGCCGGGTCCATGCGCGCCGGGCCGTACAGGCCGAACCAGCCGCCCACGTCGTAGCCGGGCACGCCCGACTCGATCATGGTCGGCACGTCGGGCAGCATGCGGTTGCGCTGGCGCGAGGTAACGGCCAGCGCGAGCACCTTGCCGGTCTGAATGAAGGGCTTGGACGTGGCGATGATGTCGAACATCATGGTCACGGTGCCGCCCATCACGTCGGCCAGCGCCGGGGCGCTGCCCTTGTAGGGCACGTGCGTCATTTGCACGCCGGTCATCTTCTCCAGCAGCGCGCCGCTCAGGTGGTTGGACGCGCCCACGCCCGCCGAGCCGTAGAACACCTTGCCCGGCCGCGCCTTCGCATAGGCCAGCAGCTCGGCCACGCTGTGCACCGGCACGTCGTTGTTGACGACCAGCACGTTGGTGTAGTCCACCAGCGGCGCAATGGGCGTGAGGTCTTTCATGGGGTCGAAGGCCATCTTGCGTTGCACGTTCGGGTTGATGGTGATGGTCGGGCTGGCGCCGAAGAACAGCATGGCGCCGTCGGGCGAGGCCTTGGCCACCGCGTCGCCACCCAGCGAGCCGCTGGCGCCGGGGCGGTTGTCCACGATCACCTGCGTGCCCAGCTCCTGGCTCAGCGCGGGTGCCAGCAGGCGCGCGGCACCGTCCACCGGGCCGCCCGCCGAATAGCCGACCACCAGCTTGATGAGCGGCGGCAAGGGCTGCTGCGCGAAGGCGCGGTGCGGCAAGGCGGTCAGCGCCGCGCCGCCCGCGAGCGCGGCCATCAGCTGGCGGCGCGAGAGGTCGAGGGAAGTCATGAGGGTTGTCTCCTGTTATGAATTTTTTGGCGTCTCTGATCGCTCAGGCCGGCAGGTCCAAAACCTGCCGCGCGAGGATGTTTCGCTGTATCTCGTTGGTGCCGCCGTAGATCATTGCGGCCGTGGAACCGATGAGCGGGGAGAGCACGTTGAAGGTCTGCCCGTCGAGCACCTGGTCGCCCGCCACCGCGCCCTGCTCTTCGCTGGCCTCGACCAGCAGCGCGCCAATGCGGTGAAAGGTTTCGCTGGCCCAGATCTTCAGCAGCGACACCGACGCCGGCAGTGGCTTGCCGGCCCGCACGATGTTGGCAAAGCCGGTGTAGGCGGCCGACAGGTCGAGTACATCGAGCCGCAACGCCGCAAAGCGCTGCGCGAACACCGGGTCCGCAAACAGGCGCCGCGCCTGCGCCAGCCGCGCGAGCTGGCCCAGCGCGTACTGCGACTGCTTGGGGCTGCCCAGGAAGATGCGCTCGAAGCCCAGCAGCGCCTTCGCAATGGTCCAGCCGCCGTGCAGCTGGCCCACCAGGTTGTCGGCCGGCACGCGCACGTTGTCGAAGAACACCTCGCAGAACTCGGGCTCGCCCGCCAGCGTGTGGATCGGGCGAATGGTGATGCCCGGCGTGCGCAGGTCGCACAGCAGAAAGCTGATGCCCTCCTGCTTGCGCGCGCTCTTGTCGGTTCGCACGAGCAGGAAGATGTGGTCGGCATCCTGCGCCAGCGTGGTCCAGATCTTCTGGCCGTTCACCACGAAGTGATCGCCCTGCGCATCGCGCCCCGGCAGCGCCTCGGTGCGCAGGCCCGCGAGGTCGGAGCCGGCGTTGGGCTCGGAGTAGCCCTGGCACCACACGTTCTCGCCACTGAGAATGCGCGGCAGAAAGCGCTGCTGCTGCGCTGGCGTGCCGTGCTGAATGAGCAGCGGGCCGATCATCACGATGCCCTGGTCGGGCGCGCGCGCCACGCCATACTGCTCCAGCTCTTCGATCCATGCGATGAGCTTGTCGGCCGGCAGCCCCATGCCGCCATGCGCCTGCGGCCAGGCGGGCGCGATCCAGCCCTGCGCCGACAGCGTGAGATACCACTCGCGCATTTCGCTCCAGCGCGCGCGGTGCGACAGGTAGCGCAGCGGCTGCGGATAGCGCTGCTGCAGAAAGGCGCGCACCATGCGGCGGAAATCGGCCTCGGGCATGGCGGCCCAGTCGGCGGTGCGCGGGAACTCGCCTTGCCAAGTGACCACTGCCGTGGTGGTCTCGGCCCCGCCGGTCAGCACGGCATGGCGGCGCTGGTGCGTGCTGACGTTGCCCAGCCAGGCCGACAGGCACAGCACGCGCTTGTAGAACAGGCTCAGGTCGCACTCCTGCGTGTAGCCGATGGCGCCGTGCAGCTGCACCGCCGTGCGCGAGGCCTGCAGTGCGGCGGCGGTGCAGCGCGCGTTCACGCGGCTGGCCTCGGCGTCGAGCCGTTCCGCCGACAGCCCCTGCGCGGCCAGCGCGAGCACCTCGTTGAGCGTGGCCTGCGCCACCTCGAGGTGAATGAACATGTCGACGCAGCGGTGCTGCAGCGCCTGGAAGCTCCCGATGGGCTTGCCGAACTGCGTGCGCGTGCGCAGGTAGGCCAGCGTTTGCGCCAGCATGGCCTGCCCCGCGCCCAGCAGCTCGGCGGACTGAAGGATCTGGCCGGCAGCGAGCGCGTGGCGCAGCGCGTCCTGCGCGGCCGGGCCTTCGGCCAGTACCGCGCCGGCCGGCAGTGCGACCTGCTCGAAGCGAAGGTTCGAGGCCTGGCTGCCATCGACCAGCGGCACGAGTGTTTCGCTCACGCCGCCGGTGCCGCGCGGCACCCACAGCAGCACCGCATCGTCTTGCCCGCGCGCCGACACCAGCCAGCCGCTGGCCGCAGCGCCGGGCAGCACCATGAGCTTTTCGCCCTGCAGCAGCACGCCGCCGACCTCGCCCGGTCGCCCGTTCCATGGCTCGCAGCCGCAGGCCAGCGGCACCGCGCTCAGGTCGCCCGCGCTTTCCTGCCACGCCAGCGCGGGCAGGCTGCGCCCTGCCACCAGCTCGGCCAGCAGGTCGCGTGCGGCCGGTGTGTCCAGCTTGGCGAGAAGCAAAGCGCTGAGGCCGGCCACGGCCAGCAGCGGCTCGGGTGCCACATGCTCGCCCGCGGCGCGCAGGATTTCGGCGGCGCCGTCCAGGCCCAGCGCCAGGCCGCCTGCCGCTTCAGGGGTCAGCATGCCGGGCCAGCCGAGCTCGGCGATGCGGCGCCACCCTTCGGGCTCGTCGACTGCTTCGGTGACCTGGTGTTCCATGCGGCTGCGCCGCCGGGCGATGGCGCGGCTGCGCGTGAAGTAATCGAGCGCTGCTTCGCGCATTGCCGCGAGTGAATCGGAGTCCATCTGTAGGGTTGCCTCGTTGCGTTGCAAAGACGAACCGCAGCGTGCCCCAAGACCCCGCAAGCGGGCATTTGCATTTGCCGAAGGGAGGGTTTCGCAATCAGAGAACCTGCCCGCGCAAGGCAGGGCTAGATTCGCTGCCATGACCAAGATCAAGAAATCGCTGCATACCGAGCTGGGCCACAGCACGCCCGACAAGATCACCGTGCGCGGGCGCGACCTGCCCTCGGAAATTCTCGGCCACCTGAACCTGGGCGACATGGCCTTCCTGGAGCTCACCGGGCGCATCCCGACGCCGCAGGAATCTGTCACCTTCAACGCCATCGTCGTCACGCTGGTGGAGCATGGCGTCACGCCCAGCGCACTGGCCGCGCGCCTTACCTATGCCGGCGCGCCCGAGGCGCTGCAAGCCGCTGTGGCAGCTGGTCTTTGCGGGTTGGGCTCGGTGTTCGTCGGCAGCACCGAAGGCGCGGCCAAGATGCTCTACGAGGCCATTCCCTTCGGCGAGAAGCCCGTGCGCCCGCTGGCCGACATGGCCACGGACATCGTGGCCGACCACCGCGCGCGCAAGCAGATCGTGCCGGGGCTGGGCCATCCGCTGCACAAACCGATCGACCCGCGCACGCCGCGCCTGTTCCAGATTGCGGCGGAGAACGGCCTGTCTGGCCACTACGTCGCGCTGATGCAGGCGGTGCAGGCCGAGGCCGAGCGCGTGTCGGGCAAGTCGCTGCCAATCAACGCGACGGGTGCCATCGGCGCCATTGCGGCGGAGTTCGGTTTTCCGTGGAAGATCATTCGCGGCTTTGGCGTGATGGCGCGCGCCATCGGGCTGGTGGGCCACATCCTGGAGGAGATCGACGACCCGATGGCCATCGAGATCTGGCAGCGCGTGGAAAAAGAGGCCGGCGGCCCGCGCCAGGACTGAACGACAGGCCCCCATGAACAACGCCAACGACAAGAACTTTCCCGACATCCGCGACGCGGTGCGCGACCTTTGCGCGCAGTTTCCCGATGCCTACTTCCGCAAGATCGACGAGGCGCGCGGCTACCCCGCCGAGTTTGTCGACGCCCTCACCAAAGCCGGCTGGATGGCCGCGCTGATTCCGCAGGAATACGGTGGCTCCGGCCTGGGCCTGTCCGAGGCCTCGGTGATCATGGAAGAAATCAACCGCTGCGGCGGCAACTCCGGCGCCTGCCACGGCCAGATGTACAACATGGGCACGCTGCTGCGCCATGGCAGCGAGGCACAGAAGCTCGCCTACCTGCCGAAGATCGCCAAGGGCGAACTGCGCCTGCAGTCGATGGGCGTCACCGAGCCCACCACCGGCACCGACACCACAAAGATCAAGACCACGGCGGTGAAGAAGGGCGACCGCTACGTCATCAACGGGCAGAAGGTGTGGATCTCGCGCATCCAGCATTCGGACCTGATGATCTTGCTGGCGCGCACCACGCCGCTGGCGGACGTGAAGAAGAAGACCGAAGGCATGTCGATCTTCATCGTCGACCTGCGCGAGGCCATAGGCCACGGCATGACGGTGCGGCCCATTCTGAACATGGTGAACCACGAGACCAACGAGCTGTTCTTCGAGAACCTCGAAATTCCGGTGGAGAACCTCATCGGCGAGGAAGGCCAGGGCTTCAAGTACATCCTGGACGGGCTCAACGCGGAGCGCACCTTGATTGCCGCCGAATGCATCGGCGACGGCTACTGGTTCATCGACCGCGTGACGGCCTACACCAAGGAGCGTGTGGTGTTCGGGCGTCCCATCGGGCAGAACCAGGGCGTGCAGTTTCCGATTGCCGAGGCGTTCATCGAGACAGAGGCGGCCAACCTGATGCGCTACGAGGCCTGCCGTCTGTTCGACGCGCGCCAGCCCTGCGGCGCGCAGGCCAACATGGCCAAGTACCTTGCGGCCAAGGCAAGCTGGGAGGCGGCCAATGCATGCCTGCAGTTCCATGGCGGCTTCGGCTTTGCGTGCGAATACGACATCGAGCGCAAGTTCCGCGAAACGCGCCTCTACCAGGTGGCGCCGATTTCGACCAACCTCATCCTGAGCTACGTGGCCGAACACATGCTGGGCCTGCCAAGGTCGTTCTGAAAGCGAACCACACCATGAACGAATCCAGAACCCTCGCAGACTTTGCCGCCGGGCTGCAGTTCGAACACATTCCCGCCCCCGTGCTGCGCCGCGCCGAAGACCTGATGCTCGACTGGCTGGGCTCGGTGCTGGCGGCCCGCACGGCGCGGCCCATTCGCAGCATCGAGCGCTTCGCGCAGACGATGGGGCCGGCCGAAGGGCCGAGCGAAATACTCACCTCGCGCCGCACCAGCTCGCCGCTGTTCGCGGCCATGGTCAATGCAGCGGCCTCGCACTTCGTGGAGCAGGACGACGTGCACAACGGCTCGGTGTTCCACCCCGCGGCCGTGGTCATCGCGCCCGCGCTGGCCGTGGCGCAAAGCATCGGCGCGAGCGGTGCGCAGTTGCTGACGGCGGTGGTCGCGGGCTACGAGGTGGGCATTCGCGTGGGCGAGTTTCTGGGCCGCTCGCACTACAAGACCTTTCACACGACCGCGACGGCGGGCACGCTCGCAGCCGCTGCGGCAGTCGGCCGCCTGCTGAACCTCACGCCGCAGCAGATGCTGCATGCCTTCGGTTCGGCCGGCACGCAGTCGGCCGGTGTGTGGGAGTTCTTGCGCGATGCGGCGGACTCCAAGCAGCTGCATTGCGCGCATGCGGCCACCAGCGGTTTGATGTCGGCGTACCTCGCGCAGGACGGCTTCACGGGCGCGCAGCAGATCCTGGAAGGCGCGCAGGGTCTGGGGGTGGGCATGTCGAGTGACGCTGACCCGGCGAAGCTCACCGACGGCCTGGGCACGCGCTGGACGCTGGCCGAAACTTCGTTCAAATACCACGCGTCGTGTCGCCATACCCACCCCGCCGCAGATGCGCTGCTGCAGGTGATGACGCAGCACAAGCTCAAGCCCGCCGACGTGTCGCGCGTGACCACGCATGTGCACCAGGGCGCCATCGATGTGCTGGGGCGTGTGAACGTGCCGGCCACGGTGCACCAGGGCAAGTTTTCGATGGGCACGGTGCTGGGCCTGATGGCCGTGCACGGCCGCGCGGGGCTGGGCGAATTCGACCGCGACTTTCTGGCGCCGGAGGTCTCGGCCTTTCGGGAGAAGGTGTCGATGGCGCTCGACGAAGAGGTCGACACGGCCTACCCCGCGCGCTGGATCGGCAAGGTCAGCGTGCACACCGCCGACGGCCGCACGCTGCAGGGCCGTGTGGACGAGCCCAAGGGTGATCCGGGCAACAGCCTGAGCCGGGCGGAGATCGAGGACAAGATGCAGCGCCTGGCGCACTACGGCGAAGGCGTGACAAGCGACGAGGCCAAGGCTCTGTGCGAACGCGTGTGGCAACTTGAAGCCACGCCGCGTGTGGGGCGCTGGTTGGGCTGAAGGGCTTCAGGCGAAGAGCCGGCCCTGATGGGGCGAACGCGCATCGAGCCCCGCGGTGCACACCAGGTCCCAGAAGCCGGCCGGCGAGCTGGACACCACCGGCACCTGCAGCCGCGCTTCCACTTCGCGCACCGCATCGAGCGTGACCAGCCCGCCGCAGGAGATCAGCACGCCTTGCGCGCCGGGTTGCGCGTCGAACACTTTCACGCACAGGTCGACCAGCACCTGCGTCGGCACCTCGCCGACGGCCTGTACGTTGCTGATCGACAGGCCTTCGAGTGCCAGCGGCTCGATGTCGTTCTGCTCCAGGTACTTGCGCAGATGCACGTTGACCTCGTCGATGTAGGCCGTGGCCACCGCGACGCGCCGTACCTTCAGATGGCCCAGCCCTCCGACGATGGCGTTGCTCATGGTCGTGCAGGGCAGGCCGGTGGCCTGCGCCATTTCCACCTCGAGCTGCCGGTTGAACGCAGTGCCGCGAAAGAAACTCAGCGAGGTGCCCATGAGGGAGATGGCGCTCACGCCCTCGTTCTTGAGCGCGACGGCTTTCTCGACGACCGTGTCAATCACATCGAGGTAGCCGCGCGTGGAGATTTCGCCCAGGGCGAGGCCCCGCGCGCTGAAGCGGATGCGTTCGCCGTAGAGCAATGGGCCGTCCACCGGCACCGCTCCGGCGGCGGGTGGAACGATCAGGCCCAGATGGGGGGTTGGCATTCAACTCCCCTCCACCACGATGCGCTGCTCGGTGATGATGCGTTTCCATCGCGTCGTTTCGTCGGCCATGTCCTTGCCCAGTTGGGCCGGCGTGGCGTACGCGCGCAGCGTGCCCTGCGCGGTCGCCGCGGCACCGGTCTCGGGGGTGTCGAGCACGGTCTTCACCGCGGCCGAGAGCCTGGCGACGATGTCGTCGGGCGTGCCCGCCGGCGCCAGCACGAAGATGCGCGGCGCCACATCGAAGCCCGGCAGCGCGTCGGCCAGCGGCGGCACGTTGTCCACGCCCTCCAGCTTGGCGGTGTTCATCAACGCCAGCGCGCGCAGCTTGCCCGCCTTGGCCTGCGCCATGCCGGCCGTGGCACTCACCACGCCGATGGGAATCTGCCCGCCGATGACGTCGGGCACGATCTGCGCGGCGCCACGGTACGGCACGTGCACCACGGTGCTGCCCGTGCCCTGCTTGAGCATCTCGAAGCCCAGGTGCTGCACCGTGCCCACGCCGGAGGTGGCGTACGAATAGCGCGACGGATGCGCCTGGATTTCCTTGACCAGCTCGGCCGGCGTCCTGGCGGGAAAGTCGTTGCCCGTGACGATCATCAGCGGCGAGACGAAGGCGCCCGCCACCGGCCGGAAGCTGGTGAGCGGGTCGATGCCGATCTTGGGCTGCAGCAGCTTGGCGATGAGCAAGGCGCTGTCGCCCATCATCAGCGTGTAGCCGTCGGGCACCGACTTGGCGACGAACTCGGCCGCAATGAGGCCGGTGGCGCCGGTGCGGTTTTCCACCAGCACCTGCTGACCCAGCACGGCCGACAGGCGCACGCCAAGCAGCCGCGCCACCGCGTCGACCCCGCCGCCGGCGGAATAGCCGACCACCAGGCGAATGGGCTTGTCGGGGTACTTCTGGGCCCAGGCCATGGGCGCGGCGAGCAGGCCCACTGCCACTGCCACGGCCACGGCGGCGCGCAATGCATGCCGGCGCGCCGGGCGAAGGAGTTGTGTGGTTGTCATCGTGTCTCCGTTGTCTTTTTTCGGGTGTCGCCGGCCGTCTGCGCGGCCTGGTCGTGAAGGAAAGTCTTGCCGATTCAGGCGGACCGTGACCAGGGCCTCAGGCCTTGCCCTTGCCGTGCGAGGTCGGCAGCCTGGCAAGCTCGCGCACGCGCTCGGCATTGGGCGCGAAGCCCAGGCCCGGCGTCTCGGGCAGCGTGAGCCAGCCCTGGTCGGGCACCGGCAGGCCGTCGAAGATCTGCTTGAGCATCTGCACCGCCACGTAGTGGTACTCCACCAGCCCGCCGTTCGATACGCCGGCGTGCAGGTGCATGTTGTGGAACGGCCAGGCACCGCCGTTGTCGATGGGCACGTTGAAGGCCTGCGCCATGCCGGCGATCTTCAGGCACTGCGAGTAGCCGCCCGAGATGGTCACGTTGGGCTGCAGCACATCGGCCGCCTGGTTCACCAGCAGGTCGCGAAAGCGGAAGGCCAGGCCTTCGTTCTGGCCGCAGGCCAGCGGAATGCGCGTGCGCGCGCGCAGCTGGGCCATCTGGCGCACGTCGTTCTGCGTGAGCGGCTCCTCGAAGAAACTGATGCCGTAGGGCTCGATGCGCTGCGCGAGCTCGGTGGCGTGGAACAGGTCGAGGCCGCAGTTGGCGTCGACGTAGAGCTTCACGTCGGGCCCGACCGCCTCGCGCACGGCGGCCACGCGGCGCACGTCTTCGGCAATGACCTCGTCGAGCGGGCGCGGTTCGTCGCGGCGCGCGAGCGCGTGGTTGCCCACCGTCATCTTCAGGCGCTGGAAGCCCTGCGACACCCACAGCTTTGCCGCGGCGGCGAGCTGGTCGCGCTCGAAGAAGCCGAAGCCGAAGGTGGCGTACACCGGCACCTTGCTGCGCGCGCCGCCCAGCAGGCGCCACAGCGGCTGTCCCAGCGCCTTGGCTTTCAGGTCCCACAGCGCGATGTCGAGCGCGGCGATGGTGTGGCTCGCGTAGCCGGTCTGGCCGCGCGGTGAGAGCAGCCAATAGAGCTTGTCCCACAGGCGCTCGGTGGCCATCGGGTCCTCGCCGATGAGCGCGGGGCCGGCCACCTCGCGCACGGCGGCGGCAATGATCTCTTCTTCGGTGATGGCCGTCATGCCGTGGCCCACGAGGCCGGTGTCGGTCTCGATCTCGGTGAGGCACAGCGACAGCGAGGTCTGCTTGTTGAGGCCGACCACGTCGATGGTGACGGGAATGTTCAGCGGCGTGGCGCTGACGCGAACAATCTTCAAGGCTGTCTCCTTTGGTTTGCACGGATCTTTGCGCGCGGGCCGCGGGAGAACAATTCGTTTTTTGCGAGTTCGAGCCTTCGTGAGCCGCGAAGCCTCGAAGCCTGCGCGCTCAGTCGGGCCGGCCCAGGTGCTCCAGCACCGAGCGCGCGGCCACGGTCAGCTCCTGCTGCCGGCGCACGCACAGCAAGTGGCGGCGCAGCGCCCAGGGCGCGTCCAGCTTCAGACAGCGCAGCTTCAGTATCTGCAGCTGCGGCAGGATGGCCGCGTAAGGCAGCACGCCGATGCCGATGCCCTGCTCCACCATGCGGCACACCATGTCGAAGCTGCCCACCTGCATGCGCACCTTCAGCGGCACCTGCGCCTCCAGCGCGGCGGCCAGCAGCACGCGATGCAGCGCAGTGCCTTCGCGCACCACGATGTGGTCGTAGCGCAGCACCTCTTCCACGCCGATGCGCTTGCGCCGCGCCAGCGGGTGGTCGCGCGCAATGACCACGGCCAGCTCGTCGGTGCGGTAGGGCAGGCATTCGAGGCCTTCGGCGGGCGTCTGGCCCTCGATGACGCCGATGTCGGCCAGGCCCGCCTGCACGGCCTTCACCACCTCGGTGCTGGCGCGCTCCTGCAGGTCGATCTTCAGCACCGGATGCATGCGCAGGAAGGAGCCGATCTGCGCGGGCAGAAACTGCGCGATGGTCGACGCGTTGGCCGTGATGCTCACCACGCCGGCCACGCCGTTCTGAAAATCGTCGAGCTCCGCGCCCAGCCGGTCCATGGCCGAGAGCACGGAGCGCGCATGCAGCAGCAGCCCGTGGCCGGCCGAGGTGAGCGTGACGCCGCGCGCATGGCGCACCAGCAGCGGCAAGCGCGCGCGGGCTTCGAGGTCGGACATGCGCTTGCTGGCCGCGGCCAGCGCAATGTGGCAGCGCTTGGCACCCTCGCTGATGCTGCCGTGGTCGGCCACGGCGACGAACAGGCGCAGCGACTTCAGGTCGGCGGACATGGCGTGCGCGCCCTCAGGGCGCAACCAGGTGGTCGAACAGCTCCCGCGCCGAAGCAGGCAACTGCTCGCGGTTGCGCGCAATGAGCTTGAGTTCGCGCTCCGCCCAGGGGTCGCTGAGCGCCACGGTCGAGATGCGCATCGCCATCGACAAACGCTGCGCCGACGACGCCGGCAACACACCCACCCCCACGCCCGCCTCGATCATCAGACAGATGGCCTCGAAACTGCTGACCTGAATGCGCGGGTTGAAGCCCCGGCCCGCCAGCTCCGCGCGGCGCTGCAAAAAGCGATGGATGGCGCTGCCATGGTGCAGGCCCACGTGCTGTTCGTCGAGCGTGTCGGCAAAGGCCACGGCCGGTGCGCCCGCCAGGTGGTGCGCCATGGGCACCACTAAAACCAGTTGGTTGCTGCCGAAGGCCCGCGCATCGAAGTCACCGGTGTGCACATCGCCGGCCAGGATGCCGATGTCGGCCTCGCCGTCGGCCACCGCGCGCACGATTTCTTCGCTCAGGTATTCGCGCAGGTCCACCTGCACGGCGGGGTGCTGCGTGAGAAAGCCCGCGAGCTTCTGCGGCAGGTACTCGGTGATCGACGTGGTGTTGGCGAACACCCGCACATGGCCCTTGATGCCCTTGCCGAAGTCCTGCATGTCGCAGCGCAGATGCTCCATCTGCTGCATCACGCGCTTTGCGTGATACAGCACCGCCTGCCCCGCGGCCGTGAGGGTCACGCCCTGGGCACTGCGGTGCAGCAGCTTGCCGCCCACGGCTTCTTCCATCTGCTTGATGCGGGTGGACGCGGCGGCCAGCGAAATGCAGGCCTTCTCGGCGCCGCGCGTGAGGCTGCGCGCATCCGCCACGTAGACGAACAGTTTCAGGTCGAACAGGTCGAAATGCAGGTTCACCGGGCGTGGGCGCAAGGAAGCGAGGGAACGCGCATTGTCCGGCCAACGGCGGCCGAAACGCCCCTGTTGGGGTTAGTCCCCGGGGGCTGGCTCAGACCGGGTCCCAGCTGAACACGTCCGCCGAGCGGTCGAGCGAGAAGAAGCTGGCACGCATCGCGGGCATGGCGTGCTCGGCAATGCTCTGCGGCGTCCAGCCCTCGGCGCGATGCACGGAACGCACCGGACGCGGCTGGCTGATGAGCGAAATTTCGTTGTTGCGCACCGAGAAGATCTGCCCGTTCACCGCGCCCGCCGCATCGCTGGCAAGGTACACCGCCAGCGGCGCGACCTTGGCGGGCGTCATCTGCTTGATCTTGTCGACGCGGGCGCGCTGCTCGTCGGTATCGGTGGGAATGGCGCCGATCATGCGGCTCCAGGCAAAGGGCGCAATGCAGTTGGAGCGCACGCTGAATTTCTGCATGTCCAGCGCAATGGACTTCGACAGCGCCACGATGCCCAGCTTGGCCGCCGCGTAGTTGGCCTGGCCGAAGTTGCCGATGAGCCCCGAGGTCGAGGTCATGTGCACCAGCGCACCGGAGTTCTGTTCCTTGAAGTGCGTGGCGGCCGCGCGGCTCACGTAGTAGGAGCCGTACAGGTGCACCTTGAGCACCGAGTCCCACTCGTCGACCGACATCTTGTGGAAGAAGCGGTCGCGCAGGATGCCCGCGTTGTTGACCACCGCGTCGATGCGCCCGAAGCTGTCGAGCGCGCACTGCACGATGTGCGCGGCGCTGGCCGCATCGGCCACGTTGTCGGTGTTGGGCACGGCCTGCCCGCCGGCCGCGCGAATCTCTTCGACCACCTGCTGCGCGGGGCCGGCGCTGCCGCCACCGCCGCCGTCGAGCGCCGCGCCGATGTCGTTGACCACCACCTTCGCGCCATGGGCCGCCATCGCCAATGCGATGTCCCGCCCGATGCCGCCGCCCGCGCCCGTGACGACGACCACTTTTCCTTCAACCATGTCTGTGCTCCGAATGTTCATTCGGCCGCGGGTTCGCGGGTGAAATTCAGAATGCCACAGGGCGGGTGGGAGCGGGTTTGGGGTTTCCGAAGAGGGGCTTAAGGCAGGCGGCCTTACGGCCTCACACGCGCCAAAATTTCTCGCCAGAGCACCAATGGATTGGCGGCGGCATACCCCGACTCCTGTGCATCGTTGCACGCGATGATGATCCAGCGCCCGTCCTGGGCCTTGGCGAAATCCACTACAAGGAACGGTACTTTCAGGCGCGAAGCAGCCTCTTGCGCCAAGGCCAGTCCTGCGCGGGCATCCGCCAATTCGTAGGAAGCAACTTGATGCCAATAGCGGCCCCACCCGACGCAGTCGCCGTTCCACCAGAACGATCGGTACTCCACGGAAGGTTGTACCTTGCCCGGCACATACCCGGCGACCGGCACCAGAGGAATGAACTCCCTGATCACTGGTTTCTGCCAATGAAGAATCGCGTCGTCGCGATACTTGCTCGCTGCAACTTCGTAGTGCGCCCGGCTTTGGATGACGGCAAGATCGGGGTTGTGCTTGCTGGTCTGCCTTGCGCCCTTCATGAAGACCGGCCATGCGAACGATGCTTCTATCTCCGAGGCATCAGGCAACGCGTCGAAGACAACCGTTCGCGGCGTGAACTCCTCGATAACGGGATACCACTTGTCGAGCTCGCTGGCGAGCGCGTGCTCCTGGGGTGCATTCACCGGCCGCAGTCCCATAGCGACGTTCTCGGCAAACACAGTGGGGTAGTCGTCGATTGGACCGATGCGAAGAACGCACGGCTCTTCGGCGTCCAGCCGATACGGGTGTTCGCAGGCGAAATTCAGCTCGAAATTAAAGTCATAGCTGGCAACGCCAACGGGCTGGCTGACGACCAGTAGTTTCCGTTCGAGCCGAGCAATATTCATGGCATCCGCTACCCAAAGTTCGCCGGCTCAGCCCAGCCTACTGCCGCGCCGTGCGAATGTTCCCCGGCAGCGTCTGCGGCCAGCTCGTGCGGAACGGGTTGATGTCCAGCCCGCCGCGCCGCGTGTAGCGCGCGTACACCGCCAGCTTCACCGGTTTGCACAGGCGCCAGATGTCCGTGAACATGCGCTCGGCGCACGGCTCGTGGAACTCGTTGTGGTTGCGAAAGCTCACGATGTACGCCAGCAGCCCGGCCTGGTCGATGGGCGGGCCGCTGTAGCGGATCTGCACGCTGCCCCAGTCGGGCTGGCCGGTGACGAGGCAGTTGCTCTTCAGCAGCCGGCTGGTGAGGGTTTCGTTCACATGCACCTGCGTGGTGTCGCTGCTCAGCAGCTGCGGCGCGGGCTGGTAGTGGGTGCACTCGATGTCCAGGCGGTCGAGGTCGAGGCCGTCGAGTTCGTGCACCGGCTCGCGGTCGAACATGTCGGGCGCCAGCAGCGTCACGCCGATGCCGCCCGAGCGGTCGCTGCCGCGCCAGGCGGCTTCGGCCAGGTCGGTGCGCAGGCGCTCGCGCACCTCTTCCACGCTTGCGAAGGGGCTGTTGTTGAAGCTGTTGAGGTAGAGCTTGAAGCTCTTGCTCTCGATGATGTTGGGCGTCTCGCACGGAATGGTGAAGTGCGCAATGGCCAGTTGCGGCTTGCCGCGCAGGTTGAGCCAGCTGACCTCGAAGGCGGTCCAGAGGTCGGCGCCGAAGAAGGGCAAGGCGTCGGGTTTGATGCCCATGGCCTCGCGCTGCGTGGCGCGCGCAATGGGGAACAGCAGCGTGGGGTCGTAGCGGTCGGCGTAGGCCGAGGCGCGGCCCAGTTGCGACTGCGCGGGCGTGTTCGGGTTGCTGGGGCTGCTGTTGTCGTGGGGGTTTGTGCTCATGGCTTGGCGTGTGTGGCGTCCGCCGCGTGCGCGAACGGAGCAATGTGTTGGGCGAGGATGGTGCACACCTCGGGTGGCAGGTCGTGCCCCATGCCGGGCACGGCGACGAAGCGCGCGCCCGGAATGCGCCGGGCCGTGTCCTCGCCGCAGGCCATGGGCACCAGCGCATCGGCGTCGCCGTGCAGCACCAGCGTGGGCGACTGGATGCGCGGCAGCACCTCGGGGCGATCGGCGTCGGCGCCAATGGCCAGCATCTGGCGCATCAGGCCGGCCGGGTGGTAGGCGCGCCGCATGCTGAAGGTGAGGCGCTCGGCCAGTTCCTGGTCGGTCTGCGGGTAGGCCGGGCTCTGGATGAGCCGCAGCAGCCGAATGCTGTGCGCGACCAGTTCGGCCTCGCCGCGGCCCAGCGGGCGGCGCATGAGCATGGTGGCCACTTGGCGGCGCGGGCCGGGCAGGCCGCGCGCGCCGCTGGAACTCATGATGCTCACGAGGCTGGCGGTGCGTTGCGGCGCGGTGGCCGCCAGGCGCTGGGCGATCATGCCGCCCATGGAGGCTCCGACGATGTGGGCCTTCTGTATGCCCAGCGCGTCGAGCACGCCGAGCGAATCGAGCGTCATGTCCTGCAGCGTGTAGGCCGATCGCACCTTCAGGCCCAGGCGGTGGCGAATGGTCTGCCACACCACGTTGCCGGTGCCGGCGTGGTCGAAGCCCTGGCTCAGGCCGATGTCGCGGTTGTCGTGGCGCACCACCCGAAAGCCCGCCTCCACCAGCTGCTGCACGAAGCCCGCGGGCCACGCCACCAGCTGCATGCCCAGGCCCATGATGAGCAGGATGACCGGGCGGCCTTGCCCGCCGGTGTCGTCGACTTCGATCTGCAGCCCGTTGGCGGTGACTTTCATTGCTGCCCTATTTGAATTCGCGCTCGCGCAGCCACTTGGTTGCCACCCATTTTTCGCCCGCCAGCACCGGCGCGCCGCCGTGCAGCGTGCGGGTGGCGGGGTCGGGCCGGTCGTAGCTGAAGAACACGCCGGTGCCGCGCACCGGTGCCACCTCCAGCCCCACGTCGGGGAAGGTGGTGGCGCCGCCGCCCTCGGGCTCCTGCAGGTACATGACCAGCGTGGCGACGCGCTGGCCGCCGCGCTTCAAGATGGTGGGCGTGCCGGGCTCGCCGGGGTCGAAGTAGTCGTAGTGCGGGCGGTACTGCGCGCCGGGGGCGTAGCGCAGGATCTGCAGGCCTTCGCCGAATTCGAGCGGCCAGCGCAGCAGCTTGGCAATGCGCTGCTCCAGGCGCGCGACGATCTCGTTCTCTCCGCGCTCGAAGAACATGCCGTCGCTGGTGCGGTCGACATTGAGCACCTCTCCGCCGGTGCGGGTCTCCACGGTGAGCGAGCGGGCCAGGCGAACGCGCGCGGCGGCAATCAGGCTTTCGCATTCCTCGCCCGAGAGCAGGTTGCCGAACACGATGACGCGCGGGTGCCGCATGGTGTGCAGCACCTGCACGCGGCGGTCGCCGGCGTCCAGATAGAGCGGCGCGCCGTCGAGGTCAGGGCCGGGCATCTCGGTGCGGGCCGGCGCCAGCACTGCTTCGACATCGGGAAAGCCGGCTTCCAGCTGGGCCAGGGCCACGTCGGCGGCAGCATCGTGCCAGCCGGCTGCGCGCATCGACACGCGCAGCGCTGGCACCGAGTGCCCGGCCGCGAGCTGGGCCACCAGCCATTCGCGAAGTTCCGGACTGATCGGTTGGGACATCAGACTTTTCTCCTGAATACCAACCTCTCGGGGGTCGACACCTGCGCGTCGAAACCATAACCCTCGAGGTCGAATTTTTCCAGTGCCTTGGGGGTGGCCGCCTTGTGCAGCACCGCCCAGCGGGCCAGCAGGCCGCGGGCCCGCTTGGCGTAGAAGCTGACGATCTTGTACCTGTCGCCCTTCCACTCTTCGAACACGCATTCGACCACACGGGCTTTCAGCACCTTCTTGTCGACCGACTTGAAGTACTCCTGCGAGGCCACGTTGACCACCACCGGCGTGCGGTCGGCCGCCAGGCGCTCGTTCAGATGCTCCGCAATGCGTGCGCCCCAGAAGGCGTACAGGTCCTTGCCGTGGCGGTTGGCCAGCTGCGTGCCCATTTCCAGGCGGTAGGGCTGCAGCAGGTCGAGCGGGCGCAGCAGACCGTACAGGCCGCTGAGGATGCACACATGGTCTTGTGCCCAGGCCAGTTGCGCCTTGGTGAGGGTGCGGGCGTCGAGGCCGCCGTAGACGTCGCCGTCGAAGGCGAAGGCAGCCTGGCGGGCGTTCTTGTCGGTGCTCTTGCTCGACCAGGCCTCGTAGCGGGCCACGTTCAGGGCCGAGAGCTTGTCCGAGAGGTGCATGAGCTCGGCGATCTGCTGTGGCGACTTCTCGCGCAGCAGCTTGATGAGCTCGACCGAGGGGCCGCGCGGGGACTCGAAATGCGGCTGGGTGGCGGGAGTGTCGGCGGGGAGCGGGGTGTCGTAGTCGAGCGACTTCGCAGGGGAGAGCAGGAACAGCATGCCGGAATTATGAGTGGCCGCCGTGACGCACAGCGACGCCGGTAAAATGCCCGCCAATCCCACCCTGTCACCAACGGCACCCGAGGGTGCCGTTTTGCATTCCCCATGAGCGAACCCATCACCCCCCCAGCCCAACCCGGCCTCGACAGCCTGTCGAAATCGTTCGAACCCGCCGCCATCGAGGCGCATTGGGGCCCGGAATGGGAAAAGCGCGGCTATGCCAAGGCGGGCTTTCGCGGCACGCAGCAACCCAGGGACGGCGCCGAGTCGTTCGCCATTCAGCTGCCGCCGCCCAATGTGACGGGCACGCTGCACATGGGCCATGCGTTCAACCACACGATCATGGACAGCTTCACGCGCTACCACCGCATGAAGGGCGACAACACGCTGTGGCTGCCGGGCACCGACCATGCCGGCATCGCCACGCAGATCGTGGTGGAGCGCCAGCTGCAGGAGCAGAAGGTCAGCCGCCACGACCTGGGCCGCAAGAACTTCGTGGCACGCGTGTGGGAATGGAAGGAGAAGTCGGGCAACACCATCACCGAGCAGATGCGCCGCATGGGCGACACGGTGGACTGGAGCCGCGAATATTTCACGATGGACGAGGACCTGTCGGCGGTCGTCACGCAGACCTTCGTGACGCTGTACGAAGAAGGCCTGATCTACCGTGGCAAGCGCCTGGGCAACTGGGACCCGGTGCTCAAGACCTCGGTGAGCGACCTCGAAGTGGAAAGCGAAGAGGAAGACGGCTCGCTCTGGCACATCGCTTACCCGCTGGAAGACGGCAGCGGCACGCTGACCGTGGCCACCACCCGGCCTGAAACCATGCTCGGCGACACGGCCGTGATGGTTCACCCGGAAGACGAACGCTACAAGCACCTGATCGGCCAGCGCGTGCGCCTGCCGCTGGTGGACAAGCTGATTCCGATCATTGCGGACGACTACGTCGACAAGGAGTTCGGCACCGGCGTGGTGAAGGTCACGCCGGCCCACGACTACAACGACTACGCGGTCGGCCAGCGCCACAAGCTCGAAGTGATCGGCATCCTCACGCTGGACGCCACCATCAACGACAACGCCCCTGAAAAATACCGCGGCATGGACCGCTTCGTGGCGCGCAAGGCCATCGTGGCCGACCTGGACGCGCTGGGCCTGCTGGTCGAGGTGAAGAAGCACAAGCTGATGGTGCCGCGCTGCGCACGCTCGGGCGCCATCGTGGAGCCCATGCTCACCGACCAGTGGTACGTGGCCATGACGCGCCCCGGCGCCGACGGCCAGTCGATCGCGCAGAAGGCCATCGACGTGGTGAAGTCGGGCGAGGTGCGCTTCGTGCCCGAGAACTGGGTCAACACCTACAACCACTGGATGGAAAACATCCAGGACTGGACCATCTCGCGCCAGCTCTGGTGGGGCCACCAGATTCCGGCCTGGTACGACGAAGACGGCAAGGTGTACGTGGCCGAGAACGAGGCCGACGCACAAGCCAAGGCGCCGGGCAAGACGCTGCGGCGCGACGAGGACGTGCTCGACACCTGGTACTCCGCCGCGCTGGTGCCCTTCTCTTCGCTGGGCTGGCCCGAGAAGACCAAGGACCTGGAGCTGTACCTGCCCTCCAGCGTGCTGGTGACCGGCTACGACATCATCTTCTTCTGGGTCGCCCGGATGATCATGATGACCAAGCACTTCACAGGCAAGGTGCCGTTCAAGGACGTGTACATCCATGGCGTGGTGCGCGATGCGCAGGGCAAGAAGATGAGCAAGTCCGAAGGCAACGTGCTCGACCCGGTCGATCTGATCGACGGTATCGCGCTGCCCGAACTGCTCGACAAGCGCAGCCAGGGCCTGCGCAAGCCCGAGACGGCGCCCGCGGTTCGCAAGAACACGCAGAAGGAGTTTCCGGACGGCATTCCGGCCTTCGGTGCCGATGCGCTGCGCTTCACCTTTGCGTCGCTGGCGTCGCTGGGCCGCAGCATCAACTTCGACAGCAAGCGCTGCGAGGGCTACCGCAACTTCTGCAACAAGCTGTGGAACGCCACGCGCTTCGTGCTGATGAACTGCGAAGGCCAGGACTGCGGCCTGCTGGAACACACCAAGGAAGACTGCAAGGTCGGCGGCCCGGCGCACGGCTACCTGAAGTTCAGCCGCGCCGACTACTGGATCGTGTCGCAGCTGCAGCGCGTGGAAGCCGAAGTGGTCAAGGGCTTCGATGAATACCGCCTGGACAACGTGGCCAACGCCATCTACCAGTTCGCCTGGGACGAGTTCTGCGACTGGTACCTGGAAATTGCCAAGGTGCAGATCCAGACCGGCGACGAATCGCAAAAGCGCGCCACGCGCCGCACGCTGATTCGCACGCTCGAAACGCTGCTGCGCCTGGCGCATCCGGTGATTCCGTTCATCACGGAAGCGCTGTGGCAGAACGTGTCGAAGGTGGCGGGCCGCGAAGGCGCGTCGATCATGGTGGCCGCCTATCCGCAGAGCCAACCCGAGAAGATCGACGAGAAGGCCGAAGCGCACGTGGCGCGGCTCAAGAGCCTGGTCGACGCCTGCCGCACGCTGCGCGGCGAGATGAACGTGTCGCCCGCGATGCGCCTGCCGCTGTATGCGGTGGCCGACGACGCCGAAGGCGCGGCCTTTCTGCGCGAGTCGGCGCCGGTGCTGCAGGCGCTGGCCAAGCTCAAGGAAGTGAAGGTCTTCGACGACGAGGCCTCGTGGCAGGCCGCGGCCGAAGCGGCACCCGTGGCGGTGGTGGGCGCAACGCGCCTGTGCCTGCACATGGAAATCGACAAGGCCGCAGAGAAGCTGCGCATCGGCAAGGAAATTGCCCGCATCGAGGGCGAAGTTGCCAAGGTGCACGGCAAGCTGGGCAACGAGGCCTTCGTGGCCAAGGCCCCGCCGGCGGTGATTGACCAGGAGCGCAAGCGCCTGGCCGACTTCAGCGCCACGCTGGAACGACTGCGCGACCAGCTTGTGCGCCTTGGCTGACAGACGCCCGAAATCGCAGGCGTTTAGGATGCTGGTTCGGCAATTGCTTGCCGTTTCAGCACCGTGATTTTCCTTCTTCCAACCAACTGAAGCCGAACCTGCCCATGTCCACACCATCGACGCGTATCCGCAAGGCTGTATTTCCCGTGGCGGGCTTTGGCACCCGCTTTCTGCCGGCCACCAAGGCACAGCCCAAGGAAATGCTGCCGGTGGTCGACAAGCCGCTGATTCAGTACGCCGTGGAAGAGGCCTACGCCGCGGGCATCCGCGACATGATCTTCGTGACCGGCCGCAACAAGCGCGCCATCGAAGACCACTACGACACCGCCTACGAGCTGGAAAGCCAGCTCGAGGCCAGCGGCAAGACCGCCCTGCTGAACATCGCGCGCTCGGTCATGCCCGACGACATGACCTGCTCCTACGTGCGCCAGCCGCGCATGCTGGGCCTGGGCCACGCCGTGCTGTGCGCCGAACACCTGGTGGGCAACGAGCCCTTCGCCGTGCTGCTGGCGGACGACCTGATGGTCGGCCCCAAGGGTGGTGAGCCGGTGCTGGCGCAAATGACCGCCGCCTTCGGCCGCCTCGGCGCGTCGTTGCTGGCGGTGCAGGAAGTGCCGCTGGAACACGTGAAGCGCTACGGCATCGTGGCCGGCGACACCATCGAAGAGGGCCTGGTGAAGGTCAGCCACATGGTCGAGAAGCCCAAGCCCGAAGACGCACCCTCGCGCCTGGGCGTGGCGGGCCGCTACATCCTCACGCCGGGCGTGTTCGCCGAAATTCGCAACCAGCCCAAGGGCGCGGGCGGCGAGATCCAGCTGACCGACGGCATCGCGGCGCTGATGAAGAAGGAGTCGGTCTACGCGTATGCGTACAAGGGCATCCGCTACGACTGCGGCAGCAAGGAAGGCTTCTTGCAGGCGTCGGTGGAACTGGCGCTGGCGCACCCCGAGGTGGGCGCGGAATTCCGTGAATACCTCAAGAGCCTGAAGCTGTAATTGCTTCGCGAGGACACCTCCAACGACAAGGGCCGCAACAGCGGCCCTTTTTCTTTGTCGGCTTGTGGGTTGCCTCGGTTGTCAGCGGCGCTTCAGCACGTGAATGAAGTCGCTGCCCACGGTTTCCTGGCCCATCAGCTCGTTGCCGGTCTGGCGGGCGAAAGCCTGAAAGTCGCGGACCGACCCCGGGTCGGTCGACACCACCTTCAGCAACTGGCCGCTCACCATTTCGTTGAGCGATTTCTTCGCCTTCAGGATCGGCAGCGGGCAGTTCAGGCCGCGCGTGTCGAGCTCGCGGTCAACTTGCACGCGACGGCTCCTCGGGCGGCAGCGAGAGGCCGCGGCGGCGCTCTTCGTTCTCCGACGCCGTGAAGAACACGGGCTCATGCCCGCGCGTGCGCAGCCAGTCGGCCAGCGCGTAGCCCGTGCCGGCAGGCCAGCACTTCAGGTCGGGCAGGTCGTACAGGCGGTAGTCGACCAGCTCGGGCGAGAGCTTCACCTCGCCATCGGCCACCACGTGGTACGCGATGATGATCTGGTTCATGCGCTGGAAGTCATAAGCGCCCACCAGCTTGGTGGCGCTCACGTCGAGGTTGGTTTCTTCCTTCACCTCGCGCGTGATGCCCTCCTCGGGCGTCTCGCCGGCTTCCATGAAGCCGGTGATCAGCGCATACATGCGGGGACCCCAGGCGGCATTGCGCGCCAGCAGCACCTGCCCTCGGTATTCGACGATGCCCGCGAGCACCGGCGTGGGGTTGTTCCAATGGGTGTGGCCGCAGTTGGGGCAACGCAGGCGCTCCTTGAGGCCGCCGTCTTCCATCAACGCGATCCATTCGAGCGGGGTGGCGCAGACCTGGCAGAACTTGGGATGGGGCATGGGGGTCTCTCTCTTCTTTTTGTTGGTCGCCTGCGCGCCACTCTTGCGGGGCGCGGCGGCGTCTTGTTGTCTGTTTATGCGGGGAACACGCCGGTCGACAGGTAGCGGTCGCCGCGGTCGCACACCACGAACACGATGGTGGCGTTCTCCACCGTCTTGGCCACTTCCAGCGCGGCCCACAAAGCACCGGCCGCCGAGATGCCGCCGAAGATGCCTTCTTCGCGCGCCAGGCGCCGGCACATTTCCTCGGCGTCGTCCTGGGTGACGCTGATTTCCTGGTCGACGCGGCTAGGGTCGAAGATCTTCGGCATGTACTCGGCGGGCCATTTGCGTATGCCCGGAATGCGCGAGCCCTCGGCCGGCTGCGCACCGATGATGCGCACGGCGGGGTTCTTCTCCTTCAGGAAGCGCGACACGCCGGTGATGGTGCCGGTGGTGCCCATGGCGCTCACGAAGTGCGTGATCTTGCCCTTGGTGTCGGCCCAGATCTCGGGGCCGGTGGTCTCGTAGTGAATGCGCGGGTTGTCGGGGTTGGCGAACTGGTCGAGCACGCGGCCCTTGCCCTGCGTGACCATCTGCTCGGCCAGGTCGCGCGCGTATTCCATGCCGCCACTCTTGGGCGTGAGCACCAGTTCGGCGCCGAAAGCCTTCATGGTCTGGGCGCGTTCCACGGAGAGGTCCTCCGGCATGATGAGCACCATGCGGTAGCCCTTGATGGCTGCGGCCATGGCGAGGGCGATGCCGGTGTTGCCGGAGGTGGCTTCGATGAGCGTGTCGCCGGGCTTGATCTCGCCGCGCTCTTCGGCGCGCTTGATCATCGAGAGGGCCGGCCGGTCTTTCACCGAACCTGCCGGATTGTTGCCTTCGAGCTTGCCGAGAATCACGTTGCCGCGCTTGGCGTTTTCTGCGGCATGGATGCGTTGCAGGGCGACCAGAGGGGTCTTGCCGATGGCATCTTCAATCGTCGGATAATTCATGCAGCCACTGTGCCATAATTTTGGGCTTGCTTCAGAACCCTGCCCGGGTGGTGAAATTGGTAGACGCAGGGGACTCAAAATCCCCCACCGAAAGGTGTGCCGGTTCGATTCCGGCCCCGGGCACCACATGCCAGTCTCATGGCGTATCGCCAAGACTCAGAACCCGCTCGCTTCATAGGCGCAGCGGGTTTTTCTTTGTCTCAAGCGGCATCAAGTCATACCATCCCATATCGGCACTTTGTCGGCACTTCTGTCGGTACTGGCAGAAATGCCGGCATCGAAGTACCGACACATCAAAGGGACTGGAATGGCGTTGACAGACACGTTTGTGAAGCAGGTGAAGCACAAAGGCTCCGCGGCCGGCGAGCGCTACGCGGACGGCGGCGGGATGTATCTCCGAGTGAAAGAGTCGGGTAAGTACTGGCGCCTCGACTACCGCATCAACGGCACGCCCCAGACGCTGGCCCTCGGTGTCTATCCCGAGGTGTCGCTGGCAAAAGCCCGGCAACGGCGCGAGAAGGCACGTGAACAACTGGCCGACGGCCTCAATCCCGGCGTGGCCAAGCGTGAGGAGAAGGCAGCCAAGATCACCGCCGCGGGCAACACGTTCGAAGCGGTCGCGCGCGACTGGCTGGTTAAGACAGCCAGCAAGCGTGGCCCCAGCACCCACGGCAAGATCGAAACCTGGCTCACCAAAGACGTGTTCCCCTTCATTGGACGCGACCCCGTGGCGGACCTCAAGGCCAAGGACATACTGGACAAGGTGGCGAGGCGTATGGAGGCCCGCGGCGCCAACGAAAGCGCCCATCGCGTCGTGCAGGTTTGCTCGCAGGTGCTGCGCTTCGCCGTGGCCACAGGGCTCGTCGACCGCGACGTGACGGTCGACCTCCGCGGCGCCCTGGCGTCGGTCGAGAAGACCCACTACGCCGCCATCACCGAAACCAAGGGCGTGGGACAGCTCATGCGTGCAATCCGCAGCTACACCGGGCACCCGGCCACCATCGCCGCACTGAAGCTCTCGCCGCTGGTGTTTCTGCGGCCCGGCGAGTTGCGGACAGCCGAGTGGGCAGAGATAGACCTCGACGCCGCCGAGTGGCGTATCCCGGCTTCCAAGATGAAGATGAAGGTGGAGCACCTGGTGCCGCTTTCCGTCCAAGCGATCGCGGTCTTCAGGGAGATGCATCCGCTCACTGGGCACGGCCGCTATGTATTGCCCAGCATCCGCACCGGCGAGCGCCCGATGAGCGAGAACACGGTCAACGCCGCGCTGCGCGGCATGGGCTATGGCTCGGAGGTGATGACTGGTCACGGGTTCCGCGCGACGGCGCGCACGATCATGGATGAGGTGCTGGGCGAACGGCCCGACCTGATCGAGCACCAACTGGCGCACACCGTGAAAGATCCGAACGGCCGGGCCTACAACCGCACCGCTCACCTACCGGCGCGCCGCGAAATGATGCAGCGCTGGGCCGACTACCTGGACAAGCTGGCCGCGGGCGCCGAGATCCTGCAGTTCAAGGCGGCGTGAGTGTCTTCAGCCTGCTGGCCGCTGCTCATTCGTCAGGTCATTCTCGGCACGGCATCGCTGATCGGCTCGCTTCAATTCCGCCGGCGCGGCCGCCAAGCCACGTAGCGTCGGTTCACTGATGCCCCAGCGGTTGATGACGAGCGGGACCTCGTAGCGATCGTGCCACCGCTGGCCCACGACGCGCTCTATGCAGAACTGGGTTCGCAAGTACTTTGATCGCATGATGTCTTCGCGGGTCGCACCAGGAGCCGCTACAGATGCACACAACAGACAAAGACCCACGAAAGAGGATTGCATCGCAGCAGCGTACCTGATGGGCGCAGAAGTGAGCCGGTCTCCGTCGACGTTGTTCCGTTTGAAACGCGGAAACCTCGGCCGCCTGGCGCTGGGGGTCTGTGAAAGGTACCGGTCCAACCGGCAGGGGGTGAACGAATGCTTCACCCTGGCGCATCCGGTATCGTCCTTCCATGCCACTTCAGACCCTCAAGCGAGCAATGCTGCAGGAAGACCGCGACCTGTTCGACACGCTGCGGGCGAAGCACTGGCCAACGGTCTGCGCCCAGATGCTCGCTGAGCCGCCCGCGGGGGATTTGCCGCGTCTCTTCCGAAGTCGCTGGGTTGAATTTGGGGAGCGCATCCGCGTATGCACTGCCGATGACAAACTGCTGACGAAAGCGCTCAGGGCCTGGCTGCCGATATACGACGGCCATGGGCTGACGCTGTACCGAGGCGAGAGCGCAGCACGCTACGAGGCCGGCCGGCTGGGCTTTAACTGGACGACAAAGCGGGCAACAGCCGAGATTTTCGGGAGTGGCTGGAATGCGTTGCATCCAGGGGGCGGATGCCTCCTTTGTTGCGACGTGCCAGCCGGCGCCATCATCTCAGCGCCCGACAGCCACAGTCGATGGCTCGGCGAGGACGAATACGTCGTGGAACCGGCGATGCTGGAGGGTGTGGTGGTCATCGCCGAGTACCCAAGATCTGGGCAGCAGTAGCGCGCAGCCCACACTGAACAGAGCACAGGCCTTTGGCCGCGGCGACCACCACGACGACTCCAGCATCCATGCGGGTCTGCGGGCCATCAAGATGGGTTCGACCACCAGGTGGCGCCCGAACCGGGCAGCACCCCACGCCGACATCCACCATTGGCGGATGTTGATTTTCTCGACCCCGAATGTAGGCGGCCCAACACCATGCTCCAGCATCGGTAAGGTCAGCAGTACGCACGAGGCATACTGCGGGCCGCTGGAGGGCGACGACATGAAAAACGAACTGGGTACGGCGGGCGCGACCGTGGGTGCGATTGCGCTCGTGCTTTTGTTTGGCGGGCTGGCGCTGGCGATCTACCCAGGGTGGGCAGCGATCGGATGCTGGGCAGCGAAAGTTGAAGCGCCTGCGTGGATTCAGGCCGTGGGCTCCATTCTTGCGATCATGTTCGCAGTCGCCATAGCAGCATGGCAAACGGCGCAATCCAGGTCGCTCATCGCAGCCGAGCACCAACGAAAGGCGCTCGTGATGCTTGAGGCGATCCGAACTTTCGTCGATCTTTATGCTCGCGAAATTCAGGCGATAGCCGCAATGATCGACGGAAATCTGGCAGTTCAATCGGCATACCTGCTCCGCATCGACCCTGATGCGCAGTTCATGACCACCGAGCGTTCTGCACAATCAATCCCGCTACACGATCTCCCCGATGTCAAAGCGGTACGCCTCGTTGTCGAGCTGATGAACCATATCCGGACCGATCGCAACGCCATCGCCAACTTGAAGCTCGCGCTCGAAGCCGGCGATCTTGCCAGAGCGCCCGGTCTGTATTCGCTCAAGGGGCACGTCGACGCAGCGATGCGCCTATTGCAAAAGACAGACGCGGCAATTGAGCGTGTCACGGCGGGCTAAGTCGCGCCCGCCGACGCTCAATGATCAAACCGGGATTTTCCCGGTTTCACTGCGTACCGTGCTGCGTACCGGCGCCTTGCGTACCGAGCCCCGGCTCAAGTCACTCTCTTCGGCGTGATTTAGGAGCGCCGACCTCCGAGCCTTTAAGACCAAGACCCGCCGTCACCGATCCTCGGGAGCGGCAATCTGCTGGAGTCGTTGATTCGGTGAATGTCACCCGTTCCTAACAGGGCTACTTGCACCGTCGATTGTTCGGAAGCTGTTTGGACGGTGATGAACAAGGCACAGCGTGGCAGCTGGGTCAGCGATGAGGACTACTCCGAGGCAGATGGTTTTTGCTTCTGCGCCGCAACGAACCGCACTTCAAAGTCGTTGAGCATGGCTTGGAGCTGTGTTGATTCTGTTGCCCCGGGGTCGATGCCTCCACCATCCAATATGCCCTTGATCAGGTAGCACTCCGTCTCCGAGCGGATCACGCCGCGCTTGAGAATCTGCAGGTACTTCTTCGAATAGCGCCGCCTGACCTCGCTCAAGCTGAACGTGCCAGCGGCGGTGAACTTGGCATCAGCAGCGGCTACCTGTTCGGGCGTCCATTCAGCGGTTGCTTCAACCGTGTCATTAACGGCCATCTGCAAGCCCTTCTTGGCATTGGCAAGAGAGGTTTGTTCGACCCTACGAAGAAAGGCCAAAGGTTGGTCATCTGGATTTTTGCTTCTATGTGTTTCTGGAATAAACCAGTCAACGTAGCACACAAAAAATGTCTTCAATCGTTCGTAGTCTTCAGTTGTAAGCTTGTTGGCCTGCATGATGGCGCCTCCTATTGGCATGTGCATTTGCCAGCAGGCACTGGCACGCCAAAATCGGCTATTGCAGAGGGAATGTAAATTAAAGGCCCAGCAAGGTTGGCGGGTGAAATTCCATTAATCATGTTTCTCGAGTCTCCTCCAGAGCTTTTAGCGCCACCGTTAACCTCGATCATCTGCTGCTCGCGGCCACGAATGCTGTTGTAACTGGAGGAAGACTTATCCAACACAGGCGCTTGAAATCCCTCGGCATTCAGTAACGGCTGCCCATAGCCGCGATTCTTCACATTGTTCGTCGGCGTGTCTGTGCCCGAAGTTCGTCCCGAGTAACACTGGCCCGTCAGAGGGTTCCATCGAGTGTATGTCTGGTACGTCTTTTCAGAGTCTTCCTTAAGTGCCTTGGTCGCGCGGTTGGCCAAATCTCTCTGCGCGTCCGCAGTTGGATTTGGAAGCCCGATAAGTGGTCCACCGGGTTGATCCCAGACCTCCGACTGCAATCCAAGCGAGTCTGTGAACATCAGCGGATTGCCATCTGCATAAATGCGCCTGTTGAGACCTCCGGCTAATCCGATCTTGTCGTTCTGCGTGTAGAAACCACCCGTTGGGGAGTATGTTCTGAAGCCGTTATAGAACAGGCCCGATTCTTCATCCGCATACTGCCCCGGATACCTCAGATTGAACTTCACCGCTGCGATGTCCGTGGTCCCTGGGTATGGTGTCACTTCCAAGTTCGCAAACCGATTCTTCGCCAGCGTTGGCTTGTCTTCCCCGAAAGCGCTGTAGCCCCATTGCCAGACAGCTTGCGCATTCGCGTTCGTCAGTCTCCTCGGCGTGTTCAGGTGGTCGCTGTGCATCGCATACGTGGCGCCGTCGATCACAGCCACGATCGGCATCGGCCCATTGGCCGTGGGCAGATAGATGTACTGCGCTTGGCCTACGCTCTGAGTGCCGCCGCTGCCCACTTCCGTGATCAACGTGCCCTGCTCGTCGTAGATATACGCATAGCCAAGTTGCTCGGCCTGCGTCGTGGCCGGACTCCACAGCTTTGTAAAGAACGCGATCAAACTCTGCATGAAGCCCGGGTTGCTCTCGTCCCCCTGTACTGGCGGGTACAACGGCTCTGTCTTAAACACCCGCTGCCCCAGCGCGTTGTGCGCATACCTCGTTGTCGGGCTGACATCGGTCGCGCCGGTCGTTGCCGTGGCGAGTCGACCCTCTGCGTCGTAGGTATAGCTGCGCAGGCCGTCAGTCAGCAGATCCCCGTTGGCGTTATAGCCGAAGGTGACGCTGGTGTTGTTAATGCCGTTGATGTTTTGGGTGAAACCAGCGAGCAGGTTGCTCCCAGCGCCCACCGAGTAATTGCGGCTGGTGCTCCGGCCGCCAAGCACACGCGTGGTGCTCAAGCGATTGCCGTTGGCGTCGTAGCTGAAGCCAGCGGTGGAGTCCGTGGCGTTGAAGCTTGCAATGCGACCTGCTGGGTTGTAGCCGACGGTCCATGTAACGTTGCCGTTGCCGATGGAGCCTTGCGTGGGGCCGGGCTGGTAAAGGTTCTGCGTGAGGCTCGTGATACGGCCGGCGGAGTCATAGACGTAGCTGCTGAAGTCTGTCGCCGTCATGCGACCTGCGGCGTCGTACACGCGGCTGGCTGCGATGGCAGGACTGGAGAACGCCCAAGTCCACGCCGTCGGCTGGCCCAGGGGATTCCAGGCAATCCCGGTGACGATCGGGTTGCCGTTCAGGCTCAATCCTGCTAAGCGGCCGGTGTTGTCGTAGGTGTGTGTGAGCACGCCACCGCCGTTGGGATAGCCGATGCCCGCCAGCGTGCCGTTGGGGTTGTAGCTGTAGCTCACCTGCTGCACGCTGCCGTTGGCCAGGGTCTGCCTTTTGAGGGTCACGCGGCCGAAGGCGTCGCGCGTGTACTCAGTGGTGCCGCTGCGGTCGATGACCTCCGACAGATAGCCCTTGCTGTTGGTAGTAAGGTCATAGCGCAGCGTGGTGGTCTTGCCGTCAGCGAAGACCAGGCTGATCGGCCGTCCGAGCAGGTCTCGGGTGATGGTCGTGGCGTGGCCGAGGGCGTCTGTGATCAGGCTGGGCAGGCCCAGGGCGTCGTACTGGGTGCTGGCGCCACCCATGTCGGCACTTGCCTCGATCGTCGCGTTGCCCTGGGCGTCGCGGGCGTAGGTGGTGGCCACGCCCTTGAAGTCTTTTGCTTCAGTGACGGCATCGAGAGCGTTGTACTTGAGGGTGGCGGTCGCGTTGAGGGCATTGGTCACAGCCTTGACGCGGCGCAGGCCGTCGAGGCCGTACTGGGTGCTTTGGTTCAAGCCGTTGGTCTGGGTGATCAGTTCGCCGTTGGCGTCGTAGCCGAAGGAGCTTGTCTGATTCGGGCCTTCGGTCTTGGCGACGAGACGGTTGTCGTTGTTGATGGTGCGCGCCGTGTTCCAAGCAACGTTGCCGGCGCTGTCCTTGATCTGCTCCGCGGTGCGGTTTCCCATGCCGTCGAGGGTGTAGGTGCCGGACTCGCCGCGGTTATTGCTCCAGCCTGTGAGGCGATGGGCGGCGTCGTAGTCATAGGTCAGGCCGAGGCCGTTGGGCTGGGTGATGGTCTCGACTGCGCCGAAGGGCTTATAGGTGAGTGTGGTGGTCTGGCCCCCGACGGTCTGGGTCAGCAGGCGATCGCGTGGGTCATACGTATAGGTGGTGACCATGCCATTGGGGGCGGTGGTGCTGACCACGCGGTTGGCGTTGTCGTAGGTGTGGCCGGTGACATGGCCCAGGGCATTGGTCGATGTGAGGACGTTGCCTCGCGGGTCGTAGGTGTAGCTGGTGACTGCGCCGTTGGGTTCGGTTGCGGTTGCCACCAACTGCGACGTGTTGTAGGTCCACTGCCAGAGCTGGGCTTTTCCGGTCGTGGTGTCATTAACAGTCTTGGTCAGGACATTGCCGACAGCGTTATAGGTGTAGGCGGTGGTGCGGTCAGCTTCGGTGACCAGTGCCGGCAACGCGAAGGTCGAGTGCCATTGAGTCGTGACTGTCTTGGCTTCGGGCGCGCCTGCGGCGTAGATCACGGTGGTCGGCAAGCGACGGGCAACGTCCCAGGTGGTGGTGGTTACCGCACCCTTGAAGTCGGTCTCCGACGTGATCAGGCCGTTGGCGTCTTGCGCACGGCTGGCAGCGTCGCTCTCGCCCTGGGCCGAGGGTAGTGAGCTTCCAGTGACAGCGAGTTTGCCCAGCGTCATGCCGTAGTTGTACTTGCGAATCCTGCCCAGCGGATCGATCACCGTGGCAGAGCCCGCCGAGGGATAGCTGACTTGGTAGCTGTCGACCGAGCCTGCCAATTGCGTGCTGATCGCGCGGCCCGTGCTGTCGTAGGCAAACGTGCCCCAGCGAACACCAGCCTCGTCGAAAATGCCAGTAAGTGCTTGAGGGAAGGAGGTGTTCTCGTATACGAAGCTGCGGCCCTTGCCGTCGGGATAAAGGACTGAGACCAGACGGCCCGTGCTGTCGTACCCATAGGCGATGATGCGCGAATCGGGAGTCTTGACGGTGTTCAGCTGGCCTGCGCCGTTGTACCCGAAGGCGAGAGCGCGGCCGAAGTTGTTCGTAACACTAGCAAGCTGACCAGCGCCGTTGTAGGTGTAGGTAGTGATCCAGCCATTGCGATCCTTCTGCGTCAGCAACTTGCCAGATTCGTCGAAGCTGAGCGTGATGTTGTCGTCTGCGCGGTAGTAAGTCCAGCCTCCCGAGGAAAGTTGGGTCAGCGTGTCAGCGCTGTTGCTGGCGCTCCAGACGCTTGCGCCTGAAGCCCTACCGAAGGTTCGCTCATAGCCTTCACCTGTGGTGATGGCTGCAGTGACGGGAGACGTGCTGGGTGTGGCGACCAGTTTGGCGCTAAAGCTGTGAGACCAAACTTTGCCCAACGAATTGCCAATCCGGGTCGAATCGCTTGCCCAAGTACTGCGATAGGTACGCGTGAAGGACAAGGCACCGGGGCCAGAATCAGACCAGTCAGTTTCGGACCGATATTTTTCTGCCCTCGCGGGAAGAATTGGAGCGCCTACTTGTGCGCCGTCAGCCCCCCGCTTGCATGAAGGCGGTTCTGGCGGCGTTGGGTACGTAACTGCCACACAAGCGGTTCCAGCCTGATTTGTTCCAAACCCATCGTTGCATCTGCATCCGACGTAGTTGTTAACCATCTCGTCAACCGGGTGGCTATTTGGTATGCATTGGTTGATTAATGCTTCATTATAGAAGTCAAGGGGCGTGGGATTAGGCCCTGGAGATGTTTGTCTTATTGAGCAAACCGCGCCAACGGGAGGCAAATCGGTCACGGAAAGTAGAGCAAAGGCGCTTGGCGCTAGCTGGCTGTTGAGGTACGCAACCATTTCGTCGCAAACAGCAGGGGCACTTGAAAAAAAGGCCCAGGGGCGAGGCAGTGAAACGTTGTAGTAGTGATTTACGTACTCGAGCGCGCGAGCGCCGACTGTTGAAAAAACCAAGGAAGCCGCAAAAGCAACCTTCAATATCGTTTGACCGCCGCACTGCAATAGATTTTTGAATCCCAGCATTTCGCCTCCTCGTTTTTTTCACATGCGTGAATATTTGCGACTCACGCTCCATGACTTGTCACGCCTTGAATTTCTTGAACGGTCAACCCCTCAGTTGAACCGGCCTGCCATGCAGCGCACTCAATGCAAGTTGTTTCAGGTTAGCCGCGCGGGTACGCGCATTCAAGGACAATTTGACCAGCGGAGGCAACCGAGGAAATGTTGAACATGAAAGTACGCACCAGTCGCGCTTTTGCGTTGTTACTCCACGACAAGGGCGCTCCTTGCAAAAACGAGTTTTTGCTCGTGGCCTGATCGTGGCGCTCACCGAAGCCGTTATCCCTCTGCATTCGGCGTCACATCCGACGAATGGCACTGGCACCAAATTAAAACGATGGCGGCTTTGGCTTGCAAGCACCCGACTGACAACCCCATGCGCAGCAGCGTCGAAGGAAGCCCAGTCGGGTATTGAATGTCCTGGCGACAGAGATGCGCGCCGGCTCGGGATTTGGTCGCGCGGCCGGCGACCTGAACACCCGCGCCCTCGACGATCTCAGCGGGCGCGGCTGTGGTGGGCGCGCTGGCTGAGCTGATGGCCTAGCCTCCTCGTCCGAACTGCAACACCACCCCTGCGGTGGCCAAGCCGACCATGCGCAGCTCGCGCAGCGTGAGGTCCAGGCAGGTATCGCCAACCTCGAGCTTGCCTCCGCCCCCGGGCACGAACGTCATCGAGACGGCGCGATCCTCGGCCGCGGGCGGCACCGCCTCAAAAACACCAGCGACCACCCGTCTGACCCGGCCGTCCTCGATCATCCGCTTCACGTGGTCGTCGACGATGGCATAGGTCAGGCCCAGCGTCTCCATGAGCACCTGACGCGTGGCGACCTTGTTGCTCTCGCCCAAATCAACAATGGTCTGGTAGATCAACGGTCCGACGCCGCGGCGCACCGGAGGCTTGGCGGCGGTGGGCGTTGGGCCGGACTTCGCGCCCAGTTCGGAGCCGGTGGGCAATGTGCTGCCGAGCCAGCCAGCAGCGACCGTGATTTGCTCGGGTGCGTCGACTTTCATGGGGTGCTCCATCAATGCTGGGTTTTGCAGGGCGTCAACTACAGGTGATTGCAGGTTTTCTTGCATTGCAGATTCAGGCTTTCCTGGGTTTTTCCGGTGCGCCGTCGCGACCGCTTCCGGCGTAACCAACGCTGTAACCATGGCTGCTGTAACCAGCGTTGCACGCCGGCGTGCATCGTTTTGCGACCGGAAATTTTCCGGTCGCAAAGCACCTTGGCCAACCATCGCGACGGGCAGCGTCTGGGGGGGTGCATTGAAGCGTTGCATTCGGATTGCATTCCGGCCTGTGAGCCCCGTTGGCGTGTTAAGGCCCCGTTAACCAGCGCCTTGTTAACCATTCACTTTGGTGGATACCGCTTGGATACCGCCGCTTTGGATACCGGCAGGCCGACCCCACCGAGCCCTCGGCCTGCGGAGGCGCTCAGGAAGGGCTGCACACCTTCGATGTCTCTGCGCGAATCTCAGCGAGGATCGCGGCCACCTCGTTGTCGTGCGCCCGGAAGCCGACGTATGCGGTCATGCCTTGGAGCGCCTGCGCAGCAGCATCTGGAGACGCGAACCTCAGCGAGGGCTCCAACTTTCGCGGGTCTTCGATCTCACCGCCATCCGCGTAGCCCACGACGCTTTGCCCAGGGCGCGCGGCAAGAGCCGCAGCGTAGGACCCGGGCGCCGGCGCGGCCGACAGGTTTGAGCGGCGCACGCCGGGCAGCGACATCATTGCGGTGCACGCATCGGCGCCCGCGTTGAACGCCGCGTTCCGGTTGGCGTAGTCCGGCGGCGCCGGTGAGGGCGGCGCCACGGCTGGCGCAGGAGCGGGCGTTGCAACAGCCGCGGCACCAGGCACGGCCGGCTTTTGAAATAGCGGCGTGCTGGAGGCAGCCGCGCCGAGGGCCGGCGGCTGCGCCGGTGGAGGCGGCGCCTTGAACGATTCGACCGTGCCCACCGTGCCGGCGGGGGCTTGGCCGCTGATCGCGATGCCGCCCGACACGTTGCCGACCGAGTACGAATTGCCCACACGGGTGACTGCGCCCGGCTGGTCATCGATCAAGCCACCATCGGCGCGCGCGATGCGGCCAATATTCTCGCGCGCCTGGTTCGTGGGGGCGTGCGTGGCATCGACCAGCGCCTGCAGGTTGTGTTTGCCGACGGCCGCCGCAGTGTCGGCCGGCAGCATAAATTCGTCCTTGGATGCCCGAATCGGCACTGAGTCGCTGGTGGGCGTGCCGGACCCACGGATCGCACCGCCGTGCTCAATGTCCTTCGCCTTGGCGTGCGATCGCGGCATGGTGCCTAGGATCAGGGCGGCGCCGGCGCGCGGCGCGCGCGGGGCCGGCGGCTGCGCAGGATGGCGAACAGCCCCTCCATCAGCAAGCTGTTGAATCTCGGCCGCTTGGTGCGCGCGAGAACGCCGGGGAAAGGGTCGCCAGCATTTGCGCGGCGGGGCATCGAGTGGCGTTCAGCCTCTGTTGGTTGAAAAATCAGGCTTGGCCGATGGCCGGGCGGTGTTGGGAAAGGACCTCGGCTTCGATGGCGAACATCACGCAGGTGAGGTGGAGCAGCGCCTCGACTGCCTGAGGGCGGCGCGGACGCAATCGCTCGCCGCCGGGCGCGGTGCTGAGCGCGGTCATACCGGCAACTTCTCTCGCTGGTCACCGGCCAGCGCGCTGGTCTTCTTCGACGCCTTGCCCACAACCCGCTGGGTTTCCGCTGGGTTATCCGAAGTCAGTGCGGCACCGGTGCCTGAGGCTTGTCCCGCGGGACAGACAGGGGACGCCACAGGAACAGCAGCACGTAGTACCGGCGACACATCCACGTCGTTGCTGGCGACGCTCACCAGGTCATCGAGGTCCGCGCAAAACTCCTCGCAGATGACGGCGGTCGCGGTCGCGTAGTCCATCTCGTAGCTCAGGTCCGCGTGCTCGCTGTCGGACTGCGTGCACAGCCACTCACCGAGGTGGTTGATACGCCGCCCCAAGGCCAGGATGCGCCGCTTGAGCGTCAGCACCACGCGCACTGCATCGGTGTGCTGCCGCCGCATCGCGGCCAGCGTGTCCGCATCGGATGCGGACATCTCGCGGACAAGCCCCAGGCCCTCGGCGATGTGTCGCACCTGCAGCGGGTGCACGTCGAGCGTGTAGCCGCCCAGAGAACTGGAGTCCTCGAGGCGGACCAGGCCGCTCTCCAGACGCTCGATCTTCAGTTGGGGAAATTCGGTGTTCATGCCGAAACTCCTGCGCGCCGAATGGCTGTAGCGAAGCGGCGAGGGGAGTTGTAGACGACAGCCTTGGCCGCCACCAGGTCGCAGTACTCGGTCACGCAAGCGGCTTCCATCTCCGGCCAGGCGGGAGACTGCTTCTCGATGAAGCCAAGGCCCCTCTCGTGCGAGTGATCGCGGTAGGCCGTGCGGAGATCTTCTAGGCGCGCACGGGGGGCGCTCTCGGCCTCGTGGTGCTCGACAGCCTTCAAGCCGATCTGAGCCAGCGCAGTCATTGCGGCAGTCGATTCAATGATTCGCTTGTTGGCCATGTTCTTCTTTCTTCTATGGGTTGGTACTACTGCAGTGGTGTGCAGAAACTGCAGTTGGTCTGGTGCATTTGCCTGGTCGCTCATGCATGCTCTAAGGCCTTGTCACGATTGGTGATTCGAGCTTTCGGCGGCCCGGTGATCGGTGCAGTTTCTGCAGTGGGCACAAGACCCCTGACTGCAGAAACGGCAGCGTCAAAACTGGCTATCGATGCAGTTTCTGCAGCGTCACGGTGCAGTTTCTGCAGCGCCCTTTTTTTTCTTGCTTCCAGCTTTTCCGGTGCCATCGGCGCAGGAGCCGACGCCTGTTCAATAACGCGCCCGGCATCGCGAACGGTGGTGAAGGCCTCCCAATCTCGGGATGCCTTCTCCGCTGCGATGTGCTTCTTTGGCTGGTCGAAAACTTGCACGTCAGTGAACCGGTACAAGTTGCAGACCTTCGAGCCATGCTCTACGCCAACGGTGCGGCGTGTGGCTCGGAGGAAGCCTGCGGCCTCTAGCTGGCGCAAGGCCTTCGCGAGCGTCGTAGAACTCGTCCAGCCCCGATGTTTGAGCTGGGAGAGCGCTGCGCTGATGTCGCCGTTGTTGAAGCTCATCAGCGTGGCGCGCATGTCGCCCCACAGCGCCTTCGCGGAATAGTGCAAGGCGCGCCAGGCCGGGCTGTTGGCAATCGCCAGCGGCGTCCGGTAGTGCTGCTCTACCGGCTCAAGCGGCTTCTTGTTCTTCCTGCTCATCGCGAGCCTAGCAGGCCACCCACACCACTGCGTAGTCGCCCGAGCGCGTGATGCGCGTTTTACCGCTCGACTTCACGAAGCCATCGGCGACGAGTTCGATGCGGCGCGGGCGCTGGGTGTTCGCCGGCATCGGCATGCGGCGCTGCATCTCTTCGTCGGTGGCGCCGTTAGGGCCGCAAGAGGCCAGGAACGCGAGCACCTCGCCGCGCTTGGTGTGGGCCATCGGTGCAATGCGCTCGGCGGCGCGTCGGCTGGTGGCCGAGTGACGTTGATACGGCGGTGCCGGATCTCCGAAGAGGTCGGGGATGTGGCAGTGGATGCCGTGGAGCGCTTCCATGCGGCTGCGCTTGGCGCTAAACTGGCGACTCAGTTTGATTCGCTTTGAGGCCGTGTCGGGGGCAACCGTCACGGCTTTCTTCTTTGTGGCGTCCATCAGTGTCGCCTCAGGCCAGCGACAGCGCGGCGCGCTTCTCGATGAAGGCCTCAACCGACTCGCGATCCCACACAGTCAGGCCGTCAGTGATCCTGATCGGCTTTGGAAAATCGCTGTTCGGATCCGCCGCCCATCTCCAAATTGTTGCCGCAGAGACCGGCAAGAGGCCGGGCCTGCCCTTGGTTGTCGCAATGTCTGCGACCCGCATAAATTGCTTTGCCATCGATAACACTCCAGAAGTTGACGCCGTGTTTTGGCGTTGGAGTGGATGCTCTTGTTTGCAGTGAAACTTGCCAATGTGTGCGCGCCTTAGCGCGCCTTAGCGCGCCTTAGCCCGCCGCGGCGCGCTTTAACGCGCGCGCGCATAGCGGTGATAGCACCGCCATGCACGTCGACCTCGAGACGTGGACGCGCGAGGCCGGCGTCATCAAGGCCGAAAGGCCGAGGCCAAGGACGCAGGGCATTCCTGGGCTACCGTGCGCCGGGCCGCCGATGCGCTCTCGGTCTACCGAAAGAAAGGCGGCATGGATACCGGCTGGTGCTGAAGCCTTCCTGGAGGTGCTCATAAAACACCAAAGGTGCTCACAAAAAAGGATGCACACCTTCGGGAAAAGTTGAGCACTTTCGATGATGTCGAGGCGGCCGTACCCTGACCGTGGCACCATGCATGCTGGCGCTGACGGGCGCCACGTTTTTGCCTCGGCTAGGTCGACGGACCGAAGAGCGGGAGTCCTTCACCCGCTTGCCGAAGCTCCCCTTGAAGGGCGCCGCGAAGGGGTGCACGTGAAGATCATTGTTGAGATCGAAGGCCAGGAGGCAATCCCGGTGCGCGCCATTCCGTTGGCAACAGACCGGGAGTCGATGCGTCCCGAGGAAATCGCCGATGTGCTAGCTGAACAAGACGAGCGTAGCCCAGCGTTTGGAAGACTAGCGCCCGCAGCTGAAGCCGATTCAACTGCTTTGTCAGCCTCGGAGCCTGGGCAAATTGAGCCAACAACCGACGGCGAATTTTCATCTGCAACGTGGTGGGGTGGATATCTCGAGGCCGCGTACTGGTGGGACCAACCAAGTATTACGCCGCTTGAGGCAGCGCTGTTGCTCTGCGGCCTCGACCCACATGTCGAGTCGAAGGATAGTGCTGAGAAGCTGGCTACCCCAGGTGAACCCTCGGGCCGCGATTTCAAGATGATGCTTCGGAGCTTTGAAGGCGCTGAGATAGCCGGACAGTTGCGGACGATGAGGAAATGGCTGGGCATCGCCATGGAGCAAGGACTCAAGCGTCACAGCTGGTTAGCCGAATGGGTCGCTGCACGGCAACCGGCGCTGCCCGAACAGGAAGCCGAGGGGAATGCTGCACCCCAGTCGGTAAAAGCGAATATTGACGGCGCTGAGACCTTGCGCGAAACCGACCAAGCCACAGCGCAAGCCTCACCTCGCGTAGCCGCATCTCAGGAGCGCCTCGACGCGCATTCCGCAGTGGCGGTGCATTCGACCAAAAAGCCGAGAAGCGACATCATCAACGCCGTAATTGCGGAGGCCGAGGCTAGTTGCGGGCAAGACGCTACGGTGGCCACGAAGTGGCTCACGATGATTAAATTGACCGAAAATAGAGGAAAGCCCTTCTTGGAGCTCCTTGCCGGCAGCATTCGGTACAAGGACAACATGGGCCAAGTGCGCTCATTCGGCCAAAAGAATCTTGCGGACCGGTTGCGACGCAGCCGTCGGAAGACTATTGCACCGCAAGCATAGATACCTCCGCAGCCGCATGCCAATTCCGGTCCAAATCGCTCCGCCAGAACGCGGTAGTCCTCCAAAGTGCGCACCGAGGAAGCTTTGGCAAGCGAACGTGGTTACAGCGCAGCGTTGGCACGGCGGCAGCATGTGCGGCCACGGGCGATGGCACCTCAACAGCATGACCAGGGCGCAGAACCTGATGCATTCAGCCTGTTCGTGAACACGTGCAGTGCGGGCCTCAAGCGAATCAGCAAGCAAGCTGCGGCGAATCATCCGTTGGTAATGTGCAACCGCGGCATGGCTCATTTTGGAGGACTTTCGGCCTACTACACTGCACTCGGCGCAGGAGGCAAAAACTCGGTCGGTTATTGCCAAAAACCCAGTGGGTTTCTCAGCCGGAACGGCTCAGTGTGACCGAGTCTGTGCACAAGGCGGTTCGGTTGAATGTCGACTGGGTGGCGGCAAAGGCCGGCTATCGAGCTGGCCAACCCGCAACTGAGCGCCGTGCACGAGGTATTGCATGCGCGCGCTCGCCAAGCGCATGTAGAGCGCATATGTGGGCGCTCGCCGCGGTGAGTAACGCAAAGACGGGTGTCAAGGTTTCCAGGAAGGTGGTTTCCACAGGGTTGCCACGCAAACACGCCAACAATCTTAAAGTCTTCGAGGCTAATGCTGGGGCACGAATGGCGGCCATAGTGTTGCCCCCGACGGCATCGTCTGGGTGTGGGAGCAGTTTGTGCTCGGCAATTCACAGGCATCGCTACGCAGGTCGAGCAGCTGCTCGTGTGTACTGGCGTACGGCAGTTGCGGTACGCCTTCAACGGGTATGGGCGCTGCTTGAGCGTGAAGAGACTTTGATCAGGATGTAAATTTGCGCACTGGAGGCGAGACCGACATCGCGAAAAAGCTCTAACCGTCTCTAGCTGATCAGACGAAGTGGTTGGTCACTGGCAGCTGAACCGATTGAGCCATTACATGACTTCGAACAGGTGCTTTGCGCGTCCTCTAACCTCCCAAACTTCACAAAAATCAATCTGCCCCGCTGTTTCTAGATAGACTTCCGTCGCCTTGCCAGGTAGCAATCGAATGGTACGAACTTCCGTTCTTACTCGTTCAGGAAGATCTAAGTATGGATCCTCTTTAGTTGGGACCCTTCGGATTCCCTGTTTCGTACATGACACTTTCATATCGGTCACGACCAAAGCGCTGAAGTTTTGAATCTTCACTATGACCGCTTGGCCATCTTGATTGAAAGTGGCATTCAACTTCTGCGCCTCGTCCGTCGGAAGGAGGCGGTTTAACTGCGGCGATGAGGTCTGCGCTTGCGTTGCAAGAACACAAGCTTGCAAAAGCAAGCCGACAGTGCAGGTACGCACTAGGTGCGCACGGATCTTCGCGACAGTAGTTGAGTGGCGACTTACCCTGAAAAAATGCTTTCGCCTCGGAAAAGGAACACCTGTAGGTTCATCGGTGTGGTGACAGGACGGCAACGCCGTTTGCTGCGAAATCTCGTTCATCTTGAGCTCCGTTTTCGTACTGATGCCCGGTGCAATGACTGCCTCGTCAACTGATCGCGCCTAAGTCGCGCATTTTGTTTGTTTAGAGCGCAGGCTCTCACTTGCGAACTTGCATCGTCTCCGGATTGACTTGCACCGAAACTGGGCAATCGAAGCCACCGCCTCGTACATTGATCGAAAATTCGAACCCAGCGTAGGTTCGGTACGAGCAGCGTGCCAAGTCGTTGCCGGCAGAGCTTATGTCCGTTCGGAAGGCATCTTCGAACCCTTCCCCTTGGCGTTGCCCTTTGCCTTGCGCTTCCCGCACTCCTTGCTGGAAACCATCCATAGCACTACCCGCTCCGCCAAGCCCTCCCGCTTGGGTCGGCCAGGATGCCCCAATCAACAGCACGAATAGGACTGCACGGCCGCAGTGAGTAGCTACGTGCAAGTGGCTGGATGCATTGCTGACTTTCATACCGCCTTCATCTACGTTTTTCGTAGAGAAATTGTATCTGTATTCTTCGAATATCGAAGAATGTCTCCGCGTGCCTCTCGTGCTCCAAAGTCAATCTTTGGTGCCCGCCTGCGTGAAGCCCGAGAGCGGCTCGCCCTTCCCCAGGATCGGCTGGGGGTCATGATCGGGTTGGACGAGTCCAGTAGCAGTGCGCGGATGAGTCGCTACGAAACCGGCATTCATGAGCCTCCAATTGCGACTGCCAGACAGCTGGCGCTTGCTCTCGATGTGCCACTCGCTTACCTCTATTGCGACGACGATGTTCTTGCTCAAATCGTCTTGAAGGTGAGCGCGATGTCGGGGGAGGCTCGCCGCGAACTGTTGCTCTCTCTTTGAGCGCCTTCCTCAGCGGTTTGGCTCCTGTCAATTGAGCGCAGATATCCCTGCGTCGAAACGGTGGCTGTAGGGAATAAAGTCGAAGATTCGCCTCACTGCCTGGGCAGCGCTACATTTTTTCCTCCTTCAGCCGAGCGCACTTTGCGGCTTTGGGTCCGTGAGGGGCGGATCATTCCGCCGCCGCTCAAGATCGGGCGCACCTACTACATCGACCAAGACCCGCAACACGTTGCTGAGATCGCAGCCTCCGAACGGCTTGTGAATCGGCTCAGACGAACGTAGCCGGCAGGCCCGGCGCGCGACCTCAGCGGCCGTAGCTGAGCGCGCACGCGCGCTCTAGTTGGAAGGCTTAGTGCCTTCCTTGCCGGTATACGGGTTCGTGTTGCCCTTCGGCGATCAGTTGTCCGACTTCGTGCCGTTCGGGTTGGTCGCATGGCTGGGGGCAACGTAGGTGCCGTTGCTCTTCGTGTAGCCGCTGGTCGAATGGCTTCCACCTGACGAGGCGGAACTGTATGAGTGGGCGCTGCTGTAGTCGTTCGAGCTATGGCGCGCATCCTAGTGCGCGGCGAGGAGCTGTCGGCTCCAGGTTTATTTCCGACTTCGCTTCCGCTCTGAAGTGCTGATGTTGCGATCGATCCAGGCCGTGCCGGACGAGACCGCATCCGCGCTTGTTCTATGGCGGCCGATGCTAAGCGCATCGCGCACCGTGCCGCTCGGAGGGATGGCCTTGCACACCCAGCCTTCTGCGGCTCCCCAGAACGAGTGATGCCAGCGGATGTAAAGCGTCCAGCCGCGGTGCTCGTGCCGCACGACCGATGCAGAGCTGAGAGAGCGAACCGCCATGGCAACAGCTTACCGCCCTGAAGCGCGCCGGCCGCATCAATGGCATCTGCTATTGGTGACACGGCAGCCCGGCGGATGAGCCACTGCCGACCGTAAGCACGGCGGCAGAAAGGTGGCCTAGTGATTGCTGCTTTTCGTGTTTAAACGGGCGTTCAGCAGGCGCCGATTAATCCGGCGTGGTGGGGGTGCTGGTGGAGGTTCAGCACTCGCGATTTGCTCCTCCAGCAATCTAATCAAGACCGCGTGAAGGGGGGCCATATCCCCTTGATCGGCCGCTCGAAGCGCAACCACATAGTCGTCTCGGTCCCTGCTAATCAACTCGGGCAATATTCTGGTTCCGGGGAGCAAGACACCGAGCTTCAGACACAGGACAAAGTAACAGGCCGCGCGCGCCGTCCGACCATTTCCATTGATAAACGGGTGAATGTGGTTGAGGCGCCAGAGCACATATGCAGCAAGTGCAACCGGGTCCGCGTTCTCCCAGTCTCGATTCACGCTGTTTACGAAGTCATCCATCAACGCGCCCACCAAATAGGCGGGAGGCGGGGTATGTTTGCCTACGGTGACTTCACACGGGCGAAACTCACCCGCGTTCGTGTGTAGACACACAATCGCGTGATAGTTCAACGCTTTGATGACGTGGGTTGACAGGAAGGTCTTGCGAACCTCTATACCTGCCGTGACTGCCGAGCGAAGAAACTCGTACTGGCGCTCGTTGTTCGAGATCTGCAGTTCCTGATAGACCGGATGATTTTCCGTCCCACCGGCTATCAGGTGCAGTATCACTTCGAGGTAAGGCTGCCGCCTTGTTCAAGGATGGATCGACGAACCTGCTCTTTTGTCATGTTCGAGTCTCGACCCATTGAGCCAAAGACAAATGAGATCTTTTGCTCAAGAATCTCCTGAGGATTGAGCTTTTTGGAGGCCGACCGAGCAGCTTCGAGTAGCTTCGGATCTGTCCTCAGACTCAAAATGTTGTCGATCATCATGATGCGCTCCTGTTACAGACTCGGGGCAAGTCCAACTCCTAAATTATATTGTGCATTGCAGCACTCCTGCTCGGCGCAACTGCACTTTAGCTGGAGAAAGCGGCCATTTCGTGGGTATATTCCCTCATCAGATGTGGGACGCCGCCAACAAGTTCACGGCCCAATATTGTTACATTTTGACCAACTGAGCGTGGTTTCCGCGCGAAAAGGTACCCAAAAAGAATGCGGTTCCCAGCGAGGTGCAAGCAGACTTCGACGCAACAAATCGCATCAACAGTAGTGAAGTGAGCCACTGAGACTGGCCCACCGGAGAATGACGAACTGATGCGCCAGGCAAAGACAGGGGTAGAGCCACACAAACGATCTGCCGTGTCGCCGATCGGAAGCTGTCCATCAGGGAGACCGGCACGCGGCATCTCCGCAACACGTGGGACGCTTTGACATTTGTCGGTACCTTTGTCGGTACTTGCAGACTCACAATTCCAAAAACCCAGCATTTATGCGGCCTGCAGCCCGATCTGCGATTCCGGCCCCGGCACCACATTTGGCTCTCCCCCAGGCTTCGCGCACTTCGTGTCGCTTCGCCTTCCCCCTTCCGGGGGCGATACCTGCGGACCGGCGGAGCCGGTTCCGCGGTATCTCTGGAAGGGAGCCAGCCTTTCCTTCGTCAGGCTTGCTCTATCGGGCCGATTCGGCCGATCGGGCTGATTCGGCCGATCAGGCCTGTGTGCACCGTCGGATACGCCAGGCGCACGCGCAATTCGCGCTTCAGCCTCGTGTTGTCCAGCAGGCGCGACTCCCCCATGAAACTCAACAGCTGCACCGGCAACTGCCGCTCGGCCTCGCCGCGCGCCACGCGTGGCGGGCGTGGCATGCCGTACAGGTCGGCGGCCAGGTCGATGTAGTCGCCCATGCGCAGCTCGGTGTCGTCCGAGGCATGCACGATGCGCTGCGGCTTGCCGCGGAACAGCGCCGCCACGCAGGCGCGCGCCAGGTCGTCGGCGTGGATGTGGTTGGTGTACACGTCGTCCTCGCGCCGCAGCACCGGCGTGCCACGCTCCAGGCGAGCACGCGGCGTGCCGTTCTCGCGGTCGGGCGCGTAGATGCCCGGAATGCGCAGGATGCTCGCGCGCACGCCCGCGCTGCGGCCCAGCCAACGCACGGCGCGCTCGGCGTCCACGCGGCGGTGGGCGCGCGGAGTGTCGGGCCGCACGCCACGGGTTTCGCTCACCCTGGCCCCCTCGCAGTTGCCATACACGCCGCTGGTCGAGCCGTAGACGAAGCTCGAGGGCACCGAGCGCAGCCGCAAGGCACGCGCCAGCGCGGTGGTGCGCTGGTCGCGCCACCAGGCGGTGCCGCCGTCGCGTGCCGGGGGCGCCAGGTGCAGCACCCGCGTGGCGATGCCCGCCAGTCGGCGCAGGGTGGCTGCATCGTCCAGGTTGCCTACCAGGGGGCGGATGCCCGCGCTGCGCAGCCCCTCGACCCGGTCGGCCGACGACGTGAGCGCCACCAGCTGCATGCGCCCGCGCAGGTCGCGTGCCACGCGCTGGCCGACGTCACCGCAACCGACGATCAGAAGGCGCTCGCGGCGGAACCGCGCCGGCAGGGCGCCGGAGGGGCTATTGATTGAAGGCAAAATCTTGGTTCCTGTCCGAATTCAGTTGATCCCGGCACTGCACGCAGGCCGGGACGAGTTTTTACCCCCAGAAGAATACCGATGACCGCTACAGCGCCGCACGACGCGGGCTTTTCCATCACCGTCGAACCCAGCGGCCGCCATTTCGTGGTCCACGGCGACGAAACCATCCTCGCGGCCGGCATCCGGCAAGGCATCGGCCTGCCCTATGGCTGCAAGGACGGAGCCTGCGGCTCCTGCAAGTGCCGCAAGCTCTCGGGCGAGGTCACCCTGGGCCCGCACCAGAGCAAGGCCCTGAGCGCCGAAGAGCAGCTTGCCGGCTTCGTGCTGACCTGCTGCGCCCACGCCACAAGCGACGTGGTGCTGGAGTCGCGCCAGGTCACCGAGGCCGGGGCCATGCCGATCCGCAAGATGCCGGTGCGGGTGCAGGGCCTCACGCGCCTGTCGCACGACGTGATGATGGTGCGCCTGCAACTGCCGGCCGGCGAGCCGCTGCAGTTTCATGCGGGGCAGTACGTGGAGTTCATCCTGCGCGACGGCGCGCGCCGCAGCTATTCGATGGCCAACGCGCCGCACACCCTGGGCGTGCCGGGCACGGGCATCGAGCTGCACCTGCGCCACCTGCCCGGCGGCAAGTTCACCGACCATGTGTTCGGCACGATGAAGGAGAAGGAAATTCTTCGCATCGAAGGCCCGTTCGGCAGCTTCTTCCTGCGCGAGGACTCCGACAAGCCAATGGTTCTGCTGGCCTCCGGCACGGGCTTCGCACCAATCAAGGCGCTGCTGGAGCACATGCAGTTCAAGGCCATCGCGCGGCCCGTGACGCTCTACTGGGGCGGGCGCCGCCCGGAAGACCTGTACATGGACGCCTGGCTGCGCGAACAGATGGCGCACATGCCCCACCTGCGCTACGTGCCCGTCATTTCCAATGCCACGCCGCAGGACAACTGGACCGGGCGCACCGGCTTCGTCCATCAGGCCGTGCTGGAAGACTTTGCCGACCTGTCGGGCCACCAGGTGTATGCCTGCGGCGCCCCCATCGTGGTCGACTCGGCCAAGCGCGACTACATGGCGCTGGCGGGCCTGCCCGAAGAAGAGTTCTTTGCCGACGCTTTCACCACGGAAGCCGACAAGGCCGTTCCCTGAATTTCCCGAGACCCTGCCAACAACAATGAAGACGAGACACTTTCTCCTGACCCTGCTTGCCAGCGCCACCGCCCTCATGGGCAGCGGCCATGCCGTCGCCCAGCAACAGCGCCCCATTCGCCTGGTGGTGCCCTACGCGGCGGGCGGCCCGATCGACAACACCGCGCGCATCCTGGCCGAGCGCGTGAAGGACACGCTGGGCCCGGTCATCATCGACAACAAGCCCGGCGCGGGCGGCAACATCGGTGCCGACATCGTGGCCAAGGCGCCCGCCGACGGCCTGACGATCGGCATTGCGGCCACCGCCACCAACGCGGTGAACCCCTGGCTGTACAGCAAGATCCCGTTCAACGCCGCGACCGACTTCGCACCCATCACGCAGATGGTGCGCGTGCCCAACGTGCTGGTGATGAACGCCGACACGGCCAGGCGCCTGAACATCAACACCGTGGCCGACCTCATCCGCTATGCCAAGGCCAACCCCGCCAAGCTCAACTACGGCAGCGGCGGCAACGGCAGCGCCGGGCACCTGGCGGGCGAGCTGTTCAAGAAGGAAGCGGGCATCTTCGCGCTGCACATTCCGTACAACGGCGGCAGCCCGGCGCAGCTGGCGCTGATCTCGGGCCAGGTCGACTTCAACTTCGACAACCTTGCCACGGCCGCGCCGAACATACGCTCGGGCAAGCTGAAGGCCATTGCCGTCACCACGCTGCAGCGCAGCAGCGCCCTGCCCGACGTGCCGCCCATCGCGGACACGCTCAAAGGCTTCTCGATCGACACATGGTGGGGCCTGGTGGCACCGGCCGGCACGCCGCACGACGTGGTCGTGAAGCTCAACCAGGCGTTCGTGGCCGCGCTGAACGCGCCGGAAACGAAGACCCGCTTCGCCGGCCTGCTGGCGGAGCCGGTGGCCAGCTCGCCGGAGCAGTTCGGTGCGTTCATGAAGAGCGAGCTCTCCAAGTACGAAGCGGTGGTCAAGTCCACCGGCGCTAAGGTCGACTGACTATTCGCCCAGGTAGGCGGCGCGCACGCGCGGGTCGCTCAGCAGGGCCTTGGCTTCACCGTTCATGGTGATCAGGCCCGACTCCATCACGTAGCCGCGATCGGCCAGCTGCAGCGCGCGGTTGGCGTTCTGCTCCACCAGCAGGATGGTCACGCCCTGCGACGCCACGGTCTGCACCACCTCGAAGATCTTGTCGCACATGATGGGTGACAGGCCCATGGTGGGCTCGTCCAGCAGTAGCACCTTGGGGCGCGCCATCAGCGCGCGGCCCATGGCCAGCATCTGCTGCTCGCCGCCCGACATGGTGCCGGCCAGCTGGTCCTTGCGCTCGCGCAGGCGCGGGAACGTGACGAACACGCGCTCCATGTCCTTGGCAATCTCGGCCTTGTCCTTGCGGATGTAGGCGCCGATCTGCAGGTTCTCGGTGATGGTCATGCGCGTGAACACGCCACGGCCTTCCGGCACCATCACCAGGCCCTCGCCCACCAGGTCCCAGGCGCCGCGGCCCTTGATGCTGCGGCCCATGAACTCGATGTGGCCCGCCCCGGCCGGCAGCGTGCCGGTGATGGCCTTCATGGTGGTGGTCTTGCCAGCGCCGTTGGAGCCGATCAGCGAGACCAGCTCGCCCTCGCGCACCTCGAAGTCCACGCCCTTCACGGCCTGGATGCCGCCGTAGCCCACCTTCAGGCCGCTGACTTTCAACAGCGTCTTGCCGGTCGCCTTGGCCTGCGCGGCGTTCGACATGGTTTCTTGTTCGCTCATGGTTGCGGTGCTCATGTCAGTGGCCTCCGGTGCCGAGGTAAGCCTCGATCACCTTCTCGTTCTTCTGCACGTCCGAGGGCGTGCCTTCGGCAATCTGCTTGCCGTAGTCCAGCACGGTGACGCGGTCGCACAGGCCCATGATGAGCTTGACGTCGTGTTCGATGATCAGGATGGTGCGGTTGTCGCGGCGGATGCGGTCGATCAGCTCTCGCAACGCGACCTTCTCGGTCAGATTCATGCCCGCGGCGGGCTCGTCCAGCGCAATGAGCTGCGGGTCGGTCGCCAGAGCGCGCGCAATTTCCAGGCGGCGCTGGTCGCCGTACGACAGCGTGCGCGCCTTGTAGTCGGCGAACTTGCCGATGCCCACGTAGTCGAGCAGTTCGTGCGCGCGATCGGCAATGGCTTTTTCTTCGGCCTTGAAGCTGCCGGTGCGCAGCATGGCGCCGAATACGCCCGAGCTCGTGCGAATGTGCCGCCCGACCATCACGTTTTCGAGCGCCGTCATTTCGGCGAACAGGCGAATGTTCTGGAAGGTGCGCGCAATGCCGGCCTTGGCCACTTCGTGCACGGCCGTCGGCTGGTAGGGCTTGCCGGCCAGCTCGAAGGTGCCGCTGTCGGGCGTGTAAAGGCCGGTGATCACGTTGAAGAACGTGGTCTTGCCCGCGCCGTTGGGGCCAATCAGTCCGTAGACCTGGCCGCGCTTGATGGTGATGCCCACGTCGGAGAGCGCCTGCAAGCCGCCAAAGCGCTTGGAGATGCCGCGCACGTCGAGGATGGTGTCCGTTGTCGTCGTCATGTGGATGGGTCCTTCGGCGTTCACGGATTGATCGACATGGGACGCGAAGCGGCACCCGGCAACTGGTCGGCCGGCGTGTCGATGCCCGGCGCATGTGTTTGCAGCGAGCCGGGGGCCACGGCCGCGTGGGCCGGATCGACGGGCACGCCGCCTTTCTTGGTCAGCGTCTTGCCGTGCTCCGGTGACGGCCACAGGCCGCGCGGGCGCACCAGCATGATGATGATCATGGCCAGCGCAATGAAGAGCTGGCGCAGGATGGACGAGTCGAGACGACCGCCGGTGAGCGACTGCAGCGGGCCGGCCACGTAGCGCAGCACTTCGGGCAGCGCGGCCAGCAGCACCGCACCCAGAATGACGCCGGGCAGGTGGCCGATGCCGCCGAGCACGACCATCGCGACAATCATCACCGACTCCATCAGGCTGAAGGACTCGGGCGACACGAAGCCCTGGAAGGCCGCGAACATCGACCCCGACACGCCGCCAAAGCTCGCGCCCATACCGAATGCCAGCAGCTTCATGTTGCGGGTGTTGATACCCATGGCCTTGGCCGCGATTTCGTCTTCGCGAATGGCCATCCAGGCGCGCCCGATGCGCGACTTCTGCAGGCGGTGCGAAATGATCACGGTGGCGATCACCAGCGCCAGGAACAGGTAGTAGTACAGCGACACCGAAGACACCGTGAAGCCGTCGAACTTCCATGCCTTGCCCAGGTCCAGGCCCCAGAACTTGATGGAGTCGATGGCCGTGATGCCCTTCGGACCGTTGGTGATGTTGACGGGCTGGTCCAGGTTGTTCAGGAACACGCGAATGATTTCGCCGAACCCGAGCGTCACGATGGCCAGGTAGTCGCCGCGCAGCTTGAGCGTGGGCGCGCCGAGCAGCACGCCCAGACAGCCCGCCACCACCAGCGCCAGCGGCACCACGATCAGCAGCGACGTGTGCAGCCCGTTCGGGAACATCTGCGCGAACCAGGGGAAGGTTTCGGTCAGGTGCGACGAGCCCATCAGCGCATAGAGGTAGGCCCCCACCGCGAAGAAGGCCACGTAGCCCAGGTCGAGCAGACCGGCATAGCCGACCACGATGTTCAGGCCCAGGGCCAGCAGCACGTAGAGCAGTGCGATGTCGGCGATGCGCACCCAGGCATTGCCCTGCAGTTGCAGCAGCAGCGGCAGCGCGAGCACGGCGATTGCGCCAATGACGTAGAGAGCGAGGTTCTTGCTGTTCTTCATGATTCGCTGCTCCTTAGGCGCGGTCCGCCACGCGTTCGCCGAGCAGGCCCGACGGTCGCAGGGTGAGCATGACGATCAGCACGATGAACGCGAAGATGTCGCTGTAGTTGGAGCCCAGCACGCCACCGGTGATGGTGCCGATGTAGCCCGAGCCGATGGCCTCGATGAGCCCCAGCAGGATGCCGCCGACCACCGCGCCGGCCAGGTTGCCGATGCCGCCGAACACGGCCGCCGTGAAGGCCTTCAGGCCGGGCAGGAAGCCCATCGCGTGTTGCGCGATGCCGTAGTTCGACGCATACATCACACCGGCAATGGCCGCGAGCACGGCGCCGATGATGAAGGTGGCCGAGATCACCATGTCGGGGCGAATGCCCATCAGCGCGGCAACGCGCGGGTTCTCCGCCGTGGCGCGCATCGCGCGGCCGAGCTTGGTGTAGTTCACCAGCCACATGAGCACCACCAGCGAGAACGCCGTGACGCTCAGGATCATCACCTGCGTGGGCGAAATCACCGCGCCGGCCACATGAATGGGGTCGGTGGGCAGCAGGTTGGGGTAGGCCTTGTTGGTCGGCTTCCAGATGATCATGGCCAGCGTCTGCAGCAGGATCGACATGCCGATGGCGGTGATGAGCGGCGCGAGCTTGGGGCTGTTGCGCAGCGGCCGGTAGGCCACCTTCTCGATCACGAAATTCAGGGTTGCCGCAACGATGCAGGCAATGATCAGCGCAATGATCAGAACGATCCAGCCCGGTGTGTTGGGCATGCCTTCCTTCATGAGCCCGATGATGGTCCAGCTCGTCAGAGCCCCCACCATCAATACCTCTCCGTGTGCAAAGTTGATCAGGTTGATGATGCCGTACACCATGGTGTAGCCCAAGGCTATCAAGGCATACATGCTGCCGAGAACCAGACCGTTGATGATCTGCTGCAGCAAAATGTCCATATCGCGTTTTCCTATGTGTTGCACCGTTTGCGGGGGTGCCATTCATCCACCGAGGCACCGGTTTGGCGCCCTTGGCATGACAAGCAAAAAACCAGCCAACATGTGTCGCTGGCGGATTAGTGGGCGGGATTGTAGTCATGGCCCGGCGCCGATTTGGTGCGCGTTGACCGGGGTTTACCCGCTCAGCCCATGCTGTATGGGCGTGGGGTCATGCACGCTTTGCGGGCATGTTGCAAGTCAGTATCAGTCGTTGCCTTGCGCGTTCAGCTTGCGCAGTTCGCGCAGCTTCTCGCCGATGCGAATCTCGAGTCCGCGGTCCACGGGTTCATAGAAAACCTGGCCTTCCAGCCCGTCGGGAAGGTAGCGCTCGCCGGCGGCGAAACCGCCCTCCTCGTCGTGCGCATAGCGGTAGCCCTTGCCGTAGTCGAGCTCCTTCATGAGCTTGGTGGGTGCGTTGCGCAGGTGCATCGGCACCGGGCGCGTGCTGTCCTTCTTGATCAGCGCGCGCACCGCGTTGTAGGCCTTGTAGACGGCGTTCGACTTGGGCGCGATCGCCAGGTACACCACGCATTCGGCCAGCGCCAATTCCCCTTCAGGGGTACCCAGCCGCTCATAGACCTCGGCGGCATCGAGCGCCAGGCGCAGCGCACGCGGGTCGGCCAGGCCGATGTCTTCGCTGGCCATGCGCACCAGCCGGCGCGCCATGTAGCGCGGGTCGGCGCCGCCGTCGAGCATGCGAACGAACCAATAGAGCGCGGCGTCGGGGTCGCTGCCGCGCACCGACTTGTGCAGCGCGCTGATGGTGTCGTAGAACTGCTCACCGCCCTTGTCGTAGCGGCGCATGCGCTCACCTAGCACACGCAGCAGCCACTCGTCGGCGATGTTGTCCAGCTTCTCGGCGTGCGCGGCAACGGCGAGGGTTTCGAGCGTGTTGAGCAGGCGGCGCGCATCGCCGTCGGCATAGGCCACGAGGCGGTCGACCGCCGGGGCCTCGATGCCGGGCACGGCCTGGATGACCTGTGCGCGCACCACGATCTGCTTGAGGTCGTCTTCGTTGAGCGACTGCAACACATACACCGCGGCGCGCGACAGCAACGCGGAGTTGACTTCGAACGACGGGTTCTCGGTGGTTGCGCCGATGAAGGTGAACAGGCCCGATTCCACGTGCGGCAGAAAGGCGTCCTGCTGGCTCTTGTTGAAGCGGTGCACCTCGTCCACGAAGACGATGGTGCGCCGCTGCTCCAGGCCGTCGCGCGCAGAGGTGGCGCGATCGACCGCTTCGCGGATGTCCTTCACGCCGCCGAGCACCGCGCTGATGCTGAGGAACTGCGCGTCGAACGAGTCGGCCATGAGCCGCGCAATCGTCGTCTTGCCGGTGCCCGGCGGCCCCCAGAGGATGCAGGAATGCGGCTGCCCCGACTCGAAGGCGATGCGCAGCGACATGCCCGGGCCCAGCAGATGCTGCTGGCCGATCACTTCGCCCAGCGTCTTGGGGCGCAGGCGTTCGGCGAGGGGTTGGTGGGCGGTAGAGGCCAAACGGACGGGTCGGTTGCTTTGGGGTTGCGCTCTTCGACTATTGCTTCACGACATCGGCGCCGGCGGGCGCCTTGAATTCGAACACGCTCGCCGGCATCGACGGGTTCACTTCGACCTTGCTGAACTTGAGCACCGAGCGCTGGCCGAAGCTGTCGAGAATTTCGAGCGCCGCCAGCGCGTCGCCCTGGAAGCCGACCTGCACGCTTTGCAATTGGCCGTCCTTGTTCTTCGGCGTGGCCTTGACCCACTGCAGCCCGTCGCGCTCGGGCGCGGCGTCCAGCGTGAAATCGGCCTGCAGGGCGCGCAGATCGGGCGCCGCGGCAATCAGCGCGGCAGGCGTGGAGCCCAGCGCCTGCGCCTGCGTGCGCTGCGTGACCTGGTTCAGGTCGGCGTCGTACAGCCACAGCGTCTTGCCGTCGGCCACGATGCTTTGCGCAAAGGGCTTCTGGTAGTCGAACTTGAACTTGCCGGGGCGCTGAAATTCGAAGGTGCCGGTCGAGGTCTTGGTGCGGCCGGGCTGCCCTTCGCGCGACGGGGCAGTCACGGTCTGGGTGAAGTCGGCGCGGCCCGACTTGACGGTCTTCACGAAGGTTTCGAGGCTTTCAAGCCCGCCGGCCCACGCGTTGGCGGAGCACAGGAGGCTGATCAATAGCCAATGACGCAATTTCAATTTGAATTCCTCTGAATAGCTGTAGCAATTGACTTCGACCCTAACCGCCGCGAATTGCGGCAGGTGTAGGTCTGGATGAAGATTTGCAATGCCGAGTGGCGCTTTTGCAAATTGCCTTTCAGCACGTAACCGAATTCGCAAAAGCCCCGGAGTCAATTACTCCGACGCGCGCGCCGGCACCAGAATTTCGCGCTGGCCGCTGCCGCTCATGGCGCTGACCAGGCCGGCCTTTTCCATGTCCTCGACCAGCCGCGCGGCGCGGTTGTAGCCGATCTTCAGGTGGCGCTGCACCAGCGAGATGCTGGCCTTGCGGTTCTTCAGCACGACCTCCACGGCCTGGTCGTACATCGGGTCTTTTTCGGCATCGCCGCTGCCGAGCATGTCGCCGTCACCGTCGCCGTCGACCGTGCCACCTTCGAGCACGCCTTCGATGTAGTCGGGCTCGCCCTGGCTCTTCAGGTAGGCCACCACGCGGTGTACTTCCTCGTCGCTCACGAAGGCGCCGTGCACGCGAATCGGCAGGCCCGTGCCGCTGGCCATGTAGAGCATGTCGCCCATGCCCAGCAGCGCCTCGGCGCCCATTTGATCCAGGATGGTGCGGCTGTCGATCTTCGAGCCCACTGAAAACGCGATGCGGGTCGGAATGTTGGCCTTGATGAGGCCGGTGATCACATCGACGCTGGGCCGCTGCGTGGCAAGAATCAGGTGGATGCCGGCAGCGCGCGCCTTCTGCGCGAGGCGGGCGATGAGCTCTTCGATCTTCTTGCCGACCACCATCATCAGGTCGGCCAGCTCGTCGATGACCACCACGATGTGCGGCTCGCGCTTGAGCGGCTCCGGGTCGTCGGGCGTGAGGCTGAAGGGGTTGTAGATGAACTCCTCGCGCGCCTTGGCTTCGTCGATCTTGGTGTTGTAGCCGGCCAGGTTGCGCACGCCGAGCTTGCTCATGAGCTTGTAGCGTCGCTCCATTTCGCCCACGCACCAGTTCAGGCCGTGCGCGGCCTGGCGCATGTCGGTGACCACGGGCGCCAGCAAATGCGGAATGCCTTCGTAGACCGACATTTCAAGCATCTTCGGGTCGATCATGAGCAGGCGAACGTCGCGTGCCTCGGCCTTGTAGAGCAGCGACAGAATCATCGCGTTGATGCCCACCGACTTGCCCGAGCCGGTGGTACCGGCCACCAGCACGTGCGGCATCTTGGCGAGGTCGGCCACCACGGGGTTGCCGATGATGTCCTTGCCGAGGCCCATGGTGAGCATCGACTTGGCTTCGTTGTAGATCTGCGAGCCCAGGATTTCGCTGAGCTTGATCGACTGGCGCTTGGCGTTCGGCAGTTCGAGCGCCATGTAGTTCTTGCCCGGGATGGTCTCGACCACACGGATCGACACCAGCGAGAGCGAGCGCGCCAGGTCCTTGGCCAGGCCCAGGATCTGCGAGCCCTTGACGCCGGTGGCGGGCTCGATCTCGTAGCGAGTGATCACGGGGCCGGGCGAGGCCAGCACCACGCGCACCTCGACGCCGAAGTCCTTGAGCTTCTTCTCGATCATGCGCGAGGTCATCTCGAGCGTGTCGGAGGACACCGTTTCCTGGCGCACCTGCGCGGCGTCGAGCAGGTCGACCTGCGGCAACTTGCTGTCCGGCAGCTCCTTGAAGAGCGGTTTCTGGCGCTCCTTGACGACGCGGTCGCTCTTGGGCACCTCGGTCATCGCGGGTTCGATCTGCACCGGCGGGGACGGGGCGCGGCGCTTCGGGGGCGGATCGAAGGCCGCCTCTTCCTCTTCGTCGTCGAAGCTCGGCTCCTGCGGGCTTGTGTCGCCGAACGTGGCCTCCTTGGCGGCGCGCGTCTTTTTTGCGCGCGGCGCGGGCACCGGCTCTTCGTCGCCGGCGCGCTCGCGGGCGGCCTGCTTGCCCAGGGCGATGTCTGCGGCCATTTCGCGCTTTTCGCGGCGCGACTCGAACAACGAATAGGCACGCGCACCGATGCGCTCGGCAATCAGGCTCCACGAGAAGCGGAACACCAGCGCCGAACCGATCACGCCACCGGCAATGGCCATCAGCGCCGAGCCGGTGAAGCCCATCCAGCGCACGCTGGACGGCCCCACGAGCACACCCAGCGCACCACCGCCGGAACCCGGCAGATGGCCTTCGAGGCGGTACAGGCGCGACCATTCGAGCACGGCGCTCGCGCACAGCAGCAGCACAAGGCCGAACCAGAACGCGACGCGGCTGCGGTTGAAGCGCCCGCGCGGGGCCTGCTCGACCGCCGGCGCGTGTTCACCGCCGCGCAGCCAGCCGGCCAGCGACGAGAGCCAGGCGCGCAGCCCGGCGGCCAGGCACCACCAGACGGAGTAACCCGCAAGAAAATAGCTGCCATCGGCAAGCCAGGCGCCGATGCGGCCGCCCCAGTTCTTGATTTCGCCACCCGTGCCGGAGGTCGACCAGGCGGCATCCGAAGGTGTGAAGCTCAGCATGGCGAGCAGCCAGAACAACAACGCTGCGAATCCTGCGATCAGTGTGATTTCGTGGGCGAAGCGCATGGCGCGAGCGCGCACAGGTTGGCCCTCGGCGGCAGAAGAAGATTGAAGCGTATTGAGCGAATAGGTCATGAAAAACACGGCAACCGGCCCAGTAAAACAGGGGCCGGAGGCACGAACACTACAACAAAAGGCCGGGGCCGCCAGCGGCGGGGCCCGACCCGCAGGCTCAGGCGAGGGACAGGAGCCGCTCCTTGACGATCATCGACCCGTCTTCCTGGGTCTGCACGAAACCGCGCTCTTCGAGGTCCTTCATCACGCGGCTCACCATTTCGCGCGAGGCGCCAACCATCTTGGCCAGATCCTGGCGCGAGATCTTGTCGCGCACCTTGAGGTTGCCGGCGCCGTCCTCGATGGCGAACTCGAGCAGCGAGCGGGCCACGCGACCATACACGTCCATCAGCGCCAGCGACTCGATCTTGCGGTCGGCGTGGCGCAGTCGCTGCACCAGGCCACGCATGATGTTGTAGGCCATGGAGGAGTTTTCGGGCAGGCATCGCGCGAAGGCGTCGCGGCCCAGCATGAGCACGTCGCACTGGATTTCGGTGCGCACGGTGGCCGAATGCGGCTCGTCGTCGATCAGGCTCATCTCGCCCAGGTAGTCACCGGGATGCAGCGTGGCCAGAATGACCTCGCGCCCGCGGCTGTCGGCGCTGGTGACACGCGCGCGGCCTGTCAGGATGATGTAGAGCGCGTCGGACTTCTTGCCCTGCTCGACAACCATTTCCCCACGCTTGAAGCGCTTCTTGATGATCGCGTCCGCGATGCTTGCAGACTGTGTGGCCGTCAGCGACGCGAACAAAGGAACGCGCCGAAGCAATTCGAGGTTGGACAGCATCGACATTTAACAATCCCTGAGACAGCGCACGGCGCAACCCGAAAGACGAGCCCATGGATTACTACAATCGCGCGCATTGAAAACACCGTTTACCCGGTGTTGAACCGGGCAGTGATACTCCATATATATCGCTACCACCCTGAAAATGTACACGCTGATGCAGCGTCCATCCTAGGTTTTCTACTCATGTCCGCACCCCAACACGCCAAGGTTTTGATTCTCGGCTCCGGCCCCGCCGGCTACACCGCCGCCGTCTACGCGGCCCGCGCAAACCTGAAGCCCCTGCTCATCACCGGCATCGCCCAGGGCGGCCAGCTGATGACCACCACCGAGGTCGACAACTGGCCGGCCGACGTCCACGGCGTGCAAGGCCCCGAGCTGATGCAGCGCTTTCTAGAGCACGCCGAGCGCTTCAACACGCAGATCGTGTTCGACCACATCAACAAGGTCGACCTGAGCAAGCGCCCCTTCACGCTGACCGGCGACAGCGCCACCTACACCTGCGATTCGCTGATCATTGCGACAGGCGCGTCGGCCAAGTACCTTGGCCTGGACTCCGAAGAAAAGTTCATGGGCCGCGGCGTCTCGGCCTGCGCCACCTGCGACGGATTCTTCTACCGCGAGCAGGAAGTCTGCGTGATCGGTGGCGGCAACACGGCCGTGGAAGAAGCGCTGTATCTGGCCAACATCGCCAACAAAGTCACCTTGGTACACCGCCGGGACAAGTTCCGCGCCGAGCCCATCCTCATCGACAAGGTGATGGAAAAAGTGGCCGAAGGCAAGATCGTGCTGAAGCTGCACAGCGAACTCGACCAGGTGCTGGGCGACAACACCGGCGTGATAGGCATCCGCGTGAAGAGCACGCAGACCGGCGCCACCGAGGACATCAACCTCAAGGGCTGCTTCATTGCCATCGGGCACCACCCCAACACCGACATCTTCCAGGGCCAGCTGGACATGAAGGACAACTACATCCTGACGCGCTCGGGCCTGCAAGGCTTTGCCACGATGACCAGCATTCCGGGCGTCTTCGCCGCCGGCGACGTGCAGGACAACGTGTACCGCCAGGCCATCACCAGCGCCGGCACGGGCTGCATGGCAGCGTTGGACGCACAGCGGTTTCTGGAGCAAGACGGCACGCTCTAGGCCAGCTCAGCCCGAAAGGGCTATAATCTGAGGCTTTGCCGAAATACGGCCACCCTTCAACGAGGGGCAGGTTGCGGCAAAGTCGGGGTACCGCCACCCGTTTCTGGCGAGGTCAAGCTGCAAAACACCCTGCGACTTTCCTGTTGCAAGCGGTGCCAGCTGTTCAAGAAAGAGTGTCCTCATGGCACGCGTATGCGACGTAACGGGCAAAGGCCCGATGGTCGGAAACAATGTTTCCCACGCCAACAACAAAACCAAGCGCCGGTTCCTGCCGAACCTGCAATATCGCCGTTTCTGGGTCGAAACAGAAAACCGCTGGGTTCGCCTGCGCGTTTCGAGCGCTGCCCTGCGCCTGATCGACAAGAACGGTATCGACGCCGTGCTCGCAGACCTGCGCGCACGCGGCCAAGCTTAAGGAGCTGAATCATGGCAACGAGCAAAGGCGGACGCGAAAAGATCAAGCTGGAATCCACTGCGGGTACCGGCCACTTCTACACGACCAGCAAGAACAAGAAGACGATGCCTGAAAAGATGTCGATCATGAAGTTCGACCCGAAGGCGCGCAAGCACGTCGAATACAAGGAAATCAAGCTGAAGTAATTCAGCCTCGGTTTCCCCCATCAAAAAACCCGCTGCTTACCCAGCGGGTTTTTTGTTGCCTGCCGTTTTTGTCGCTTCTGCTACTGAAAAGAAACAAAGGCGCCACAGGAATTCCAGGCGTAAAAAAGCCGGCCATCAAGGCCGGCTTTTCAGTGAGTGCCGGGCTCTCGCCGTGGGACTTTCGCGTCAGGCGCGCGCCGAACGCAGGCGGGTCGAGAAGTCGCGCAGACCGGCAATGCCGCTGGCTTCCGCACGGTGGCACCAGGCCGCCAGATCGGCCGCCAGTTGCTCGCGCGACTGCGAGGTGTTCAACCAGAGCTGGCGCAGCTCTTCGCGCATCGTCACCATCTTGTCGAGCACCGGGTGGGCAGCGCGGGCCTGCACAACATGCGTGCGGGCCGACGCAGGCACCTTGTCGTCGTCACGGTGAAGCCAGCGCTTGGCAGCCTTGAGCGCCGACAGGTCGCCGCCCTTGGTCTTCAGCGCTTCCAGCTCCAGGCTGGTGGCATGGCGCATTTCGCGCGCATAGCCAGCCATCACTTCATAGCGGTTGGCAATGACAGCCTCAAGCGTCTTCTCGTTGGCCACGGGCTGGATGTCGCCCATCTGCATCTTCGGCGGCACCTTCTTGACCTTGGCCCAGCCCAGCTTCTGGAACACCTGGATGTAGACCCAGCCAATGTCGAATTCGTACTTCTTGACCGAGAACTTGGCCGAGGTCGGGTACGTGTGGTGGTTGTTGTGCAGCTCTTCACCGCCAATGATCAGGCCCCAAGGCATGATGTTGCGGCTGGCGTCCTGCGCCTCGAAGTTGCGGTAGCCCCAGTAGTGGCCAATGCCGTTGATGATGCCGGCTGCAGTGATGGGAATCCACAGCATCTGCACCGCCCACACGGCCATGCCGAGCGTGCCGAACAGCGCCAGGTTGATCACCAGCATCAGGCCGACGCCCTGCCAGCTGTAACGCGTGTACAGGTTGCGCTCGATCCAGTCATCCGGCGTGCCGTGACCGTAGCGCTCCATCGTTTCCTTGTTCTTCGACTCCTTGCGGTACAGCTCGGCGCCGCGCCAGAGCACTTCGTCGATGCCCTTGACCTGCGGGCTGTGCGGGTCGTCGACGGTTTCGCACTTGGCGTGGTGCTTGCGGTGAATCGCCACCCATTCCTTGGTCACCATGCCGGTGCCAAGCCACAGCCAGAAGCGGAAAAAATGCGAAGGAATCGGGCCCAGGTCCATGGCCCGGTGCGTTTGCGTCCGGTGCAGGAAGATGGTGACCGCGGCGATCGTGATGTGCGTGGTAACGAGCGTGTACAACACGACTTGCCACCAAGCGAGGTCCCAGAGGCCGTGTCCGAGCCATTGGATGGCCGCGTCAAGAACGGCGGATTCAGGAAGCAACATTGAGTCAGGTACTCCATGGCCACACGAAGGTGCAGCCTTAAGGTAACCCGCGATTTTAAAGGGGCGAGCCTGAAACAGGCCCTTAAACCTTCAATAAAAGCGCAGATTAACCCTCATTTGGAGTAGCGCGCCTATTTGCGGTTCCACACTGCGGCAAAGAAACCGTCGGTGGAATGGCGGTGCGGCCACAGGCGCAGATAGCGCCGGCCGGTCTCCCCGCCAGCGCACAGCGCCTCGGAACCCTCCACTTTGAGGCCTTGCAGCAGTTCCGCGGCCTCAACCAGCTCGAAATCGGGGTTGGCGGCGCTGAAGGCTTCAGCAATGGCCTCGTTTTCCTCAGGCAGTACGCTGCACGTGGCGTAAACCAGACGCCCGCCCGATTTCACCAAGCGGGAAGCACTTTGCAGGATGGCTGTCTGCTTGACCGTCAGTTCCCCCACCGACTTGAGCGACTGGCGCCATTTCAGGTCCGGGTTGCGCCGCAGCGTGCCCAGACCCGAGCATGGCGCGTCCACCAGCACGCGGTCGATCTTGCCCGCCAGGCGCTTGATGCGGTCGTCGCGCTCGTGCGCAATGGCGGCCGGATGCACGTTCGACAGCTTGCTGCGCGCCAGCCGCGGCTTGAGCGCGTCGAGCCGGTGCGCCGACGTGTCGAACGCATACAAGCGCCCGGTGTTGCGCATCGTGGCGCCAATGGCGAGCGTCTTGCCGCCCGCGCCGGCGCAAAAATCGACGACCATTTCGCCACGCTTCGCGTCCAGCAGCAGTGCAAGCAGCTGCGAGCCTTCGTCCTGCACCTCGATGGCGCCGCGGGCAAAGGCGTCGAGCTTGGTCAGCGCCGGCTTGCCTTCGATGCGCAAGCCCCAGGGCGAAAACGGAGTTACTACAGATTTGATAGCAGCCTTCGCAAGCTCCGCCTTCACTTCCGCCCGCTTGTCGGTCAGCGCGTTGACGCGCAAATCGAGCGGTGCGGGCTGCTGCAAGCTTTCAACGAGCGGCCAGAAGCCGTCGCCCAGCTGTGCCTTGAGCGGCGCGACCAGCCATTCGGGCAGGTTGTGGCGATGGCGCTCGAGCAGGTCGTCCGGCTTGACGGCGTCGCAGTTGTCGAGCCAGCGCTTCTCGGTGTCGTTCAGTGCGCTCTTCAGGAAATCGCGTGGGCCGTGAAAGCCCAGGATCGCCATGCGGCGTTCCTTGGAACCGGAGCCCGAAGGCGAGAGGTGGTCGAACAGCAGCTTCTTGCGAAGCACGGTGTAGACGGTTTCGGCGAGCGTCGCACGCTCGCGCGGGCCGAACTCGCGGTGGTCGCGGAAAAAGCGCGAAACGACCTGGTCGGCCGGGTGATCGAATTTCAGGACAAGGCCGACCAGATCGGCGGTGGCCTCCAACAGGGCTTTGGGGTGCATCCCCCCATTGTCTCAGCCAGCCGACCCCCGGCGGCCGCCGCCCCTCAAAAGGCTATGCGACGCGCGCCCAGACCTCGCCGAAGGCGTGCCGTTCGATGTCCTGCACCGTGGGCGAATGGCCCGCCCACAGCACCAGCGCGGCGCCCGGCAGCGTGAGCGTCTGCTCCAGCTGGCGGCACATCTGCCAGCGGTCGTCGTCGTCCAGCCCCGGCAGGTCGACGAAGACGATATAGGCACGGCGCCAAGGAAACTCGCGCAGGGTCTTGCGCACCAGCCAGGCCCGCGAGGCGGGCAGGCAGCGCACGAGGTCGGCGCGCAACTCGCCCAGTTCGTAGTCGTTCAGGTCGTGCCGCGCAATCTGGCTGAAGAACGGCGTGCCGGTGATCTCCTCCCAGGCGCGTTCCTCCGCCTCCTCCGCTTCCTTGAGCCGGCCGCGCCACAGTTTAAGCGCCTCTTCGTCGTGCGGACCCGCGTCAGGGTCTTCCAGCGAACCGACCGCGCTGCGGGCGGCCCACCAGCGGCTGGCGGCGCCCGAGTCATGCAGCCGCTCGAGCACGGCAAGGCGGGCCTCGCGGTCGCTGGCGGGGAGCATCTGCGCCAGGCCGCGCAGCGCGCCCGGATGCTCCGGCGCGATCCGCAGGGCGCTTTCGTAGCGCACGCGCACCGGCGCGGCTGGATCGAGCCGCCGTTCGGAATCAGCCCACTCGACCATCTCGTCAGGCGTGTTGTGCTCGCCGCGGGCGGCCAGCGCCAGAATGCGCTCGCGGATGCGCGAGCGGTGCGCATGGTGCTGCTTCCAGTCGGCCGCATGGGCGCGGCGCCAGCGGTTGTCGAAGTACTCGATCCACTTCTTGCGGTCGTCCAGCAACTCGAGCGCAGAGCGTTGCGACCAATCGGGCAGCGCCGCCTTCTGCTGCAGCGCCTCGAGCCGGTCGCGCAACACGGGGTGGGTGTCGTCCAGGTCACTCACGCGGCGCAGGGCGTCGCGCAGGGCCTGGCGCGCGAATTCGTCGCTCGGCGGCGTGCGCACCCGCTTGCGCAGCGCCGAGAACGGGCCCGGCGGCTGCGGGTCGTGCTCGGCGCGGGACCAGTGCCAGGGCCAGAACTCGTTGGCGTACCAGTTGCCTTTGATGGCAATTTCGGTCAGTGCCGCGGCGGCCACCGACGTGCCGAGCAAACGGCCCGAGATGCGGTCGGCCTCGTACTCGTCCTGGCGGGCCAACGCGAAGGTCTTGGCGGCAAAGCGCGGGAAATACCAGCGGAAGAAGGCCTGCGAGAACACCGCCATCACGCCTTCGCTGCGCTGCAGGTTGGCATCGAGCTTGAGCCAGGACAGCCGCGTGCGGTAGATCCACGCGCTCAGCTTGCCGTGGTTGCCGCGCAGGTGACCGTACTCGTGCGCCAGCACCGACAGCAGGCGCCGCCGGTCGAGCATCATCAGCAACGGCAGCCCGATGCTCAGCGAATTGATGGCGCCGCCGAACAGGCCGAAGCGTGGCACCTGGCGAATGCTGGCATTGAATTCGTCGTCCAGGTAGACGTGGTGGACCGGCGGTCCCTTGATCTTGCCGCGAATGCGGTCCAGCGCCTCGAACAGCGCGGGCGCGTCCTCGCGCTGCAGTTCCACGCCCTCGGGCTCGTCAAAGCGAACCCAGAGCGCGCGCAGCGTGGCCCAGAGCAGGCCGCCGGCAAAAAGCAGCACCCAGCCGCGCGTGAAGCTGAAGCGCTCCGCCCGGATCGACGAAAGCACCCAGACAATCAGGCCCAGCGCAAGTCCAAGGCAGCCCAGCACCCACACATAGCCGAGCGCGGCAAAGGCCGCGACGCTGCGTCGATAGCGCGCACTGTCGTCCGCGCTGGCATGCTCGCTCAGCCGGACCAGGTGAACAAAATCAGCGCGATCCATCCGACTCCTGTCACATCAAGCCCGACCGTTTTTGAAAGAAGCCCATTGAACGACAACGACCTCCCGCCCCTGATCGAAACACCCCCCGGCCGCTACCGTCACTACAAGGGCGGCGAATACGAGGTGGTCGGCACCGTGCGCCACAGCGAGACGCTGGAGCCGATGACGCTGTACCGCGCCTTGTACGGCGCCCACGGACTCTGGGTCCGCCCGGCCGCCATGTTTGGCGAAAGCATCGAAATCGATGGCGTGCCGCAGCAACGCTTCACGCCGATCTGACCTGCTGGACGGGCGGCATACGCACGCCCATCCTCAACAGTTTGCTATCTTTTTATAGCAATGAAAGCGTCAACCGCAGCGGACGTCGCTCACGCGGTTGCGTGCATCCACATCGAGATTGAGCCGCCCGCCGTTCAGTTCGGTGGTGGCGGCTTCGCCGGGCTTCAGCACGCGCACGGTGCCTGCGCCTGCGCGCACACGGGCGGCGGCTTCCAGCTGGGGCGTCAGGGGCTGGCCCACGGCAAAGCGGGCACCGTCGGCGCTGCATTGAAAGACCGGTTCCGGCGGCGGCGCGGGTGCCGCGGGTGCCGGTGCGGGCGCCGGCGCGGCGCAGCCCGCCAACAGAATGGCGGCGCCAAAGGCGGTCCACAGCAACGATTGGGTCTTCACGTCAACACTCCCGAAAACCCGCGAATATAAACAACTTTAAGCTTTGTGACTCAATGTATCTTCAAGCCATCCAGCAATGGCACGCGGATACAACAGGTGCTCTTGCGCGAGCACCCGCGCGGCCAGCGTGGCGGCGGTGTCGTCCGGCAAAACCGGCACCACGGCCTGCGCCAGGATCGGCCCGTGGTCGAGTTCGGTGGTGACTTGGTGCACCGTGACGCCGGCCACCTTGCAGCCCGCGTCGATGGCGCGCTGGTGCGTGTGCAGCCCCGCAAAGGCCGGCAGCAGCGAGGGATGGATGTTCACCAGCCGCCCGGCGTAGCGGCCCACGAAGCCCGGCGTCAGGATCCGCATGAACCCGGCCAGCACCACCAGCGCCGGCGCGTGGGCGTCGACCCTCTGTGCCAGCGCCTCGTCGAAGGCCTCGCGGCTGGCAAAGTCCTTGTGCGGCACCACGTCCGTGGCAATGCCGTGCGACTGGGCCACCGCCAGTCCACCGGCCTCGGCCTTGTTGCTCACCACGGCGGCAATGCGGGCGCCGAAGCGTTCGGCCCAGCGCTCGCCCTCGGCGGCGCGCACGATGGCCGCCATGTTGGAGCCGCCGCCGGAAATCAGGATCACGATGTTCTTCATGGGAGGCGGGATTATCCGTGCCCGCTTCCTTGTCGCGGCGCGGACACCGTTTCACAGCACGACCGTGCTAAAACTCGAAGTTCCGGAGACACACCGCGTCTGCGGTGAACCGATCAACACAGCGAGGCACGCATGGATTTGAGCTTCACACCCGAAGAACAAAAGTTCCGCGAAGAAGTTCGCGCCTGGGTCAAGGAAAACCTCCCCACGGAGATTTCGCACAAGGTGCACAACGCGCTCGAACTGACGCGCGACGATCTGCAAGGCTGGGCCAAGATCCTCGGCAAGAAGGGCTGGCTGGGCTACGGCTGGCCGAAGGAATTCGGCGGCCCGGGCTGGACGGCCATTCAGCGCCACCTGTTCGAGGAAGAAACCGCTCTGGCCGGCGCGCCGCGCATCATCCCGTTCGGCCCCGTGATGGTGGCCCCGGTGATCATGGCCTTCGGCAATGCCGAGCAGCAAAAGCGCTTTCTCCCCGGCATCGCCAGCGGCGAAGTCTGGTGGAGCCAGGGCTACAGCGAACCCGGCTCGGGTTCCGACCTTGCCTCGGTGAAGACCAAGGCAGAGCGCCAGGGCGACAAATACATCGTCAACGGCCAGAAGACCTGGACCACGCTCGGCCAGTACGGCGACTGGATGTTCAACCTCGTGCGCACCAGCACCGAAGGCAAGCCGCAGACCGGCATCAGCTTCCTGCTGCTGGACATGAAGTCGCCCGGCGTCACGGTGCGCCCGATCAAGCTGCTCGACGGCGGCCATGAAGTGAACGAGGTGTTCTTCGACAACGTCGAAGTGCCGGCCGAGAACCTGATCGGCGAAGAGAACAAGGGCTGGACCTACGCCAAGCACCTGCTTTCGCACGAACGCACCAACATCGCCGACGTGAACCGCGCCAAGCGCGAGCTCGAGCGCCTGAAACGCATCGCCAAGAGCGAAGGCGTATATGAAGACCAGCGCTTCCGCGATGAGATCGCCAAGCTTGAAGTCGACATCGTCGCGCTCGAAATGATGGTGCTGCGCGTGCTCTCGGCCGCCACCTCCGGCAAGAACTCGCTGGACGTGGCCGGCTTGCTGAAGATTCGCGGCAGCGAAATCCAGCAGCGCTACGCCGAGCTGATGATGCTGGCCGGCGGCCCCTATTCGCTGCCGCTGATCCGCGAAGCGATGGAAGCCGGCTGGCAAGGCAACTTCCCGGGCGGCAACCCGGCGCTCGCGCCGCTGACGTCGACCTTCTTCAACATGCGCAAGACCACCATCTACGGTGGCTCCAACGAAGTGCAACGCAACATCGTCGCGCAGACGGTTCTGGGCTGAGCCCTTCGACCAAGCTCAGAACTAACGGAGATACACATGGACTTCAACTTTTCCGACGACCAGGAACAGCTGCGCGACGCCGTTCGCAAGTGGGTCGACAAGGGCTATGACTTCGAGCGCCGCCGCGGCATCGAGGCCAAGGGCGGCTTCTCGCGCGAGGCCTGGGACGAACTGGCCGAGCTCGGACTTGGCGGCCTGTACATCGGCGAGGACGACGGCGGCCTGGGCATGGGCCCGGTGGCCGGCATGGTCGTCATGGAAGAACTGGGCCGCGGCATCGTGCTGGAGCCCTTCGCCCAGACGCTGATCGCCGGCGCCGTGTTGAGCGGCTACGCCGGCACAGAGGTCAAGACCGCCTGGCTGCCGCGCATCGCGGGCGGCCAGGCCATCGTGGTGCTGGCCTACCAGGAACGCAAGGCGCGCTACCGCCTGGACGTGTGCGACGCCACGGCCGTGAAGTCGGGCGACGTTTACTCGCTGACCGGCGCCAAGAGCGTGGTGCCCGTGGGCGACGAAGCCGACGCCTTCATCGTGCCCGCCAAGGTGGACGGCAAGATCGCCCTCTTCCTGGTCGAGCGCAGCGCCAGCGGCGTGGAAGCACGCGGCTACAGCACGCAGGATGGCGCCCGGGCAGCCGAGGTTGTGTTCGACAAGGCTGACGCCACGCTCATCACCGCGGACGGCCTGGCCGCGCTGGAGCACGCGGTGGACGTGGGCATTGCCGCCACCTGCGCCGAAGCGGTGGGCGTGATGGACAAGACCGTTGCCCTGACCGTCGACTACATGAACCAGCGCAAGCAGTTCGGCGTGGTCATCTCCAGCTTCCAGGCGCTGCGCCACCGCGTCGCCGACATGAAGATGCAGCTGGAGCTTGCGCGCTCGATGAGCTACTACGCCACGCTCAAGCTCAACGCCCCGGCCGACGAACGCCGCCAGGCGCTGGCACGCGCCAAGTACCAGCTGGGCACGTCGATGCGCTATGTGGCGGCCAACTCGGTGCAGCTGCATGGCGGCATCGGGGTGACCGACGAGTACATCGGCAGCCATTACTTCCGCAAGCTCACGCAGATGGAACTGACTTTCGGCGACACCCTGCACCACCTGGGCGAAGTGTCGGCCCGCATGCAGGACACGGCGGGCGTCTTCGCCTGACACATTGTTCCCCTAGCATCCAGCGCCCGCCCGCTTTCACGCCGGCGGGCGTTTTCACGTGGACTCCAGCCCCCAGGAACGAAACATGCAATCCCGTCGTACCCTTCTTGCCATGGCCGTCATCGGGACAGCCGCCACCGCCATGCTGACCGCCTGCGCCACCTCTTCTCCCGCGCCGTCATATGCCGAACGCCCGCCCATCGTGTTCGTGCACGGCAACGGCGATTCGGCCGCGCTGTGGCAAACCACGGTCTGGCGTTTCGAGTCGAACGGCTGGCCGGCCGACCGGCTGTTTGCCTTCGACCAGCCCAACCCGCTGGCGCGCGACGACGACGCCGTGGCCCAGCCGGGGCGCAGCTCCACCGCCGAATCGGCCGCGTTCCTGAAGGCCGAGGTCGACAAGGTGCTCAAGGCCACCGGTGCCGGCAAGGTGGTGCTCATCGGCAACTCGCGCGGGGGCAACACCATTCGCAACTACGTGCAGAACGGCGGCGGCGCGGCCGTGGTGAGCCACGTGGTGCTGGGCGGCAACCCGGCGCACGGCATCTGGGCGGTGAAGGGCTTTCGCGAGAACAACGAGTTCTCGGGGCTGTCGGGCTTCATGCAGCAGCTCAATGCGCCGAAGGGCCCGAACGGTGACGAGGCCACGCCGGGCGTGAAGTGGATGACCCTGCGCTCCGACAACAACGACAAGTACGCCCAGCCCGACGGCGTGTGGATCGGCGCGCCGGGCAAGCCGACGAACATCGGCTTCGACGGGCCGGCGCTCAAGGGCGCGACCAACGTGGTGTTGCCGCGTGTGGACCACCGCGAAACCTCGTTCTCGCCGCCCGCGTTCGCGGCGACGTGGCAGTTTCTGACGGGCCAGGCGCCGCGCAGCACGGACGTTGCGGCGCAGGCGAACGTAGTGCTCGGTGGCCGCGTGATCGGCGCGGAAAACCAGGCGCTGAACGGCGCGACGGTGACCGTCTACGCCGTCGACCCGACCACCGGCGCGCGGCTAGGGAGCGCCGCTCTCACCCAGGCCATTGGTGCGGACGGCCGCTGGGGGCCCTTCAAGGCGCGCGGTGACACGGCCCATGAGTTCGTTCTGGCCACGCCCGGCAACGGCACCACGCACATCTACCGCAGCCCGTTCCCGCGCAGCAGCAACTTCGTGCATCTGCGGCCCGAGCGCATCACGCCGGCCGACAACGGGGCGAGCTCGGTGGTGGTATTCACGCGGCCGCGCGGGTATTTCGATGCACAGCGCGACACGATGCGCTTCGACGGCAAGAGCCCGCCGGCCGGCGTGCCGCCCAAGGGCGCGGGCGTGTCGACCTCGCGGCTGCGCCTGGAAGGCGGCGGCGCCCCGCGCGCGGTGACCGGCGAGTTCAACGGCGAACGCGTCACCGGCCTGACCTGGCCCGCCGCCACCGAGCACACGACCGTGCTCGAACTGACCTACTGAGGCGCCGCGCATGAACGACACCAACGCCCCCTTAGTGCTGCAGGCACGCGACGCGCGCGGCGTGGTCACGCTGACGCTGAACCGACCGGCCTCGTTCAATGCGCTGTCCGAAAGCATGCTGGGCGCGCTGGAGCAGACGCTGGGCGACATCGCCGCCGACGGCACCGTGCGCGCCGTGGTCATCGCCGCGGCGGGCAAGGCCTTCTGCGCGGGCCACGACCTGAAGGAAATGCGCGCCGAGCCCTCGCTGGGCTACTACCAAGGGCTGTTCGAGCGGTGCGGCGCGATGATGCTGTCGATACAAAAACTCGACGTGCCGGTCATCGCCCGGGTGCACGGCATCGCGACCGCGGCGGGCTGCCAGCTGGTGGCGGTGTGCGACCTGGCGGTGGCGTCGAGCGAGGCGCGGTTCGCGGTCAGCGGGGTCAACGTGGGGCTCTTCTGCGCCACGCCCAGCGTCACGCTGTCGCGCAACCTGGGGCGCAAGGAAGCCTTCGAGATGCTGGTGACCGGGGAATTCATCGGCGCCGAAGAAGCCCGTGAAAAGGGGCTGGTCAACCGCGTGGCGCTGCCTGATGCGCTGGACGCGGCGGTCGAATCGCTGGTGGCCAGCATCGTCGCCAAGCCGCGCCAGGCGCTGGCCCTGGGCAAGGCCTTGTTCTACCGCCAGCTCGAAACCGGCATCGAGGCCGCGCTGGCCGACGCCAGCCAGACCATGGCCTGCAACATGATGGACGAGAGCGCGCTGGAAGGCGTGCAGGCCTTCATCGAGAAGCGCCCGCCAACCTGGAAGCGCTGAAAACCCACCCGGCTAGACGTCGTGCAGCCGCGAGCTCTGCGGCAGGTGCGCCATCAAAAATTCCATCTGGTCGGCCAGGATGCGGCGGTTGCGCAGAATGAAGTCTTCCCACAGGCTGGGCACGTAGGGCGCGTACAGCAGCGGCATGTTGGCCTGCTCGGGCGTGCGGCTGCTCTTGCGGTGGTTGCACGGCTTGCACGCCGTGACCACGTTCATCCAGGTGTCGATGCCGCGCTGGGCAAACGGAATGATGTGCTCGCGGGTGAGCTCGTCTTCGTGGAAATGGCCGCCGCAATAGGCGCAGACATTGCGGTCGCGCGAGAACAGCTTGCTGTTGGTCAGCCCGGGCCGCTGGGTGAAGGGGTTGATGCGCGGAACACCCTTGGTGCCGATGATGCTGTTGATCGCAATCTGCGACTGCTCACCGGTGACCGCGTTGTGACCGCCACGGAAGACCGCCACTTGCGCGCCCACCTCCCAGCGAACTTCGTCCGCCGCATAGTGGATCACCGCCTGTTCCAGCGATATCCATGACTGGGGCAGCCCTTGGGCCGACAGCTTCAAGACCTTCACACACGCCTCCTCAAAAAAGTGAGAGAACACGGAAAGACCAGGGACACGGAGTGCATTGGAGACCCACGCCGGTCAACGCACTGCGTCACAATATACCGGCTTTGTGACAAATCGGCCTGATTCGCCCATTCGACGGGCGAAAGGCGCTATCAAAAAGATACTCCCGATGCAGGTTTTTCGCGGCTTTAGGCACCCGGGCGTGGCCCCTGGCTGCGCTCTCACCATTGGCAATTTCGACGGCGTGCACCGTGGCCACCAGGCCATGCTCGCGCTGTTGCAGACCGAGGCCCGCCAGCGCGGGCTGCCGAGCTGCGTGCTCACCTTCGAGCCCCATCCGCGCGACTACTTTGCCGCGCTGACCAAAAAGCCCGACCTAGCACCCGCGCGCATCGGCACGCTGCGCGACAAGCTCAGCGAGCTGGCGGCCTGCGGCGTGGCGCAGACCATCGTGCTGCCCTTCGACAACCGGCTGGCCTCCCAAGCACCCGAGGAATTCATCCAGAACGTGCTGGTCGACGGGCTGGGCGCGCGCTATGTGCTGGTGGGCGACGACTTCCGCTTCGGCGCCAAGCGGGCGGGCGACTACGCCATGCTCGACGCGGCGGGCGACGCCTGCGGTTTCGACGTAGCGCGCATGAACAGCTACGAAATATCGGACCCCCACGCGCGGCTTCGCCCCGCTGCCCCCCGAGGGGGTGCGCCCGTCTTGGGGCGGCCCGGCGACGGGCACGGCCTGCGCGTTTCCAGCTCCGCCGTGCGCGAGGCGCTGGCCGAAGGCCGCATGGCCGACGCCCAAACCCTGCTCGGCAGGCCGTACACCATCTCAGGCCACGTGGTCCACGGCCGCAAGCTCGGCCGCGCGCTGGGCGCCTCGGCGCCGGGGCTGGACGATGGCTTTCGCACCCTCAACCTGCGCTTCAAGCACTGGAAGCCGGCCGCCAACGGCATCTTCGCGGTGCTGGTCCACGGCCTGGCAGACCAGCCGCTGCCGGGCGTGGCCAATCTGGGCGTGCGCCCTTCTCTGGACGCCAACGACGTCAACGGCGGGCGGGTGTTGCTCGAAACCCATTGCCTGGAGTGGCCCTCCCATCTGGGGACCGAAGGGGCCTACGGTAAAATCGTGCGCGTGGAACTCCTGCACAAACTGCACGACGAATTGCGCTACACCAGCCTCGAGGCCCTCACTGCGGGCATCGCGAAGGATGGGCGCGACGCACGTGCGTTCTTTGCATCGACCCACGCAGAAACCCATCGCCAGACCACGCGCGATCGAATTTAGCCCTGCACGCACCGTGCTGCCGCCCTTCGACAAGCTCAGGGCGAACGGCTTTATCTTCCGCACCGACACGCTTCACAACGCAGTTCGGGCTGAGCCTGTCGGAGCCCCCTGTTTCGCCGTACCCACCATGTCTGACGCTGCATCCACTGCCTCCCCCAAAGATTACCGTTCCACGCTGAACCTGCCCGACACCCCGTTCCCGATGCGCGGCGACCTGCCCAAGCGCGAGCCGGGCTGGGTGAAGGAGTGGAACGACGAAGGCCGCTACCACCGCCTGCGCGACGCGCGCCACGGCGCGCCCAAGTTCATCCTGCACGACGGCCCGCCCTACGCCAACGGCCAGATCCACATGGGTCACGCGGTGAACAAGATCCTGAAGGACATGATCACCAAGGCGCGCCAGCTCGAAGGCTTCGACGCGCTCTACGTGCCGGGCTGGGACTGCCACGGCCTGCCGATCGAGAACGCCATCGAAAAGCAGTTCGGCCGCAACCTGAGCCGCGACGACATGCAGGCCAAGAGCCGTGCCTTCGCCACCGAACAGATCGCGCAGCAGATGTCCGACTTCCAGCGCCTGGGCGTGCTGGGCGAATGGGACCACCCGTACAAGACGATGGACTTCGCCAATGAGGCCGGCGAGCTGCGCGCGTTCAAGCGCGTGATCGAGCGCGGCTTTGTGTACCGCGGCCTGAAGCCGGTGTACTGGTGCTTCGACTGCGGCTCCTCGCTGGCCGAGTTCGAAATCGAATACGCCGACAAGAAGAGCCAGACCATCGACGTGGCCTTCAAGGCGCACGAGCGCGAGAAGGTGCTCAAGGCATTCGGCACCGACCACACGATCCTGGGAGACATCTTTGCGGTGATCTGGACCACCACCGCGTGGACCATCCCGGCCAACCAGGCGATCAACCTGAACCCCGAGATCGAGTACTCGCTGGTCGACACCGAGCGCGGCCTGCTGATCCTGGCCAACTCGCTGGTCGAGATGTGCATGACGCGCTATGCGCTCGACGGCAAGGTGCTGGCCACGGTCAAGGGCGAGGCACTGGGCGGGCTCGAATTCGAGCACCCGCTCTACGACGTGGACGCCGGCTACAAGCGCCTGTCGCCGGTGTACCTGGCCGACTACGCCACCGCCACCGACGGCACGGGCCTGGTTCACTCCTCGCCCGCCTACGGCGTGGACGACTTCAACTCCTGCATCGCCCACGGCGTGGCGTACGACGACATCCTGAACCCGGTGCAGGGCAACGGCAGCTACGCGCCCGACTTTCCGCTGTTCGGCGGCCAGAACATCTGGAAGGCGGTGCCGGTGATCATTGCCGCGCTGCGCGATGCCGGCCGCCTGCTGACCACCGAAACCATCACCCACAGCTACCCGCACTGCTGGCGCCACAAGACGCCGGTGATCTACCGCGCCGCGGCGCAGTGGTTCGTTCGCATGGACGAGGGCGAAGGCGTGTTCACCAAGGACAAGGCGCCCAAGACGCTGCGCCAGACCGCGCTCGACGCCATCGAGAAGACCCACTTCTACCCGGAGAACGGCAAGGCGCGCCTGCACGACATGATTGCCGGGCGTCCTGACTGGTGCATCAGCCGTCAGCGCAGCTGGGGCGTGCCGATTCCCTTCTTCCTGCACAAGGACTCGGGCGAGCTGCATCCGCGCACCATGGAAATCCTCGACCAGGCGGCCGACATCGTCGAGAAGGGCGGCATCGAGGCCTGGAGCCGCGTGACGACCGAAGAAATACTCGGCACCGAAGACGCGCCGAGCTACACCAAGAGCACCGACATCCTGGAGGTGTGGTTCGACTCGGGCTCGACCTTCTATCACGTGCTGCGCGGCACGCACCCCACGGTGCACCACGACGCCGGCCCCGAGGCCGACCTGTACCTGGAAGGCCATGACCAGCACCGCGGCTGGTTCCATTCGTCGCTGCTCATCGCCTGCATGCTGGAAGACCGCGCGCCGTACCGCGGCCTGCTCACGCACGGCTTCACCGTGGATGCCAAGGGCATCAAGATGAGCAAGTCGCTCAAGAACGGCATCGACCCGCAGGAAATCAGCAACAAGCTGGGCTCGGAAATCATCCGGCTGTGGGTGGCGGCAAGCGACTATTCGGGCGACATCGCGGGCGACGACAAGATCCTGGCGCGCGTGGTCGACGCCTACCGCCGCATCCGCAACACCCTGCGTTTTCTGATGGCGAACACGAGCGACTTCGACATCGCGAAAGACGCCGTGCCGCTCGACCAGCTGTTCGAAATCGACCGCTATGCGCTGGCGCGCGCCTCGCAGTTCCAGGCCGAGATCCTGGCGCACTACAAGGTGTACGAGTTCCATCCGGTGGTGGCCAAGCTGCAGATCTACTGCTCGGAAGACCTGGGCGGCTTCTACCTCGACATCCTGAAGGACCGCCTCTACACCACGGCCCCGGGCTCGCTGGCGCGCCGCAGTGCGCAAACGGCGCTGTGGCACATCTCGCAAGCCATGCTGCGCTGGATGGCGCCGTTTTTGAGCTTCACGGCCGAGGAGGCCTGGAAGTTCGTGGGCACGGGCCAACCGGGCGAATCGATCTTCACGCAGACCTACAGCGAGTTCGCCGCGCCCGACGAGGCGCTGCTGGCCAAGTGGGGCCGCATTCGCGAGATCCGCGACGCGGTGAACAAGGACATCGAGGCCGTGCGTGCCGACGGCAAGGTGGGCTCGTCGCTGCAGGCCAACCTGCAGGTGACGGCACCGGCCGACGACTTTGCGCTGCTCGACTCGCTGGGCGAAGACCTGAAGTTCGTCTTCATCACTTCGGCCATCGCGCTGGCAGCAGCCGAAGCCGGTGAGGCGCTGGCCACGGTGGTCACGCCCAGCGCCGCGCAGAAGTGCGAACGCTGCTGGCACTACCGCGACGACGTGGGCCACGACGCGGCCCATCCAACGATCTGCGGGCGTTGCACCAGCAACCTGTTCGGCGCCGGCGAATCGCGGAGCTTTGCCTGATGGCCGGCGCTCGCACCCTCTCCGCCTCGCGTTCGCGCGGTGCAAGCATCTGGCCCTGGCTGGGACTGGCGCTGATCATCCTGATCATCGACCAGTTCACCAAGACGCTGATCCTGGGCTACTACAAGCTCGGCGACGCGACCTACGTGACGAGCTTCTTCAACGTTGTGCGCGCGCACAACACGGGCGCGGCCTTTTCGTTCCTGGCGGACCACTCGGGCTGGCAGCGCTGGCTGTTCACGGGCATTGGCGTGGCGGCCGCGATCTTCATCGTGTGGATGCTGCGCTCGCATGCGGGGCAGAAGCTGTTCTCGTTTTCGATGGCCTGCATTCTGGGCGGCGCCATCGGCAACGTGATCGACCGGATGATGCACGGCTACGTGGTCGACTTCTTGTTCTTCCACGTGGGCAACTGGGGCTTTCCGGCCTTCAATGCTGCGGACAGCGCCATCACGCTGGGCGCCATCTGCCTGATCGTGGACGAGATACGGCGGGTTCGCCGGGGCAAGTAAGCACGTTTTCTTCAAGGGGCCCACGGGCCCCTTTCTCTTGGGGCCGCCCCACCCTTCGCCAGAACGCCCTTCGTCCTTCGCCAGTACACCAGCGCGCCAAGGGTTTGCCCCGCTTCCAGCCGATGTCATAACAAAGTCATACTGCCGCGGTCCAATGTAATCGATTACATAAATCCGACACACCACGCAGAGACCGCACGATGAGCATCCAAGCCGTAGCAGCCAAAGCCGGGGTTTCCGTTGCCACCGTGTCTCGGGCCTTCAACTTTCCCGACAAGGTGACGCCCGCCACGCGCGCGCTGGTGGAGCGCGTGGCCCGCGAGCTCAATTACCTGCCCAACGCCAGCGCACGCACCTTGCGCACCCAGCGCAGCCGCGTGCTCGGCGTGGTGCTGCCCACGCTGCTGAACCCGGCCTTTGCCGAATGCCTGCAAGGCATTGCGCGCGCGGCCATCGCGGGTGGCTACGCCATCATTCCCGTCACCACCGGCTACCGGCTCGACGAAGAAGAGCGCGCCGTGCACCTGCTGCTGGCCGGCAATGTCGACGGCCTGATCCTGGTGGTGTCGAACCCGTCGACCTCGGCCACCCTGCCCCGCCTGCAGGCCGCCGGCGTGCCGTATGTGCTGGCCTACAACCGCCACCCCGACCACCCCTGCGTGTCGGTCGACAGCGAAGGCGCCGTGGCCGATGCGGTGACGCGGCTGGTGCTCCTGGGGCACCGCCGCATTGCGATGGTCAGCGGCACGCTGGCCGCCTCGGACCGCGCGCAGCAGCGCTACCGCGGCTACCGCAAGGGCATGGCCGAAGCCGGGCTTGCCGCGCCTTCGCTCATCGAGGTGCCCTTTGTCGAAACCGCCGTCGATGCGCTCTCGCGCCAATTGAAGCTGCGCCAAAGGCCCACGGCCCTGGTCTGCTCTAACGACCTGCTGGCCATTCGCAGCATCCGCGCCGCGCACCTGAGCGGGCTGGTGGTGCCCGACGACCTGAGCGTGGTCGGCTTCGACGGCATTGCGCTGGGCGAAGACCTCACGCCCGCGCTGACCACCATCGCGCAGCCCAACAGCGACATCGGCCGCCACAGCGTCGAGCTGCTGATGCAGGCCATGGCCGGCGGCACCGCGCTGCGGGCCGATGCCAGCCTGCTGCTCCCCCATGCCTTCCGAGACGGCGAGTCGTGCGCAAGTGCGCGCGAAGACAACAACGCCGCGCTTTCTGACGTTTCAGGTCATTCCTGACCTCCCCACCCCTCGCTCCGTGACCTCACGACTTCATCCTCCAAGGAGTTCCCGCATGTCTTCCCGCTTTCACCGCATCGCCCGCCTTGGCCTGCTTGCCGCCGCGCTGGGCTCCACGCTCGCTGCCGGCAGCGCCATGGCGCAGTCCGCCATTTGCTACAACTGCCCGACCGAATGGGCCGACTGGGGCACCCAGTTGAAGGCCATCAAGGCCAAGACCGGCGTCACCGTGCCGCCCGACAACAAGAACTCCGGCCAGTCGCTCGCGCAGTTGACGGCCGAAAAAGCCAGCCCCGTGGCCGACGTGACCTACCTGGGCGTGACCTTCGCGGTGCAGGCCGCGAAGGACGGCCTGGTCGAGCCCTACAAGCCTGCTGCGTGGAAAGACATTCCCGACGGCCTGAAGGACCCGGCCGGCAACTGGTTCACCATTCACACGGGCACGCTCGGTTTCATGGTCAACGTCGACGCGCTCAAGGGCAAGCCGATTCCAAAGTCGTGGGCCGACCTGCTCAAGCCCGAATACAAGGGCCTGATCGGCTACCTCGACCCGGCCTCGGCCTTCGTGGGTTATGTGGGCGCGGTGGCGGTGAACGAGGCGCGCGGCGGCACGCTGGACAACTTCAAGCCGGCCATCGACTACTTCAAGGCACTGCAGCAGAACGAGCCCATCGTGCCGAAGCAAACGTCTTACGCGCGGGTGCTGTCGGGCGAAATCGCGATCCTGCTGGACTACGACTTCAACGCGTACCGCGCCAAGTACAAGGACAAGGCCAACGTGGCCTTCGTGATTCCGAGCGAAGGCACGCTGGCGGTGCCGTACGTGATGAGCCTGGTCGCCAAGGCCCCGCACGCGGCGGACGCGAAGAAGGTGCTCGACTTCACGCTGTCCGACGAAGGCCAGGCGATCTGGGCCAAGGCCTACCTTCGACCGGTGCGCGCGAGCGCCATGCCCAAGGACATCGAGGCTCAGTTCCTGCCTGCTAGTGAATACGGTCGCGCCAAGAGCGTGGACTACGGTCGGATGGCTGCGGCGCAGCGGGCGTTTTCCGATGCGTATTTGAAGGAAGTGCGTTAACTGACTGACGTTTGCTGTTCAGGACGCGCCCAGGAGGGCGGGGTGCCTTGCTCCGCGAATGTCCCCCGGGCTTCGCCCTCCTCCTTTATTTCGCTGCGCAAGGCACCCCACCCTCCTGAGCGTTATGCGGAGCGGTCGTTGATCAGCGGAGCACACAGAGCGCGTCCAAGTGCACAGGGCGTCGGGTGCTCCCCGCAGCGAAATAAAGGAGGAGGGGCGAAGCCCCGGGGGACATTCGCGGAGGGGAGCACCCGGCGGCCTGTGCACCCGCCCTGAACGTTCAACCGACGAAACCAACGACACAAAGAAGACAAGAGATGAAATCCGACAACGCCTGGAACCCCAGCTGGCGCCTGCTCGCCTGCGTGGCCCCTGCAGCCGTCTTCTTCGCGGCCTTCTGGCTGCTGCCGGTGGTGCGACTGCTCACGCTGCCCGCCGACAAAGGCTGGGCCACCTACTTCGCCGTGCTGACCGACACGCGCTACCTCACCAGCATGGCCAACACCGTCGCGCTCTCCGTCGCCGTGACGCTCGCCACCCTGGTGCTGGGCGCGGCCGTGGGCATCTACCTTGCGCGCCATGCCTTCGTCGGCAAACGCGTGCTGCTGTCGCTGCTCACGCTGCCCCTGTCGTTTCCGGGCGTGATCATCGGGTTCTTCGTCATCCTGCTCGGCGGCCGACAAGGCGTGATTGCCGACCTCAGCGACAGCCTGTTCGGCCAACGCATCACCTTCGCCTACGGCCTGCTCGGGCTGTTCTTGGCATACCTGTATTTTTCGCTGCCGCGCGCCATTGCCACCTACACCGCCGCGGCCGAATCGATGAACACGCAGCTCGAAGAAGCCGCGCGTTCGCTCGGAGCCTCCCGCCTGCGCGTGGCGCGCGACGTGTGGATGCCCGAGCTGGCGCCCACCACGCTGGCCTGCGGCGCCATTCTTTTCGCCACCTCCATGGGCGCCTTCGGCACCGCGTTCACGCTGGCCAGCAAGTTCGAGGTGATCCCCATCACCATCTACAACGAGTTCACCAACTACGCCAACTTCGCGCTCGCCGCGTCGCTGTCGATCTCGCTGGGCATCGTGACCTGGCTGGTGCTGTTCGTGGCGCGCCGCTTCGGCGCCAACCCCGTTGCACGCTGAGGGCACCGCACCATGCACAAGAACACCCACGCCAAGGCGCCCTTCCTGCTCGCGGTGACGGTCGTCGTGAGCCTGTTCATGATCTCCCCGATGCTGCTGTCGGTCATGGCGGGCCTGGTCAACAACTACAGCGTGGGCCTCAAGAGCGGCCTCACGCTGCGCTGGATCGGCGAGGTCTGGGAGAACTACGGCGGCACCGTCGGCTGGTCGATCGCGCTGGCCGTCACCTGCGTTGCGGGCACGCTGCTGCTGGGCGTGCCCTGCGCCTACGCGCTGGCGCGCAGCCGCTCACGCGCGGCGCGCATCTTCGAAGAGCTACTGACGCTGCCGGTCGCGGTGCCGGGGCTTGCGACGGCGCTTGCGCTGATCCTGGCCTACGGGCAGCTCACCGCGTTTCGCCAGAGCTTCGCGTTCATTCTGGTGGGCCACATGATCTTCACGCTGCCCTTCATGGTGCGCACCGTGAGCTCCGCCTTCCAGCGCGACGACCTGCTGGCGCTGGAGGAGGCAGCGCGCTCGCTGGGCGCGAACTTTCGCCAGCGTTTTTTGGGCATCCTGGTGCCGGCCGTGTTCCCGGCCATCGTGGCGGGCAGCCTGATGGTGTTCACGCTGTCGGTGGGGGAGTTCAACCTCACCTGGATGCTGCACACACCGCTCACGCGCACGCTGCCCGTGGGCCTGGCCGACAGCTATGCGTCGATGCGCATCGAGATCGGATCGGCCTACACGCTGGTCTTCTTCGCCGTCATTCTTCCGGTGCTGTGGGGCCTGCAGTACCTTGCCAACCTCATCCAGAAACGCCATGGAACTTGAACGCATTCCCGTCGACATCACGAACTGCGCAAAAACCTATGCCGACGGCACGCGCGGCCTGCAACCCACCGACCTGCGCGTGGAGGCCGGCGAGGTGCTGGCGCTGCTGGGCCCGTCGGGCTGCGGCAAGACAACGCTGCTGCGGCTGATTGCCGGGCTGGAAGCGCCCGACGCCGGCACGCGCATCGTGTTCGGCGACCAGGACGTCACGCAGCGCCCGGTGGAGCACCGCGGCGTGGGCATGGTGTTTCAGAGCTACGCGCTCTTTCCGCAGATGACGGTGGCCGCCAACATCGGCTACGGCCTGCGCATTCGCGGTGTGTCGCCCGCCGAAGAAAAGCGCAGCGTGGGCGAGCTGGTCGACCTGGTGCGACTGGGCGGCCTGGAAAACAAACGCCCGGCCGAGCTCTCCGGCGGGCAGCGCCAGCGCGTGGCCCTGGCGCGCGCGGTGGCCGTGCGCCCGCGCGTGCTGCTGCTCGACGAGCCGCTGGCCGCGCTGGACGCCAAGCTCAAGGAATCGCTGCGCGACGAGCTCGCCGAACTGCTGCGCCGCCTGCACATCACCGCCATCCACGTCACGCACGACCAGCAGGAAGCGCTGGCCATTGCAGACCGGCTGGCGGTGATGCGCGCCGGGCGCATCGTGCAGGTCGGCCGCGGTGAAGATCTGTACCGCACGCCGGCGCACCCCTTCGTCGCCGAGTTTTTGGGCCGGGTGAACCGGCTGGAGCGAGAGGCGAGCGCCATCGCCCAGGGCGTTGTCCGACTCGGTGGGTCGAGCATGCCCTGCCCGAGCCCGTGGCAAAGCCATGAGAAGCTGCTTGTGCGTCCAGAAGACATCGAGGTTGGCGCGCCGCAGCCGGACTGGGGCACAGCCACCGTCGAACGCCGCACCTTCCTCGGCGACCGCGTGCAGCTGCACCTGCGCATGCAGGACCAGCCCACGCTGGTGGCCGATGTGGGGCGTGACAACCCTTTCGGGCCGGGCGATGCGGTGGGCCTGCGCATTCACCCCGACCGCCTGATGACGTCGCAGGAAACCAGCGCATGACGACCACAACGAACAACAACACCATCCTGGTCCAGCTGACCGACCTGCACATTCGCGAACCAGGCCGCCTGGCGTACGGCCGCATCGACACCGCGCCCTACCTCGAACGCGCCGTGCAGTCGGTGCTGGCGCTGCGCCAGCAGCCCGACGCCGTGGTCGTCACCGGCGACCTGACCGACTTCGGCCGCGCCGCCGAGTATGAGCACCTGGCCCGCCTGCTCGCGCCGCTCACCATGCCGGTCTACCTGCTGCCCGGCAACCACGACGAGCGCGAGCAACTTCGCCGCAGCTTTCCCGACCATGCCTACCTGGGGAATGGGGGCGACGGTGCCGACACGCACGGCTTCATTCAGTACTCGGTGCGCGTCGGCCCGCTGCGCCTGCTTACGCTGGACACCTGCGTGCCCGGCGCCAGCCACGGCACGCTGTGCGACAAGCGCCTGGCCTGGCTCGAAGCCCAGCTCGACGCCTGCCGCCACGAGCCCGTGGTGGTAGCCATGCACCACCCGCCGTTCCGCACGCTGATCGGCCACATGGACGACATCGGCCTGCTGGAAGGCGCCGACGCGCTCGAAGCGCTCATTGCGCGCTACAGCAACGTCGAGCGCGTGATCTGCGGCCACCTGCACCGCGCGATCGACGTGCGCTTCGGCGGCACCATCGCCTCCACCTCCCCGGCGCAGGCGCACCAGGTCTGCCTGGACCTGGCAAGCGATGCGCCCTCGGCCTGGACGCTGGAGCCACCGGCCTTCAGGGTGCATGCCTGGTCGCCTTCGGGGGGTCGGCTGGTCACCCATCTGGCGGCCGCGGGCCGCTTTGAAGGGCCTTATCCTTTCCACGACAACGGGGCGCTCATCGACTGAAACGCCTACTTGTGGAAAATGGGGTCAAAACGAACCAAAACGAAAAGGATAGAACCCGACACCCATGAAGCATCTTCTGAATCTGCTGGCAGCCATTGCCTTGCTGGTGTGGGGCACGCAACTCGTGCGAACCGGCGTCCTTCGCGTGTTTGGTGCCAACCTGCGCAAGATCCTCGTGCAGAGCATGCGCAACCGCTTCACGGCCGCGCTGTCGGGCATTGGCGTGACCGCGCTGGTGCAGTCGAGCACCGCCACCTCGCTCATGACCTCGTCCTTCGTCGGGCAGGGCCTGGTCACGCTGCCGGCCGCGCTGGCGGTGATGCGGGGCGCCGACGTGGGCACCGCGCTGATATCCGTGCTGTTCTCGGCCGACCTCTCGTGGCTGTCGCCCATGTTCATCTTCGTGGGCGTGGTGTTGTTCATCACGCGCGCGGACACGGTGGCGGGCCGCGTGGGCCGGGTGCTGATCGGCCTGGGCCTGATGCTGCTGGCGCTGCAACTGGTGGTGGAAGCCACCGAGCCCCTGTTCTCCTCCCCCGCAGTGCGTGCGCTGCTGGGCTCGATCAACAGCGACGTTCTGCTGGAGATCACCATTGGCGCGGTGCTGGCCATCGTGGCCTATTCGAGCCTGGCGGTGGTGTTGCTGGTGGCGGCCATGGCCACCTCGAACGTGGTGCCGCTGGACGTGGCCCTGGGCCTGGTGCTGGGCGCCAACCTCGGCAGCGGCCTGCTGGCGGTGCTCACCACCGCCAAGGCGGCCGTCTCGGTGCGCCAGGTGACCGTGGGCAACCTGCTCTTCAAGGCGCTGGGCGTGGCGCTGGTAGCGCCCTTCATCGGCCTGTGGATTCGCTATGTGCAGCCAGAGCTACCGAACCAGACGCACGGCGTGGTGCTGTTCCACCTGGCGTTCAACGTGGTGATCAGCGTGGGCTTCATCGGCCTCACGCAGTGGGTGGCCAAACTGGTGACGCGCATGTTGCCGATGCCCCAGCAGGCCACCGGCACCAGCCGCCCGCACCACCTGGACCCCTCCGCGCTGTCCACACCGTCGCTGGCCATTTCGAACGCGGCGCGCGAGGCCCTGCACCAGGCCGACATCGTGGAGACCATGCTGATTGGCGTGCTCGACGTGATTCGCAACAACGACACCCGCCTGTCGCAGGAGCTGCGCCAGCTCGACGACACCGTGGACGAGCTGTACTCGGCCATCAAGTACTACATGACGCGCATCTCGCGCGAGGCGCTGGGCGAAGAGGAAAGCCGGCGCTGGACGGACATCATCAGCTTCACCATCAACATGGAGCAGATCGGCGACATCATCGAGCGCGTGATCATCGATGTGGAAGACAAGAAGATCAAACTGCAGCGCAACTTCTCCGAGGCCGGCATGGCCGAAATCGTCGAGCTGCACGGCCGCCTGGTGGCCAACCTGCGCCTGAGCATGAGCGTGTTTTTGAACGGCAACGTGCGCGATGCGCAGAAGCTGCTCGAAGAGAAGGCCCGCTTCCGCGACTTGGAGCGCGCCTACGCCACCACCCACCTGGACCGCCTGTCCGACCGGACCACGCTGAGCATGGAGACCAGCTCGCTGCACATCGATCTGATCAGCGACCTGAAGCGAATCAATTCGCACATCTGCTCGATCGCCTACCCGATCCTGGAGTCGGCAGGCGCGCTGGCACCCAGCCGTTTGAGAGAGTCGCGCCTGGGCAAGATCGAAGGATAAAAAAGCCCACGGCTGAAAGCGCAAAGCGCTGTCAGCCGCATGGCGGCCGAGCGAAGCAAAGGCCCGGCTGTTCCCCAAGCCCCTCTGGCCGCGCCGAGGAGCGCAGCGTTTCGCGGATCAGGGCCCACCCTTGTTTGAGCGCAGCGAGTTTGGGTGGGACCCCGCGAAACGCGAGCACCGCAGGTTGCCCGCAGCGAAGCGGAGGGACGCGGACAGTGGGGTCGCCTTTTCTTTGCTTACTTTCTTTTGGCGAAGCAAAAGAAAGTGAGTCGCCCGCCGGGGCGAGACCCGGCCCCGGAAAACAAACCCTACTTAGAAGCAGCCTCGAGCGCAGTGCCGGACGCAACCGGCTCTGCTTGCCTGCGCGCATACCGCTGCGCCAACACAGCACAAACCATCAGCTGCATCTGATGAAACAGCATCAAAGGCAGCACGATCGCCCCCACCGCATGCGAGGCGAACAAGACCTTCGCCATCGGAATCCCGCTGGCCAGGCTCTTCTTGGAGCCGCAGAAAACGATGGTGATTTCGTCCGCAATGTCAAAGCCGAACTTGCGTGCCATGAAGGTGGTCAGCGTCAACGCCAGCGCCAGCAGCACGGCGCACACCAGCAGCAACCCGAGCAGCGCGCTCATCGGAATCTGCTTCCAGAGCCCTTCGATCACCGCCGCGCTGAAGGCCGTGTACACCACCAGCAATATCGACCCCTGGTCCACAAACTTGAGCACCGCGGCACGCTTCTGCACCCACTTGCCGATGACCGGGCGCAGCAGGTGGCCCGCCACGAACGGCACCATCAGTTGCAGCAGGATCTTGCCGATGGAGTCGAACGACGAGCCGGCATTGCCGCCGTGCGGCAGCACCACCAGGTTCACCAGCACCGGCGTGATGAACACCCCCAGCAACGTGGAGGCCGAGGCACTGCAGATGGCCGCGGGCATGTTGCCGCGCGCCATGGCGGTGAAGGCAATGGCCGACTGCACCGTGGCTGGCAGCACACACAGAAACAGCACGCCGGTGTAGAGGTCGGGCGTCACCAGCGGTGACAGCACGGGCTTGAGCGCCAGCCCCAGCAGCGGAAACAGCACGAAGGTGCTCGCAAACACCAGCAGGTGCAGCCGCCAGTGCGTGATGCCCGCCATGATCGCCTCGCGCGAGAGTTTGGCCCCGTGCAGAAAGAACAGCAGGCCGATGGCGACCGTGGTCAGCCCTTCGAAGAAATGAGCCACCTGCCCGCTGGCGGGCAGCAGGCTGGCAAGGGTCACGACCGAGACGAGCGCGAGCGTGAAGTTGTCGGGGAGAAAGCGTGAACGGGCCATGCAGCGCATTGGACGCCGCTCGCATTCAAAAGAGAAATGGATTTATCGGATGGATATATGATTTCAACGCATGAATGTCACCCTGCGCCAGCTCCGCGTGTTTCGCTCGGTCGCCGAGGGCCGCAACTTCAGCCGTGCCGGCGACCAGGTCGGCCTGAGCCAGCCGGCCGTGAGCCGCTCCATCGGCGAGCTTGAGGCGCAGCTAGGCCTGAAGCTGCTCGACCGCACCACGCGAGAGGTGGTGCTGACCGAAGCCGGCCACTCGCTTGCAGCGCGGCTGGAGCGCGTGCTCGACGACCTCGACCAGACCCTGCAGGACGTGGCCGGCCTGGCCAACGCGCGCGGCGGCAAGGTGCGGGTGGCCAGCAGCCCGACGCTGTCGGCCAACCTCATGCCCGGCTGCATCGCCACCTGTGCCGAGCAGGCGCCAGGCATTCAGTTCTTGCTGCTCGACCGCATCCAGCAGGACGTGCTGGACAGCGTGCGTGGTGGCGAGGTCGATTTCGGCGTGGTCATCGAGCCCTCGGAGGCCGACGACCTGCATTGCGAGTCGATCCTCAACGACCCGTTCGTGCTGGTGCTGCAGCCGTCGCATCCGCTGGCACGCAAGAAGTCGGTGAACTGGAGCGCGCTGGACGGCCAGCCGCTGGTGCTGCTGGACCATGCATCGGGCAGCCGCCGCCTGATCGACCAGGCGCTGGAGCGCCACGGCGCGCACTGCGAGGTGAAACAGCAGCTCGGCCATCCGACCACTGTTTTCCGAATGGTGGAGGCGGGCATCGGCATCAGCGTGATGCCGGCCATGTCACTGCCGCCTGAGGGCCTGGCGAATTTGGTGGTACGACCGCTGGTGCCCCGCGTTCAGCGCGCCATCATGCTGATTCGCCGCAACAACCGCGCGCTGTCGCCGCTCGCGCAGCGGGTGTGGGGCCTGGTGCGGGAGACCGCCGCACTCAGTGCGGCAGCGGCTTCGGGCGCGGCGGCGCCGACATCTGCACCTTGAAGTGCAACTGGCGCTGCTGCACGCAGTAGTCGATCAGGTCCTCGACCTCGGTGGCCTTGTCGAACACCGCGTCGGCGCCGAGCAGGGCGCATTTGCGGCGCATGTCGGGTGTGGCGTAGTTGCTGAGCACCACCACCTTTTGCGACGGCCCGCGGTCGCGGCAGGCTTCGAGCACCCGAAAACCGGTGCCGTCCTTCAGGAACAGATCGATGATGGCCAGGTCCCACAGCCCCAGATTGCCCATGAGCCAATTCATGCCTTCGGCCTCGGATTCGGCCTGCCCTATGGGGTCGATGCGCGCGACTTCACGCAGGGTGCCCACCAGGTTCTCTCGAATGGTGGGGTTGTCTTCGACGATGAAGGTGCGAATGGTGGTCATCACGGCTTGAGCTTGAATGGTGCGCTGTTGCGCTTGGTTCCAAGGCTACAAAGTGCATCCTGCACAAGTCGAAGGCATGACACCCCAGCGCGGGTAGGACAAGACTGGCGCGCGCACCGCGGCCCAAGCCCTTCAGACCGTTCAGCGGCTCACAGCGTGAGGATCGTGCAGCCGGTGGTCTTGCGTGCTTCCAGGTCGCGGTGCGCCTGCTGAACGTCGGCCAGCGCATAGCGCTGGTCGATGGGGATCTTCACCGCGCCGCTCTGCACCACCGCGAACAGGTCGTCGGCCATGGCCTGCGTGCTCTCGCGCGTGGCCATGTGCGTGAACAGCGTGGGGCGCGTCACATACAACGAACCCTTGGATGCCAGCGTGCCCAGGTTGATCGGTGGCACCGGGCCCGAGCCGTTGCCGAACACCGCCAGAAGGCCGAACGGGCGCAGGCAGTCGATGGAGCCTTCGTAGGTGTCCTTGCCCACCGAGTCGTACACCACCTTCACGCCCTTGCCGCCGGTGATCTCCTTCACGCGCGCGGCAAAGTTCTCGGTGCTGTAGTTGATGACGTGCGCCGCGCCGTGCGCCAGCGCGAGCTTGCACTTGGCGTCGCTGCCGGCAGTGCCGATCAGCTGCAGGCCCAGCGCCTTGGCCCACTGGCAGGCAATGAGGCCCACGCCGCCCGCGGCTGCATGGAACAGGATGAAGTCGCCGGCCTGCAGGCCTTCGGCCGGCAGCGTCTTCTTCAGCAGGTACTGCGTGGTCAGGCCCTTGAGCATCATGGCCGCGCCGGTGTCGAAGGAGATGTCGTCGGGCAGCTTGCACACGCACTTGGCCGGCATCACGCGCAGCTCGCAGTAGGCGCCGGGCGGCGGGCTGGCATAGGCGGCGCGGTCGCCGGCCTTCAGGTGCGTCACGCCCTCGCCCACCGCCTCCACCACGCCCGAGGCTTCCATGCCCAGCTGCAGCGGCATCGCGAACGGATAAAGCCCGCTGCGCTGGTAGGTGTCGATGAAGTTCAGGCCCACCGCCTTGTGGCGGATGCGAATTTCACCGGGGCCGGGCTCGCCCACCTCCACCTCGACGATCTTCAGTTCTTCGGGGCCGCCATGGCGGTCGATGCGTACGGCTTTGCTGATCATCTTGCAGTCTCCAGGCACAGGAAAAAAGGTGAGGCGCATCCTGCCACGTCCGGGTGTCCCGTGGCGGCGCGGGACATCATTGCCCGGTAGAGTCGGCGGCCATGTCGACACCGCCACAGCACCTCGCCCGCCACGCGCCGCTCACCGCCCTCACCGTGCTCCTGCTGCTGGTTCCGCCGCTGCTGTGGGCCAGCAATGCCGTCGTCGGGCGCATGGTGCGCGAGCTGGTGTCGCCGATCACGCTGAACTTCGTGCGCTGGGTCATCGCCTTCGTCTTGTTGCTGCCGTTTGCCGCGCCCGTGCTGCGCCGCGACAGCCCGCTGTGGGCGCACTGGAAGCGCTATGCGCTGCTCGGGCTGCTGGGCATCGGCCTGTACAACGCGCTGCAGTACCTGGCGCTGCAGACCTCCACCCCCATCAACACCACGCTGGTCGGCTCCAGCCTGCCGCTGTGGATGCTGGCAGTGGGCACCCTGTTCTTTGGCGCGCGCGTGAATGCGCGCGAGATTGGCGGTGCGCTGCTGTCGATGGTGGGCGTGCTGCTGGTGCTGAGCCGCGGCGAATGGCAGCAGCTGCTTGGGCTGCGGCTGGTGCCGGGCGACCTGTACATGATTCTGGGCACCATCGCCTGGGCCTTCTACAGCTGGCTGCTCGCGCGCACGCAAGAGCCGAAAGCGGTGCGCCAGGACTGGGCCGCCTTTCTCATGGCGCAGCTGGTGTTCGGTGTCGCCTGGTCGGGCGCACTGGCCGCCGGCGAATGGACGCTGACCGACGCCCACATCGACCTGGGCTGGCCGCTGGTGGCGGCCATGCTGTTCATCGGCATCGGCCCCGCAGTGGTGGCCTACCGATGCTGGGGCACTGGCGTGCAGCGCGCGGGCCCGCAGGCAGCCAGCGTGTTCATGAACCTCACGCCGCTGTTCGCGGCGGTGCTGTCGGCCGCCTTCCTGCGCGAGCCGCCGCATTGGTACCACGGCGCGGCGTTTCTGCTGATCGTGGGCGGGATCGTGGTGGCCGCAAGGCGTTGAAACGACACTGAGGTGACGCCGGGCGGCAACGGGCGGCACGTGGCGTGCCGCCTGCAACACGCTCAGTAGGTGCCCGGGTAGGCCCCACCGTCGGCCAGCACGTTCTGCCCCGTCATGTAGCCCGCCTGCATGCTGCACAGGAACGCGCAGATGGCACCGAACTCCGCCGGCGTGCCGAAGCGCCTGGCCGGAATGTTCTTCTTGCGGGCTTCCCACACGGTGTCGAAGTCTTGCCCCAGCTTCTGCGCCGTGCCGGCCATGGTGCCCTTCAGGCGGTCGGTGTCGAACGAGCCCGGCAGCAGGTTGTTGATGGTCACGCCCTGCGCCGCAATGGGCGTGCGCGCCACGCCGGCCACGAAGCCGGTCAGCCCGCTGCGCGCGCCGTTCGACAGGCCCAGGATGTCGATGGGCGACTTCACCGAGCTCGACGTGATGTTCACGATGCGGCCAAAGCCGCGCTTGGCCATGCCGTCGACCGTGGCCTTGATGAGCTCGATGGGCGTGAGCATGTTGGCATCGACCGCCTTGATCCACGCCTCGCGGTCCCAGCTGCGAAAGTCGCCGGGCGGCGGGCCGCCGGCATTGGTGACCACGATGTCGAAGTCATGGCCCAGCGCGAACACGGCGGCGCGGCCGGCTTCGGTGGTGATGTCGGCGGCCACCTGCTTCACGAACGCGCCCGACGTGGCGGCGCCCGCCAGCGACTTGGCGGCCGCTGCCAGCGCGTCGGCGCCGCGCGCCACGATCACCACGTTCACGCCCTCGCGCACCAGCGCCTCGGCGCAACCGTAGCCCAGCCCCTTGCTCGCGCCGCACACCAGCGCGGTCTTGCCTGCAATACCCAGATCCATGTTGTTTCTCCAGTCAGTCTTGTTGCTTCTGCAAGGGACCTCAGCGGCCCTTGCGCGTGAAAACGAAGATGCCCGCAATGACGAGCACCGTGCCGGCCGCAATCCACGGCGTGAATGGCTCGTTGAGTATCACTACCCCCATGAGGATGGTCGACAGCGGCCCGATCATGCCGGTTTGCGCGGCCACCGCAGGGCCGATGCGCTCGATGGCCATCATCACCATGAGGACGGGCACCGCCGTGCACAGCGTGGCATTGAGTACCGACAGCCAGATGACCTGCGGCGCCACCTCGAAGGCCGCGCTCATCGGCCGCGTGAGCACGAACTGCAGGATGCACAGCAGGCAGGCCACGGTGGTCGCTAGGCCCACCAGCCGCAGCGAGCCCAGGCGCTTGACGAACTCGCCGCTGTACACCAGGTAGGCCGCATAGCTCACCGCGCTCAGGAACACCAGAAACGCGCCCCAGGCCGCCGCGCCGCCGCCCTTGCCGCCGCCACCGGTCCACAGCTCGTGGCCGAACACCAGCAGCACGCCGGCATAGCTCACGACCATGCCCAGCACCTGCGGACGCGTCGCGCGTCGGCGGTACAGCAGCCAGCCGAACAGCAGCACCAGCGTGGGGTTGAGATAAAGAATGAGCCGCTCGAAGCTGGCCGAGATGTACGCGAGCCCCGCAAAGTCGAGAAAGCTCGCGAGGTAGTAGCCCGAGAACCCCAGCCCGATCACGCCGAGCCAGTCGCGCCCGGTGAGCGCAGGCTTGCCGCGCCCCGCCCACCACGCCATGAGCGCGAACAGCGGCAGCGCGAACAGCATGCGCAGCATGATGAGCGTGATGGCGTCCACGCCATGGCGGTACGCCAGCTTGACGATGATGGCCTTGCCGCTGAACGCGATGGCGCCCAGCGTGGCAAGCACCAGGCCCGAGGCATAGCCTTTTCTGGGCGCTTCTTGGGAGGGGATGCCGACCGTTGCGGCTGTCTTGTTCATGCCCCGATCATCGCGGCAAGCGCCGGCCCCTGCGTCGGCGCATGCACGAGCCCCTGCGCCATCCGCTGTGACAACCGCTCGCTCAATACCCTGCGGCCACGCCGTCGCGGCGCGGGTCGCTCGCGGCCACGTAGCCTTCCACCGACGGGTTGCCGGCCAACCAGATGAACTGGCCCGCGCCAAAGTCCTGGTACGAGTCGTTGATCACTTCCAGGTGATGGCCCATGTCGCGCAGGCCCTGCACGGTGGCCGGGTTCATCGCGGCTTCCACGTTGATCTCCAGGCCCGCGTTGAAGCGCCAGCGCGGCGCATCGCAGGCGGCCTGCGGGTTCTGCTTGTAGTCGAGCATGCGCACCAGCGTCTGCATGTGGCCTTGCGGCTGCATGTTGCCGCCCATCACGCCAAAGCTCATCACCGGCTGGCCGTCCTTGGTGAGGAAGGCCGGAATGATGGTGTGGAACGGGCGCTTGCCCGGCGCCACCACGTTCGGACTGTCGGCCTTCAGACTGAAGCCATGGCCGCGGTTCTGCAGGCTGATGCCGAACTCGGGCTCCACGCAACCCGAGCCAAAGCCCATGTAGTTGCTCTGAATGAAGCTCACCATCATGCCGCTCTCGTCCGCGGCGGTCAGGTAGATGGTGCCGCCCTTCACCGGGTTGCCGGCCTTGAAGTCTTGCGCCTTCTTCACGTCGATGAGGCGCGCGCGCGAGGCCAGGTAGGCGTCGTCGAGCATCTGCTCGGTCGTCACTTCCATGGTCTTGCGCTCCGACACGTAGCGGTACACGTCGGCAAAGGCCAGCTTCATCGCTTCGATCTGCAAGTGCTGCGACTCGACCGAGTCCACCGGCAGCGAGGCAATGTCGAACTTCTCCAGAATGCCCAGCGCAATGAGCGCGGCAATGCCCTGGCCGTTGGGCGGAATCTCGTGCAGCGTGTGGCCGCGGTAGTCGCGCGAAATGGGCTTGACCCACTCGGGCTGGTAGGCCGCCAGGTCGGCCACCGTGAGCGCGCCGCCCTGCTCCGCGGAAAACCTGGCCAGCGCCTCGGCGATCTCGCCGGTGTAGTAGGCCTCGCCCTTGGTGCGGGCAATGGCCTTGAGCGCGCGCGCGGCCGCCGCAAAGCGGAACAGCTCGCCCACCTCCGGCGCACGGCCCCATGGCAGGAAGGCTTGCGCAAAGCCCGGCTGCGACTGCAGCACCGGCGTGGCGGCAGCCCACTTGCCCTGCACCACCGGTGGCACCAGGTAGCCGCGCTCGGCGATGTCGATGGCCGGCGCCATCAGGTCGGCGAACGGCAGCTTGCCGAAGCGCTCGCTCATCGCGACCCAACCGCGCACCGCGCCCGGCACCGTGACCGAATCGATGCCACGCATCGGCGGATTGGCGGCGTCGGCGCCGTACTTGGTCTTGAAGTACTCGGGCGTCCAGGCCTTGGGCGCCGGGCCCGAGGCGTTCAGGCCGTGCAGTTCCTTGCCGTCCCACAGGATGCAGAAGGCGTCGCTGCCCAGGCCGTTGCTCACCGGCTCCACCAGCGTCATCACGGCGGCCGTGGCAACGGCCGCGTCGACCGCGTTGCCGCCCTGCTGCAGGATGCGCAGGCCGGCCTGCGCGGCCAGTGGGTGCGAGGTCGACACCACGTTGCGAGCGAAGATGGGGATGCGCGTGGACAGGTAAGGGTTGTTGAAGTCGAAGTTCATGGGTGCGTGCTCTTCTTTATTCGTTGGTGATCTTGCGGTCGACGACGATCTTTTTCCACTTGGCAGCGTCGACGGCCACCATCTTCGCGAACTGCTCGGGCGTTCCCGGCGTGGCGGGCTCGATGCCCAGGCGCGCGAGTTTTTCCTTCACCTCGGGGTCGGCCAGCGCTTCGTTCGCGGCCTTGTTCACGCGCGCCACGATGTCCGCCGGCAGATTCTTCGGGCCGTAGAAGCCGAACCACGTGTTCGACTCGTAGCCCGGCAGCGTGTCGGCAATGGGCGGCAGCTCGGGTGCCAGCGGGCTGCGCTTGAGCGAGGTGACGCCCAGCGCGCGCAGGCGGCCGTCGCGCACGTGCGGCATGCCGGTGGGCAGCGAGTCGAACAGCACATCGACCTTGCCGCTGATCAGGTCGGGAATGGCCAGTGCCGTGCCTTTGTACGGAATGTGCGTGACGAACACGCCGGCCTGCGCCTTGAACAGCTCGGCCGTCAGTTGCACGATGGTGCCGTTGCCGCTCGATGCGTAGTTGAGCTTGCCGGGGTTCTTCTTGGCGTAGTCGATCCACTCGCGCACGGTCTTGGCGGGGGAGTTCACTGGCACCAGCATGATGCTGGCCGCGTCGCCCACGTGGGCGATGGGCGTGAAGTCGCGCACCGTGTCGTAAGGCAGCTTGTTGATGGCCGGGCCGATGGCATGCGTGCTGGTGGTGGCCAGCAGGAGGGTGTAGCCGTCGGGCGCGGCCTTGGCGGCCTGGTCGGAGCCGATGGCGCCGCCGGCGCCGGGCTTGTTGTCGACCACCAGCGTGGTGCCCAGCTTCTCGCTCATCTTCTGGCCGAGCGTGCGGGCAAAGAGGTCGGTGGCGCCGGCTGCCGGGAACGGCACGATCAGGCGAATGGGCTTGTTCGGGTAGCCCTGGGCCAGGCTGGCGGACGACGCGGCCACGCCCAGCGCAACGGCAAGCACCTGGAGGAAGTGGTTTCTTTTCATGGGCGGAATTCTGTAGCCTTGGAGGAAAACGGATGCTATTCAGCGGCGGCGCATCAAGCCAGATAATTCAGCTTATTCAACTATGAATTCTGTTTATGAGCCGCAACGCCACCGAAGAGATCTCGCTGCAGCAGCTGCGCGCCCTGGCGGCGGTGGCTGAAACGGGCAGCTTCACGCTGGCGGCCGAAGCCCTTCAACTGACCCAGCCGGCCATCAGCCACCTGGTCAAGCGCATGGAGGAAGAGCTGGCGCAGCCGCTGGTGGTGCGGGGGCGGCGCATTCGCATGACCAGCGCGGGTCAGATGATGGTCGACACGGCCGTGCGTGCGCTGCGCCTGATCGACGAATCGGTGGGCGCCTGTCGTTCGCAGTCGCAGTTGCGCGAGGGCCGTGTGGTGCTGGCGGTGGGCCACCTCACCGCGGGTGCGTTGTTGCCGCCGTTGCTCGGGCGCTTCTCGCAGCAGCATCCGACGCTGGCGACCACCTTGCTCGACAGCACGGCCGAGCAGATGATTTCGCGCGTGCTGTCGCAGGAGGCCGACCTGGGCTTCGGCTCGGACATCGGCCAGAAGCATTCGGAGCTGGCGACGGAGCCGTTGTTCTCCGAGCGCATGGCGCTGTTCGTGCGAAACGACCATCCGTTGGCGCAGCGCGTGGTGGTCGATGCGCGGCACCTGGAGTCGTTGCCCTTCATTCATGTGAACCCGGACGCGAATGTGTGGCGCGCGGTGAGCCGTCAGTTGTCGAGCATGGCCAATGTGTACCCGCGGGTGGTGCATCACGTGTCGATGTTGTCGACGGCGTTCGGTCTGGTGCAGGCGGGGGCGGGTGTGGCGCTGTTGCCGCGCTATGTCGAGGTGTTGATGCCGGCCAATCTGCGCGCTGTGGCTGTCACTCGGCCCGTACTGGAATATCCCGTGGTCGCTGTGCGGCTGGCCAAGCATCCGTTGAGTCCGGCGGCATTGGCTTTTCTCTCTATGGCACGCCAGCATATGAAGCCACCTCGTCCTGGGAAGCCTTAGTTTTTTGTTTGTGCGCCGCTGGTGTTCAGGGCGGCGCACACGCCGACGGGGTGCCTTGCTCCGCGAATGTCCCCCGGGCTTCGCCCTCCTCCTTTATTTCGCTGCGCAAGGCACCCCATCGGCGTGTGCGTTGGATAGAGCGAAGGTTGATCGTGCGATCACCCAGAGCGTGCCCTGGTGCACAGGGCGTCGGGTGCTCCCCGCAGCGAAATAAAGGAGGAGCGAAGCGGGGGACATTCGCGGAGGGGAGCACCCGGCGGCCTGTGCACACGCCCTGAAGCACCCCCGACCACCGCCCACCCCAAACAGCCCCAAAAAAAACGGCGCCCAAAGGCGCCGTTCTTACTCAAGGCCCGAAGGCAAAGATCACTCCTCGACGAAGGCTTCCTCGCGCTTGGCCTTGATCGCGGGCAATAGCACGATGACCAGCAGCAATGCAGCCGCAGCCAACAAGCTCGCCGAGATCGGACGCGTCACGAAAACGCTCCAGTCACCACGCGACAACAGCAACGACCGACGCAGGTTCTCTTCCATCATCGGGCCCAGGATGAAGCCCAGCAGCAAGGGAGCAGGTTCGCAACCAAGCTTGAAGAAGGTGTAACCCACCAGACCGAAGATGCCCACCATCCAGATGTCGAAGGTGTTGTTGTTTGTCGAGTACACGCCAATCGCGCAGAACAGAACGATGGCAGGGAACAGGTACTTGTACGGCACCGACAACAGCTTGATCCACATGCCGATCAACGGCAGATTCAGGATGATCAGCATCGCATTGCCGATCCACATCGAAGCGATCAGGCCCCAGAACAGCTCCGGGTTGCTGGTCATCACCTGCGGACCCGGCTGGATGTTGTGGATCGTCATCGCGCCCACCATCAACGCCATCACCGCGTTGGGCGGAATGCCCAGCGTCAGCAGCGGAATGAAGGAGGTCTGCGCGCCGGCGTTGTTGGCCGACTCGGGTGCCGCCACGCCGCGAATGTTGCCCTTGCCGAAGGGCACTTCGCCCGGCTTCAGCTTGGTCTTCTTCTCGATCGTGTAGGCCGCAAAAGCCGCCAGCAGCGCACCGCCACCAGGCAGGATGCCCAGCGCCGAACCCAATGCCGTGCCACGCAGAATGGCAGGCACCATGCGCTTGAAGTCTTCCTTGGTCGGGAACAGACCCGACACCTTGGCGGTGAACACTTCGCGTTCGTCGTCAGGCCGCGAAAGGTTGGCAATGATTTCGCCGTACCCGAACACGCCCATGGCGATGGCAACGAAGCCGATGCCGTCGGTCAGCTCGGGAATGTCGAAGCTGTAGCGCGCCACGCCAGAGTTGACGTCGGTGCCCACCAGGCCCAGCAGCAGGCCCAGCACGATCATCGCGATGGCCTTGAGCAGCGAGCCCGACGCCAGAACCACGGCGCCGATCAGGCCCAGGATCATCAGCGAGAAGTACTCGGCAGGGCCGAACTTGAAGGCCAGCTCGGTCAGCGGCGGTGCGAAGGCAGCCAAGATGAGCGTGCCCACGCAACCGGCAAAGAACGAGCCCAGGCCGGCCGCAGCGAGTGCCGGACCCGCGCGGCCCTTGCGTGCCATCTGGTAACCGTCGATCACGGTCACCACCGACGAAGACTCGCCCGGCAGGTTGACCAGAATGGCGGTGGTGGAGCCGCCGTACTGGGCGCCGTAGTAGATGCCGGCCAGCATGATGAGCGCCGACACGGGTGGCAGCGCGTACGTGGCGGGGAGCAGCATCGCGATGGTCGCGACCGGGCCAATGCCCGGCAGCACGCCAATCAGCGTGCCCAGAATGCAACCGACCAGGCAGTACAGCAGGTTGGTGAAGGTAAAGGCAACGCCAAAACCCATTGAGAGGTGTTCAACCAATTCCATGATGTGAGCAGCTTTCTTCTCAGCCAGTGATGAAGGTCGGCCAGACCTGAATCTGGAGCTTCAGTGCCCAGATGAAGGCCACATAGCTGCCCACGGCCAGAACGGTTGCGAGCGCGATGACCTTCTTCAGGTCGAACTCGGTGCCCGCAAGGCTCGAGATGATCGTCAGCGCGTAGATGGCGATGATCATTCCCATCGCCGGCACACCCAGGCTAGGCAGGCCGCCGAGCAGGACGCCGAACGCGAGATTGGCGCCCAGGATGAAAACGACCTGCTTCCAGGCCCACCTGCCGATTTTTTCCCCATCGGTGGTTTCAACGGTCAAGCCGGTGAACATGATCCCGAGGCCGATGACGGCCATCAGGATGCCGAGCATCAACGGGAAATAACCCGGACCCATTCGGGCACCCGAGCCCACGGTGTAGGTGGTGGCGCCCCATGCAAACGCCACACCCACCACCGTGAACATCAGACCCGAGAAAAAGTCTTTCTGACTTTTGATCTTCACGAACAGTCTCCTCGAACAATTTCGATGCGGGATTGTCGAGTCAGCTTCCGGTCAGCTGGATGTGGATTCCACTAACCAAAGGCCTAGGGATAACCCGAAAGGACTCAAAGGCCTGGTGCGCCGGGGACGGGCATTATTCCAGCGGCGGCGTCGCGCTCAGCACTTCCTCGATGGTCGTCACGCCTTCGGCCACGCGCAGCGCGCCGGCCAGCCGCAGCGGGCGCATGCCGTCGATCACGGCCTGGCGGCGCAGGCCCGACAGGTTGGGCTCCTTGGTCACGTTGCCCTTGAACGCCTCGCTGATGCTCAGCAGCTCGTACAGCCCCATGCGGCCCATGTAGCCGGTCATGCGGCAGTCGACACAGCCCACCGGCTTGTAGGCGCGCACAGAGCCGGTGATCTGCCAGGGCTTGACGAGGGTCTCGAGCTTTTCGCGGGTGATGCTGTCGTCGGGCTGCTTGCAGTTGGGGCACAGCGTGCGCACCAGCCGCTGCGCGAGCACGCCCAGCATCACGGCATTGATGAGGTACGACGGCACGCCCAGTTCCATCAGCCGCGTGATGGCGCTGGGCGCGTCGTTGGTGTGCAGCGTGCTGAACACCAGGTGGCCCGTGAGCGCGGCCTGCACCGCCATCTCGGCCGTGGCCAGGTCGCGAATTTCGCCGACCATGATGATGTCCGGGTCCTGGCGCATGAGCGCGCGCAGGCCCTCGGTAAAACCAAAGTCCAGCTGCGGCTGCACCTGCGTCTGGTTGAACGAGGGCTCGATCATTTCGATCGGGTCTTCCACCGTGCTCACGTTGACCTCTTCGGTCGCCACGCGCTTCAGCGTGGAGTACAGCGTGGTGGTCTTGCCCGAGCCCGTGGGCCCGGTCACCAGAATGATGCCGTTGGGCCGCGTCACCAGCTGCTCCCAGCGCTGCGCGTCGTGCTGCGCGAAGCCCAGCGCGTCGAGGTCTTTCACGGCGGTGTCGGGGTCGAAGATGCGCATGACCATCTTCTCGCCGAAGGCCGTGGGCAAGGTCGACAGGCGCATTTCGACTTCTTCGCCGCGCATGTTGCGGGTCTTGATGCGGCCGTCCAGCGGGCGGCGCTTTTCCACCACGTCCATGCGGCCCAGCAGCTTGATGCGCGCCACCATGGCGTTCATCACGCCCATGGGCATCTGGTAGGCCGGATGCAGGATGCCGTCGATGCGAAAGCGGATCACGCCCTGCTCGCGGCGCGGCTCCAGGTGGATGTCGCTGGCACGCTGGTCGAAGGCGTATTGCCACAGCCAGTCGACCACCTGCACCACGCTCTGGTCGTTGGCGTCGAGCTGCTTGTTGCTCTTGCCCAGTTCCACCAGCTGCTCGAAGCTCGCGCCACCGGTGTTGCCGCCGGCCTTCTGCGCCGCGCGCACCGACTTCGCGAGCGCAAAGAACTCGGCCGTGTAGCGCTGGATGTCCGCCGGGTTGGCCACCACGCGGCGCACCGTGCGCTTCGACTGGCGCTCGACCTCGGAGATCCAGTCGGTGAGAAAGGGCTCGGCCGTGGCCACCACCACCTCGTGCGGCAGCACCTGCACCGGCAGCACCTTGTGCCGCTCGGCATAGCCGGCGCTCATGGTGTCGGCCACCTTGCCCACATCGACCTTCAAGGGGTCGATGCGCAGGTACGTGAGGCCGGCGCGGCCCGCGAGCCATTGCGTGAGCATTTCCAAGTCGAGCGGCTTGCTGTCGCTCTCGCGCGTCATGGCCACGTTGGCCAGGCGCACCAGCGGAGCCTGCCGGCTCTCGGCCTGCGCGCAACGCGCGATGGTGCGCTTGGCTTCGGCCGGGGAGATCACGCCGTCGGTGGCGAGCCACTCGATCAGACGGCGCAGCTCCAGCGGCCCTTCATGGCGCGGCGCCGCACCGGGTGCGGCGGAAGTGGAAACGGAAGCAACAGGAACAGCGCTCATGAACCGGAAAGAATTAAGAAAATCAGGGCTTGGCCACCGTGGCGACAGGGATGTGCGCGCGCGTGCGGCTTGAGTCCGGCGAGTCTGGATGGTTTGCGCGCACTCGGCAAGCCCGCCGCGTGTCGTTCAGCTCGCGCTGGCGCCTGAAGGGGGCGGTTTCACAACGAAACCTGCATCGGCTTGAACACGCGCAACCACTTGGGCGCGGGCAGGTTCCAGCGCGTCTGAATGGTCTGTGCGCGCTCGGCCAGCAGCTCGCGCTTGGGCCGGCTGGCGGTGCGCTGCGCAAGCACCACGGTGTTGCCTTCGCGCGTCGGCTTGAAGGCCCATACGGCATTGGCACCGAACACGGCGGCAATTTTCTCCAGGCTGCGTTCGTAGCTCGACGAGCGGCCGAACAGGTTGACCGTCATGCAGCCGTCTTCGGTGAGCAGCGCACGGCAGTCGGCATAGAAGTCTTCACTGTCGAGCACGGGTGCGGCGGCCTCGTGGTCGTACAGGTCGACCTGCAACGCATCGACCGTTTCGTGCCACTCGGGCTTGCGGATTTCAGCGGCCGCGTCGGCAATCACCACGCGCAGCTTCGGGTCGTCGGCGGGCAGCTTGAACCAGCCGCGGCAGGCCGCCACCACCTGGGGGTTGAGCTCGACGGCGGTGGTGCGCATGCGCAAGATCTTGCGGCTGAACTTGGTGAGCGTGGCCGCGCCCAGGCCCAGTTGCATGGCGTGGCGGCTGGCCACGGTCTTGCCGTCGGCAAACAGCAGCCAGGCCATCATGCGTTGCACGTACTCCAGCTCGATCTCGAAAGGCGCGTCGATCTTCATCGAGCCCTGGACCCATTCGGTGCCCAGGTGCAGGTAGCGAATGTCGCCCCAGTCAGAGAAATTGACTTCGGGAAGGACCAGGGTTTGGGCGGGTGTTTTGCTCGATGCCATCAGAGGAGTGAGTGGGCGACTAGAACCTTGCGCCAGGCCGCGAGCTTGCGCTCGAAGCTCCACGACGCGTTGGCGGGGCTGGTGGATGGCAGCGAATGAACCGGCACCCCCAGGGTGCGGGTGTGGCGGGCGTGCTTGAAGCTCTCCCCGCCGTTGTGCGCGATGGCGGCCAGCCTGGGCAGGTGCAGGCCGGCAATGTCGTTCACCATGGGCGAGCGAATGGCCGAGTCGAGGCTGCCCTCGCGCTCGCAGGCGCCGTACACGTCCCAAACGCCCAGGCCGCGGTCGAGCAGCCATTGGCAGCGCGCCGGGTAGCTGTCGGGGCCCGAGGGCTGGGGAATGTCGGGCCACACGGCTTGCAGGATCTTCCAGAACTGGTTTTGGGGGTGTGCATAGTACTGCTGCCGTTCGAGCGACCTGACACCGGGGAAGCTGCCGAGAATGAGCACGGCCGTGTTTGGCGAGACGATGGGCGCGAGGCCGGTGAGCACGGCAGGGGGCGCGATAACGGGCACTGCGGGGGGAGTCATGGGCAGCATCGTGCCACTTTCGCACCCCCATGAAAAAACCCGCCGAAGCGGGTTCTTTCACGAGGGCCGAAGCAAGCTTATTGCTTCTTGGCGGCTGCGTTCTCGGCGGTGCCGGGGATCTTTTCACCGATGGCGGCGCCGGTGCTGCGCATGCCGTCAGCGGCCTTGTGGCCGGTGTTCTCGACAGCGTCACCGGTCTTCACGGCGGCGTTCTTGGTGGCGGTGGTGGCCTTCTTGGTGGTGCGCTTCGTGGCCTTCCAGGCCTTCTTGCTGCCGTTTTCGGTGGCGTTGGCGGCCTTCTTGGTGGTGCGCTTGGTGGCGTCCCATGCCTTTTCAGCGCCGTTTTCGGTGGCGTTCACGGCCTTCTTGGTCGTGCGCTTGGTGGCGTCGACAGCGTTGCTGCCGGCTTCCTTCATCTTTTCACCGGTGGTGGGCTCGGCCGACATGGGGGCTGCCGTGGCGGGTGCGGTGGTCTGCGCCACAGCCGACACGCCGATGGAAGCAAGGGCCATGGCAAGAACGACGGGCACGGTGCGAATGAAAGAGGTGGTCATGTAAAGGCTCCTGTTTGGATGAAATTTTGAAGTGACTGACTTGCCACTGGTCTAAGCAACGAACTTCCGGGCTGAAAGGATGACAGCAAATCCAAGGCATCCGCACACTCGGTTGCAGGTCGGGACATTGGCCTACGCCGGCTCAGGCAAGCCTGCCGACAAGGGCATCAGGTTTTTCAGCCGCGGCAGTGTTTCCAGCGCATTGCGGGTGGTGGCGACAGCCAGTTCCGCGCTGCCGATGCCCCGCAGCCCGGCCACCACATCGGCGATGCGCGGCAGCTCGCCGGGATAGTTGCGGCCCTGCGGCTGGCCGGCCTCGCGCTCGGCCTGCGTGCGGTAGAGCCAGTGCGGCTGGATGTCGGGCGCGTCGGTCTCCATCACGATGGCTTCGAGCGGCAAAGTGGTGGCCAGGCGCCGCAGCTGCAGGGCACGCTCGAAGGTCACGGCGCCGCCAAAGCCCAGCTTCAGCCCCAGCGCGATGCAGGCCCGCGCCTGCTGCTCGCTGCCGTTGAAGGCATGGGCAATGCCCTGCCATGGCTGGCCACCCGCGGTCTGGCGCAGGTGCTTGAGCACCTTGTCGACCGAGCGCCGCACATGAATGAGCACGGGTAACCCGTGCTTGCGTGCCAGTTGCAACTGAGTGTGAAAAAAGCGCTCCTGCTTCGGGCCATCGAGCCCCTGCACGAAGTAGTCGAGCCCGATCTCGCCGACCGCCACCAGGCGCGGATCGTCGCGTCGCGCGGTCAGTTCGGCGTCGAGCACATCGACGTCTTCGTCTTTCGCTTTGCCGGTGCACAGCGGATGAATGCCCAGCGCATAGGCATCGCCTTGCGCATGGGCCAGCTCGCGCACGGTCGAAAAATTGAACACGGCCACCGCGGGAATGACGCACATCGCCACGCCTCGCTCGGCGGCGCGGGCCCTTATGACGGGCATCTCGGCACCGAATTCGGGCGCGTCCAGGTGGCAGTGGGTATCGACGAAGGTAGCCATCGCGCGATGATGCCCGATGGGATGCGCCGCCAAGGAAAGCGTGCTACCGTGAACTCCTTCACGCGATAGATATTCTCTTTGCCGGAGGTGCTCCGATGCGCAGGCCCGCTTTCTACAGCCGTTCGCCCCGCACGCCGCCACCGGCCGCAGCGGATGCGGCCGATCAGGCGCAGGCGCATGCGCCAGCTTCGGCCCCCGCGGGCAGAGCAGGCAACGCCATGCAGCTCGCGCCACTCCAGTCATTCGATCCACGCAAGGGGCCCTTGAAAAAGCCCGGCTGGCAACCCGGGCGCCGCAGCTTCGCATTGCTCGTGCTGCTGTCGGCCGCGCTGGTCGGTGGCGCCCTCTGGGCACCACGCCCAGGCGCCAAGGCCCTCACCCAGAAAGACATCGACGCGGCCGTGCTGCGCACGCTGCAGACCAACACCCTGCCCTCGCCCGCGGCCAAGGCGGCAGACATCATTCGGCCTTCGGTGGTGCGCGTGGTGAGCTACGGTGAAGAAAAGAACACGCCCGAGGCCAGGACCCAGAAGCGCGGTCGCAACCTCGCCAAGGGCAAGCCGCCCGAGGCCCCCAACGACGGCGGCCCCACCGGTGAAGTGGAGCGCGGCGTGGGCACCGGCGTGGTGATCGTCGACAAGGGCTTGATCCTCACCAACCTGCATGTGGTGGCGGGCGCCGACAAGATCAGGGTCACCTTCTTCGACGGCCTGGAAGCCATCGCCACCGTCACCAGCGTGCAGCCCGAGAACGACCTCGCGGTGCTGCAGGCGCAGAAGGTGCCCGACGACCTGATTCCCGCCACCATGCGCTCCACCGCCGACCTGCGCCCCGGCGACCAGGTGGCCGCGGTGGGCTTTCCGTTCGGCATCGGGCCTTCGGTGTCGGCCGGTGTGGTGTCGGGACTGAAGCGCTCCTTTCGCTCGCCCGAGGGCAAGCAGGAGCTGGGCAACCTGATCCAGTTCGACGCCGCGGCCAACCCCGGCAATTCGGGCGGACCGCTGATCAACATGGACGGCGAGGTGCTGGGTATCGTCACCGCCATCCTGAACCCGACGCAGCAGCGCACCTTCATCGGCATCGCGTTCGCGGTGCCCATCGAGAACGCGGCCGCCGCCGCAGGATCGCCGCCGTTCTGATTCTTTCTTTCCCTCTCCGAAAGCCCATCGCATGAGCACAGAGAACGCACCGCCCCACATGCCAGCCACGCCTGTCACGCCCGCCGGCACCGCCGAACTGATGGAGCAGATCCTCTACGAGGTCAAGCGCGTGGTGGTGGGGCAAGACCGCTTTCTGGAACGCGTGATGGTCGCCATGCTCGCGGGCGGCCACCTGCTGGTGGAAGGCGTGCCGGGCCTGGCGAAGACCCTCACCATCAAGACGCTGGCCGACACCGTGCGCGGCCACTTCAAGCGCATTCAGTTCACGCCCGACCTGGTGCCGGCCGACCTGGTGGGCACGCGCATCTACAACCAGAAGACGGGCGAGTTCAGCACCTCGCTGGGCCCGGTGTTCGCCAACCTGCTGCTGGCCGACGAAATCAACCGCGCGCCGGCCAAGGTGCAGAGCGCGCTGCTCGAAGTGATGCAGGAGCGCCAGGTCACCATTGCCGGCGAAACGCACAAGGTGCCGCGCCCCTTTCTCGTGATGGCCACGCAGAACCCCATCGAGACCGAAGGCACCTACCCGCTGCCCGAGGCGCAGGTCGACCGCTTCATGATGAAGGTGCTGGTCGACTACCCGAGCGACGAAGAAGAATTCGTCATCGTGCAGCGCGTGATCGGCCCGCCGGTCGAGGCCTCGGCGGTCGCCACCACCGAGCAGCTTGCCGCCCTGCAGGCCGAAGCCCGGCGCGTGTACGTCGACCCTTCGCTCATCCAGTACGCGGTGAAGCTGGTGTCGGCCACGCGCACGCCCGAAAAGCACGGTCTGAAAGACCTGCGCCGCTTCATCACCTTCGGCGCCAGCCCGCGCGCGAGCATCAGCCTGACAGAAGGCGCGCGCGCCCTGGCCATGCTGCGCGGGCGCAGCTATGCACTGCCCGAAGACATGACCGCGCTGGTGCCCGACGTGCTGCGCCACCGCGTGACGCTGTCGTACGAAGGGCTGTCCGAAGGCCTGACGCCCGACGGCCTGATCGACAAGATCATGCGTGCGGTGCCTGCCCCTCCCAAGCCTCTTGAACATGAAAAGCTGGTGGCGTAAGGCCCCCGCGGCCGCCAACGACGAACGGCTTGCCGCCGAAGCGGCCGTGGCCGGTGGTACCGAACGCGCGCTGCGCCGGCTCGAATGGACCGTCATCCGCCGCCTCGACGGCCTGCTGCAGGGCGACTACCGCACGCTGATGCGCGGCGCCGGCCTCGACCTGGCCGACCTGCGTGAATACCAGCACCACGACGACGTGCGCCACATCGACTGGAACGTCACCGCCCGGCTGCAGACGCCCTATGTGCGCGTGTTCACAGAAGACCGCGAAATGGCCGCCTGGTTCGTGCTGGACCTGAGCCGCTCGGTCGACTTCGGCTCGGGCCTGAAGGCCAAGCGCGAGATTTCGGCCGGCTTCGTCGGCGTGCTGGCGCGCCTGCTCACGCGACACGGCAACCGGGTGGGCGCGCTGGTGTACGGCAACGACCTGGAGGCGGTGATTCCGCCGCGCAGCGGACGCCGCCACGTACTGCACCTGCTGCATGCAATGGAAAGGCGCGCCGACAAGGCCGAGGCCGCGCCCACGCAGAAGGGCATGACCCGGCTGGACGAACTGCTCAAGTCCGCCGCCAACCTGATGCCGCGGCGCTCCACCGTGTTCGTGGTGTCCGACTTTCTGAGCGAGCCCGGCTGGGAAAAGCCGCTGGGGCAGCTGGTGCAACGCCATGAAGTGATTGCGGTGCGCCTGTTCGACCCGCTGGAGCTGGAGCTGCCCGACCTGGGCCTGGTGCCTCTGAGCGACGCCGAGACCGGCGAGCAGCTTTGGGTCGACACCCACGACAGCGGTTTTCGCAAGCGCTTCGCGCGCCTGGCGTCCGAGCGCGAGAGCGCATTGCGCGCCACGCTGGCCAAGGCCGGCGTCGATGCGCTGGAGCTCTCGACCAGCGACGACCTGGTCGAGGCCATCGTTCGTTTTGCCGATCTGCGCAAGCGCCGCACGCGCATCGGCTCCGCAGGCGCGAAGGCAGTGGCAGCATGAACTTTCTCTGGCCTGAATTCCTCTGGCTGCTGGCGGCCTTGCCGCTGCTGGTGCTGCTCTACCTCTGGTTGATACGCCGCAAGAAGAAGATGTCGGTGCGCTACGCCAGCCTGTCGATCGTGCGCGAGGCGATGGGCCCGGGGCAGAGCCTGCGGCGGCACCTTCCGCCGTTGCTGTTTCTCTTTGCCATGGCCGCGATGCTGATCGCCGCGGCGCGGCCCATGGCCGTGGTGGTGCTGCCGTCCAATCAGCAGACCATCATTCTGGCGATGGACGTGTCGGGCAGCATGCGTGCGGCCGACGTGCTGCCCAACCGGCTGGTGGCCGCGCAGGAAGCGGCCAAGAGCTTCATCAAGGACCTGCCGCGCAGTGTGAAGGTGGGCATCGTCGCCTTCGCGGGCAGCGCGCAGGTGGCGCAGCTGCCGACCACCAACCATGAAGACCTGGTGACCGCCATCGACAGCTTTCAGCTGCAGCGCGCCACCGCCACGGGCAATGCCATCGTGGTGTCGCTGGCCACGCTGTTCCCCGACGCGGGCCTGGACGTGGAGCAGTTCAGCGCGCCCAGCCGCCAGCGCGGCGCGGCCATCGACTCGTCGGAGAAAAAGCTCAAGGACTTCACGCCCGTGGCGCCCGGCTCCTTCACCTCGGCCGCCATCATCATGCTGACCGACGGCCAGCGCACCACCGGTGTCGACCCGCTGGACGCCGCCAAGGCCGCCGCCGACCGCGGCGTGCGCATCTACACGGTGGGCGTGGGCACGGTCGACGGCGAAACCATCGGCTTCGAGGGGTGGTCGATGCGCGTGCGGCTGGACGAAGACACGCTCAAGGCCATCGCCAACAAGACCAGCGCCGAGTACTTCTACGCCGGCACCGCCGACGACCTGAAGAAGGTCTACAACACGCTCAGCTCCAAGCTCACCGTGGAGAAGAAGGAAACCGAAATTTCCGCGCTGTTCGCGCTGGGCGCGGCGGTGCTCACACTGCTGTCGGCGGGGCTGTCGCTGCTGTGGTTCAACCGGATTTTGTAGTGGCCTTGCGCGCCTGCGCTGAGCGCGGCGCGGCGGTCTTTGTCTTCGTGACCTCTGGCATCTTCACCGCCCCGATGCCCCCCAGAAACAGGTCGGCCACGATCGGCGCAATGGCCGCGTGGTCGAGCCGGCCGTTGGGCTTCATCCAGGTGAACATCCAGTTGATCATGCCGAACAGCAGCATGGTCAGCGGCTTGGCAAGGTCGTCGCTGGGCGCGCCGGGGCGCAGCGCCGACACGGCGCGCGCAAAGCCCGCGACCACCTCGCGCTCCTTGTCGAGCACGCGCTCGCGGTCGGCCTCTTCCAGAAAGCGCACGTCGTCGGTCAGCACGCGGTGCGCGTCCTGCGCGCCGGCGTACTCCTCCACGATGCGGTAGATGAAGCGGCGCAGCCGCTGCTCGTCGGTGTGCGTGGAAGCCTCTTCTTCGGCCACCAGCGCCGCCAGCTTGGACACGTGCGTCTCGGCGATGCTGATCAGCAGGCTGCTCTTGTCCTTGTAGTAGTGATAGAGCGTTGCCTTCGATAGCCCGCAGGCCTCGGCCACCTGGTTCATGGACGTGGCGGGGTAGCCGCTGCGCGCGAACAGCTGCGCGGCCTGCGCAAGGATCAGTTCACGCTGGTCGTCGTAACTGGCGGATCTTCCACGCGGCATCGGGTGTGTTTCCTGGTTGGAAGGTTGAAGGCAACGGGCGATCTTGCACGAAGCGCTGTCGTGTTCAGCCCGCTCAGCTCGCCGCGCCTGCGCCGCCTCGCTTGGTCGCGATGAGCGAGCGCACGTCCGCCTGCGGCAGGCGCGGCCGGTCGGCCTCCACCTGCGCGAGCGGCGCCACCTCGTGCAGGCTGGCCAGGCTGCGCACCGTGAGCGCCTGGTAGGTCTGCGTGCCTTCTAGCTTCCAGGCGATCTCGTCGTCGGTCAGCTCGCGCTTCACCTTCGCTGGAATGCCCGCCACCAGCGAGCGCGGCGGCACCTTCATGCCGGCCGGTACAAAGGCGCAGGCCGCCACGATCGCCTTCTCGCCGATCTCGGCCTCGTCCATCACCACCGCGTTCATGCCCACCAGCGCGTCGCGCCGCACGATGCAGCTGTGCAGGATGGCGCCGTGCCCGATGTGGCCGTTGACCTCCACCACCGTGTCGTTTTCGGGAAAGCCATGAATGCAGCAGTGGTCCTGCACATTGGCGCCCTCCTCCAGCACGATGCGCCCGAAGTCGCCACGCAGGCTGGCACAGGGGCCTACATAGCAATGCGGGCCGACGATGACATCGCCGATCAGCACCGCCGTGGGATGCACGTAAGCACTCGGGTGAACAACGGGAATCACGCCGTCGATGGCATAGCTGGGCATTCGGTCTCCTTGGTTTTCTTCATTGGCTTTTTCGCGGTTCTCTTTGCGGCTTTCCTTGCCGTTCAGGCCCAGCCCTAGGGTTTGCCCTGAATCCCCACCGCTTGTGCCGACATCGAGGTCGATCATAAAATCAACCGAACGGTCGGTCAATAGTGTTTGCACAGCGGCCGGCCCCCACGAAGGATGAAAGAGACACGCCATGACCGAGCCTTTGGTTCTCATCAGCAATGCCGGCGCGGTGCGCACGCTGAGCCTCAACCGCCCTGCGGCGCTGAACAGTTTCACCACGGAACTGCACGCCGAGCTGATGGCGGCGCTGGAGGCGGCGGCAACGGACGAAGGCGTGCGCTGCGTGGTGCTCACCGGCGCGGGCCGCGCCTTCTGCGCCGGTCAGGACCTGGCAGACCCTTCGGTCGCCCCCGACCCCACGCCCGGTGATGCGCCCAAGGACCTGGGCCATGTCATCTCCACTTACTACGCCCCGTTGGTCGCGCGTCTGCGTTCGATGCCGGTGCCCGTGGTCGCAGCGGTAAATGGTGTCGCGGCCGGTGCCGGTGCCAACCTGGCGTTGTGTTGCGACCTGGTGGTGGCCGGCCGTTCGGCCAGCTTCATTCAGGCCTTCACCAGGATCGGTCTGGTGCCTGACACCGGCGGCACCTGGTTGTTGCCACGGCTGGTGGGTTCGGCGCGCGCGTTGGGCATTGCGATGCTGGGCGACAAGTTGCCGGCGGAAGAAGCGGCGCGCATCGGTTTGATCTGGCAGTGCGTGGACGACGCGGCGCTTTCCGATACCGCGGCTGCGCTCGCACTGAAGCTGTCCGGCATGCCGACCCGAGCCTTGGTCGCCACGCGCCAGGCCATGGCCGATGCACAGGGCATGGACCTTCAAACGGCGCTCGACGAAGAAGCCCGGGTGCAGCGCGTCATGGGCAATGCGGACGACTACCGCGAAGGTGTCGAAGCCTTTCGTGCGAAGCGTGCGCCTGTGTTCAAGGACCGGTGAGATGACTCGGCTCTTGGTTGCTTGTTGCGGTGTGTCTTGTGAGCGTTGCTGTTCAGGGCGCGCCCGCGCCGACGGGGTGCCTTGCTCCGCGAATGTCCCCCGCTTCGCTCCTCCTTTATTTCGCTGCGCAAGGCACCCCATCGGCGCGAGCGTCATCAGAGCCGGGGTTGACCGGCGAGCACCCAGAGCGTGCCCTGGTGCACAGGGCGTCGGGTGCTCCCCGCAGCGAAACAAAGGAGGAGAGGCGGTAGCGCGAAGCCCCGGGGGACATTCGCGGAGGGGAGTACCCGGCGGCCTGTGCACGCGCCCTGAACAGCAGCGCCCTGAAAAACAGCGCCCCGAAACACCGCACCACTCCAAAGAACAACTGAACAGCAAGACATGACCGAAGCCCCCCGCACCCCTCAACAAACGGCCGAGTACGTCCGTGACGGCATGCTCGCCAACGACAACGCCACCAAGGGCCTGGGCATGCGCATCGTCGAGGTCGCCCCCGGCCAGGCCACGCTCCAGATGCAGGTTCGACGCGACATGCTCAACGGCCACGCCACCTGCCACGGCGGGTTCATGGCCACGCTCGCGGATTCGACCTTTGCCTTTGCCTGCAACTCCTACAACGAGCTGACCGTGGCCTCGGGCTTTTCCATCGACTTCATCGCCCCCGCGCGCGAAGGCGACCTGCTCACCGCGCGCTGCCATGAAGTTTCCAAGGCCGGGCGCACCGGCGTGTACGACACCGAAATCACCAACCAGCGCGGCGAGCGCATCGCCATGTTCCGCGGGCGCTCCTACACGGCCAAAGGCCGCCCCGCCGTTGCCACCGATGCCGCCTGAGGAGAACGAAGACATGACCGTCAAACACCCCGCCCCCGGCGACCTCGACCCCATCGAGACCGCCAGCCGCGACGAAATTACCGCGCTGCAACTCACCCGCCTGCGCGCCACCCTGCAACACGCCTACGACAACGTCGCGCACTACCGCAAAGCCTTCGACGCCAAGGGCGTGCAGCCCCACGACCTCAAGTCGCTGGCCGACCTGTCGAAGTTTCCGTTCACCGTGAAGAGCGACCTGCGCGACAACTACCCCTTCGGCATGTTCGCCGTGCCGCGCGAAAAGGTCGCGCGCATCCATGCGTCCTCAGGCACCACCGGCAAGCCCACCGTGGTCGGCTACACCCTGCAGGACATCGACACCTGGGCCGACCTGGTGGCGCGCTCCATCCGCGCGGCGGGCGGGCGGCCGGGCGACATGATTCATGTGTCCTACGGCTACGGCCTGTTCACCGGCGGACTGGGCGCGCACTACGGCGCCGAGCGCGCGGGCTGCACCGTCATTCCCATGTCGGGCGGACAGACCGAAAAGCAGGTGCAGCTGATTCAGGACTTCAAGCCCAACATCATCATGGTCACGCCCAGCTACATGCAGGTGATCATCGAGCAGTTCGAGCGCCAGGGCCTCAACGCCAAGGACAGCTCGCTGCAGATCGGCATCTTCGGCGCCGAGCCATGGACCGAGGCCATGCGCCGCGACATCGAGGCCAAGGCCGGCCTGGACGCGGTCGACATCTACGGCCTGAGCGAAGTGATGGGCCCCGGCGTGGCCAGCGAATGCGTAGAGAGCAAGGACGGCCCCGTCATCTGGGAAGACCACTTCTACCCCGAGATCATCGACCCCGAAACCGGCGAGCTGAAGGCCGACGGCGAAGAAGGCGAACTGGTCTTCACCTCGCTCAGCAAGCAAGCGATGCCCATCGTGCGCTACCGAACGCGCGACCTCACGCGCCTGCTGCCACCCACCTCGCGCGCGTTCCGCCGCATGGGCAAGATCGTCGGGCGCAGCGACGACATGATGATCATCCGCGGCGTGAACGTGTTTCCCACGCAGGTGGAAGAGATCGTGCTCGCGCACCAGGCGCTGTCGGGCCTGTATCAGGTGCACGTGAGCCGCGCCGACAAGCTCGACCAGGTCGAGGTGCACTGCGAGCTCAACCCCGGCGACGCCGCGTCGGCCGACCGCGCCGCCATCGGCGACTGGGTGCAGCACCGCGTGAAGACCCTCATCGGCATCTCCACGCGCGTGGTGGTGCATGCGCCCAACGAGATGGAACGCACCCAGACAGGCAAGGCACGCCGCGTGATCGACACGCGCCCGCGCTGAACCGCCCTCCCCCAACACCCCACCGACAAAGGACACGCACATGTACACCCAGGCCATGGACACCATGGGCAAGGACGCAGGCGACGGCAAGCAGAAAGCCGTGCGTTCGGCCACGGAAATGCAGCTCGAAGAACGCTTCGACGCCCACATCGACGCGGGCGATTTCATCGAGGCGAAAGACTGGATGCCAGAGCATTACCGCAAGACGCTGGTGCGGCAGATCAGCCAGCATGCGCACTCCGAAATTGTCGGCATGCTGCCTGAGGGCAACTGGATCAGCCGCGCACCCACGTTGAAACGCAAGGCCATCCTGCTGGCCAAGGTGCAGGACGAGGGCGGCCACGGCCTCTACCTGTACGCCGCCGCCGAAACGCTGGGCACCTCGCGCGACCAGATGTTCGACGCGCTGCACAGCGGCAAGGCCAAGTACAGCTCGATCTTCAACTACCCCACGCTGAGCTGGGCCGACATGGGCACCATCGGCTGGCTGGTGGACGGCGCGGCCATCATGAACCAGGTGCCGATCTGCCGTTGCTCTTACGCACCGTATGCGCGCGCCATGATCCGCATCTGCCGCGAGGAGAGCTTTCACCAGCGCCAGGGCTACGAGGCCCTGCTGACCATGATGACCCACGGCACCGCCGCGCAGAAGGCGATGGTGCAGGACGCGGTGAACCGTTGGTGGTGGCCCTCGATCATGATGTTCGGCCCGCCGGACGACCAGTCGCCCAACAGTGCGCAGTCGATGCGCTGGGGCATCAAGCGTTTCAGCAACGACGAGCTGCGCCAGAAGTTCATCGACGCCGCGGTGGAGCAGGCCGCGATTCTGGGCGTGACCTTGCCCGACCCCGACCTGAAGTGGAACGAAGAGCGCCAGGCGCATGACTTCGGCACGATCGACTGGAGCGAGTTCTGGCGCGTGATCGGCGGTGACGGCCCCTGCAACCGCGAGCGTCTGCAGGCCCGTGTGGACGCATGGGAAGACGGCGCATGGGTCCGCGAGGCCGCAATGGCCCACGCCAACAAACAACCTCTGAAGGAAGCAGCATGAGCACCGAGACCCAAGACATCAAGCAGGAGTGGCCGCTGTGGGAGGTGTTCGTTCGCAGCAAGGCGGGGCTGGACCACAAGCATTGCGGCAGTCTGCATGCGGCGGATTCGAAGATGGCGATTCAGATGGCGCGTGACGTGTACACGCGCCGTCAGGAGGGCAGCAGCATCTGGGTGGTGCGGTCCGAGCAAATCGTGGCGAGCGATCCGGGGGAGAAGGACATGTACTTCGATCCGGCGGAGGACAAGGTGTATCGGCATCCGACGTTCTACGCGTTGCCCAAGTCTGTGGATCACATGTAGCCCATGTTTCCGTTTGCGGTTTTTGTTGTTCGCGTTGGTTGTGAGCCGCTTTTTTCAGGGCGCGCTCACGCCGACGGGGTACCTTGCTCCGCGAATGTCCCCCGGCCTGCGGCCTCCTCCTTTATTTCGCTGCGCAAGGCACCCCATCGACGTGAGCGTTGTCAGGAGCGGTCGTTGATCGGCGGAGCACCCAGAGCGTGCCCAGGTGCACAGGGCGTCGGGTGCTCCCCGCAGCGAAATAAAGGAGGAGGGGCGAAGCCCCGGGGGACATTCGCGGAGGGGAGTACCCGGCGGCCTGTGCACGCGCCCTGAACAACAGCACCCAGAACACAACCCCGAAGAACAAAAGCGAGCCACCAAATGCAAGCCTCCATCGAACTGAACCGAACGCCCGCCGTGCAGTACCTGCTGCGCATCGGCGACACCTGCCTGGTGCTCGCGCAACGCCTGGGTGAGTGGTGTGGACATGCACCCGTGCTGGAAGAAGACATCGCCATGGCCAACATCGCGCTGGACCTGGTCGGCCAAGCGCGCGCCCTGCTGACCCACGCAGGCAAGCTGGAAGGTGAAGGTCGGGCACACGACGAAGACCAGCTGGCCTACCTGCGCGACGAACGCGACTACTTCAACCTCACCATCGCCGAACTGCCACGAGGCGACTTCGCCTTTGCCGTGGTGCGCAACACCATGGTCGCCACACTGCTCAAACAACTGTGGCAACGGCTGACCACGTCCAGCGACGCCGAAGTGGCCGCCATCGCCGGCAAGGCCGTGAAAGAAGCGCGCTACCACCAACAGCATTCCGCCGACTGGGTCGTGCGCCTGAGCGACGGCACCGACGAGTCGCGCCGCCGCACAGAGAAAGCACTCAAGCAACTGTGGCTCTACATGCCAGAGCTGTTCGAAAGCGACGCGGTGGAAACGCAAGCCAGCGCCAGCGGCCTCGGCCCCGCATGGAGCGAACTGCGCGAACCCTGGCTCGCCGAAATGCAGCAGGTACTCGACGCGGCCGGCCTCGCCATGCCCAAGGAAGCGGCCTTCCGCAGCACCGGCAAACAAGGCGTGCACAGCGAACACATGGGCTTCATCCTGGCCGAAATGCAGCACCTGCAACGCAGCTACCCCGGAGGCGTGTGGTGACCACGGCCCACGCCACGACGGCCTCTCGCATCGACGCGGCATGGGCCGTGCTGCACACCGTGCTCGACCCCGAAGTGCCGGCCGTGTCGGTCTGCGACCTGGGCATCGTGCGCGAGGTCATCGAGCACCACGACGGGCTGGAGATCGTGCTCACGCCCACCTACTCCGGCTGCCCCGCGACCGAAGCCATCGAGCACGACGTGCTGGCCGCCATCGAACAGGCCGGCCTGGGCCGCGCACGCGCCACGCTGCGCCGCGCGCCCGCCTGGAGCACCGACTGGATCAGCGACGAAGGCCGCGCCAAGCTCAAGGCCTACGGCATCGCGCCGCCGGCCCACCTCACGCCCGAAGCCGCCGCCAACACCGCTATGCCCATCAAGCTCTTCGGCCGCATCGCAGGCGAGCGCATTGCATGCCCGCGATGCGCGAGCGAGCGCACAGAACGCCTCTCGGCCTTCGGCTCCACCGCCTGCAAGGCGCTGTACCGCTGCATCGCCTGCCGCGAACCTTTCGAACACTTCAAGCCGATCTGAGGCACACCCACGATGAGCACCCTCTTCCACCCCCTGCGCGTGAAGGCCGTAGAGCCCGACACGTCCGAGGCCGTCATCGTCTCCTTCGACGTGCCCGGCGATCTGCAGCAGGTCTTCGGCTTCACGCAGGGCCAGTACCTCACGCTGCGCAAGGACATCGACGGCCAGGACCTGCGGCGCTCCTATTCCATCTGCGCCGGCATCGACGACGGCGAGCTGCGCGTGGGCGTGCGCAAAGTGCGCGGCGGCGTGTTCTCCAACTGGATCAACGCCCACCTGCAGCCCGGCGACGAGGTGCAGGTGATGGCGCCGCAAGGCCGCTTCTTCGTGCCGATCGAGCCGCAGGCCGCGCGCCACCATGTGGGCATCGCGGGCGGCAGCGGCATCACGCCCATTCTGTCGATCATGAAGACGGTGCTGGCGCGCGAGCCGCGCAGCCGCTTCACGCTGATCTACGGCAACCGGCAACTGCAGTCCACGATGTTCAAGGAAGAAATCGAGGACCTGAAGAACCGCTACATGACGCGCCTGGTGCTGCAGCACGTGTTCTCCGACGAGCACACCGACTCGCCACTGGGCTACGGCGTGATGAACCGCGAGAAGATCGGCGAGTTTCTTCAGGGCGTGGTGCCCGCGGCACGCATCGACCACGTCTACGTGTGCGGCCCGTTCCAGATGAACGACGAGGCCGAGGCGGCGTTGCTCGCGGCCGGCGTGCCCGAGGAGCGCATTCACATCGAGCGCTTTGGCGTGGCGCTGCCCTCGGCCACGTCAGCCAACCAGGTCGGCGCCGTGGTGCACGAGGCCCTGCCCGGCGACGCCAAGCAGTCGCGCATCACCATCGTGCGCGACGGCCTGCAGCGTGAAATCACCTTCACCGAAGGCCAGCCCAGCATCCTGGACGCGGCCTCGGCGGCCGGGCTCGAAGTGCCGTTCTCCTGCACGTCGGGCGTGTGCGGAACATGCCGCGCGAAATGCGTGGACGGGGAAGTCCGAATGGAAAGAAATTTCGCGCTCGACAAGAATGAAGTCGCCGCGGGTTTCGTCCTCACCTGCCAGGCACACCCCCTCACTGAACGCGTCACGCTGTCGTTCGACGAGCGCTGAGATACTTCAGACCTCAACATTATTTCAACCCGGAGACAAACCACCCATGAAATTCTTCAAGCCCCTGCTGATCGCCGCACTGTGCGCCACCGCCGCCGCGGCCTGGGCCGACGTCAATGTCGGCGTGACGGTCTCGGCCACCGGCCCGGCCGCCTCGCTCGGCATTCCAGAGAAGAACACCATCTCGCTGATGCCCAAGACTATTGCGGGCCAGAAGATCAACTACATCGTGCTGGACGACGCGTCGGACACCACGGCGGCCGTGGCCAACACGCGCAAGCTCATTGCGGAGAACAAGGTAGACATCGTGCTGGGCTCCACCACCACGCCCAACTCGCTGGCCATGATCGACGTGGTGAGCGAGGCCAAGACGCCGATGATTTCCATTGCCGCGTCGGCCCGCATCATCGAGCCGATGGACGCCAAGAAGAAGTGGGTGTTCAAGACGCCGCAGAACGACATCATGATGTCGCTGGCCATTGCCGAGCACATGGCCGCCAACGGCGTGAAGACGGTGGCGTTCATCGGTTTTTCCGACGCTTACGGTGAAGGCTGGTCCGAAGAGTTTGCCAAGGCCGCCGCGCTGAAGAAGATCACCGTGGTGGCCAACGAGCGCTACTCGCGCACCGACACCTCGGTGACCGGCCAGGCGCTGAAGATCATGGCCAGCAAGGCCGACGCTGTGCTGGTCGCGGGCTCGGGCACGCCGGCCGCGCTGCCGCAGAAAACGCTCAAGGAGCGCGGCTACGCCGGCAAGATGTACCAGACGCACGGCGTGGCCAATGCCGACTTCCTGCGCGTGGGCGGCAAGGACGTGGAAGGCACCTTCCTGCCCGCCGGCCCGGTGCTCGTGGCCGACCAGTTGCCCGCCAGCAACCCGGTGAAGAAGTCCGCGCTGGCCTACGTTGCCGCCTACGAAGCCGCCTACGGCAAGGGCACCGTGTCGACCTTCGGCGCGCACGCCTGGGACGCCGGCCTGCTGATGAGCTCGGCCGTGCCCGTGGCACTGAAGAAGGCACAGCCCGGCACGCCGGAGTTCCGTGCCGCGCTGCGTGACGCGCTGGAGCAGATCAAGGAAGTGGCCGGCGCGCATGGCGTGTTCAACACCACCGCCACCGATCACCTGGGCCTGGACCAGCGCGCGCGCGTGATGGTGAAGATCGAAAACAACGCCTGGAAATACCAGCCCTGATGTCTTTGCTCCCTCCCCCGCTGGGGGAGGGTTGGGGTGGGGGCACGACGGCACCCGATGAAGCACTGCGCCGAACAAGCGCCGCTTGCCCCCATCCCAACCTTCCCCCAGAGGGGGAAGGAGCAAGAGACAGCCTGACCCTGATTCGATAAACGGGCACCGCCCGAAAGTTTTCTTATGGATCTGCAGATCGCCCTGCTATTGGGGCAGGACGGCATCGTCAACGGTGCCGTCTACGGTTTGATGGCGCTCGCGCTGGTGCTGGTGTTTTCAGTCACGCGCGTCATCTTCATTCCCCAGGGCGAGTTCGTCGCCTTCGGGGCCCTCTCGATGGCGATGCTGCAGGCCGGCCGCGTGCCGGCCACGCTGTGGCTGCTGCTGGTGCTGGCCGTGGCCGTGCTGGTGGTGGAGTTCTGGCGCTGGAAGCGCGGTGCGGTGGTCGACTGGGCCTCGGCCATTGCATGGTGCGTGGTGCTGCCGGCGGCCGCCGCCGCACTGGTGCTGCTGCTCAAGCCCACCTCCATGACGGGCCAGACGCTCACCACGCTGATCCTCATCACGCCGCTGGGCCCGTTGCTCTACCGCCTGGCCTACCGGCCGCTGGCGGACGCCAACGTGCTGATGCTGCTGATCGTCTCGGTCGCGCTGCACGGTGTGCTGGTGGGCCTGGGTCTGCTGTTCTTCGGTGCCGAAGGTTCGCGCACCGCACCGTTTTCCGAAGCGCGCTTCGACATCGGCGGCATGGCCGTCAGCGGGCAATCGCTGGTGGTGGTGGGCGTCACGCTGCTGCTGGTGATTGCCATGTTCCTGTTCTTCGGCCGCTCGATGGTCGGCAAGGCGCTGCGTGCCACCGCCATCAACCGCGTGGGCGCACGGCTCTCAGGCATTCCGACGGAGCTGTCGGGTGACCTGAGCTTTGCGCTGGCGGCGCTCATCGGCGCCATCTCGGGCCTGCTGATCGCGCCCCTCACCACGGTGTATTACGACACCGGCTTTCTCATCGGCCTGAAGGGCTTCGTGGCCGCCATCGTCGGCGGCCTGGCCAGCTATCCGCTGGCGCTGGCCGGCGCGCTGCTGGTGGGCCAGTTGGAGGCCTTTGCCTCGTTCTGGGCCAGCCCGTTCAAGGAGGTGCTGGTGTTCACGCTGATCATTCCGGTGCTGTGGTGGCGCTCGCTCAACAGCCATCACGTGGAGGACGAAGAATGAGCGCGTCTTCCAACCCCGTGAGCCTTAACACACCGCCCGAAGGCAAGCCGCTGGTCACGCCGCGACAGCTCACGCTGGCGTGCGTGGTGCTGCTGGCGCTGGCCTGGGGCTTTCTGCCGGAGTTCACCGTGTCGGTGCTCAGCAACATCGGCCTGTATGCGCTGGTGGCCGCCGGGCTGGTCATGCTGACCGGCGTGGGCGGCATGACCTCGTTCGGCCAAGCCGCGTTCGTCGGCATGGGCGCGTATGCCACCGCGTGGATCTGCACCTCCCCGGCGGCCGCCGCCTGGCTGGGCGGCGCGGTCAGCCCTGCGCTGCTGCCGTGGGCCGGGCTGCTGCTGGGCCTGGTGTTCACCTTTGCGCTGGCCTGGGCGCTGGGCGCGGTCACGCTGAAGCTGCAGGGCCACTACCTGCCGCTGTGCACCATCGCCTGGGGCCTCAGCCTTTACTACCTGCTGGGCAACATGGACTTCCTGGGCGGGCAGACCGGCATCACCGGCGTGCCGCCGCTGGTGGTGTTCGGCGTGTCGCTGGCCACGCCGCGCATGCTGGGCGTGGTGATCTGGGCGGTGCTGCTGCTCGCGCTGTGGGCGCTGCACAACCTGCTCGACTCGCGCGAAGGCCGCGCCATTCGCGCGCTGAAGGGCGGGCGGCTCATGGCCGAGTCGATGGGCGTCGATACGGCGCGCCACCGCATCAAGCTGTTCGTGCTGGCCGCGTTGCTGGCGGCGGTGTCGGGCTGGCTCTATGCGCACCTGCAGCGCTTTGTGAACCCGACGCCCTTCAACCTGAACATCGGCATCGAGCTGCTGTTCATGGCCGTGGTCGGCGGCGCGGGGCACCTGTGGGGCGCGGTGCTGGGCGCCACGCTGATCACGCTGCTGAAGGAAAAGCTGCAAGACCTGCTGCCCATGCTGCTGGGCACCAGCGGCAACTTCGAGGTGATCGTGTTCGGCCTGCTGATGCTGTTTGTGCTGCAGCGCTTCTCCGACGGCCTGTGGCCCACGCTGGCGCGCCTCATGCGCCGCTGGGTGCGCGAAGACACCACGGCAAAGGCACCGAAAGCACCAGCATCGGCCGCCACGGCAACCCCCGTGCAACTGGCCCAGCGCACCCTGCCCGCCAGCGGCCAGGTGCTGCTGCAGGCCAGCGACGTGAGCAAGCGTTTCGGCGGCCTGGTCGCCAACAACGCCATCTCCATGACGCTGAAGGCCGGAGAAATCCATGCGCTGATCGGCCCGAACGGTGCCGGCAAGAGCACCTTCTTCAACATGATCTCGGGCGTGGACGACCCAAGCTCTGGCGAGGTGAAGCTCGCGGGCCAGCCGATGACCGCCAGGCCCTCGCGCGCCTTTGCCGCGCTGGGCCTGGGCCGCACCTTTCAGCATGTGCGCCTGCTCGGGCAGCGCAGCGTGGTCGAAAACGTGGCGCTCGGCGCGCACCTGCGCGCCAAGCGCGGCTGGCTTGCCGCCATGCTGCGGCTGGACCGCGCAGAAGAGGCCGCGCTGATGGCCGAAGCCCGCAGGCAGATCGAACGCTGCGGCCTGGGCGCGCAGGCCGATGCGCCTGCTGCCTCGCTCTCGCTGGGCCAGCAGCGCGTGGTGGAAATTGCCCGCGCGCTGGCGGGCCAGCCCTCGGTGCTGCTGCTGGACGAGCCCGCCGCCGGCCTGCGCCACCTGGAAAAGCGCGCGCTCTCGGTGCTGCTGAGCCAGCTGCGCGCGGAGGGCCTGGGCATTCTGGTGGTGGAGCACGACATGGAGTTCGTGATGAACCTGGCCGACCGCATCACGGTGCTGGAGTTCGGCACCGTCATCGCCACCGGCACCCCGGCCGAAGTGCAGGCCAACCCGCGCGTGCTGGAGGCCTACCTGGGCGGCGCCGACGACGAACTGCTGGAAGACGCACGATGAGCCACCCCCTGCTTCAACTCGATGACTTCTGCGTGGCCTACCGCACCGTGGAAGCGGTGCACAACGTGCGCCTGCTGGTGAACGAGGGCGAGATCGTCACCGTCATCGGCCCCAACGGCGCGGGCAAGACCACACTGCTGTGCGCGGCCATGGGCCTGCTGCCGTCCACCGGCCAGCTCTCGCTGAACGGCGAACGCATTGCGCGGCCCGGCGTGGAGACCATGGTGGCGCGCGGCGTGGCGCTGGTGCCAGAGCGGCGCGAGCTGTTCGGCGAAATGTCCGTCGAAGACAACCTGCTGCTCGGTGGCTTCTACCAGTGGCGCAAGGGCAAGCGCGACCAGCGCGCGCGCATGGAAGAGGTGTTCGAGATCTTCCCGCGCCTGCGCGAGCGCAAGCCGCAGATGGCCTCCACGCTGTCGGGCGGCGAACGCCAGATGCTGGCCATCGGCCGCGCGCTCATGGCGCGCCCGCGCCTGCTGATGCTCGACGAACCCTCGCTGGGCCTGGCCCCGCTGGTGGTGCGCGAGGTGCTGCGCGTGGTGTCGCAATTGAGGAGCCATGGCGTGTCGGTGCTGCTGGTCGAGCAGAACGCCCGCGCCGCGCTGCAGGTGGCCGACCGCGCCTATGTGCTGGAGATGGGCGCCGTGGCGCTCGAAGGCAAGGCACGCGACCTGCTGCACGACCAGCGGATCATCGATACGTACCTGGGTATCGGCAAGAAGGATTGACCCGGCTTGCGCTCCTGCCTTGCTCCCTGCCTTGCTCCCTCCCCTGTCGGGGGAGGGTTGGGGTGGGGGCACGACGGCACACGACCAAGCACTGCGCCGAACAAGCGCCGCTTGCCCCCATCCCAACCTTCCCCCAGAGGGGGAAGGAGCCATACACGAAGCCAAAGGACACGCTCATGACCACCCTTCAAAGCTACATCGCCGGCCGCTGGATCGGCCAGCAGGCCGCGCAGCAACTGCGCAGCGCCGTCAACGGCCAACCCGTGGCCAGCACGCACGCAGAAGCCATCGACTTTGCCGAGGCCCTGTCGTACGCGCGCCGCACCGGCATCCCCGCGCTGATGGCGCTCGACTTTCAGCAGCGCGCGGAGCGCCTGAAGGCGCTGGCCAAGTACCTGGCCGCGAACAAGGAGGCGCTCTACGCCGTGTCGGCCCACACGGGTGCCACGCGCGCGGACAGCTGGATCGACATCGAAGGCGGCGCGGGCACGCTGAGCGCCTATGCAGCCATCGGCAGCAACGAGCTGCCCTCGGGCAACCTGGTGCACGAAGGCCCGGCCTTTGCGCTGGGCAAGAAGGGCGGCTTTGCAGGCACGCACATCCTGGTGCCGCGCGGCGGCGTGGCGGTGCACATCGACGCCTTCAACTTTCCGGTGTGGGGCCTGCTCGAAAAGTTCGCGCCCAGCTTCCTGGCGGGCATGCCGTGCATCGGCAAGCCGGCCACGGCCACCAGCTACCTCACCGAGGCGCTGATGCGCCTCATCGTGCAGTCGGGCATCCTGCCGGCGGGCAGCCTGCAACTTGTGATCGGCAGCACGGGCGATTTGCTCGACCGGTTGGAAGGGCCCGATGTGGTCACCTTCACCGGCTCGGCCGACACCGCCGCCAAGCTGCGCGTCAACGCGAACCTGGTGCGCCAGTCGATCCCGTTCAACGCCGAGGCCGACTCGCTGAACTGCGCCATCCTGGCGCCGGACGTCACGCCCGACGACGAGGAGTTCGATCTCTTCGTGAAGGAAGTGGCGCGCGAGATGACCATCAAGGCCGGCCAGAAGTGCACCGCCATCCGCCGCGCCATCGTGCCGCGCCAGCACCTGGACGCGGTGGCCGAGCGCCTGCGCGCGCGGCTGGCCAAGACGGTGACTGGCGACCCGTCGCGCGAAGACGTGCGCATGGGCCCCCTCGCCTCGCGCGACCAGCAGGCCGACGTGGCCGAACGCGTGGCCCTGCTGCTGCAGGGCGCCGAGCTGGTGTACGGCGAGCGCGACGGCTTCTCGCCGGTGGGCGATGGCGTGGCCGAAGGCGCGTTCTTCGCGCCCACGCTGCTCTTGAGCCGCAAGCCGCTCGAACACGACGCCGCGCACGACGTGGAAGCCTTCGGCCCCGTCAGCACGCTCATGCCCTACGACGGCATCGACGAGGCGCTGGCGCTGGCCGCGCGCGGCCGTGGCAGCCTGGTGGGCACGCTGGTCACGCGCGACCCCGCCATTGCAGCCAAGGCCATTCCGGTGGCCGCTGCCTGGCATGGCCGCCTGCTGATACTCGAGCGAGAAGCCGCCGCTGAATCGACCGGCCACGGCTCGCCATTGCCGCAGCTCAAGCACGGCGGCCCGGGCCGCGCCGGTGGCGGTGAAGAGCTGGGCGGCCTGCGCGCCGTGAAGCACTACCTGCAACGCGCCGCGCTGCAGGGCTCGCCCACCATGCTGGCCGCCGTCACCGGCGAACACGTGCGCGGCGCGGCCGTGCGCGAGAGCGATGTGCACCCCTTTCGCCGTTACTTCGAGGAGCTGCAAATCGGCGACTCGCTGCTCACGCACCGCCGCACCGTGGGCGAGGCCGATATCGTGGCCTTCGGCGGCATCTCGGGCGACTATTTCTACATGCACTTCGACGAGGTGGCGGCCAAGGAGTCGCCCTTCGGCAAGCGCATTGCGCACGGCTACTTCGTGCTGTCCGCGGCGGCCGGCCTGTTCGTCTCCCCTGCTCCCGGCCCGGTGCTGGCCAACTACGGCCTGGACACGCTGCGCTTCGTCAAGCCCGTGGGCATCGGCGACACCATTCGTGCACGGCTGACCTGCAAGCGCAAGATCGACCGCAACAAGAAGGACGCCAGCGGCCAGGGCCAGGGCGTGGTGGCATGGGACGTGGAGGTGACCAACCAGCACGGCGAGCTGGTCGCCAGCTACGACATCCTGACGCTGGTGTCGAAGAAGCCGGACGCACCCGCGGCCTGATGCGCCAGCGGGCGGGCAAACCGCGTAGATTCGCCCGTCATGCTCTTCTGGTTCCAGGCCTTTCTGCTCGTCGCCGGTACGGCCGCGTTGCTCCATGTCTCGCGCGGCCCTTTGAGCCGGCCCGGCTCGCATGGCTTCTACCGCTTCTTCGCATGGGAGTGCATTCTGGTGCTGGCGGTGGTCAACCTGCCGATGTGGCACGACGACCGTTTCTCGCCGAAGCAGATCGTCTCCTCGGTCTTCTTCGTGCTGTCGATCTGGCTGCCGATTCATGCGGTGCGGCTGCTCAAGGCGCAGGGCAAGCCCACCGAGGCGCGCAGCGACGACCCGGCGCTGTACGGCTTCGAGAAAACCTCGTCGATCGTCTCCACGGGCGCCTTCCGCTACATCCGCCATCCGATGTACACCGCGCTGCTGCTGCTGGCGTGGGGCGCGTTTTTGAAGCAGTGCACCTGGCTCACGCTGGCGCTGGTGCTCGCGGCCACGGTGCTGCTGTTTGTGACGGCGCTGCGCGACGAGCAGGAGTGCATTGCGCACTTCGGTGACGACTACCGCGCCTACATGCGCGGCACGCGGCGCTTCATTCCCTTCTTGCTGTAACACGCGGGTCACACGCTACCTTGCGGGATGCTGACCCGCACGATCAGGTTCTGTTCACACGGGCCTCTTAGCATCCGCCCATGCTGCTCGCACGCGTCCGCCGATATGCCGAAGCACACCACACGGTGTGGTGCGTGCTTGGCATGCTGCTGATTCTTCTGCAGCCGTTCATTGCGGTGCACTTCCGCTGCGACGGTCTGGAAGACGAACCCATGCTGCGCGTGCGCAGCCTGAGCGACACCGCGCAGTTCGAGGCGGACGACCGCGCCGACCATCCGAGCGACCGCGAGACCACCGTGTTCGCGCAAGCACCCGCCAGCATCGACCAGCCCGACAGTTTCAGCTTTGCACTGGGGGGCCTGATGGCCATGGTGCTGGCGATGCTGCCGCTGGTGCTGGCCCTCGCGCGGCTGAAGGTGCCCATCGTGCGCTCGGTGCCCGAACATGTGCCGCCGCACGGCGGCGCCCCGCCCCCCGCGGCACCCTGGCGACGCTTGCCGCCCACTGCCGCCCCACCCTGCCCGACCTGAGAAGCGATTCGACGCCGCACGCGTCGCACCGCCTCGCCGAGCCGCGTCACGCCCCTGCACGAATCGCCGGGGCCTGACGCAAGCCGGCGCGGCCATCACTCCTCGTCGAAAGGCCAGACCATGTCCCGATTCTTCTGGTGCGCGTGCCGCACCGGGTGCCGCCGCGCGCCCGTCATCTTCTCGTGCTTGCAAGGAGCCACCGAATGAACGCGCTGAACCTTGCGCTGTTTCAGTGGCTCACCGCCGGTGCGCAGCCCACGCCGTGGGTGCTCTCCGTGGCGTCGGCTTTCGCGTTGTGGGGCAGCTGGCTGAGCGCGGGCGTCGTCGCGGTGGCGCTGTGGCGCCAGCCTGCCGACCGCGCCTACCTGTGCGTGGTGGCGGCTGCGGCCGGCCTCACGTCGCTGCTGGCGCATGCCATTGCCATGTCGCTGGACGTGCCACGGCCCTTCATGGCGGGCCTGGCGCCGGCCTACATCGCGCATGGCGGCCGCGGCTCGCTGCCCAGCACGCATGCCGCCGTCATGTTCATGGTGGCGCTGGCCTTCATGCTGCGGCCGCCGTTGCGCCGGCTGGCCCTGCCCCTGTTCGCACTGGCAGCCGTCACCGGATGGGCGCGGGTGTACGTGGGCGTTCATTTTCCGCTCGACATCGTCGCGGGCCTGCTGCTGGGCGCGGTGGTGGCCGGGGCGCTGACCCTCGGGCGGTGGCTTGTTCATTTCTTCTTGTCGCGGTCAGGCCGCGGCGCCGACACCGCTCAGGCGGCCCGTTCGCCATGGAGGCCCTCATGATTTCATCGACCACCGCCAGACATTCACGTGCCGGTGCCGGCATGGGCATCGACACCGGCGTCGCGCAAAACAAGGCACAGGCCGCCGCCCCCACCGACAGCCGCGTGTCGCTGGCTGCCGTGGCGCCGGATGCGCCCAGCGCGCCGGACGCAACGGCGCGCAGCCTCTCGTGCGTGATTCCCTGCTTCAACGAAGGCGCCAACCTGCGGCACCTGTTGCCGCGGCTCGAAGACATTCTGTGGCGCACCGGGCTGCGCTGGGAAATCATCGTGGTGGACGACGGCAGCACCGACGACACCGCCGCCGTGGCGCAGGCCTGGTGCGAGCTCTCGGGCTTTCGCTGCATCTCGCTGTCGCGCAACTTCGGCAAGGAGGCCGCGCTCACCGCGGGCCTGGCCGCCGCCACCGGCGACGCCGTGGTGCTGCTGGACGGCGACCTGCAGCACTCGCCCGACCTCATCCACAAAATGATTGCGCAGTGGAACGCGGGCGCCGAGGTGGTGTACGCGGTGCGTGAGCAGCGCAACGACGAAAGCCGCTTCAAGCAGCTGGGCAGCAAGCTCTTCTACAGCCTGGTCAACGCCTCCGACCGCTTTGCCGTGCCCAGGGACGCGGGCGACTTTCGCCTGATGGACCGCAAGGTGGTCGATGCGCTCATGAGCCTGCCGGAGCGCAGCCGCTTCATGAAGGGCCTGTATGCGTGGGTGGGCTTCAGGGCCGTGGCCATGCCGTACACGCCGGCGCCGCGTGCCGAAGGCGTGAGCTCGTTCAACGCACGGCGCCTGGTGCGCCTGGCCATCGACGGCCTCACCGCCTTCACCACCTGGCCGCTGCGCATGGTCAGCGTGGTGGGCTTGCTGTTTGCATTGCCGGCCTTTGCGTACGGCATCTTCGTGATCGTCGACCACCTGATGTTCGGCAATGCGGTGTCCGGCTGGACCACCATCGTGGTGAGCCTGATGTTCTTCATCGGCGTGCAGATGATCTCCACCGGCATCGTGGGCGAGTACATCGCGCGCATCTATGAAGAGGTAAAAGGCCGTCCGCTGTACGTGGTGCGCCGCGAGTACGGCACCGGCCTGGAGGCCCGCGAGCCATGAGGCGTCAAGCCCGCGCATGGTGGACCTCCCCTCAACCCCTGTGGCTCATTGCGGCGCTCTTCGCGTGGCTGCTGGCCACGGCATGGGTGCGTCCGCTGATGGCCCCCGACGAGGGCCGCTACGGCAGTGTTGCGCTGGCCATGCTGCGCTCCGGCGACTGGCTGGTGCCGCGGCTGAACGGCCTGCCCTTCTTCCACAAGCCGCCGCTGTTCTACTGGATCGGCGCGGCCGCCATGTCGGTGGCCGGCCCGGTCGAATGGGCGACGCGGCTGCCGTCCGTGCTGGGCGCGAGCGCGGCGGCGGCGGCGCTGTTTTTGTTTCTGCGGCGCTGGTCGACGGTGCGCGTGGCACTGCTGTCGACGGTGGTGCTGGTGACCACGCCCTTCTTTTTCATGGGTGCGCAGTTCGCCAACCTCGACATGTTGGTGGCCGGCTGCATTGCGTGCACCGTGCTGCTGGCGGCGGGCGCTGCATTGGCGCAGGAGCGCGACGAACCCTGGCGCGGCCTGCTGGCGGGCGCCTTCCTGTTCGCCGCGGCGGGGCTGCTGGCCAAGGGGCTCATCGGGCTGGTGCTGCCGGGAATGGTTGTTGCGATCTGGTGCGCCGTGACGCGCCGGCTCGCTGCGCTCAAGCTCGCGCTGTGGCTGCCCGGGTGGGCCGTGCTGCTGGTGGTGGCGGGCCCGTGGTTCGTGGCCATGCAGCTGCAGTACCCCGCGTTCTTCGACTACTTCGTGGTCACGCAGCACTTCAGGCGCTTCGCCTCGTCGGGCTTCAACAACCAGCATGGCTTCTGGTTCTATCTGCCGGTGCTCGCGGGGCTCACGCTGCCGTGGTTCGCCTGGGTGCTGGTGCCGCGCGGCAAGGACGAGGTTGCGCGCCCCCGGCTGTCCGATGTCGACTGGCTCATGGTGATCTGGCTCGCGGTGATCGTGGTGTTCTTCTCGCTGCCGCGCTCCAAGCTCGTGGGCTATGTGCTGCCTGCCCTGCCGCCGCTGGCCTACCTGATCGCGCAGCGCGTGCTGGCGGGGCGCAGCACCGAAGCGCTGCTGCCCAAGGTGCGCGCCACCGCGCTGGTGTCCGCCGCGGCGTGCCTGGCCTGCGTGGCGGCCGTTGCGATCTATGCGGTGCCGCCGGGCGCGCGGCTGCGTCTGCCGGCCGGCATGGCCGTTGCGCCGGGGGAGCGGGTGCTGATGCTCGACAGCTACCTCTACGAGATTCCCTTCTACTGGAACCTGCGCGAGCCGGTGCTGGTGTCGGACGACTGGCAGGCCGCGGCGCACGACACGCGCGACAACTGGCGCAAGGAAATCTTCGACGCCAGCCGCTTCGACCCCGCGCGCGCCACCGCCACGCTGCTGGACCGCGCGCACCTCGCGCCCACGCTGTGCGTGCCGCGCGCCACCTGGATCGTGGCGGCCAACACGGCGCACACCACCAACCCGTGGCTGGCTCGCGCGAAGCTGGTGGCGGTCAACCACGCCGTGGCCGCCTGGCGCTTTGCGGGCAGCGCGACCAGCGACCCGCATTGCCTGGATGCCGCGCCACCCATTCCGTCTGCCCCCGGCGCAGCCTCCGCGCCCACCGCACCGCACGTGGGCGCCAGCGGCAATGACTGAAGCCCACGACGCCAGCGCGCCGCCGGGCCGCCACATCTGCATCTGCGCGGACGACTTCGGCCTGAGCACCGGCGTGAACATCGCCGTTGTCGACCTGGCCCAGCGCGGCAAGATTTCCGCCACCAGCGGCATGGTGCGGCGCAGCGCCTGGCTGGCCGGTGCGCAGGCGCTGCGCCGCATTGCGCCGGCGCGGCTGGACGTGGGGCTGCACCTGGACCTGACGCGGCCCTTGCGGGTCGACGGGCCCGAGCCCGGCCTGGCGGGCCTGCTCGCGCAGACGTACACGCGCACGGTGTTCGCCGCGGGCCTGAAGGCCGACATCCGCGACCAGCTCACCCGCTTCGAAGACGCCATGGGGCGCGCGCCCGCCTTCATCGACGGCCACCGCCATGTGCACCAGTTCCCGGTGGTGCGCGACCTGCTGGTGGAAGAGGTGGCGCGGCGCTACCCGACAGCGCCACCCTGGCTGCGTGGCACCGCCCCCGCTGCGCGCCAGGGCCCCGACCGCTGGAAGGCCAGCCTCATTTACGCGCTGGGCGGCGCGCGGCTGGCCGCCGCGGCGGCGCGGCACGGCATTCCCACCAGCAGGCACCTGCTGGGCGTGTACGACTTCTCGGGCGACGCGCACGGCTACGCGCAGCGCCTGGCCGGCTGGCTCGCGGCCTGCACCACCGGCGACGTGCTCATGTGCCACCCGGCCGCGGGCATCCTGCCCAGCGATCCGCACGGTGCCGCGCGGCTGCGCGAGTACGCCGTGCTGCGCGACTTGGCTTTGCCCCTGCCGGGCCTGCCAGGCGGCCTGTGGCTGTCGCCGCTCTCGGCGCTGTTCAGGCGGGGCCCGCTGGCGCCGGCCTGGTCCGGGAGGCCGGTCGCGTAACATCCGCGCCACCCTTCCCCCGGTCCCGCAGTCCCCAGGCGCCCGTTTGCCGGCGCACCACCCCCATGCCCTCCCCGAAAAGCGCGGCCTTCCCCTCGCTCGCGCAAGCCGCCCTGCTGTTCGTGGCGCTGTTCCTCTGCGAGTTCGTCGTGGGCGCCGCGCTGCGCGATGCCAACGGCTGGCTGGGCCTGAACGGCATGCAGATCGGCGTGCTCTCTGCCGTGCTGGGCAATGGCTGCGTGTTCGCGGTGGTGATGCACTTTCAAAAGCTCACCTACCGCGAGCTTTTTCACCACGCGCCCTCCTCGCCCGGCAGCATGCTCATGCTGGTGGTGCCGCCAGTGCTGCTGCTGGTGCCGGCGCTGCTGCTCACACTCACCTCGGCCCTGCAGCTGCTGACGGCGGTGATTCCGCTGTCGGCATGGGAAGAGTCGTTCTTCAGCCGCATGGCCGACGGCAGCGTGGCGGCCGTGCTCGCGGTGTGCGTGATGGCGCCGCTGCTCGAGGAGATGCTGTTTCGCGGCATCGTGCTGCGCGGCTTCTTGCAGCGCTATCCGCGCTGGCAGGCCATCCTCATGTCGGCGCTGCTGTTTGGCGCGGCGCACATGAACATCTACCAGTTCGTGGTCGGCTTCGTCATGGGCACGGTGCTGGCCTGGCTGTACGAGCGCACCCGCTCGCTCATTCCGTGCATTGCGCTGCATGCCACCTACAACACCACCACCTTGCTGCTGGCCGACTGGCTGGAGGCGGCATCGGCCTCGCGCCTGCTGTGGGCCGTGGTGGCGGCCTTGGCGCTGGCCGTGTGCGGCGTGGTGGCGCTGCGGGCGATGCTGGTGCCGCGCGCAGTGCGGGGCAAATCGGCCTGAGCGGCCTGAGCCGGGCCTATGGCTTGGGCACCAGCGGCCGCGCATCGACCGCATCGCCATCGACGATGAAGTGCCCGCCCGCCACATGGTGCAGCGTGCGCAGCTCGTCGTGGCCGGTGAAGTTCCAGCGCCCGTTGGCAAACACGCGGCTGTCGGCCTGCGCGGCGATCACCTCGGCCAGGAACAGGTCGTAGCGCGTCTGAATGTGCGGCTCCGGCAGCAGCCGGCATTCGAGCCAGGCCGCGCAGCCCTCCAGCAGCGGCGCGTCGGTGGCGGTGCCCGCGAAGGTGTCGAGGCCGTAGGCGGCGAACTTGTCGTGGCCCGACTGCTCCACGATCTCGCGGCCCGAGCTGCTGCCCAGCGCCTCCGTCAGGTCGAGCTGCGCGCGCGTGGGCACCTGCAGCGCGAAGGTGCCGGCGCCTTCGAGCAGCACGCGCGTCCAGGTGCTCTTGTCGAGCACCACGGCCACCTTGGGCGGTGCAAAGTCAAGCGGCATGGCCCACGCAGCGGCCATGATGTTGCGCTGCCCGCCGTGCGCGGCGCTCACCAGCACCGTGGGGCCGTGGTTCAGCAGGCGGTAGGCCTTGTCGAGCGGAACGCTCTGGCGGTGCTGTGCATTGTTCATGGCGCGGTGCTTCAGGTTTCGGGTGCGTCCGCCGGCAACCGGCGCACGGCGACCGTGCGGATGCGCAGCGCATCGACTTCGGTCACCACGAAATCGTAGCCGTCGTGCACCCAGTGCGCGTCGCGCTGCGGCAGACCGCCAAAGCGCGCCAGCAGAAAGCCCGCCACCGACGTGTAGCTGTCGTCGTCGCTCACAAGCCCGTGCGTCTGCAGCGCCTGCTCCAGCAGGTGCAGGTCGGCGCTGCCTGAAACGGTCCAGGCGTCGGGCGCGGTCTGCAGAATTTCCAGCGTCTCGTCCTCGTCGGGGAACTCGCCGGCAATGGCTTCCAGCACATCGATGGGCGTGACCACGCCGGTGAGCGTGCCGTGCTCGTCGCTCACCAGCGCGAGCTGGCCGCGCGCACCGCGCAGCGTATCGATCAGGCGGATCACCGTGGTCGACTCGGGCACGTAGATGGGCGCGCGCAGGCCGCTGCTTTCGTTCATCTCGTCGATCTTTCCGTGGCGCAGCAAGTGGCCCAGCAGGTCCTTGGCGCGGCCCACGCCCACCACCTCGTCGAGCGAGCCGCGGCACACCGGAAAAATGCCGTGCGGCGTGTCGAGCAACTGCTCGCGCACCGCCTCGGGGTCGTCGTTCAGGTCGACCCACGAGATGTCGGCGCGCGGCGTCATCACCGAGCGCACCGTGCGCTCGGCCAGCGACAGCACGCCGCTCACCATGTTGCGCTCCGCCACCGCAAAGGCGGGCTGCGCGGCCAGGGCCGCGTCGGTCGCGGCGCCATCCGGCGCGGGCTCGCCGGGGGCGCGCCCGCCAAGCAGGCGAATGATCGACGCGGCCGTGCGGTCGCGCAGCGGGCGGCGCGCCTCGTGCTTCAGCGCATTGCGCTTGGCCCACTGGTTCAGCGTTTCGATCATCACGGAGAAGCCGATGGCGCCGTACAGGTAGCCCTTCGGAATGTGAAAGCCCAGGCCCTCGGCCACCAGGCTCAGGCCAATCATCAACAGAAAGCTCAGGCACAGCACCACCACCGTGGGGTGCGCGCTGACGAAGCGGGTGAGCGGCTTGGAGGCCCACAGCATGATGCCGATGGAGATGACCACCGCGGCCATCATCACCGGCAGGTGGTCGACCATGCCCACGGCGGTGATCACCGCGTCGAGCGAGAACACGGCGTCGAGCACCACGATCTGCGTCACCACCAGCCCGAAGCTGGCGTACGCCACGGAGCCGGTGGCCGTGTGCGTCACGCCCTCGAGCCGCTCATGCAGCTCCGACGTGGCCTTGAACAACAGGAAGAAGCCGCCCAGCAGCAAGATCAGGTCGCGGCCTGAAAAGCCCTGCCCGAACAGCGAAAACAGCGGCGTGGTGAGCGTGACCAGCCACGACACGATCGACAGCAGCGCCAGCCGCATGAACAGCGCCAGGCTCAGGCCGATGACGCGTGCCCTGTCGCGCTGGTGCGGCGGCAGCTTCTCCGCAAGGATCGCAATGAAGATGAGGTTGTCGATGCCCAGCACGATCTCCAGCACGACGAGCGTGAGAAGACCGACCCAGGCCGCGGGGTCGGTGAGCAGTTCGATCATGCTGCGAAAGAAGAAATCGCAGCGCGGCGCGCATGGAAACTGGTGCGGGCGCGGGGCCTGCGGAAGCACCTGCGGTGTGTGCTACAGAAGTGACGACCGGGGCAACTACTGGGGGGCTCTGAAGAAAATTTCACCAGCGCAGTTTATCGAAGGCCCCGCCAGCGCCTGAAAACCGCCGGGGCGGCTGGGGGTTCTTTCAACGAGCAAAACTGCAACGCGCGCGCTGCTTCAGCGGTAGGCGTCACACAGCGCCAGGTACTCGTCGCCCGAAATCTCCAGCGCCGTTGCGCGCCGCAGCACACGCGCCTTGGGCTTGGGCAGGTCGGTACGGATCTGGATCTGCTTGCTGATCGGAATGCCCACGTAGCTCTGGTTCACCCAGGTGTTCTCCGTGATGTTGCCCCACGGCAGCAGCATGCCGTTCTCCAGGGTCAGGCCCTGGTGGCCGATGACGAACGCGGGCTTGTCGATGTTGCGCAGCGTGTTGAAGCACTTGAAGGTCAGCCATGCCGTGAGCAGCGCAAAGCAGGCGGCAATGAGGATGCCGATGTTCTTGTCCTGCGCGCGGATGCACAGCACCGCCAGCACCACGGTCACCACCGCCCAGAGCACGGTGCCGCCGATGAGGCGCGAACGGGAATAGAACACGGGGCGGTCCTGGCGGGTCTTGTCTTGTTGAGCGGCGGAGCTGTAGATTTCCATTTTTCGGGTTCGCTGTGTGCGTCGGTTGGAGTGGGTGGAGTGGGTGGAGTGGGTGGAGTGATTGGGAAGGGAACGAAAAAACTCAGGCCACGGGCAGCCGCTGCATCAGGCACGCCATCAGCACCGGCTCGTTGTCGATCCTGGAGCGGTCGATCTTTCGGGTCTTGCCGTTGGCCACGATGACCAGGTGCTCGTCGACCTCCATGCCGTCCTCGTCGGACTGCGTGCGGATGGTGTCGATGCTCGACCACGCAATGAGCTGGCCCTTGTGCACCAGCCCTTCGGCCTGCAGGCCAAGCGCGCCGAACTTCACCGTTTCGCCGGCGTGCACGCGCCGCTCCACGTCGTGCGACATGGCCTCGCCGATGGCATCTTCCACTTCGGCGAGCAGCGCGGGCGCGTGGTCCCACAGGTCCAGCCGCAGGCGCAGCGTGCGGCCGTCGCGCGGGGTGAGCAGCACGTGGTTGCGGTTGTGGCGATGGCGAAAGCGCGTGATGTCTGCAAAGGCCAGCGTGCGTTCGCCGACCTGCAGGCCGCGCTCGCCCACGGTCAGTTGCTGCGGCGTGCGCAGCCATGCGAAGAAGTCGCTGCCCTTCCAGCAGATCAGGTAGATCGCGGCGGGAATGGCCAGAAAGAGCACAACGATCGCGCCCTTGTAGCGAATGAAGTCCGGCGTGATGAGGTACGGAAGGATGTACACCTTCACCGGCACCAGCATCATGGCGCAGAAGACATAGATGGCGGCAAGGCCTGCAAGAACGCAATAGAACGAATAGCGCGGAAAGATTCTGGCGTGGCGAATGGACATGAAGCGAGCCCAATGCAAACGACATGGGCAATAAGAAAACAACCCGGGCACCATACCAGCGCGATGCGTCTTTCATGAGGCTGCGCGTGTCGGTGAAAGCCTCTTTTTTCGAGTGAGACGAAGCCTTCATACGAAGTGCTTAGCCAGGAAGATTTAAGTTTCAACGCGCATCGGTTCGACCTCTTCTAAAGCATTCATTGCAAGTTTGAAACGAGGGCGCGATGCGCGGCCGTGCGCGAACGCGGCGTATCCCGATGTGGTGCTGCGCTCTCGCTACACTGAAGACGCGCTGCAGGTGTACGAGGTCGACCACCCCGACACGCAGCAGCTCAAGCGCCAGCAGCTGAAGGCCTGCGGCGTGGCCACTTCCGCCTCGGTGCATTTCGTCGAGTCCAACCTGGCCGCGTTGCGCTCCATCGCGTCGTGCAAGGCGGCCAAAAGCGAGCTGGTCTTCACCTACATCGACGAGGCCGCGGCCGCGCTCGCGCTCGCCCCCGCGCTGAAGGCTCTGCTGCAGGGCACAGGCCTGCTGCTGCAGGAAGATCTGAACGGGCACCAGGCCATTGCGCGCTACGACCCGGCGGAGCGCAACGGCCTGCGCTCCGCGGGCGCCGCGCACATGGCGCATGCTGTCAGCTTCCGGTCCGCCAGCACCTGATAGCTTGCGGCGACAACAACGACAGGCCTTGTCATGAACGCCGCCACCCCGCAGACCCCACTCACCAGCACTGCAGCACGCCGCCCGGGCATCGCCGACCTTGTGGCGGGCGTGTCCATTGCCGGCCTGCTGCTGCCCGAAGCAGTGGCCTATTCGGGCATTGCGGGCCTGCCGCCGCAGGCCGGGGTGATCGCGCTGTTCGCGGGCTTGCTGGTCTACGGGTTCTTCGGCAGCAGCCGCTTCGCGATCGTCTCGGCCACCTCGTCGTCGGCCGCCGTGCTGTTCGCGGCCGCCACGTCGATGCCGGGCGTCGACCTGCCCACGCGGCTTGCGCTGGGCGCGGGCATCGTGGGGCTGGCCGGGGCGTTCTTCGTCATCGCGGGCATCCTGAAGCTGGGCGCGGTGTCCAGCCTGATCGCCAAGCCGGTGCTGCGCGGCTTTGCGCTGGGCCTGGCGCTGACGATCGTGGTCAAGCAGTTGCCCAAGGTGCTTGCAGTGCAGCCGGCGCACAGCGATTTCTTTCGCCTGGTTGCCGGGCTCTTCGGTGAATGGCGGCACTGGAACCTGGCCGGCGCGGCCATGGCCCTGGTGGCGCTGGCGCTGCTGCGCGGGCTCTCGCGCTGGCGCGCGGTGCCGGCCGCGCTGCTGGTGATCATGGGCGGCATCGCGCTGGACGTGAGCGGGCTGTGCCATGCGTGGGGCGTGGCGGCGGTGGGGCCGATCTCGCTCGACTTCTCGCACCCCGGCGTGCCGCCACTCGACCGCGCGCAGTGGCAGAACCTGGGCGGGCTGGCCTTTGCGATGGCGCTCATCCTCTATGCGGAGTCGTACGGGTCGATTCGCACCTTTGCGATGCGCCATGGCGACAACGTGTCGGCCAACCGCGACCTGCTGGCGCTGGGTGGTGCCAACCTGCTGTCGGCGCTGTTCCAGGGCATGCCGGTGGGCGCGGGCTACTCGGCCACATCGGCCAATGAATCGGCCGGCGCGCAGAGCCGCGCGGCGGGCATCGTGGCCGGGCTCGTCGTGCTGGTGGCGGTGCTCACGCTGCTGCCATGGATCGCGCACACCCCTGAGCCGCTGCTGGCCGCCATCGTGATCAACGCGGTCAGCCATTCGCTGAACCCCTCCGCGCTGCGGCCCTACTTTCAGTGGCGGCGCGACCGGTTGGTGGCGCTGGTGGCGGTGGCCGCCGTGCTGCTGCTGGGCGTGCTCGACGGCCTGCTGGTGGCCATCGGCGTGAGCCTGCTGCTGCTGTTGCGCGGCTTCTCGCGCACCACGGTGAGCTGGCTCGGCCGCCTGGGGCAGAGCCACGACTATGTAGACACCGCGCGCCACCCCGAGGCCGTGGTGCCGCCACGCACGCTCATCGCGCGGCCGGAGGTGCCGCTGTTCTTCGGCAATGCCGATGCGGTGTTTGCGTCGATCCGTGCGCGAGTCGATGCCACGCCGGGCCTGCAACGCATGGTGCTGAGCCTGGAGGAGTCACCCGACCTGGACGCGACCAGCATCGAGGCGCTGTGCGACTTTGCGGCCTATGTGCGCGGGCGCGGCGCGCGGCTGTCGCTGGCGCGCGTGAAGGACGACGTGCGCGACCTGCTGGCCAAGGTGAACTCGCCCGACCTGCACGCGCAGGTGTATGCGCCGTGGAGCGTGGACGATGCGGTGCAGCCCCAGGCTGCGCAGCCGCTCAGCGCGGCGCCGCCTGCCGCCTGAACTCGCTTGGGCTGCGGGCGCTTCGGCGCGCGTTGTCAGCCCGCCAGAAAGTCGGGCTGGCGGAACTTCTTCTCCAGAAACTGCCCGTTGGCCACCAGCGCGGCCGCGTCGCTGGAGGCCACGTTGGCGACGATCTCCCGCAGCTTGGCGTCGAGCAGGCCCAGTTGTTCGCCGAGCAGCTGGCGCGCGGTCTTGCCGTCTTTCACCGCATGCGTGATGCGAAAGGCCGGCGGCAGCGCGACGTAGTTGGCCAGCGTCTCGGGCAGGTAGCGCAGCACGGTCTCGCGCACGGTGAACAGGTCGTCGCCGTTCGATCCGGCACCCACCAGGCGCGGCAGCACCTCGCCCACCGAGCCGCGCACGTTGTCCAGGCTCTTGCGCATGTCGTCGCTGAGGTGCGGCTGCGCCTGCGCAACCACGCGGTCCAGGCGCTCCAGCGTCTGTTCCACGCTCAGGCTGTCCTCGATGCGGCGCTCCAGCTCGGGCGCCTTGCGGCCCATGAGCCAGCCCGCGACATACAGGCCGGCGGTAATCAACAGCCAACCGCGGTCGATGACGTCGGCGAACAGCAGCGCCGGCCCCAGCAGCGCCAGCGCGCAGCCGAGGATGTTGCCGTTGCCGTAGAGAAACAGCAGCGCGCGCAGCTTGAGCGACCGCTGCGGCTTCACTGGTAGCCCCGGATTTCCTTGAACACCTGCCCCAGTTGCAGCTTGCGGCCGTCGAACTCGCGCCCGCCCGAGAGCTGCGCAATCTGCTGCATCTCGCTCACGTTGGCCTCGCCGAACAGGATGGGAAATATGCGCGCGGGCAGGCCGCCGGCCGCATAGCGATTGCGAAACTCGTGCGGCTTCAGGCCCGAGTTGTTCTCGCCGTCGGTCAGCAGCACGATGCTCACGAAGCGGTCGGGCTCGCGTTGCTGTTCCTGGCGCGCCAGGTCTTCGGCCGCCGCCAGCGCGGAGTAGATGGCCGTGCCGCCGTCGGCCTTCATGGCATCGGCCTGCTGGCGCAGTGCGTCGCGCGCGGCCTCGATGTGTTCGGCGTCGAAGCGCACCCACACCGGCGGCTGCACCTGCGTGGCGAAGGTGATGAGCACCACGCGCTCGCGGCTCTGGAAGGCGGTGTAGCGGGCGCTGGCGGTGGCGGCAGTAGTGGTGTCGCCGCTGGAGGTGCCGGCACCCGACAGCAGCTTGAGCGCCTCGCGCATCGACGCCAGCCGCTGGCCCGCCATCGAGCCGCTGAGGTCGAGCACGAAGATCGAGGTGGCGGGCTTGCGCCATTGCGCCTGGTAGGTGCCGAGCACCGCGTCGATCACCTCCAGCCGGTTGGGAAAGCCCAGCTCCACCGCAGCCGTGGTCGGCAAGGCGGCCGTGGCCGCGACTTCGGGGTTGGCGGGGCGCAGGAAGGCGGCCGACAACGCATCGCGCTGGAACGGCGCGGCCTTCAGCGTGCTCACCAGTTGCGTGTAGGCCTCGCGCTTGTCGGCGTTGAGCAGCATCAGCGGGTAGTCGGCCGAGATCATGCCGTCGCGCGGGTAGATCAGCGTGAGCTGGTCGGCCTTGGGCAGCTTCTCGTTGGCGCGCAGGATCACGGCCTCGTAATTGACCATGGCGTCGATGGCGGACGGGTCTTTCACATACGCGTCGGCCAGCCAGCCCGAGCTGCCGGCGGTGAGCTTCTGGCCGGAGAGAAAGGCCTTGAGGGTCTTCTCGTCCACGTCCTGCGCGCTCAGGTCTTCGGTCTTGCCGGCCAGTGCGGAGGCCACGGCGAACAGCGCGCTCATGCCGGTGTTGGAGCTGGTGGCGTTGGTCATGCCGTAGCGCAGCTGGCCGGCACCCGCCGCCTTGGCAATCTCGGCCCAGCCCGGTGGGCGCTGGGTCCAGCCGAGCTGCGCGGCCTTGGCGTTCTTCACGCCGAGTGCAATGCGCGAATAAAAGAGCTTGTCGCGCGCCAGCGGCTTGGTCTGCAATGCCAGCGCGGGATAGGCACCGTTGGGCGGCAGGATGGCGTCGAAGCGCTCGCCGGCGTTGATGCGCTCGACGATGTCCAGCGTGCCTGCGTACGAAAACTTCACCTCCACGCCCGCCGCCTTTGCGGCATCGACGATGGGGCCTTCGAGGTCTTTCAGCTCCGAGCCCGCGAGGATGGTGAAGGCCGAGGCCGCTGAAGGCACTGGCGCCGCGGAAGCACCGGCCTGCACATCGCTTTTGCCGCAGGCCGCAAGGCCCAGCGACAGAACCGTGACAACCGCCAGCGCCCCCCGGCGCAACAACCAGCCCAGGCTCACAGCGCGACCTCGCCGCGCGGCGACTGCAGCGCCTCGGTCGTGTCCTGGCGGCGCACGCGGTCGAGGTAGGTGCGGCTCTTGGCCACCTCGTTCGTCAGCGTGTCCACCGTGGTCTGCATGGAGTCGAGTGCGCGGCTCTTGAAGTCGGCGATGGTGTCCATCGTCTGGTAGATGTTGGCAAAGGCCTGCTGCAGCTTGGCAATTTCGATGGTGCTGGAGGCCGCCTGCTGGTGGATGGCGCTGCTCTGGTCGCGCAGCATCTCGCTGGTGCTGGCGATCAGGTTGCCGGTGGTGGCGTTGAGCGCGCCGATCTGGTCGAGCACCAGCTTCTGGTTGGACAGCGCCTGCGCCACGATCACCGCGGTGCGCAGCGCGGCCACGGTGGTGGTGGTGGCGCGGTCCACGCCCTTCATGAGCTCCAGGTTGTTCTTGCGGATCATGTCCAGCGCCAGGTAGCCCTGAATGTTCACCGCCAGTTGCGTGAGCAGGTCGGTGACCTTCTGGCGCGAATAGAACAGCATTTCCTCGCGGATCACGCGGGCCTTCTCGGGGTCGGTGGCGTCCAACGTGCGCGCGCGGGCGTCGAGCTGGCCGTCAAGCGCCTTGCCGATGTGCACGTACTTCTCCAGCCGCTCCATCAGCGTCCAGAGGTTGACCTTTTCCTGCTCGATGGCGGTGTTGTCGCGCAGCAGCTCGTCCTTGCCGCGCTTGAGCGATTCGATGATGGCGTTCAGGTGCGACTGCGACGACTGGTAGCGGTCGAAGTACGCCAGCAGCTTGTTGCCCAGCGGAATGATGCCCAGCAGCTTGCGCGCGGAGAACAGGTCGCCCTGCCTGGAGGGGTCGAGGTCTTCCACTTGGCGGCGCAGGTCGACCAGCGACTGGCCGATCTGCGCGCCCTTGTCGAACAGGCCGTTGCGCAGCGAGCCCACCGGGCGCTCCAGCATGCGGTTGGACACCGACGCCGAGGCCTCGATGTCCTTGCTGCCCATGGAGTGGATGCGCTCCACGGCTTCCTTGAACTGCGGGTGCTGGCTGTCGTGCGCGGTGATGTCGTCGATGAAGCGCGCCACCTGCGCGTCGAGCTCGGCCACGTCCTCGGGCTTCAGGCGCACCTTGCCGCTGGCCGACTCGACCGGCACCGGCGCGACAGCCGCGGGCGGCTCGAGCGTGAAGGCCTGGGGCGGCTGGAGGTCGATGGGGGCAACAGTGGTGATGGTCGTTGCGGTGGTTGCGGTGACAGGCGCGTTCATGCAGGCGTTCCTTGGTTGTTCACTTGAAGCGGGCTTCGATGCCCGTGGTCATTCGTTCGAGCCACTCGAAGCTCGGCGGGTCGATCACGTCGACGAGCACATCGGGCACCTTCACGCCGCGCGCGGCCCAGGTCTCGGGGCCCTTGGTGTCGCCGCCGGTGCGGTAGCCGTATTCGTGCGCCAGCGCGCGCAGGGCGGGGTCGTTCTCCAGCGCCACGCCCAGGCGCGCGCCGGCGGGCGTGTAGGGCACCAGCACATGCTTCGAATAGACGGTGGGCTTGGGGTAGAGCAGCACCATGTCGCTCTTCAACCGATCGGGGTTCTTCAGCCAGAACTCGACCATCTGCGACTCGTAGGCCACCAGCAGCGGCGCCTTGCCCATGCCCAGCGCCAGGTAGTCCTCGAACGGGCCGGCCGAGGACTGCTCCTGAAAGCCCTGGCGCAAGAACAGCGGCGCCACCACCGGCAGCACGCGGTCCACGTCCTCCTGGCTCTGCACGATCTGCTGGCTGTTGGCCAGGTAGCTCGCCAGCGCCAGGTACATGGCGGCCGAGTTGGAGGTGCGCACGTCGGTCGAATTGATGAGCAGCGACTTGCTGGTGGCAAATGCGCCGCTGGCCTTGAGCTCCTTCCAGCGCGTGCCCTTCTCGATCATGGCCATCAGGCCCGGCAGGTCGACCACGTAGTAGAAGTCGCCCTGCTTCGCGGCGATGCCGTTGGCCACCAGAATCTCCGCAATCGGCCGCCAGCTGGCCAGCACGATGGGCGTGTAGAACGGGGTGAAGACGTTGGGTGCCTTGGCCAGCGCCTTGAGCTGCGCCGCCGCGGGCGCGCCAGAGGGAAAGCCGAAGTCGAACTTGCTGGCGTCGTAGCGGCTGGCAATGGCGCGCGAGCCGGCCTTCTCGACCATGACGGTGATGCCCTGCGCGGCCAGTGCCTGCTGCACGCGCGGGTCGGCGAAGAAGGTTTCTTTCTCGGAGCCGATCAGGCCGCGCAGCGTGACCTGCTTTTGCTGCTCGGTGCGTGCCGCCGCGGCGGTGGCCGACTCATCGTGCAGCCGGGTGTTCGAATACCAGACGCCGGACACGACTGCGGCCAGCAGGACCACGGCCAATGCCGGCGCGATCAGTTTCCGAATTTCCAAATCTCATGCTCCTCTGACCCTCTGTGGTGGGGCTGAGAAACATCCTACGTACGCAATATGACAGGACTGTCACACAGCGGTCGCAATCTCCTCTGTGACTTTCAAAAACTTCTCGATATCGGCCGGCGAGTTGCAGTGCAGCGGTGACACGCGCACGGTGCCCGCCAGCCCGAAGGACTCGAGCATGCGTTTCGAATACAGGCTGGTGGCCACGCGCTCGTACACCGTCACGCCGCGCTTGCCGTACTCCACCACCGCCTGCGTGCAGTCGATGTGCGCGAAGCCGATGCCCAAAATCAGGTCGCGCTTTGTCAGGTCTTCGTGGTCGAGAAACACTTCCACGCCGCGCATCTCGCGCATGCCCGTGGCGTTGGCGTTGCCGTCCAGCAGCAGGGCCAGCAGCGCGCGCTCGTGCAGTTCGATGTGCGTGATGCCCGCCACGAACAGCGCGCGCCGTTCTGTAGCGTCGGTGAAGTTGGCACCGAGCCAGCACACGTAGTCCACGATTTCGGTGAGCACCGCGAACTGCCACGGCGCCGAGCTGCCCAGGTCCCAGTAGTCGGGCTTCTTGGCGGCCAGCTTGTGGTGCGGCAGCAGGGCCGCGCGGTCGGACACCCACGTCAGGCCCGAGCCCCGGCAGCCGAAGAACTTGTAGGGCGCCAGGTTGATGCCGTCCACCGGCGTCTTCTGCAGGTCGATGAGGCCATGCGGCGCATGCTGCACGGCGTCCACCACGATGTACAGGTCGGGCTTGATGGCGCGCGCGCGGCGCACGATTTCTTCCATGTCGAGCTTGGCGCCCGAGATGTTCGAGGCGTAGATCACGTTGAGCAGGCAGGTGTTCTTGTCCACCAGCCGCACGATTTCTTCCACGTCCACGCCGCCGGTGACGGGGTTGCTTTTGGCCACGCGCAGTTCGCGGCCCAGGCGCTGGGCGTAGAGGCTCATCGCGTCGAAGGCCGAGGGGTGTTCGAGCACGGTGGTGACCATGTTCGTGCCCGGCACGTTCTCGGCCACGGCGCGCACCATGTCGAACATCGCGCCTGACGCCGTGAGCGAGGCGTACACGCTGCCGCCGGTGGCATTGAGGATGGTGCGCAGGTCGGCACAGCCTTTGGCCTGAATGTCCTGCAGCTCGACGGCCGTGGCGTGGATGCGCTCGGCGTTGTCGGGAATGGCGTCGACCTGCGCAAAGCGCTCGACCGCCGCCTTCAGCCGGAACGAGCCGCCGGCGTTGTCGAAGTACAGGCGCTCGCGGCCGTGGTGGTCATGGTCGACCTGCAGAAAGCGCGCCTTCACCTCGCGCATCAGCGCGTCTGAAAAAACCTGGCCGCGTTCGAGGGTGGGAAGCTGGAGGTCCATCGCTCAGACGCCCTTGTTGTTCGGGTTCTTGTAGATCTCGCGCACCGCGTCCGACATCGGGAAGTTCAGGTTCGCGTTCTTCGGCGGAATGGGCGAGAGGAACCACTTGGTGTAGAGCTGCTCGATGGCGCCCGACTTCATGAGGCCGGTAACGGTCTCGTCGACCAGCGCCTTGAACTGCGGGTCGTCCTTGCGCAGCATGATGCCGTAGGGCTCCTGGCGCAGCGACTCTTTCAGCAGCTTGTATTCACCGGGGTTGGTGGCGCTGGCGACCATGCCGGCGAGCTGCACATCGTCGAGCACATAGGCATCGGCACGGCCGGTGGACAGCAGCAGGAAGCCGTCGGAGGTGTCCTTGCCGGCGATCTCGTTCACCTCGATGGCGCCGCTCTTGCGTGCGCCGCGCAGCAGCTGAATAGACGTGCTGCCCGAGACAGTGGCCACGTTCTTGCCGTTGAGGTCGGCCAGCGAGTTGATGCCCGAGGCCTTCTTCACCGCGGCGGTGATGTTGGTCACGAAATGGCTGGGCGCGAAGTCGACCTGCGCCTGGCGCTGCGTGGTGTTGGTGGTGGTGGCGCAGTCGAGGTCGACGGTGCCGTTCTGCAGCAGCGGAATGCGGTTGGTCGAGTTCAGCATGGTGTAGCGCACCTCGAGCTTGGCAAGGCCGAGCTTGGCCTTCACCGCATCCACGATCTTCAGGCAGATGTCGTTGGTGAAGCCGATGGGCGCGCTGTCGGCGCTGAGCTTGTACGAGAACGGAATCTGGCTGTCGCGCGCGCCAATCTGGATGGTGCCGCTCTCCTTGATCTTCTGCAGCGTGCCGCTGTCCTGGGCGCTCGCGGCGCCGCAGGCAAACGCGAGGGTGAGGCCGAGAGAGAGCGCACGGGCGAGGGGCAGTTGCCGGAAGTTCATGGTGGTTCCTGGAAGGGTCGATGAAGAGCTGAGGAGCGCAAGGCCTGCTTGGACCTTGGGCGCATCTTCGGCCTGTCGATGAATTTCCAAAAGCGATTTTTTGTGATCGAATTGCATGAATAAAAGCGATCTTTCAGGCCCTGTTTCAACGTCCCAATCAGCGCCCGCACCGCAATGACCTTCAAGCAACTCGAAGCCCTGTACTGGATCGGCCGGCTCGGCGGCTTCGCGCAGGCGGCCAGCCAGCTCAACACCTCGCAGTCGGCCATTTCCAAGCGGGTGCACGAGCTGGAGTTGCTGTTCGAGACCGCGCTGTTCGACCGCAGCCAACGCACCGCGCGCCTCACCGAGAAGGGCGAAGAGATGTTCGTGCTCGCGCAGAAGCTGCTGGCGCAGCGCGACGCGGCCGTGGAGCAGTTCGGCAAGCCCGGCGTGGTGGAGCGGCGCATTCGCATCGGCGTGACCGAGCTCACCGCCATGACCTGGCTGCCTCGGCTGGTGGGGCTCATTCAGCGGCACTACCCCAAGGTGATCCTGGAGCCCGACGTGGACGACAGCCTGCAGCTGCGCGACAAGCTGCTGGCCGACGAGCTCGACCTGGTCATCGTGCCCGACACCTTCGCCGAGTCGCGCCTGCCGCACACCGTCATCGGCCAGGTGCGCAGCGCATGGATGTGCAAGCCGGGCGTGGTGCCGCAGAACGGCACCGTGCGGCTGCACGAGCTGGCACGCCACCGCATGCTGGTGCAGGGCAACAGCTCGGGCACCGGCCGCGCCTACGACGCGTGGATGAAGGAGCAAGGCGTGCAGCCGGCCAACGTGATCGTGGTGAGCAACCTGGTGGCGCTGACGGGGCTCACGGTGTCGGGGCTCGGCGTGAGCTACCTGCCGCGCGAATGCCTGGCGCCGCTGGTGGCCGCGGGCATGCTGGCGGTGGTCGACGTGACGCCCGCCCTGCCCGTGGTGCGGTACGTGGCCATGCACAAGGGCGAGCACCGCAGCGCGCTGACGTCATCCATCGTGATGCTGGCGCAGGAGTGCTGCGACTTCACGCGGATGTTTCAGGCGCAGGGGGAAGACGAGGCAGAACGGGCCTGAAGGCCTGGGGCGCCCGTGGCGCGCCTGCGCGCCTCAGAGCGAAACGAACGCAGCGCCCAGCAGCGCCACGGCCCCCACCACCGACGCCACCGCGCCCACCATGTTGCCCAGGTACACCAGCTTGCCCAGCCCGTGCGCGCCGTCGGACGACAGCCCGCGCTGCCCCGACAGGGCCGCCAGCGGCGTCGACACGCAGAAGCCGTAGGCCGAAACGGTCAATGCCACCGCAATCAGCCACATCACCCAGGCCGGCACCGCGAGCGACGACAGCACGGCCGCGGTCGCCAGCATCAGCGTGGCGCCGATGGGCAGGCTCAGGTGCGCCACGCGCCAGGAGTTGACGATGTGCGCCGCCGCACCGCGCCGGATCGCCTTGGCATAAGGCGCGCCCAGCAGCAGGCCGAACAACAGAACGATGGCGCCATGGAAGACGAGGTGACGCGCGGCAGTGTGCATGGGCAGGAAGGTACGTGGGAGGGACCCGCATCCTAGCGGCCAGTGAACTCAAGGTGACGGCGCCATGACGACCCGCGCATGCTGCGCCGGCGTCGATAGCAAATTCATCGCCCGCCAGTCAATCTATCCAGAAATAAACGCAAAGCGCCTACCGAAAGCGCTTGGTGAACTCGCGCACAACGCCAATCACCGTGGCCGACCCCAGCAGCTTGATGGGGTAGCGCGTGTTCAGCGGCTTCAGATACAGGTCGCCGCCGTCGCGAATGAGCTGCTTGAAGGTGGTTTCGTTGGCGCTGTTCAGCGCAATCACGTAGTCGCCCGGCACGGCCGCCATTTCGGGCTCGACGATGATCAGCGAGCCTTCGGGGAAGGAGTCGCCGCTCTCGCTCGCCATGCTGTCGCCGTGCACGCGCAGCGCATAGGTGTGCTGCTTGACCGGCACCGTGACGGGCACGGTCTCGAACTTGCCCTTGGGCTTGAAGTTGTCGATGACGGTGTAGTTGCCCGCCTCGACCTCCGACACCAGCGGCACTTCAGCGCGCATGTCGAAGCCCGGGCTGATGTTGGTGCCACCGGAGACCAGTTCGGCCAGCGAGACACCCAGCAGTTCGGCCACGCGGGGCTGGTTGCTTCGCTTGGGTGCGGTGCCGCCTGGCTTTTCCCATTGTTGTACGGCACCACGGCTCACTCCGATGGCGTCAGCAAACTGCTGCTCGCTCATCCCGAGACGTTTGCGACCTTCGCGAATAAGTTGATGAATGCTCACAGCCGGGAGGCTATGCCTTCGTCGAGATAGAAATTCAATCGACGATAGCGATTCTGGCTACCGAGCAATCGCACGAGAAACACGCAGGTCAGCGCCTCAGTCGCCGGCGTTCACCGTTGACACCGGATGCAGTTGCCGCAGCGCCCGCGACAACCCCAGGGCGCGTTCGCGCGCGCCAGGCTCACCTCGGGACATGGCTTCGAGCGCCTTCTCGTACTCGTCTGTGAGCTGCTTCCACAGTGCAAAGTCGGCGCCCAGGCCGTCTGATTCCTTGTCCATCGGTTGCTCCTGTCGCGTGGCATCCGCCCGATCACATTGCCGAAGTGTGACGGATTTTCTATCGTCCCGTTAGTACTTTTGGAAGCTTAATCCGCGTTCTTCGTCCAAGTGAGTAGCAACCCATACGTGAAGATGGGCTTGCGAGCGGGCACGGCCGCAAGGCACCTTGGTCAGGCACCGCGGGTCAGCATGCGGCCCGCGCGCGCCAGCACCCGGGCCTGCGCCTCGCCGCCCCGGTAGGCCAGCACGCCGTTCACGAACACCCGCTCCACGCCCTGGCTCACGCCGTGCGGCTGGTCGTAGGTGGCGGTGTCTCCGATGGTCTCGGGGTCGAACACCACCACATCGGCCATGGCACCTGCGCGCAGCAGGCCACGCTCCGCAATGTGCAGGTTGCGCGCGGTCATGCCGGTCATCTTGTGCACCGCCTGCTCCAGCGTGAACAGGCGGCGCTGGCGCCAGTAGCGCGCGAACACCCGCGGGAACGCACCCCACAGCCGTGGATGCGGGTGGCGGTCGTGCGGCAGGCCGTCGCTGCCGATCATGGTGAGCGGGTGCGCAATGACGCGCTCCACGTCTTCTTCCTGCATCTGGAAGTAGCAGGCGCCGCCGGGCTTGAGCTTCAGGCAGGCCTCTTGTTCGGTGGTGCCCCACTCGCGCGCGATGTCCGACAGCAGCCGGCCCGTCATCTCCGGGTGCGGGTCGGACCAGGTCAGCAGCACGTCGATCACGCCGTCGACCAGGTCCTCGCGCAGCACGGTGGAGCCGGCCACGTAGGGGTAGACGTCCATGGCAATCTTCTGGCGCTGCGCCAGCGCTTCTATCAGCGGCAGCGTTTCCTTGGTGCGGCCCCAATTGGCGGGGCCGGCGCACTTGTGGTGCGAAATGATGAGCGGCACACCCGCGTTGAAAGCCGAGTCGCCGGCCTCGTGCAGTGCCTCGACGATCTGCTGCATTTCACTGCGCAGGTGCGTGGCGTACACGCCGCCGTGGCGGGCCACCACGCGCGCCAGCGCCGTCACCTCTTCAGCGGGCGCGGCAAAGGCTTCTTCGTAGAACAGGCCCGAGGACATGCCGTGCGCCCCGTCGGCCATGCAGCTGTCGAGCAAGGCCTCCATGCGCGCGAGTTCTTCTGCGCTGGCCGGACGGTCGAGCGCCTGCATGGTGGCAAAGCGCAGCGTGGTGTGGCCGATGAGCGCGGCCACGTTCAGCGCGGGCTGCGCGGCATCGACCGCGGCACGGTACTCGGCCATGGTCGCGTGCTGGAACGACTCGGCGCCCAGCAGCGTGAGCGGCGGCTTCGACTGCGGCGTGCGGTACGGCGCAAGCGAAATGCCGCAGTTGCCCGTCACCACCGTGGTGATGCCCTGCGACACCTTGGGCAGGCACAGCGGGTCGCGCAGCACGATGGCGTCGTCGTGCGTGTGCGCGTCGATGAAGCCCGGCGCAATGACCTTGGCGCGGCAGTCGATCACCTCGATGTCGGCCAGCGTCAGCCCGTCGGGCAAGCGCCCGCGCAGGCCTTCGCCTAGCGCGACGATGCGGTCGCCCTGCAGCAGCACGTCGCCGGGCCACGAAGGGCCACCGGAGCCGTCGACCACCAGGCCGGCTTCGAGCAGGATGGCTTTGCTTGCGGTCGCGCTCACGGTGCGGCTCCCTTGCTGCTGTTGTTGATGCCGCCGCCGTCCCAGCTCTGCAGCGGGTGGGTGGTGGCGTCGATGCCGTGGCGCTGAAACGCCTCGCGTGCGCGCTGCAGGCGCTGCACCGCGGGCTCGCCACGGCGCTGGGCCACCAGCACGGTGAGGATCTCGATGGCGGTCAGGTGCGTCAGGTAGGCGTCGATGCCCACGTGCATCACCGCGTCGTCGGGCACGGAAAGGCCCAGCAGAAAGTCGGCCTTGGCCGCCAGCGCCGTGCCCGGCCGCGTGAGCGCGACCACCTTGGCGCCCTGCCCGCGCGCGATGTCCACCGCGTCGAGCAGCGAGGGCATGCCGCCCACGTGCGAGATGGCGATCACCACGCCGCCCGGGCGCTGCGCCGCGCCGGCCACCTGCTGCAGGTGGTAGTCGGCCCAGGCGTTGGCCGACAGGCCCAGGCGAAAGAGCCGCGCCTGCAGGTCGTTGGCCATGAACCACGAAGTGGCGCCCGCGCCGTACAGGTCCACATGCGGCGCCGCGGCGATGGCCGCCACGGCGCCTTCGAGCACCTGCATGTCGAGCTGCCCGCGCACACCCGAGACAGACGCCGCCGCGCTGCGCGCGATCTTGCTCACCACTTCGTCGGCCGCGTCCTCGATGTTCACGCGGCGGTGCAGCGGCGAACCGCCAAGCGCGAGTGCCTGCGCCAGCGCCAGCTTGAACTCGCGCAGCCCGGCAAAGCCCAGGTCGCGGCAGGTGCGCATGATGGTGGGCACCGAGCTGCGCGAGCGCTCGGCCAGCTGCTCGAAGCTTTCTTCGAGCACGCGGTCGGGGTCTTCGAGGATCAGGTCGAGAATCGCGCGCCGCGTGGCCGGGGCGCTGCTGCGGATCTGGCCGATCTTCTGAAGCAATGAAGGGGTCATCGGTGCGTGCTCAGAAATGCATGGCGACGGCGTCGCTCACGCGGTAGTCGTTCTCGACCACGGGCATCCAGTGCCATTTGTCGAAGGTGGTGCAAGGGTGCGAAATGCCCAGGCCGATGCGCTCGCCCACCTGGGGAGCCCCGGCCTCCTCGCTCGCCTCCCAGCGCAGGTAGGCGTGCTGGTCGTTCAGCGCGGTGATCTTCCAGCCGGCGGGCACCTCTTGCGGCTGCAGCGCGCCGCGCACCGCGCGCGCGATGGGCACGGGCAGCGACAGGTCGAAGGAGATGTCGCGCTTGCCCACGGCAAGAATCGCCAGGCCCGGCTCGGGGCGCGATTGCACGGTGGCCCACACCTCCATCGCCGGCACCAGGCTCTGGCCGCATTCACAGCCCAGGCGCTCGTCGACCGCGCTCACCATGCGCTTGTAGAAGCCATGGTCGTGCGTCACGTAGCAGCCCGAACGCAGCAGGCCGCGCACACGCGCACCCAGCGCGGGCTTCAGTCGCCCGGCCACCAGGTCGAAGATGGCCGAGCCGCCGGCGGACACCAGCACCTCGTCGGTCTCGAACAGCGCCTGCGTGTCGCAATGGCGGGCCACGGCTTCCACGCGGTCCATCAGCGTGTTTGCATACGCCGTGTCGGGCTCGCTGGCACCGGTGGCGCCCTGGCCTTCGTAGGTCTCGATGCCCACCAGCTTCACGGCGTCGCTGGCACGCAGCCGCGTGGCCAGCGCCACGGCCTGTTCATGCGTGCGGCAACCGGTGCGCGCGCCTTCCACGCCAATCTCGATCATCACTTCGAAGGGCACACTCGCGGGATGGCGGGTGGCCCAGTCTTCGATCAGCGCAAGCTGCGCCAGCGAGTCGACCAGGAACACGATGCGCAGACCGGCCGTGGCGCTCAGCAGCATCTGAATGCCGGCCAGGTCTTCGTCGCTCACCACCTGATTGGCGATGAGCGTGCGGCGCGCGCCCGCCGCCACGCCCACCGCCAGTTGCGTCACGGTGGCAAAGGTCAGGCCCCAGGCGCCGGCGTCCAGCTGGCGCTGGAACAGTTGCGGCGACATGGTCGTCTTGCCGTGCGGCGCCAGGTCGATGCCCCACTCGCGCACGCGCGCCTGCATCCAGGCCAGGTTGTGTTCCAGCGCCTCGCGCTTGAGCACGGCCAGCGGCAGCGGCAGGTCGCCGGCCAGCACGTTCCAGCCGGCGGCGCCCACCTCGCTGCGGCGGCGCGGCGCCTGGGTGCGCGGGTAGCCCTTGAAGCGGTCGCTGAGGATCGGGTCGGTGAAGTCGTTGATACCGGCGAAATCGGTGGTGGCGGCAGCTGTGTCGGTCATGGTCATGCGGCGATGTTGGAGAGCAGTTCTTTTCTGATGCAGGCGCTGTAGTGTCCCGCTGAAATTTCGTCGAGCGGCGGCACGGTCTGCGCACAGGCTTCGATGGCGTGCGGGCAGCGCGTGCGAAACACGCAGCCCGAAGGCGGCGAGATGGGGCTGGGAATGTCGCCCTTCAGCGCGATGCGCTCGGTCGCCACCTCGGGGTCGGGCTTCGGGCTCGCGGCCAGCAGCGCCTGCGTGTAGGGGTGCGAGGGGCGCGCGAACAGTTCGTCGGTGCTGGCCACTTCCATCACCTTGCCCAGGTACAGCACCACCACGCGGTCGCACAGGTACTCGACCACGTCCAGGTCGTGCGAGATGAACAGCATCGTCAGGCCCAGCCGCTCGCGCAGGTCGGCCAGCAGGTTGATGACCTGCGACTGAATCGACACGTCGAGCGCGGACAGCGGCTCGTCGGCCACGATGAATTCGGGCTCCACCGCGAGTGCGCGCGCCACGCCGATGCGCTGCCGCTGCCCGCCCGAGAACTCGTGCGGAAAGCGGCTCGCATGCTCGGCGCGAAGGCCCACAGTTTCGAGCAGCTCGGCAATGCGCTTGTTTCGCGCAGCCGCGCCCTTGTGCAGGCCGTGCGTGGACAGCGCCTCGCCCAGGATCGCGCTGATGCGCATCTTCGGGTTCAGGCTGGCGTACGGGTCCTGAAAAATGATCTGCAGCTTGCTGCGCAGCTTGCGCATGCGTTCGCCAGAGAGCGCGCCGATGTCTTCGCCGCGGTACAGCACCTGCCCGCTGGTGCGTTCGATCAACCGCAGCACGGTGCGCCCGATGGTGCTTTTGCCCGAGCCCGATTCGCCGACCAGGCCCAGCGTTTCTCCGGGCTGAATGACGAACGACACGTCGTCGACCGCGCGCACCGGGCGGTCGCTGCTGCCGAAGTATTTCTTGAGGGCGCGGACTTCGATGAGAGGGGCGACGGTGGTCATCGTGGGTGTGGGGTATGGGCTCCCTCCCCTTCCGGGGGAGGGTTGGGGTGGGGGCACGACGGCACTGGATGAAGCACTGCGCCGAACGAACGCCGCTTGCCCTCATCCCGGCCTTCCCCCGGAAGGGGAAGGAGCCACACGCCAGGCAGTGCGGTTCTCATGCGACCCTCACCAAAGGCTGCGCCGGCTGCACGCGAATGCAGCGGGCCTGGCGGCCCTGGCGGATGTCGATGAGCGGCGGCATCGCTTCCTTGCAAGCCGCCAGCGCCAGGTCGCAACGCGGCTCGAAGGCACAACCCGGCGGCGGTGCCAGCGGGCTCGACACCTGGCCGCGAATGGCGAACAGGCGCCTGGGCTTGGGTTGCCCCGGCAAACGCGCCTTGCCCGGCAGGCAGGCCAACAGGCCTTGCGTGTACGGATGCTCGGGCTGCGCGAACAGCGGGCGCACCGGCGCGCTCTCGACCACGCGGCCCGCGTAGAGCACCACCACATCGTCGGCATGGTGCGCAACCACGCCCAGGTTGTGGGTGATGAACAAAATGCTCATGCCGGTTTCGGCCTGCAGCCGGCGCATGAGTTCCAGAATCTGTGCCTGGATGGTGACGTCGAGCGCGGTGGTCGGTTCGTCGGCAATCAGCAGGGTCGGGTCGCAGGCCATGGCCAGCGCAATCATCACGCGCTGGCGCATGCCGCCCGACAGTTGGTGCGGGTACTCGTGAATGCGTTGCGCGGCGGCCGGAATTTCGACCAGCTCGAGCATGCGCAGTGCGTGGGCCATGGCGGCCTTGCGGTCGAGCCTTTTGTGCAGGCGCACGCTTTCGGCAATCTGTTCGCCGATGGTGAACACGGGGTTCAGGCTGGTCATCGGCTCCTGAAAAATCATGGACAGCTGGTTGCCGCGCAGCGAGCGCATCTCGCGTTCGCCGATCTGCAGCAGGTCGACTGCTTTGCCTTCGCGCGTGACGAAAGATGCAGAGCCGCTGACCTGCGCGTTCGCGGTCTTGGGCAGCAGGCGCATGAGCGTGAGGCTGGTCACCGACTTGCCCGAACCCGATTCGCCGACCAGGGCGGTGGTCTTGCCGGGTTGAATGGAAAAGCTCACGTCTGCCACCGAGCGGATCAAACCGTCTTCGGTAGGGAAGCTGGTGCTCAGGTTGTTGACCGTGAGGCGCGGCGGGCTGGAAGGGTTGTTCATCCTCGGGGCTCCGGCTCGCGTGTTGACGCGGGCTGCTTGCTGTTTGTTGCGCTGTTGTTCAGGGCGCGTGCACAGGCCACCGGGTACTCCCCTCCGCGAATGTCCCCCGGCCTGCGGGCTACCGCACCTCCTCCTTTGTTTCGCTGCGGGGAGCACCCGATGCCCTGTGCACCAGGGCACGCTCTGTGTGCTCGCCGATCAACCCTGGCTCTGAAAACGCTCACGCCGATGGGGTGCCTTGCGCAGCGAAATAAAGGAGGAGCGAAGCGGGGGACATTCGCGGAGCAAGGTACCCCGTCGGCATGAGCGCGCCCTGAAGGGCTCCCTGACCAGCGCACTGAACCAAGCACGCAGTGCAAACAAGTCATGACGTCTTCTTCAGCTTCGGGTCGAGCAAGTCACGCACACCGTCACCCAGCAACTGCAAGGACAGTGCAGTGAAGATGATCGCAAGCCCCGGGAACAACACGACCCAGAACGCCTGATGCGCGTACTGCTGACTGCCCGCCACCATCGTGCCCCAGGTCGGAATATCGGGCGGCACACCGACGCCGAGAAACGACAACCCCGCCTCCGCCAGGATCGCGTACGCAAAGATGAAAGACACCTGCACCAGGATCGGCGACATCAGGTTCGGCAAGATGTGCCGCCACAGAATGCGCGAGGTTCGCACCCCCAGCGCGCGCACGGCTTCGACGAACAACAGCTCACGCACCACCAACGTCGAAGCCCGCACCACCCGCGCGACACGCGGCGTATAGACCAGCACCAGCGCCAGCACCGTGTTCAACAACGACGGCCCCAGGATCGCCACCAGCGCGATGGCCAGCAGAATGTCGGGGAAGGACATCATCGCGTCGACCACGCGCATCAGCGGCGTGTCGAGCCGGCGGAAAAAGCCGGCCATCAGGCCCAGCACCGTGCCGGCGACGACCGACCCCAGCGCAGTAAGCGCCGCAATAGCCAGCGAATAACGCGCGCCGTGCACGATGCGCGAATACATGTCGCGGCCCAGTTCGTCCGTGCCCAGCAGGTGCTCCGCGCTCGGCGCCTTCAGGCGGTCGAGCACGGCCGTGTCGTTGGGGTCCATGGAGGCGAACAGCGGTGCGCCGATGGCCAGAATGGCGATCACCAGCAACACCAGTGCGGAAACCATCACGATGCGGCGATGCATCAGTTGGCGGAGCATTCGGGGCATGCGCATCGCTCAGACCTTCACGCGGGGATCGACCACGGCGTACAGCAGGTCGATCGAAAAATTGATGAGCACATAGATCGCGGCAATCACGAGCAACGCGCCCTGAATGACCGGGTAGTCGCGCCGCAGCACCGCACTCACCACCAGGTTGCCCACGCCCGGCAGGCCGAACACCGTCTCGGTGATGACGGCGCCACCGATCATCAACGCGACCGTGAGGCCGATCACCGTGACGATGGGCACCAGCGCATTGCGCAGCGCATGCTTGAGAACGACCTTGCTTTCGCTCAGGCCCTTGGAGCGCGCGGTGCGCACATAGTCTTCGCCGAGCACGTCGAGCATCGAGGCGCGGGTGAAGCGAATGATGAGCGCGGAATTCAACAGGCCCAGCACCGCGGCCGGCAGCACCAGCGCATGCAGCCGCTCGGCCAATGCCGCGTCGGGCGCGCCGTAACCTGACACCGGAAACCAGCCGAAGGACACCGCAAAGATCTGGATCAGCACGATGCCCAGCCAGAAGCTCGGAATGCTCGCACCCAGCATCGCAACGCCGGTGAACAGCTGGTCGACCACCCGGCCGCGAAACACCGCCGACACGATGCCGCACGGCACGCCGATGAGCGCCGCAATGGCCACGGCCATCAGCGCGAGCAAGGTGGTGGGCTCGGCCCGCTCCCACAGCGCCTGCGTCACCGGGCGTTGAAGAAAGATCGACGTGCCCAGGTTGCCCTGCAGCACTTCGCGCAGCCAGTAACCGAACTGCACGGGCAGAGGCTTGTCCAGGCCGTACTCCTTCTGCACGCGCGCGATGTCGGCGGCGGTGGCCTGGTCGCCCAGCAGCACCGAAATCGGGTCGCCCGACGCGGCGCGCGTGAGCACGAAGACGATCACCGCCACCAGGGCGAGCACGACGAGCATGCCGGCGAGGCGGGATGCGAGGTAGCGAAACATACGGCTGGCTCCGAAGCGGGCTGGCTGAAAGGCGTCGAAGAAAAAACGTCGAAGGAAAGTTGCTTACTTGATCTTCGCGTTCCAGAAGAACGGCCAGGTCGCGGGCTGGTAGTTGTCCAGCGCCGGGCTCTTGGCCGACAGGCCGTTGAACTTGCCCACGTTGATGTACGGCACCTCGTCGTAGACCACCTGCTGCACCTTGCCCCACAGCGCGCCGCGTTTGGCGGGGTCGCTCTCCAAGTTGAAGGCCTGCAGCGTGGCCTTCTTGGCGGGCGTGTCCCACCAGCCGGGTGCGCCGTCGCCCAGTTGCGGGGGCGAGAGCATGGGTTCGGGGAACTGGCCCGAATGGGTGACGTAGATGTCCCACAGCTTGGCGTCGTTGCGGCGCTGCACCAGCGTGGCCCAGTCGACCACGTTCAGGTCGACCTTGAAGCCGGCGCGCTTCAACTGCTCGGCCATCAGCAGCGCCATGTTGTAGTGAAAGTCGTACTGCCGGCTGGTGAGCACGCGAATGGGCTCGCCCTTGTAGCCGGCCTTGGCCGCGGCCTCCTTCGCCTTGGTGGCGTTGCGCTGGTTGTACAGGTCGGCGCCGGCCGTCGAGTAGAACGGCGAGCCCTTCGGAAAGTGGTTGCCCTCGGCCACGAAGAAGCGCGTGTCGCCGAAGCCGGCCGCAAGCATCTCGCCTTCGCCCAGCGCCATTTGAATCGCCTGGCGCAACGGCTGGTTGGCGGCCACGCCTTCCTTGGTGTTGAGCACCAGGTACGGGAAGCCGAACGACGGCGTCATGATCGGCACCGTCTTGCCGCCCGACTTCTCCAGGCGCGGCAAGGCCTCCACCGGCAGCAGGTCGGCAAAGTCGTACTGGCCGGCCAGCGCGCCTTCGACGCGCGTGCTGGCGTTGGGCACGGGCACGAAGCGCAGCTCTTCAATGGCCGCTTCGCGCTTGCCGCCGTAGCCGCTGGCGGGCTCCTTGCGCGCGCTGTACTTGTCGAAGCGCGTGAGCAGCACGAACTGGTCGGGGCGGCGCTCCTTGAACTTGTAGGGGCCGGTGCCCACGAAGTCTTTCAGCGGCGAGGCGATGGACTCCTTGGCCATGATGGCGGCCATGCCGCTGGGCAGCGCAAGCTGCGACAGCAGCGGCGCATAGGGCTCCTTCAGCACCACCTCGATGGCCAGCGGGCCCTTGGCCTTGAGGCTGTCGATTTCCTTGCCCACGGCCTTGCCGCGCGGCGACTGGTCCATCCAGCGCTGCAGGCTGGCGACCACGTCGTCGGCCGTGAGCTCGCGCCCGCTGTGCAGCATCACGCCCTTGCGCAGGGTGATGGCGTAGGTCTTGCCGTCAGGCGAGATCTTGGGCATGCCTTCGGCCAGCATCGGCACCACGTTCCACTTGGCGTCGAAGGTGTAGAGCGTCTCGTACACGTGCTGCATGATGGTTCCGACCAGGTCGGCGGTGGAGGCCATCGGGTCGAGCGTTTGCGGTTCGGCCACCATCGCCAGCGTGGCGAAGTTGCGCGGGCCCTGCGCATGGGCGCTCTGGTGCGGCAACGCGGCGCACAGCATCGCGAGCAAGGAAGCGCCCAGCAGGGTGCGCTTGGACAGCAAAGGCACCGAAAGGCGCTGGAGGGGGCCGACGTGGGGCATGGAGACTCCTTCTTGGGGCGGGCACTGTGTGGGATAGCGCAAAGTGAAAGAAACTTTCTTTCCGGCCCGGACTTTGAAGCACTATCCATGCCAAATCATCCGTGTTAACCCTGGTTCAGGGGTTATTCTGAAATAGATTTTCATATCAGAGGGATACTGGCGCCTCGCCCCGTCATCCCTTTTTCACCCCCCTCAGGAGTCCTCCCATGCCCCTCGAATACCTCGGCGCCCCGCCCCTTGCCTCCGACCGCCAGGTGCGCCCCTTCTCCCCGGCCGTGCGCGCCGGCGACTTCGTCTACGTGTCGGGCCAGGTGCCCGTGAACAAGGAAGGCGAGATCGTGGTGGGCGGCATCGAGGCGCAGACGCGCCAAGTCATGGAAAACCTGAAGACCGTGCTCGCGCTGGCCGGCGCCACGCTGGACGACGTGTGCAAGAGCACGGTGTGGCTGCAGGACGCGCGCGACTTCGGCGCCTTCAACCGCATCTACATGGGCTACTTCGGCGAGAACAAGCCGGCGCGCTCGACCACCGAGGCGCGCCTGATGGTGGACGCCAAGATAGAGATCGACGTCGTCGCCTACAAACCGAAAGCCTAAGCCAGCAGCTCGGTCTTGCGCTGGATGATGCGCGAGACCAGGCCGTATTCCACGGCCTCCTGCGCCGACAGCCAGCGGTCGCGCTCGATGTCGGCCAGCACCACCTCCAGCGGCTTGCCGGTTTCGCGCGCGATCTCGTGCGCGATGCGCAGGCGGGCCTTGATGATTTCCTGCGCCTGAATTGCGATGTCGGTCGCCTGCCCGCCCGCGCCGCCGCTGGGCTGGTGGATCAAAAAGCGCGTGTTGGGCAGGCACACGCGGCGCTCGCGCGGCGCCGCCAGAAACAGGTGCGTGGCCGCGCTGCCCACCCAGCCGGTGCCGATCATGTTCACCGGCGCGCTGATGAAGCGCACGATGTCGTGAATGGCATCGCCCGACTCCAGGTGCCCGCCCGGCGAGCTCACGAGGATGTCGATGGGCTTGTCGGCACTGTCGGCGTCCAGCGCGATGAGCCGGCGCGTGACGTCGGCGGCCACCGCGTCGGTGATGCTGCCGAAGATGAGCAGCGTGCGCGACTTGAACGCCTTTTCTTCCAGGTACGAGTTGCGCGGCTCGCCGGTGGCGGCCGGCTTGGTGTCGTCGTCGGATTCCATCGAGAACATGGGATGCATGAAGAGAGCTCCAGTGGTTGAACTGACTTGACGAACAAGCCCACAGTTTCGTGACATTGCGCGCCGTGGCAAGCTGCGGCGATGCTCGACGAACACTATCTCTCGCAATTTCCGGTGCTGCGTGAGCGGCTGGTGCGCGCGGCGGCGCGCCTGCTGGGCGGCAGGGCGCAGGCTGAAGACGTGGTGCAGGACACCTACCTGCGCGCGCTGGAAGCCGGCGACATGCCCGCGCCCGATTCCACGCAGGCGTGGCTCACCACGGTGATGCAGAACCTGGCGGTCGACCGGCTGCGGCGCGATGGCTGGATGCAGCGGTGGGTGCGCGATGCAGCGGAAGACGCCATTGAAACGGGGTCGTGCTCCGCCGAAGACGAAGCGGCGCTGGCCGAATCCACGCAGAACGCACTGCGGCTGCTGGCGACACGGCTGTCACCCGCGGATGGCGCGGCCGTGCTGTTGCGCGAAGTGTTCGAAGTCAGCTTCAAGGAGCTGGCTGAAGCGAGCGGCAAGACGGAAGCGGCGTGCCGGCAGCAACTGCACCGCGCGTTGCTGCGTTTGCGTCAGGACACGGGCAATGACGATCGCGTTTCGGACACGGTCTTCCACGTGTACCGGCAGGCACTGAGCGACTGCAATGCACGCACGCTGTTCGCGATGCTGCGGCAGCCGCCGACGCGCGCGGCGGCGGTGTCGGCTTCTGCCATGGCCCCCGGCTCAGGGGCGCCGCGCGTGGTCTGCCAGGTGATGCAGATCGGCGGACGGCTCGGGCTGGTGCTGACGCTGGGCGAAAAGGTGCTCTGCGTGCTGCCGCTGGATGCGTCGCCAATGCACGAAGAACAGGAAACGGCCCTGTCGGCGTATTAGCTCCTTCCCCCTCTGGGGGAAGGTTGGGATGGGGGCACGCGCGGCCTTCAAGGCTGCATGGCGTTGTAGGCCGCGCGCCCCCACCCCGGCCCTCCCCCTGGAGGGGAGGGAGAAAGACCCAACCTCAGCCGGCCAATCGGCCTGCCACCAACTGCAGCACCCGGTCACACCGCTTCGCCAGGTCCTGGTCATGCGTGACCATCACAAACGCCGTGCCATGGCGCTTGGCCAGGTCGAGCATCAGCGCGAACACGTTGTCCGCGGTGCCGCGGTCCAGGTTGCCTGTGGGCTCGTCGGCCAGCACGCAGGCCGGTTGGGTGACCAGCGCGCGCGCAATCGCCACGCGCTGGCGCTCGCCGCCCGACAGCTCGGCCGGTCGGTGGTGCAGCCGCTCACCCAGCCCCACGCTCTGCAGAATCTTCGACGCCGACTGCGCGGCCGTCGCGGGGTCCATGCGCCGGATCTTCAGCGGCATGGCCACGTTGTCGAGCGCGCTGAACTCGGGCAGCAAATGATGGAACTGATAGACGAAGCCCAGGTGCTGGTTGCGCAAGCGCCCCTGCTCCGCCGCGTCGGCATGCGCAATGTCCTTGCCCAGCAGCTCGACCTTGCCCGCCGTGGGCGCGTCGAGCCCGCCCATCAGGTGCAGCAGCGTGCTCTTGCCAGAGCCGGATGAGCCGACGATGGCCAGCGTTTCGCCGGCATGCACGTCAAGGTCCACACCGTGCAGCACGGTCAGGTCGAGCCGGCCTTCGTGGAACCTCTTGGTCAGTCCACGGGCTTTCAGAACGACTTCACTCATAGCGCAGGGCCTCGGCCGGGTTCACTCGGCTGGCGCGCCAGCTCGGGTACAGCGTGGCCACGAAGGACAACACCAAAGAAATGATGGCAATAGGCAAGATGTCGCTCTGCTGCGGATCGCTCGGCATCTTGCTGATCAGGTAGATGTCCTTCGGCAAGAAGCTCGCATGGAACAGCTGCTCCAGGAAGGGCACGATCACGTCGATGTTGTAGGCAATGCCCAGCCCCAGCAGCAGCCCGGCCAGCGTGCCGATGACGCCCACCATCGCGCCCTGCACCACGAAGATGCCCATGATGCTGCGCGGCGAGCTGCCCAGCGTGCGCAGGATGGCGATGTCGGCGCGCTTGTCCGTCACCGTCATCACCAGCGTGGACACCAGGTTGAACGCGGCCACGGCCACGATCAGCGTGAGGATGATGAACATCATGCGTTTCTCGACCTGCACGGCCGCAAACCAGGTCTTGTTCTGCCGCGTCCAGTCGCGAATGAGGAACTCGCCCGGCAGGCTCACGGCCAGCTGGTCGGCCACCTCGCGCGCCTGGTTCAGGTCTTTCAGCTTCAGGCGGATGCCAGTGGGCCCTTCGAGGCGAAACACCTTGGCCGCGTCCTGCTCGTGCACCATGGCCAGGGCCGAGTCGTACTCGTAGTGGCCCGAATCAAATGTGCCGACCACGGTGAACTGCTTCAGCCGCGGCACCACGCCCGCCGGCGTGACCTGACCGCCCGGGGCCACCAGCGTGACCTGGTCGCCCGGCTGCACGAACAGCGAGCGCGCCAGCTCGACGCCCAGCACGATGCCGAACTCGCCCGGCACCAGCTTGTCGAAGGTGCCCTTGGACGCAATGCCGTTGATGTCGGTCACCTCGGGTTCGAGCTTGGGCTCGATGCCGCGCACGATGGTGCCCTTCATGTCCTCGCCGCGCGCAATGAGCGCCTGCGTGCTGATGAAGGGCGCCGCGCCGATCACCTCGGGGTTCTTGCGCGCCGCGGCCATGATCTCCTCGAGGCTTTGCAGCGCCTGCCCGTCGCGCGAGAAAATTTCGATGTGCGACACCACGCCCAGCATGCGGTCGCGCACCTCTTTCTGGAAGCCGTTCATCACGCTGAGCACAATGATCAGCGCCGCCACGCCCAGCGCGATGCCAAGCATCGAGACACCGGAGATGAAGGAGATGAAGCCGTTGCGCCGCGTCGCCCGCCCTGCGCGCGTGTAGCGCCAGCCGAGCTGCAGTTCATAGGGGAGTCGCATCAAATTTCCTGCCGAGCCGCCTCAAGGGAAATTTGCCCACCCTCGGGGGGCAGCGAATACACGAAGTGAGGAGCAAGGGGGTAGGTCATACGTCGGAATTGTGGCATCCCGTGCGCCGCCGGGACTTCCCCCGGGGCTTCCCCTGGGGCTTCCCGGACAATAGGGGATGGCCGAAACCTCCCCACGTCACTTGTTGATCCCTTTCGCCGGCCGCGGTTCCCCGGCATGCCGCGCGGCGCTGCCCACCCTGCGGCTCCCAAACCTCGAAACCCTGCTGCTGCGCCTGACCCTCGCGGACACCGACACGCAGGACGAAAGCACCCGCTCTCCCCCGCACGAACGCGCACTGGCCCGCGCGCTGGGCCTGCCCACCACCGACGGCTGCATTCCGTGGGCCGCCCTCGAAGCGCGCCAGCTCGGCATTGCCGCGGCGCAAGATGCCGAAGGCTGGGGCGTGGTCACGCTGTGCAACTGGCAGGTGGGCATCGACGACGTGGCGCTGGGCGACCCGTCGGCCATCGAGATCGACGCGGCCGAGTCGGCCGCGCTGCTGGCCGTGGCCCGCCCCTTCTTCGAGGAAGACGGCATTGCGCTGCACGCCTCGCCCGTGCCCGGCCGCTGGCTGGCGCGCGCGCGCATCTTCGACGGGCTGGCCACCGCCTCCATCGACCGCGCGGTGGGCTACCCCATTTCGCAGTGGTCGCCGCTGGCCGATGCCGCCCGGCCGCTGCGCCGGCTGCAGAACGAAATGCAGATGCTGCTGTACACAGAGCGCGTGAACGACGACCGCGCCGCACGCGGCGTGCCGCCCATCAACTCGTTCTGGCTCAGCGGCACCGGCGCTTTGAAAGAAGCCCCGCAGGCCACCGGCCCCGTGCCCGAAGTGAGCGACGCGCTGCGCGTGGCCTCCCTGCGCGACGACGGCACCGGCTGGGCGCAGGCCTGGCAGGCGCTGGACGCCGGGGCTGTCGCCTCGCTGCTGGCCGACTACACGCGCGGTGCCGACGTGGCGCTCACGCTAAGCGGCGACCGCTCAGCGCAGCGCTACACCGTGCAGCCGCGCGGCCTGGCCCGCTGGGCCAAAAGCCTGTTCGACCGCAAGCGCGCGTCTGCCGTGCTGGAGTCGCTGTGAAAATCATCGCCCGCGAGATTCCGCCACGCACCGTGTGGGCCCTGGAACAGGCCGGCGTGCACCCGCTGCTGGCGCGCCTTTTTGCCGCGCGCGGTGTGCGCGCCAAGGAAGAACTCGACGACGGCCTGGCCCGCCTGCTGCCGCCCGACACCCTGCTGGGCACGCAGGCCGCGGCCGTGCTGCTGGCCGACGCCATGGCACAAGACAAGCGCCTGTGCATCGTGGCCGACTACGACTGCGACGGCGCCACCGCCTGCGCGGTCGGCGTGCGCGGCCTGCGCCTGCTGGGTGCAAAGAACGTGAGCTACCTCGTGCCCGACCGCGTGGTCGACGGCTACGGCCTCACGCCGCCCATTGCCGAGCGCGTGGCCGACAGCGGCGCCGACATGCTCATCACCGTGGACAACGGCATTGCCAGCGTCGACGGCGTGGCCGCCGCCAAGGCGCGCGGCCTGCAGGTGCTGGTGACCGACCACCACCTGCCCGGCCCCGAGCTGCCCCGCGCCGACGTGATGGTCAACCCCAACCAGCCCGGCTGTGCGTTCGAGAGCAAGAGCATTGCCGGCGTCGGCGTGATGTTCTATGTGCTGCTGGCGCTGCGCTCCGAGCTGCGCAAGCGCGGCGTGTTCGACACGGCCACGCAGCCCAAGCTCGACGCCCTGCTGCCGCTGGTGGCGCTGGGCACGGTGGCCGACGTGGTGAAGCTGGACGCCAACAACCGCCGGCTGGTGGCGCAGGGCCTGCGCCGCATTCGCGCCGGCTTCATGCCCGCGGGCGTGGCGGCACTTTTCAAGGCGGCGGGGCGCACCGCGGCGGTGGCCACCACCTTCGACTTCGGCTTTGCATTGGGCCCGCGCATCAACGCGGCCGGCCGGCTGGCCGACATGACGCTGGGCATCGAATGCCTGCTGACCGACGACGCGGGCCGCGCCGAAGAACTGGCGCGCATGCTCGACGGCATCAACCGCGAGCGGCGCGACATCGAGGGTGGCATGCGCGACCAGGCGCTGCTGCTGGCAGAGTCGCTGTTCGCCACCGACGACAGTGGTGACGGCATCGCAGCCCCGCCGGCCGCCATCAGCGTGTTCGACGCCAACTTTCACGAAGGCGTGGTGGGCATCGTGGCCTCGCGCATCAAGGACCGCTTTCACCGGCCCACCTTCGTCTTTGCCGCCAGCGGCGCACCGGGCAAGGAGCAGGAGCTCAAGGGCTCGGGCCGCTCGATTCCGGGCTTTCACCTGCGCGATGCGCTCGACCTGGTGGCCAAGCGCCACCCGGGCGTGCTGCTGCGCTTTGGCGGCCATGCCATGGCGGCCGGCTGCACCGTGGCGCGCGAGCACTTCGAGACCTTCGAGAAGGGCTTTGCGCAGGTCGCCGGCGAATGGCTGGCGGCCTCCGCGCTCACCCGGCAGATAGAAACCGACGGGCCCATCGCACGCGAGTACATGCGCATCGACCTGGTCGACACGCTGCACAAGGAGGTGTGGGGCCAGGGCTTTGCGCCGCCCACCTTCAGCGAAGAGGTGGAGGTGGTGTCGCAGCGGCTGGTGGGCGAAAAGCACCTGGCGCTCAAGCTCAAGCACCAGGGCCAGCCGATCGACGCCATCTGGTTCAGCCACACCGATCCCCTGCCGCCAAAGGTGAAGCTGGCGTTCCGCCTCGACGCCGACGAATGGCAGGGCGTGCGCCGCCTGCGCTTTCTGGTCGAAGGCGCGGAGTTCTGACAGCGCCCTCGTCTTCAGTTCAGTCGCCCTTTTCGTGGGCGCCAACCAACGGTTTCTGAGACGCAGCGCATAGAGCCAAGCAGCTTCGGCGATACGATCAGTTACCGCGCCTTTCAAAGGCGCCTTTGCCTTGAATCACACGGATGCCGACCCCACCCCGCCCTCGTTCCCTTGCCACCCCGGGCCGTCGCCCATGATCGACGCCGTGAGTTATGGGTTGCTGGCCGGCCTGATGGTGTGCGGCCTGGTGCTGCTGCTGGTGTTCGGCACGCTCATTCATGGCTGGTACGTGCTGGCCTGCGGCTTCGCGTTGCTGGCCTTTGCCGGGTTGAACAGCCTGGCTCCCACCAGTTTGCTGGCCCACTGGCCGGCCGCCGCGCTGGTGCTGTGGGCCCTGTGCCGCCTGCAGTTCGCACGACAGTTGCTGCGAATCAGGCATTTCGCGCCGCGCCTGGACCGGGCCGCGCTCGGCTTGCTGGTGGCGCTGGGCCTCACCGTGCTCTACGCCATGGTCGAGACCCGGCTCGCGTGGACGCTGCGCGCGGTGCAGGCCATGGTGGTGGCCTCCACCGTGCTGCTGGCGGTGGGCGCGCTGCTGGCGTGGCGCCGGTTGCCCGTGACGGTGGCGCTGTTCTGCGCGGGTGCGCTGCTGTTGCTGACCGGCATTTCGGTCACGCACCTGTCGATCTGGGCCGAGCAGCCGTTGGCGCCGGGCAGCCTCAACCTTGCGCAGGCCGCCGTGATTGCCGAGCTGGCTTTGCTCGCGCTGGCCGTGGCCGCGCGCATCCGCCAGGTGCTGCGCGCCGAGAAGGCGCTCGAACAACGCACGCAGGCACTGATGGGCGCCATGGGCACAGACGTGCTCACCGGCGCCACCAGCCGCGCGGGCCTGGAAAGCCGCGGCGCCGAATGGCTGCGCGAAGGCCGGCCCTTCTCTCTGATGATGGTCGACCTGAACGGCTTCAAGCGCGTGAACGAACGCCACGGCCGCGCGGGCGGCGACGCCGTACTGGCCGCCATTGCGCTGCGCCTGCGCCAGCAGGTGCGTGCCGACGACATGGTGGCGCGGCTGGGCGACGACGAGTTCGCGATTCTGCTGGCCGGCAACCCCGCGCGGCAGAAGCTCGCGGAAATGGCGATCCGCATCGAGACCGCGGGTGCCACGCCCGTGGCCTACGAAGGCCGCCTGCTCGCGGGCGGCGAACTCAGCATGGGCATTGCGTGCCACCCGGCCGACGGCGACACGCTGGCGCGCCTGATCGATTCGGCCGAGCGCGCGCTGCGCCATTGCAAGCGCCAGCGCATGGGGCCTTCCTACGCATTCGCGGGCGAGCAACCGGCCGGCACCGCGCAAGGCTGACGGACAGCGCCGCGCGATTCTCACGCGGCGTCGTACCTTCTTCTTACCTCGCATCACGCGAGTGACAGTGCATGATTCAGGCATGAGATTGCATGCCTTTTCACTGCCTGTTTTTTCAGCACATCGGAGCCGCACGCCTCCGCCTGGCTGACCGCGCGCGGCCTGCATGGCCCCGCGCATTCATCTCTCTCTTGCATCCATTGCCTCGCGCATTGCCCTGCACATCGCATGCGGGGCGCGCCATCCATTCACAGAGTCACAAGGAGGACGTTTTTCCATGCGCCGTTTTGAACTGATCGAAGGAACCGCCAGCAAATTCTGGGAAGTGGAGCAGTCGGACACCGACCTCAACATCCGCTGGGGCCGCATCGGCACCGCGGGCCAGAGCCAGACCAAGTCGTTCGCCGATGCCGCCAAGGCCACCACCGCGATGACCAAGCTGGCGGCCGAGAAGTCCGGCAAGGGCTACAGCGAAGTGGGCGTGGCAGAAGGTGCCGCCATCGGCAAGACGGAGGCCAAGCCGAAGGCCGAGGCCACCGCCGAGAAGACGCCAACCCCTTCCACCGCGGCCGCCGCTGCCACCGATTCCACGCCGAAGGCCACCGCAGCCAGCAGTGCCACGGCGCACGTCGCCACCACCAGCGAAGCGCCCGCCGAAAGCATCGACAGCCAGGCCGACCGCGTCTTCGAAGCCGTGCGCGCGCTGATCGAAGCCGGCACCCTCACCGCCAAGGACACCCTCACCGCCGGCGGCCTCAAGCGCCAGCACGGCGTGAGCGAGCAAGGTGCGGCGCTGGCCTTCAAGCAGCTGAAGGCCACGGGCCTGATCGACGGCTGGGGCGCCAGTTGCACGCCGGCAAAAAACGCGCAAGCCCTCGCCAAGGAACTCGCGAAAGAGATCGGCACTTCGGCCCCGGTGTCGGCCCCCTCCGAGCCCCACGCGCCCGCCAGCGCCGACACCCCGCCCTGGCTTGCAGCCGGCACGCCCGTGCGCCTGTCCGGCGACATGCTGCGTGAAGCCTTCCCCTCGCGCCGCTTTCCGCCCAAGCCCTTCACCGAGCCGGTGAGCGTGGGCGCGGCCTGGCTGCCGGTGCGCCGCAAGCTCGACCTGAACATCGACCTGACCGCCACCGACGCGGCACTGCGCGACGCCAGCCAGCGCATGATCGACCGCGCCACACAGCCCCTGCCAGAGCCCGACGCCGAGGCCGACACCGTGCTGCTGGCACTCGCGCTGAGCACCGGCAACCACCACAGCAACACCGACTTCAGCGCCGTGCTGGTGACCTACCTGGTGGCGCAATACGGACTGCCCGGCACCGTCGACCTGCTGCTGGCCGCGCAGCACATCCAGATGCAGTCGAGCTACGACCGCGCGGCAAGCAAGCACCGCTACAGCTTCAGCACCACCGTGACCGGCCCGGTGGGCAGCACGTATTACGGCCCGATGGGCGAAGGCGAAAAGGCGGTGCGCGCGCACCTGTCGCTGGCCACGCCCGAGGTCTGGCAAGACTGCCGCGACCGCATCGAGGCCGGCCTGCCCGCGGTGCACGCCAGCCGCCAGCCCACGCTGGCGTTGCTGCTGCCCGATGCGCCCGAGCTCTCCAACGCGCTGGTGCATGCGCTGGCCGCCACCAAGAGCGCACCCGAAACGACGCACTGGCTGCAACTGACCGCCACCGACCCCGACGCCATCGCGCTGGCCGCCAAGGTGCGGCTGAGCTACTCCTCCGGCTTCTGGGGCAGCGGCCCCATGACCAGCACCGTGGTGCAGGAGCGCGGCGTCGATGCGGTGAGCGTGCTGGAGCGCGGCGCGGCCACCGACGACGCAGGCGACGCGCTCGCCTGCATCGGCACGCCCGAGGCGGTGCAGGCGCTGGCCCGCGCGGCGAGCAGTTCGAAGGGTGCGCTGGCGCGGCTGGCGCTGGCCGTCGACCGCTGGCCGATGGCGGCCATTCCGGCGCTGTCGCGGCTGGTGGCGGCCGGCGGCAAGGACGCCAACCTCGTCACGCCCAGCCTCACGCGCCTGCTGCGCGCGCACGGCGACGCGCTGCCCGCGCTGCGGCCGTGGCTCGATGCCGGCGCGCAGGCGGTGATCGACCGGCAACTCGCGCTGCTGGCCGGCCCCGCCGAAGTGGCCGACGCCAGCGAACTGCCCGGCGTGCTGGCCGCCCCGCCCTGGCTGGCCAAGGTGCAGAAGAAGGCGACGGCGGCGCTGGTGCTGGAGCCGCTCGCGCTGGCCCCGGTGGAGCAATGGCCCGAAGGCGAACGCGAGAAGGCGATGCGCCTGAACTCGTGGGAGATCAGCCGGCACGCCGACGCACGCAAAGACGTCGGCAAGCTGCTCGACGAACTGGGCTTCGACACCGACAAGAAACCCCTGGTGCCTTTTGCCAAGTCGGCCGCCGCCGCCGTTGCCGCCGGCAACGCCGATGCGCTGATTGCCGAGTGGCGCGCCATGGTGGCCGAGCGCAAGAAGGAGCGCTACTACTGGTTCACCTTCCGTGGCAGCTACAGCGCGCTGCTGCCGGCCGCCGTGGGCGTGCCGTTCTGGAATGCCGTGGCCGCCGAGGCCGAGAGCGACGACATCGGCCTGGTGCTGGCCACCCACGGCCTGGCCGTGCTGCCCGGCCTGGCGGCCATGGTGCGCTCCAAGCCGACCGAGAACCTGAAGCACGCGCTGAACTTCGGCGCAAGCGAACTGGCGCTGCCCGCCGCGCGCGCCTTCGCCAAGCTCAAGACGCTGCGCGTCGAAGGCCGCGAATGGCTGCTGAAGTACCCCGAGCACACCGCCTGCGGCCTCGTTGCGCCCGCGCTGGGCAAGGCCGGCGAGGCACGCGACTGCGCGGGCGCCGCGTTGCGCCTGCTGCTGGCCAACGGCCATGAGGCGCTGCTGCTCGACGTGGCCGGCCGCTACGGCAAGCCCGAAGTGGTCGACGCGCTGCGCGCGGTGCTCGACGAGAGTCCGCTCGACCGCTTCCCCACCAAGCGCGCCAAGCTGCCCGAGTTCTGGCAGCCGCGCGGCTGGCGCCGGCCCACGCTGAAGAACGGCAAGGCCCTGCCCGACGACGCGCTGGAGCACCTCGGCCAGATGCTGACCTTTCCGACCAACGAGGAAATCTACGGCGGCATCGCCGTGGCGAAAGACACCTGCGACGCCGACTCGCTGGCCGAGTTCGCATGGGACGCCTTCACCGCATGGCTGGAGGCCGGCGGCCCCAGCAAAGAGGGCTGGGCGCTCACCGCGCTGGGCTTCTTCGGCAACGACGACACCGCGCGCAAGCTCACGCCCTTCATCCGTGCCTGGCCCGGCGAGTCGGCCCATGCGCGCGCCGTGACCGGGCTGGACGTGCTGGCCGCCATCGGCAGCGACGTGGCGCTCATGCTGCTCAACGGCATTGCGCAGAAGGTCAAGTTCAAGGGCCTGCAGGACAAGGCGCGCGAGAAGATCGGCGCCATTGCCGAGGCGCGCGGCCTGAGCACCGAAGAGCTCGAAGATCGGCTCGCGCCCGACCTGGGCCTGGACGAGCAAGGCACCATGCGGCTGGACTTTGGCCCGCGCGCGTTCAAGGTGGGCTTCGACGAAACGCTCAAGCCCTATGTGCGCGAAACGGTGGACGGTGTGGACGGCGCGCGCCTGCCCGACCTGCCCAAGCCCAAGAAGACCGACGACGCCGAGCTCAGCAAGGAAGCGGTCGAGCGCTTCAAGCTGCTGAAGAAAGACGCGCGCACCATCGCCAGCCAGCAACTGCTGCGCCTGGAAGTGGCCATGTGCGCGCGCCGGCGCTGGACGCCCGAGGTGTTTCGCATGTTCCTGGCCGACCATCCGCTGGTGCGCCACATCGTGCAGCGGCTGATCTGGGGCGTGTACGAGGTGCAAGGCGAAACCAGCTACGGCGGCACGCTGAAGGCCTGCTTCCGCGTGGCCGAGGACGGCAGCTGCACCACGGCAGAAGACGATGCGTTCGACTTGCCCGAGGGCGCGAACATTCGCATTGGCGTGCCGCATGCGCTGGAGCTGCCGGCCGCCGATGCCGCCGCCTTCGGCCAGGTGTTTGCCGACTACGAGCTGCTGCAGCCCTTCGCGCAGATCGGGCGCGACGTCTACACGCTGACCGACGAAGAAATGAAGAGCCTGAAGCTGGAGCGCTGGAAGGACGTGAAGGTGCCCACCGGCCGCGTGCTGGGCCTGGCCAACAAGGGCTGGCGCCGCGGGCAGGCGCAGGACGGCGGTTGCATCTGGTACTTCAGCAAGCCGCTGGGCACCGAGCGCGTGATCGAGCTGAGCCTGGACCCCGGCATCATCGTCGGCATGGTCGACGAGTACCCCGAGCAGACGCTGGGCCAGGTGCAGGTCGGCAAGCCCTCGGGCTGGGGCGACATGCAGGACGCAGAAACCCTGAACAAGCTCGATGCGATTTCCGCCAGCGAACTGATACGCGACATGGAAGGCCTGCGGGCCTGATCGACACAATGGCCACATCCAACAAAACCAAGGACACCGGCGCCGCGCCGCAGACACTGCAGCGCCCGCCGGCAGAAATTCTGTATGCCGCGCAACTCTCGCGGCTGCAGGCGCAAGACACCGACCCGCGCCCGCCCGGCTGGGCGCTGGGCCTGAAGGCTGCGCGCTCGTTCATTCTGGGCGACGCGGCGCACGACATCGCGCCCAAGATCGTCGCGCCCGTGGCCAGCATCGAACGCATGCTGGTCACGCTGGCCACCGGCCGCGGGCTGATGCTGGTGGGCGAGCCGGGCACGGCCAAGTCGATGCTGTCGGAGCTGCTGGCCACGGCCATATCGGGCATCTCGACGCTCACCATCCAGGGTGGCGCGTCGATCACCGAAGACCAGATCAAGTACGGCTGGAACTACGCGCTGCTCATCAACGAAGGCCCGAGCCCGCGCGCCATGGTGCCGGCGCCGCTCTACCTGGGCATGCAGCGCGGCCAGGTGGTGCGTTTTGAAGAAATCACGCGTGCCCCGCTGGAGGTGCAGGACTGCCTGCTGGGCATGCTGTCGGACCGCGTGATGGCGGTGCCCGAGCTGGCGGGCGAGCACGGCATGCTCTATGCGCGCGAAGGCTTCAACATCATCGCCACCGCCAACACGCGCGACCGCGGCGTGAACGAAATGAGCGCGGCGCTCAAGCGGCGCTTCGACTTCGAAACCGTGTTCCCCATTCTCGACTTCGACCGCGAACTGGCGCTGGTGCAGGAGTCTTCAGCGCGGCTGCTCGCGCAGAGCGGCATTCCCAAGACCGTGCCCGCGCCGGTGCTGGAGCTGCTGGTGTCGACCTTTCGCGACCTGCGCGGCGCGCCGGGCAAGGCAGAAAAAGGCAACGGCGGCGGCAACGACGCGGCCATGGACAAGCTCACCGCCGTGATGTCCACCGCCGAAGCCGTGAACGTGGCGCATGCAGTGGGCGTGCGCGCCTGGTTCCTGGAGCAGCGCGAAGGCTCGCCCGCCGACCTGGTCGACTGCATCGCCGGCACCGTGGTTAAGGACAACGCCGACGACCGCGCCAAGCTGCGCCGCTACTTCGAGCAGAAGGCGGCCAAGCGCAACGGCGCGCACTGGCGTGCGTACTACGAAGCACGCCACCGCCTGCCCTGACCGCGCGACGATGACACAGCAGCAGCCCCATCTTCAGCCTCACATCGTCGGCGTGCGCCACCACAGCCCCGCCTGCGCGCGACTGGTGGCCGAGCGCATCCGCACGCTGCGCCCCGCCCATGTGCTGATCGAAGGCCCGGCCGATTTCAACGAACGGCTCGGCGAGCTCTACCTGCCGCACCGGCTGCCGGTGGCGATCTACAGCTACCTGTCGAGCGACCACGCGCACCACGGCTCATGGTCGCCCTTTGCCGAGCATTCGCCCGAGTGGCAGGCGCTGGTGGTGGCGCGCGAGGTGGGGGCCACCGTGCGCTTCATCGACCTGCCGGCCTGGCACGGCGCGTTCTCGCGCATGGAGAACCGCTACGCCGACGTGGCCGATCACGAGCACGAGGAGCGCGCCGAGGCCTACGAACGCGCGCTGACCGAAACGCTCTCGGTGCAAGGCCGCGACGCGCTGTGGGACCACCTGTTCGAGGATGGCTGCGACGCAGGCGAACTGGCGCGGCGCCTGTCGACCTACTTCGACAACCTGCGCGGTGAAGACCGCGGCTCGCAAGGCAACCAGGCGCGCGAAGAAATGATGGCGCGATGGATCGCATGGGCGATGGCGCAACCGGTGGACCCTGCCGACCCTGCCCGCGCGCAGGCGCTGGTGGTGTGCGGCGGCTACCACGCGCCGGCCCTCGCGCGTCTCTGGGCAGGCATGCCGACTGAATTGCCGGCCACGCCGCAGCCTTCGCTCGAACCGGCCGAGGGCGATGAAGACCCAGGCACGCGCAATGCCGATGCGCCGCTGCGCTTCGGCTCCTACCTCGTGCCCTACACCTTCAAGCGACTGGACGCCTTCGCAGGCTATGCGTCGGGCATGCCCTCGCCGGCCTACTACCAGTGGGTGTGGGAGCTCGGCCCCGACGGCGCGGCGCACCGCGCGCTGCAGCATGTGATGCAGCGCCTGCGCGACAAGAAGCTGCCCGCCTCCACCGCCGACCTGATGGCCGTGCACCTGCGCGCGCAAGGCCTCGCGCGGCTGCGCGGCCATGAGAAGCCGCTGCGCTCCGACTGGCTCGACGCACTGGCCGGCGCGCTGGTGAAAGACGCGCTCGACGCACCCCTGCCCTGGACCTACCGCGGCGCCATGCGCCCCGGCACCGACCCCGTGCTGGTGCAGGCCATGGATGTGCTGGCCGGCGACACCGTCGGCCGCCTCGCGCCCGGCACGCCGCAGCCGCCGCTGGTGGCCGCGGTGCAGGCCGAGCTGGCGGCGCACGGCATCGTGCTGCGCGGCCAGATCAAGCTCGACTTGCTGGCCGACGCCGACCGCGCAAAGAGCCGCGTGCTGCACCGGCTGTCGATCCTTCGCCTGCCCGGCGTGCGCCGCACGCAAGGGCCCAAGCTTGCGATGTCGGGCGAGCGTACGGAGCTGTGGCAGCTGGGCGAACCGCTGGAACAACAGGCCGCGCTGATCGAGGCCGGCGCCTGGGGCGCGAGCCTGCACGACGCGGCGCGCGCCCGGCTGGAAGACGACCTGCGCCAGGCGCAGGGCCAGATCGGCCCGCTGGCCGACGGGCTCAACCAGGCGGCATGGGCGGGGCTGTCGGCGCTCAGCGATTCGCTGCTGCGCGAGCTGCAGGGCGCCATTGCCAACGAGGCGCGCTTCGAGGCGCTGGGCCCAGCCCTGTCGGTGCTGCACACGCTGCTGCGCCACGGGCAAACACTGGGCATGGCCGACGCGCCGGTGCTGCGCGTGGTGATTGCAGCGGGGTTCGACCGCGCGCTATGGTTGCTGGAGCCGCCCGCGGCGGTGGCGCCGGCCGACATGCAGGCGCACCTGGAGGGCCACCTGGCGCTGCGCCGGATCGTGGCCGATGTGCTGGCGCATGCGCAGGACCATGCGCAGGACCATGCGCACCTTGGGCAGTCCGATCAGGCGCCTTCGCTGCTCGACGTTGAGCCCGCCCGCGCGCTCGCCGTGTGGCAGCGCAAGGCCGCCGATGCCAGCGCGGCGCCCGTGAGCCGCGGCGCCGCGCTCGGCGCCACGCTGAGCCTGGCCGGCCGCGTGGCAGATGGAGATGCAGATGCGCACACACACCAAGCAGGCGTGAACGAAGCCATGCAGCTGCTGCACGCGCTGCCCGCGCCCGTGCTCGGCGACGCGCTCAGCGGCCTGCTGGCGCTGGCGCGCGAGGTGCTGGCGTGCGAGCCCGCCTTTGTCGCCGGCATGGACCGCACCGTGCAGGCGCTGGACAACGCCGACTTCGTGCGCGCCATGCCCAGCCTGCGCGCCGCCTTTGCATGGCTGCCGCCGCAGGAACGCGGGCTGCTGGCCGACCAGGTGCTCACGCTGCACGACGCCGCGCACCTGTCGCGTCGCACCCTCACCGCGCCGCGCAGCGGCGAGGCCGCGCCCGAGCAACTGGCCGAAGCCCGCCGCGTGGAAGACGCCGTGCTCGCCCGCCTGGCGGCCTGGGGCGTGACGCTGCAAGACACACAAGGAGCGCCCCGCGCATGAGCCTCGACATTCCCGATCCGCTGCAACGCTGGCGCCTGCTGCTGGGCGACCCGGCCGAAGCGGCCTGCGGCAGCCTGAGCGCCGAGGCGCAGGCCGCCGATGCCGCGCTCGACTGGCTGTATGGGCGCGACAGCGACCGCGCAAGCCGCGGCGAACGCAGCGCCGGCCTGGGCCCGTCGGCGCTCAGCACGCCGGACTGGATCAACACCATCCACACGCTGTTTCCGAAAGAAGTCATCGAGCGGCTGGAGCAGGACGCGGTCGAGCGCTACGGCATCGACGAGGTGGTGACCAACCTGGCAGTGCTGGAGCGCATCGAGCCTTCGGAGTCGCTGCTGCGCGCGGTGCTGCACACCAAGCACCTGATGAACCCCGAGGTGCTGGCCGCCGCGCGCAAGCTGGTGGCCGAGGTGGTGCGCCGCATCATGGAAAAGCTCGCGACCGAAGTGCGCCAGGCCTTCAGCGGCAGCCGCGACCGGCGCCGCCGCTCGCGCATGAAGGTGGCGCGCAACTTCGACTTCAAGCAGACGCTGGCGGCCAACCTGCACCGCTGGGACTCGGAGCGCCGCAAGCTCTATGTGGAGCGGCCGGTGTTCATCAGCCGCACCAAGCGGCATGCCGAGCCGTGGGACATCGTCTTGCTGATCGACCAGAGCGGCTCGATGGTCGACTCTGTCATCCACAGCGCCGTGATGGCCGCCTGCCTGTGGCAACTGCCCGGCATGCGCACGCGGCTGGTGGCGTTCGACACGGCGGTGGTCGACCTGACGGACGATGTGTCCGACCCGGTCGAGCTGCTCATGAAGGTGCAACTGGGCGGCGGCACCGACATTGCCAAGGCGGTGGGCTATGCGCAGTCGCTCATCGCCAATCCGTCGAAGAGCATCGTGGTGCTGGTGAGCGACTTCTATGAAGGTGGCAGCCCGCACGAACTGGTGCGCCGCGTGAAGGCGCTGGTCGAGTCCGGCGCCAAGGTGCTGGGCCTGGCCGCGCTCGACTCGCAGGCCGAGCCCAACTACGACCGCGAAATGGCCGCGCGCCTGGTGCGCGAGGGCGCGCAGATCGGCGCCATGACGCCGGGCCAGCTCGCGGGCTGGCTGGCCGAGAAGGTGCAGGCATGAGCGCCGCCGTCGCAGTGCGCCCCGACCTGCTCGAGCTGACGCCCGAAGCCCTCACCGCGCTGGCCAACGCGGGCTTCGTGAAGCGCGCGCAGAAGGACGTGGCCGCCGGCCTGCTGCCCAGGCTGGAAGCCACCGCGGACGGCACGGTGACCGCGAGCTTCGACGACGGCGTGCGCACCAGCCTGCCGCCAGGGCGCACGCTGCGCGATGCGCAGTGCAGTTGCCCCGCGAGCGGCATGTGCAGGCACCGGGTGATGCTGGTGCTGGCTTACCAGGCGCAGGCGGCGGCATTGGCGCCGTCAGGGTCGGCGTCGGCTTCATCGGACGGTGCGCCGCCTTCGGCAACAGACGCACCCGCCGAAACCGACGCCGCCTGGAGCCCCGCGCAGTTCGACGACGCCGCGCTGGCGGCCAGCCTTGCGCCGTCCGTGCTCGAACAGGCAGGCAAGCTGGCCCTGGCACGCCCTGTGGTCGGCGTGCAGGCCTGGCGCAGCGCCAGCGCGCCGCCGGTGGCGCGGCTGCCGATGTGCAGCGTGCGCTTCTTCTCGCGCAGTTCGCTGGTGCATGCGCGCTGCGACTGCAAGCAGGGCAGCGGCTGCGCGCATGTGGCCATCGCCGTGTGGGCGTTCCGCCAGGCCGGCCCGCTGGCGCCGGGCTCGGCGGAAGCGATGGTCGAGGTGCTGCCGCCCGCATCGGCCGGCGCGGACAACGCAGCATCGCCCGCACAGCAGTTGCTGATGCAGAACGACGCCGCACGCGCCTTTCGCGCGCAGATCGACACCCTGCTGCTCTCGCTGTGGCTCGACGGTTCCAGCCAGCCGCTGATGGCGCTGGCCGCGCGCTTCGAGGCCGTGCGCGCGCAGGCCCGTGCGCTGGGATGGAACTGGGTCGACGACGTGCTCGACGAGCTGTGGCAGCTGCTGCAGGCCCAGCAGGCGCGCAGCAGCCGCTTCGAGCCGCTGCGCCTGGTGCGCGTGCTGGCCGAGCTGTGGGCGCGGCTGCAGGCCGCGGCGCATGCCGAGCAGCCAAAGCCTTCGGAGCGGCCCGCGCTGCTGGCGAGCCAGATCCTCGGGCTCGGCGTGAAGGGCGAGGTTGCGCTCGACCACCTGCGGCTGGTGTCGCTGGGCGCGCAGCTCTGGTCGGACGACACGGAAGAAGGCGCCAGCGTGCTGTTCGCCGACCCCGACACGCAGAACGTGACCGTGCTGGAACGCCAGTGGTCGCGCGCGGCCGATGCGGCGGCCGGCGGCACGGCGCAGGCGCTGATGAACCGGCGCGTGGCGGGCTTTCCGCTGCGGCAGTTGGCCAGCGGCCAGGTCATCACCAAGACCGCGACGCGACGCGCCAACGGGCTGGTCGACATCGCGGCCGGCGCGCGGCAAACGGGCGTGCTGCCGCTGTCGCCCATCTCATGGAACGACCTGGTCGCGCCGCTGCGGCAAGACAGCGTGGCCGCGCTGGTGGCCCATCTGCGCGAGGCGCCGCCGGATTTCGTGCGGCCGCGGCAGGCGGCGAGCGGCGCGTCGGCGGGGGCATCGGGGCAATTGCATGTGGTCGCGTTCGAGCGCTTGGCGGTGGTGTCGTGCCACTGGGACGCGGCGGCGCAGGTGCTGCATGCGGCGCTGGCGCAGGCGCCTGCGCAAGAGGCTGATGAAGCCGATGAGAACGAGGCGGGCCCGCCGCCAGAGCAACTGCACCTGGCGCTGCCGCACCGCGCGGTGGCGCCGGGCGCGGTCGATGCGCTGGCCCGCAGCCTGTCCGGCGAATACGGCGCGCTGCGTGCCGTGGCGGGCACGGTGCACCTGCAAGGCGGCGTGGCGGTCATGCAGCCGCTGAGCCTGCTCACGGCACAACGCGCCGTGGTGCTGCAGGTCGAGGCGGTGGCGCCACAGCCGCTGAGCCTGAACAGCGACAGCGACGACGTGCCCGCGCTGAATGCGCTGGCCGGTGAAACGCTGGAACTGCTCGCCCTGTGGCTGCGCCAGGGCCTGCGGCACCAGGGCGGCGGCGCGCTGTCGCGGGCAGAGGCGCAGGTGCAGCGGCTGAAGCAGGCGGGGCTGGACCGCGGTGCGGGGCTGCTGGGGGCCGTGCTGGAGAACCTGCGGTCGGCGCAACGGCCTGCGCTGGTGGCGCAGTTGGCGATGCTGGGGTTGCTGATGCAGGGGGTGGTGCAGGGTGGTGCAGGCGGCGTGACAAACCCAGCCGCATGAAAAAAGCCCCCGAGTCATGACTGACTTGGGGGCTGTCTGTTTGGTGCCGCTTGTCGGAATCGAACTGACGACCTTCCGCTTACAAGGCGGGTGCTCTACCAACTGAGCTAAAGCGGCTGAAATTCCAGAGCGTGATTCTAGTGGGCTCGGCCGGGGTGTCCGGTCGCGCCTACTTGACGCGCTTGAGCGATGGCCGCGCGCCGCCGCTGGCCGGCGGACGCGGTGGTTCGTCGACCGGATCGGCGAGCGCGCCGGCGTCGACGACGGTTTCGTCGCCGTCTTCACCGGTCACCAAGTGCATGACCTTGCCGGCATCGCCTTCGGTGCCGCGCGAGGCGTCACGCAAGGGCATGCGCGCCGGGCCTTGCGGCGACGGCGCGGCCGCCGGGGCGTCGCCGCCCAGATGGTCCGCGGGAACCGACGGTGCCGGCGCGGGAAACGCCATGCCCTGCCCGTTCTCGCGTGCATAGATGGCAATCACACGCCCCACCGGCACGCTGATTTCACGCGCCGAACCCGCAAAGCGGGCCTTGAACTCGATGAAGTCGTTGCCCAGCTTGAGCGAACTGGTCGCGTCGAAGCTGATGTTGAGCACGATTTCACCGTTCTTCACGTACTCGCGCGGCACCTGGACGGTGTCGTCGACCTGCACCGCGACATAGGGCGTGAACCCGTTGTCGGTGCACCATTCATACAGCGCCCGAATGAGGTACGGGCGGGTGGAAGACGACTCGAGCGCGTTGATCATGAAAGACTGCGAAAAGCGAAGAAAGCAGGCACGAAGCTTACTTACTTTCGCATGACCTTTTCGGAAGGCGTCAGTGCTTCGATGTAAGCCGGGCGCGAGAAGATGCGCTCGGCGTACTTCAACAGCGGTGCCGCGTTCTTGCTCAGGTCGATGCCGTAGTAGTCCAGGCGCCAGAGCAGCGGCGCAATAGCCACGTCGAGCATGGAGAAGTTGTCGCCCAGCATGTACTTGTTCTTGAGGAACACGGGTGCCAGCTGCGTGAGGCGGTCGCGGATGTGCGCGCGGGCCTTTTCAATGGCCTTCTCGTTGCCCTTGGTGGTGCGGTTTTCCAGCATGGCCACGTGCACGAACAGTTCCTTCTCGAAGTTGAGCAGGAACAGGCGCACGCGGGCGCGGTCGACCGGGTCGCCGGGCATCAGCTGGGGATGCGGAAAGCGCTCGTCGATGTACTCGTTGATGATGTTCGACTCGTACAGGATCAGGTCGCGTTCGACCAGGATGGGCACCTGGCCGTACGGATTCATCACGCTGATGTCTTCGGGCTTGTTGTAGAGATCGACGTCGCGAATCTCGAAGTCCATGCCCTTTTCGAACAACACGAAACGGCAACGGTGGGAAAAGGGGCAGGTCGTTCCTGAATACAAGACCATCATGGCGAGAGACTCCTAAAAATCAAAAAGAGTGGGTTGCGTTGGCAACCCACTCTGTGGGACCGCATACCCCAAGGGTATCCGGTCGGCGTGGACGGAACTACTTGACGTCTTTCCAGTACGAGGCGTTAAGTCGCCACACAAAAACCACCGACACGGCCAGAAACAGCAGCACCCACACGCCGATGCGGATGCGGGTGTTCTGTGCCGGCTCGGCCATCCATTGCATGTAACTCACCAGGTCGCCGACCGCATTGTCGTACTGCACGGAAGTCAGGGTGCCGGGAGTGACTTGCTCCCAGCCCTTGAACACTTCGGTTTCGTGGCCGTGCTGTTCGATCTTGGTGTAGACCGGACGGCGTTCGCCTTGGAGTTCCCACAGCGGGTTGGGCATGGCGACATTGGGGTAAGCAAGGTTGTTCCAGCCGGTGGCTTTGGTGTCGTCGCGGTAGTAAGTGCGCAGATACGTGTAGAGGTAATCGGCGCCGGTGCCGCCGTGGCCGGCACGCGAGCGGGCCACCAGCGTGAGGTCGGGCGGCGTGGTGCCGAACCATTCCTTGGCCTGGCGCGCGTCGATGTTGGCCTTCATGGTTTCGCCGACCTTGTCGGTCGTGAACAGAAGGTTGTCCTTGATCTGCTGCTCGGTAATGCCGAGGTCCTGCAGGCGGTTGTAGCGCATGAACGCGGCAGAGTGGCAGCTCAGGCAGTAGTTGACGAACAGCTTGGCGCCGTTCTGCAGCGAGGCGACGTCATTGGTCTTGTTGGGCGCCTTGTCCCAGGCAATGCCCTCTGATTCGGCGGATGCCGCCGCGGAAAAGGTCAGGCCCAGTGCGAGACCCAGGACCGCGAGCCAGCCGGAAATGCTTTTCTTCATCGTGTGTTCTCTCAGCTCTCTTGGGGCAGCGTGTCTTGTCTCAATGGGCGGGTCAATGCGCGGCAAAGACCACGCGCTCGGGCACGGGCTTGAAATCGCCCTTGCGGCTCCACCACGGCATCAGCAGGAAGAAGCCGAAGTAGAACAGCGTGCCGATCTGCGAGATGGTCTGCGCAATGTCGAGCGCAAACGAGCCGATCACCAGGTTGCCCCAGACGCCCGGCGGCTGAATGCCCAGGTAGCCCAGCACCAGGAAGAACAGCACGAACACGCCGTACACATACTTGTGCCAGCCCGGACGGTAGCGAATCGACTTGACTTCGCTGTGGTCGAGCCACGGCAGGAAGAACAGGATGATGACCGAGCCGCCCATCACCACCACGCCCCAGAACTTGGCGTCGAAGGTCTTGAGCAGCAAGATGGCCACGGCCGCAACCACGACGGCGGCAATCTTCAGGCCCATGCCCGACTTGCCCTTGACGAAGTTCCAGATGGCGGCCGCGCCGATGATCAGCGCGAACACGTTCACCATGTCGTCGGTGGTGGCGCGCAGCATCGAATAGAACGGCGTGAAGTACCACACCGGGGCGATGTGGTTGGGCGTTTTCAGCGAATCGGCCGGAATGAAGTTGTTGTATTCCAGGAAGTACCCGCCGGCTTCAGGCGCGAAGAAGATCACCGCCGAGAAGATCGTGAGAAACACCACCACGCCGAAGATGTCGTGCACCGTGTAGTACGGGTGCGACGGAATGCCGTCGACCGGGTGGCCGTCGGGGCCGCGGTTGGCCTTGATCTCGATGCCGTCGGGGTTGTTCGAACCCACTTCGTGCAGCGCGATCAGGTGGGCCACCACCAGGCCCAGCAGCACCAGCGGCACGGCAATCACGTGGAAGCTGAAGAAGCGGTTCAGCGTGGCGTCGCTCACCACGTAGTCACCACGAATCAGCAGGGCCAGGTCGGGGCCGATGAACGGAATGGCCGCGAACAGGTTCACGATGACCTGGGCGCCCCAATACGACATCTGGCCCCAGGGCAGCAGGTAGCCCATGAAAGCCTCGGCCATCAGGCACAGGAAAATCGCGCAGCCGAACACCCAGATCAGCTCGCGCGGCTTGCGGTAGCTGCCGTACATGAGGCCGCGGAACATGTGCAGATACACCACGATGAAGAACGCCGAGGCGCCCGTCGAGTGGATGTACCGAATGAGCCAGCCCCACGGCACGTCGCGCATGATGTACTCGACCGACGCGAACGCTTGTGCGGCATCGGGCTTGTAGTGCATCACCAGGAAGATGCCGGTGACGATCTGGATCACCAGCACCAGCATGGCCAGCGAGCCGAAGATGTACCAGAAGTTGAAGTTCTTCGGCGCGTAGTACTTGCCCCACTGGTCGTTCCAGAGCTTGGTCAGCGGGAAGCGGTTGTCGACCCAGTTGAGCAGCTTGGCGCCCGCGGGCGCATTGGGGGAAATGTCGTGGTATTCAGCCATGTTCTTTTACTGCCTCAGGCCTTCTTGGAGTCTTCACCGATCAGGAGCTTGGTGTCCGACAGGTACATGTGCGGGGGCACCGGCAGGTTGTCGGGCGCGGGCTTGTTCTTGAAGACTCGGCCGGCCAGATCGAACGTGGAACCGTGGCAAGGGCAGAGAAAGCCGCCTTCCCAGTCGGCGGGCAGCGAGGGCTGCGGGCCGGCCTGAAAGCGGTCGGAGGGCGAGCAGCCCAGGTGGGTGCAGATGCCGACCACCACCAGCACGTCGGGCTTGATCGAGCGGTGCTCGTTCTGCGCGTACTTGGGCGTGAATTCGTCGGGGTGACGCTTGGAGAGCGGGTCGGCCAGCTGGCCGTCGAGCTTGGGGAGTTCGGCCAGCTGCGCGGGGGTGCGCTTGAGGATCCACACCGGCTTGCCGCGCCATTCGACGGTCATTTTCTCGCCGACCTTGAGGGCCGAGATGTCGACTTCGACCGCGGCACCCGCGGCCTTGGCCTTCTCCGAAGGCTGAAAGGTGCTCACAAACGGAATGGCGGTGGCCACGCCACCTGCTACGCCGGCACAGCTGGATGCGATCAACCACGTCCGCTTGCTGGTGTCGATCCGGGGCGAGCCGGAGGTCATGTCACTCATGGGGATCCTCTTGTCTTCTTCGCTGGAGCAGGGCCAACCTTAACCGTAGCAAGGTCAACCAAGGATTGTAGCGGGGCGCTCCAGTGCTTTTCAACAGGCGATAACCCGCTGAAGTGGCGCGCAGCAGCGCTTTGCGGGCTTTTGCGCATTGACTTGCGGCCCTCGCGCCGGCATGACGCGAGGGCGAAGGACGCCGACTTCAGTTCAGCAGGCCGTGCTGCGTTGCCTCGTGAACCGCCTGGGTCCGAGACTTCACCGAGAGCTTGCGATAAATGCTCTTGGCGTGAAATTCGACCGTGTTGATCGACAGAAACACCGCCTCCGCAATCTCGCGGTTGCTCCAGCCTTGCGCAATGAGCCGCAGCACCTTCAGCTCGCGCGGCGACAGCGGCCCGGGCGCCGGCCGGTCGCCTGTGGGGGCTGACGGCCGCGTCATCACGGGTGCGATGGTGATCGGCCTGGCCGACGCCGCAATCATGCCCAGCAGACGGCGCGCCACACGCGAGTCCATCGGCGCGCCACCGCGTTCGATGGAACGCAGCAAGAACGCGAGCTCGGCGTCGTCCGCTTCGGTCAGCAGGTAGCCGGCGGCGCCGGCGGAGATGGCGGCGTCCACCAGCTCGTGGTCGTCGGCTGCCGACATGGCCACGCTGTCGGCGCCCGGATAGGCCTGGCGCACATGCTTGATGAGCGACACGCCGTCGTTCTGCGGCAGGCGCATGTCGACCAGCACCAGGTCGTAGGGCAAAGCGGCCAGCAGGTTCATGGCCTCGGCGCGCGTGGAGGCGATCACCACGCGGCGACCGGGCGCAAGCTCGCTCAGGATGCGACGCATGCGCTCGCCCATGGCGAAGTCCTGCTCGACGACCAGCGCGCCATGGAAGGCGCCGCCGTAAGAAACTTTGACGGCCCCGGCTGCCAGCATCGGCATCGAGGGCGAGGAATGACAAACAACACTCATGGCAACAACTCCCGAAACTGGAATGTTCACTTTCGTATAAGACGTTGCAGGAACGGTGCCCGGGCATAAACACTTGAAATTGCAGCCCGCTGGTCAGGCCGGGTTCATTGATTTCATTGGGGAATGTGGCGCTACCGAGTAAAATCGCAGACTTCGGAAAGCGGTGGTCCGGGCCTGTTTTGCGTCACTGTTACGAGCGATGCGGCGAAACACGTTACGTAGCACCGCGAAACGCGCGCTAGGAGTCTGCGCGGCAGGGCGTGACGATCGCGCAGAGGCTTGATAGATTTGGGCTCATGCCCATCAGCTACCTGCCCTACGAGCCGCAGCAGCAAAGACTGCTTCCCGACGCCCTGCAAGACTGGCTGCCCGAAGGGCACCTGGCGTACTTCATCAGCGACAGCGTCGACAGCCTGGAGCTGAGCGCGTTCCATGCGCGCTACGCCAAGGGCGGGCCGCGCAACCAGCCGTTCCACCCGGCCATGATGGTCAAGGTGCTGATCTACGGCTACGCCACCGGCACCTTCAGCTCGCGCAAGCTGGCGGCCAAGCTGCACGAAGACGTGGCCCTGCGGGTGCTGGCCGCGGAGAACTACCCGGCGCACCGAACGCTCTCGGACTTCCGGGCGCTGCATCTACAAGAGCTGGCCGCGTTGTTCGTGCAGGTGGTGCACCTGGCGCGCGAGTGCGGACTGGTCAAGCTGGGCACGGTGGCGGTGGACGGCACCAAGCTCAAGGCCAACGCCAGCCGCCACAAGGCCATGAGCTATGACCGGATGGTCAAGACCGAGGGCGAACTGAATGCGCAGATCGACGGGCTGCTCAACCGTGCCCGTGCCGCCGACGATCTGGAGAAGAACGAGCCTGACCTGGACATCCCCGGGGAGATCAAGCGCCGCGAGGACCGGCTCAAGGCGATCACCCAGGCCAAGCTGCGCCTGGAGCAGCGCCAGCAAGAGGCCGATGCGGCGCGTGGCCGCAGCAAGGACGACGAACGCAAACCCCGCGACAAGAACGGCAAGCCCAAGGGCGGGCGCTACAAGCGCGACTTCGGCGTGCCCAAGGACAGCGCCCAGGAGAGCTTCACGGACAGCGACAGCCGCATCATGAAACGCTCGGACGGGGGCTACGACTACGGCTACAACGCCCACACGGCGGTGGATGAGACTGCACAGATCGTGGTGGCGGCAGAGTTGAGCGACAACGCCGCCGACAGCGACCGGCTACCCGTTCTGCTGGCGGCGATGAAGGCCAACCTGGGCCAAGACGCTGTGCAGGTGCTGGCGGATGCGGGCTTCCGCTCGGAAGCGGTGTTCGCGCAACTCCAGGACAGCCCGAGCGAGCTGATCGTGGCGTTGGGCCTAGAGGGCAAGCAGGCGTTGGAGGTCGATGCGCAGAAGTACCCGCACACCGCTGAGATGGATACCAGGCTGAAGACCCCCCAAGGCCAGGCGGCCTACCGCAAGAGAAAGTGGATCGTGGAGGCGCCCAACGGGTGGATCAAGAGCGTGCTGGGCTTCAGGCAGTTCAGCTTGCGCGGGCTGCACAAGGTCCAGGCCGAGTTCAAGCTCGTGTGTCTGGCGCTGAACCTGCGAAGAATGTGCGCCTTGATGCCCAGATGAGAGCGCCAGAGCGCCGTTGGGGCATGTCCTGAGGCTTGCGACAGGCTGAGTTCAGCGGCTTACGCAATTCGCTACGCACTCAGCAGGTTGTGCCAGCGCTCTCGGGCTGTTCGCAAAGTGCAATGGCGCAAGCACAGCAACTCAAAAAATTCTGCCGCGCAGACTCCTAGCCTCACAGCTCGCCGCTCCCTGAACAAGGGCGTGGTTAATTGACGGCTTACGAACGCATTGCAGGTATCAGCCCGCGCACCGCGCGCAAGTGGCTCAAGCGCTTTCTGTAAGGCGCCGTGCAGGGCTTGCACGATCGCAGCTCTCGCCCGGCCCGCACGCGCACGAACCTGGACGCCGCCCTGCGCGAGCGCATCGAGCAGTTGCGCCGCTCGCGCATGCCCATGCGCCGCATCGCCCCCATCGTCGGGCACAGCGTGTCCACCGTCAGTCGCCTGCTCGCGCGCCTCGGGCTGTCCAGCCTGAAGGCGCTCGACCCCATTGCGCCAATCGTTCGCTACGGGCGAGAGGCGCCCGGCGAGCTGCTGCATATCGACACAAAGAAGCTCGGGCGCATCGTGCAGCCCAGCTACCGAGTGACAGGCGATCGTCGCGATGCCACGCGAGGCGCAGGCTGGGAGTTTGCTCACGTGAGCATCGACGATCACGCGAGAGCGGGCTTCGTGCAGATGCACGACGATGAGCGCAAGGGCCCGGTCGTCGCGTTCCTGCAGGCCGCCGGGGCTCACTACGCGGCCTTGGGCGTGACCATCAAGCGCCTGATCACCGACAACGGATCAGCCTATCGCTCACAGTTGTTCGTTAGTCTTACTATGTCACAAATGAAATAATGCGATCCTCTCGTCTTCGCTCCGGAGGATTGATGAATGCAGTCGAGCGCTTCGATAGCTACCTGAAGCACCTGAGCGCAGGCTTGGGTCACGCGGACCGGCACTCGGGCCTTCGCGGTTACTGCACGGGCCTGATGCTTCCGCTGTCGCGCAAGAGCATCGAGCCCATGGCCGCGCGAGTGGATCCGATGCACGCCAGCGCCCGGCACCAGTCACTGCACCACTTCGTGGCCAAAGCCGAGTGGTCTGACACCCAGATGTTGCGGCGCGTGTGTCAATGGGTGATGCCCAAGATGGACTTCAGCCAGGGCGGCTGGTGGATCATCGATGACACTGGGTTTCCGAAGAAGGGTCGCCACTCGGTAGGTGTCACGCGCCAGTACTGCGGGATGCTTGGCAAGCAGGACAACTGCCAGGTAGCGGTGAGCATCTCGCTTGCAAGCAAGCAGGGCAGCCTGCCCGTCGCCTGGCAGTTGTACCTGCCCGAGGACTGGGCTGCGGATCCTGAACGCCGCGCCAAAGCCAGCGTTCCCGAAGAGGTTCGCTTCGCCACGAAGACGCAGATCGCGCTGCAGCAGTTGCGTACGCTGTTGGATGAAGGCGCACCGCGCCATTGCGTGCTGGCAGATGCCGGCTACGGCGTGGACAACACTTTCCGCCAGGCGCTCAGCGACATGGGCCTGCTCTACGCAGTAGGTATCACATCTGCCGTCGCGGTCTGGCCGCCTGGCGTTCAGCCGCTGCCGCCCAAGCCTTACAGCGGCATGGGCCGACTGCCAGTGATGCCCAGGCGCACTGCGGCGCTGCAGCCCATGAGCGTCAAGGCATTGGCGCAGTCCCTGCCAAACCGAGCGTTCCAGATCATTCGCTGGCGCAAGGGAACCAACGACACATCGAGTGGGCGCTTCGCGGCCGTGCGGGTGCGCCACGCCGGCGGCAATACGGGCAAGGCACGCCTGCGCCCCGAGCAGTGGCTGCTCATCGAGTGGCCAGCAAGCGACGCTGAGCCGAGCAAGTACTTCCTGTCCACCCTGCCAGAAGACACGCTGATCAACGACTTGGTCGACGTCGCCCATCAGCGCTGGCGCATCGAGCGCGACTACCAGGATCTGAAGCAGGACTTCGGCTTGGGGCACTACGAGGGGCGAGGCTGGCGAGGGTTCCATCACCACGCCGCCTTGAGCATCGCGGCCTACGGGTTCCTGATGGCCGAACGTCTCACTGCCGATAAGTCTGTCGGCGGTAAAAAAAACTTCATCGAACGCCAGGTGCTTTCCCTTCCCAAGGATTACAGCCCCCGCGGCAGTCCTGCGCGCGCAGCGTCACGTGGGGACGTCGATCACGAGTCTGCGCCAGCGGCTGAGCTACCAGCTGATCGCACGTCTCGGGCAGTGCCCTTGCTGCGGCAGGGTAGCGCAAGACTACTTTTGTGACACAGTAAGACTAGTTGCAGAGATACTCGCTTAAGCAACCTGAGCTTGCGCCCATGCGTTCTGGCCTAATGCTTTCAGTGTCTTGGAACTCGCCGCCATCGATTGGGACAAGCTCTTGTCGGGCCGCCACTCACCGATGTTTACCTGCTCAGCTTGGCATGCCGTAACGGCAGGCGACGTGTTATCCTCAATCAGAGGATTTCTCTGGCCGCAGTACCTTCAGCACGGCCCGAAAGCCTCGGTGTTCTTTCTCCCAAGCATCGTAACAAAATGCAACGCAAAGGCTTCATCCTCGCCGGTGGTATCAGCACTCGACTGCACCCGGCCGCGTTCGAGATGAGCAGCAGCAACTGCCCGTCTAAGACAAGCCTATGATCTATTCCCCCTGAACATCTTGATGCTCGGCTGCTTTCGCGAAATCTTTATCAGTACCCCGCAAGACACGCCATGCTTTCAGCAACTGCTGGGTGATGGCAGCCCGGGGGGCATGGACCTGCCATATGCGTCGCAGCCCAGTCCCGGCGGCTTGGCGCAGGCCTTCATCATCGGCCACAACATTTTCTATGGTCACGATTTCGAGCAACTGCTGAGCCATGCCGATGAAAGCAACGCTGGCGCCACGGTGTTCGTGTATCACGTGGAAGGCCCCAAGCGTTACGGTGTGGTGGTGTTCGATGCCGCCGGCAAGGTCACAGCATCGAGGACAAGCCGCTCGAACCCAAGAGCAGCTATGCAGTGACCGGACTCTATTTCTACGGCAAGCAGGTAGTCGAGATCGCGAAGGCGGTCGAGCCGAGCGACCGCGGCGAGTTGGAGATCACGGCCGTCAACCAAGCGTATTGTGACCGTGACCAGCTAAATGTGAAGATCATGGCGCGCGGCTATGAATGGCTGGACACCGGCACGCACGAGGGCCTGCTCGAGGCGGGCTAGTTAATTGCCACCCTCGAACACCGCCAGGGTCTGGAGATCGCGTGTCCCGACGAAATCGCAAGGCGCCGAAGTTTATTGATCGAGAACAGTTGGCAAGGCTGGCGATTCCATTAACGAAGAACGGCTATGCTCAATATCTTGCTCCACTGCTCACGAAAGAGGTCGGCTCATGAAGGCTACGGCGACCGATGTCCCGGAAGTGATGATGATCGAGCCGAAGGTATGTGGCGATCGGCGCTGATTCTTTTTTCGAGAGCTTCAATCAACGTGTGTTTGAAAAGCTGACCGGCCTTAATACGCAATTCGTCCAGGAAAACCATTCTCGTTCAAGTAAGGGCGTTTTACGCAGACTTCGTTACCAGATTAAGCAACCGCAAGGGAAACTGGTGCAGGTGGTCCGCGGGTCGGTATTTGATGCGGCGGTAGACATCCGAAAGTCATCTTCCTTTTTTGGTCAGTGGGTCGAGGTCGAATCGAGTGAAGAAAACCAGAAACAGCTTTAAACGCCGCCACGATTTGCACATGGATTCGTGGCGCTCAGTCCAGACGCAGATTTTTTGTACAAAAATGACGACTACTACTCTTCAGTCGGTGATGGTCCATCGCCTGGGACGAGGAGGCCGTTGGTATGGTGTGGCCGGATCTGGGGATGGCTCCAAAGCTTTCGGGCAAGGACCAGCAAGGAGCAAACTTGTCTCAAGCGGAGGTATTTTCTTGAAGTACTTGGAAAGCGGGACTGATCAATGATGCGAACGAGAATCTGCTTTGCAGCAGGGCGCTATCTTTTGTCCGCGCTGCTGAGTTGGGGTGGTTGTGCGGTTCATGCGGCCAATGTGGACGATCCGCTGTTGACGTTGCCAACGGCTACAGCCGTGCTCAGTGCCCTTTCACCGCCGACCAGCCTTGAGCGTCTGGAGAGCGGCAATGAACTGCTGCTGGAGTCTCCGGACATTGTGCGCAGCGGGGTCGTCAAGGTTCGAATGATGAGCGCAATGCCTCGCACGGACGCCATGTGGTTGCTCAACTTGTCGCCTCCAGCGATGCCGGCCTCACCGCTTCCTTATTTGCCTTCAGGAAAAAAGACTGCGGCTGAGTCGACTGTTGACAAGCCGAAAATCTCAAAACCCTCTGGTGCCCTGCTCGCGAGCTTTCGTTTTAAGACAGACCAACCGCCGGAAGAGATCGTCGAGATCAATCTCGACACGACCCAAACGTTGCTGCTTGTGGCTCGCGCGGGGGGGCGTTATTTCGGGGTCAAGCGTGAGGTGAAAGTCGGCTATCCGGAGGGATCCAGGAAGGACAAACCGTGAACGCAAGAACCCAATTCCAGACCTTTGACGATTACCTGATCAATGCCGGCATCTTGAGTCCAGCTGCACGACAACAGGTGCAGACGCTGAGCAGCGGCCGCCCGGAATCCTTACTGGGTTTGTTGCGACGCACCGGAATGGTCCCCGAGGATCAACTCGTCGGCGCTCTTGCGCGGTACACGGGTTGGCCAATGCTCTCTGGCGCGGAACTGATGCCTTTGGACGGCGCTATCCGCGATGGGTTGGAGCAGTTGGCTCTGAATGTGCAATGGAGCAGGCGCAACGGAGTCGCCATCTGGATCGACGACGGTCAATTGGTCTGCGCAACGGCGGATGTGCCTGCGCGGTCGCTCACCGAAACGCTCAATCTCAAAGCACGTGAAAATCGGCTCGGGGTTTCAATGCGGCTGGCACGGGTTGCAGACCTCGAGAACGTGCTCGGGCAGATCGATCACGAGCCACAGCGAGCGGCCGTCCACGCCGGTGACATTGCCCACTTGCGGGAACTGGCAGAGGAGGGACCGATCGTCGAACTCGTCAACAGCTTGTTGAGCCAAGCTCTGACGCGACGCGCTTCCGACCTTCACATCGAGCCGGGTGAGTATCAGTTCGAAGTTCGTGTACGAGTCGATGGCGTGATGCGTGAGCTCCAGCGACTGCCACTGGATCGATTCGACGCAACAGTCTGCCGTATCAAGATACTCTCGCAACTCGACATTGCCGAGCGGCGTTTGCCGCAGGATGGCCGGATGACTGCTCGCATCCATGGCGAAAGCTTCGATATTCGGGTGTCCGTACTGCCTGGCGTTCGGGGCGAATCGGTGGTCATGCGGCTCCTGCGCCAAGATCGTCAAACCTACCAATTGTCCGACTTGGGCATGATCGAAGATCACGCGGAGATGTTTCGGCGCTGGACCGGCGAGCCGAACGGAATCGTGTTAGTAACAGGCCCGACCGGCTCTGGCAAAACGACAACCCTCTACACGGCGCTTGACCTCGGCAACGACGGTCTCAAAAAGATCATCACGATCGAGGATCCGGTCGAATACAAACTGGCCGGCATCACCCAGCTTCAGGTCAACGCCGACATCGGATACAACTTCGCCGCCGCGCTGAGATCAATCCTGCGGCATGACCCGGACGTCATCCTGATCGGCGAGATTCGCGACCGTGAAACGGCGGCCATTGCGGTGCAGTCTGCGCTGACAGGTCACTTGGTCTTTTCAACCCTTCACACAAACAGTGGCGCCGGTGCTGTGTCGCGTCTGGTGGACATGGGCGTCGAGCCTTTCCTGCTTGCGTCCAGCTTGCGCGGCATTATGGCCCAACGGTTGGTTCGCAGACTGTGTCCGCATTGCAGTCGTCCTGTCGGCCTCGCGGAACTCCAGCAATCCGCATTGCTCGAAAGCGAAATGAAAACCTTGTCGCAAATGCATGGCGGAGCCGACTTCGGCGCGCCGGCGCTGAAGGAAGCGGTAGGTTGCGACGCCTGCTTGCACACAGGCTATCTGGGCCGCATTGCGGTTTATGAGCTGTTCGATGTGACAGAAGAAATTCGAGAAGGAATTCTTTCTGGCACAAGCGAATCGAGTCTGATCGCTTCGCTTCGTGCCCGCGGAATCCGATCGATGGCGCAAGACGGCTATCTGAAGGTCTGGCGAGGCATCTCGACTGTCGCCGAAGTACTGGCCGTCGGATGACGTCCGTCTCGCCATGATTTCTTTTCAGTACAAAGGTGTGGACAACCAAGGCAAGCGGGTGTCCGGATCGCTGCAGTCGGACGGACAAGCGGCTGCGCTTTCGAGCTTGAGCGCCCGGGGTTACCAAGTATTCGAATTGACGCAGGCCCGCGGAGGGAAAGGTAATTCCGATCCTGCTAAGTCGCCGTCAGCAGGCTCGTTCGGGGCAAGTTGGAGGCAGCTTTTCGGCGGCAAGGAAAAAATCGCACAAGCCGAAACGCTGTTGAGCATTGACGAATTGGCCACCCTGCTCGACGCAGGAGTGCCGCTGGCGGATGCGGTCGAAAATATCGCCCGGGGGTATGTTGGGCATCCGCTTGGAAATGCGCTCGATTCGGTGTATGCCGGATTGCGCTCTGGTGCCTCGTTCGCGCGTGCGCTGGACCAGTCGAGCTTCGACATGCCGGCCTATGTCTATGAACTGGTTCGGGCTGGCGAAGAGACTGGCAAGCTGGGCCAGTCATTGCGTTCTGCGGCAGAGCAAATGGAAGCCGACGCGAAGTTTCGTCGCGAGGCGCGAAATGCGCTGACCTATCCGTTCTTGCTGATCATCAGTGGGTTGGTCGCGACTCTCGTTGTCTTCGTTTTCGTGGTGCCGAAATTTGCCAATATATTGAGCAATCCGAAAGCCGATCTCCCGCTGATTTCGCAGTGGGTTCTTCAGTCCGGACTATGGCTGGTGAGCAACAAGCTCTTCGCCACTGGCATCGCTCTGGCCTTCGTCTTCTCGGCAGTGACGCTCTGGTTGCAACCCGGGACCCGCACCCGTCTGTGGGAAGCGGCAAGCCGCGCGCCGGTTCTCGGCAACTGGATCTTGCACGTTGAGCTTGCGCGATGGGGTGGCATGTTGGCCGTGCTCCTGGGAAATCACGTTCCGCTGTTGGAGGCGTTGGGCCATTCGCGCAACTCGCTGACCGGTCAGCAATGGCGTCACAAGGCCGATCTGGTGCTGGTTGACGTACGCGCCGGCAAGTCTTTGGCCGACGCCATGCAATCACATCATTTTGTGGATGCAGTCGGCATCAACCTGATTCGGGTCGGCGAGCGGTCCGGTGCACTCCCGAAAACGGTCGCTGCGCTTGCCACAATGCATCGAAACAGCAGCGAACAGAGCCTCAAACAATTTCTGGTCTTGCTGGAACCTCTGACGATCCTTATGGTCTCAGTTTTGCTCGGGGGGATAATGATTTCTGTGATGCTGGCCATCACAAGTCTTACCAACGTCATCTGAGGCGTCGTCTTGCGGGCTGCCATTCGCGCTGCCCCCTGTTCTACCAACGAATCTGTTTTGTTTCATGAAACTACACGCCCTTGCCTTTCGCCATCTTTCCGCCCCGGGCTCGACCAAGTTCGGGAGGAGCGCGGGTTTTACGCTCCTCGAGATGCTTGTAGTGATGGTGATCATCGGGCTGCTGGCAGGGTTGGTTGGACCTCGCATTTTTGGCAAGGTTGACTCCAGCAAGGTCAAAACCGCTCAGACGCAAATCAAAATGCTGGAGAGCGCAATCAGCATCATGCGACTGGACATCGGCAACGTGCCGGACGGCGATCGGGCATTGCGTTGGCTGACCCAGCCGCCTACGGACGACGACGCGGCCAAGTCGCTTTGGAAAGGTCCATACATCGAAGGCACCGTGCCACTCGATCCGTGGAACGGCGTGTACGTCATCAAGGTACCAGGCAACGACGGAAAGGCTGCCTCGGTCATTTCGTACGGTTCCGACGGCAAACCTGGCGGTGAAGGATTGGCCGCCGACATTGGCAACTGAAGAACGAGGGTCCCGGTTGTTTGCGATGCGTCGCTTTCCCAATGAATTCCTGCAGGGTTGGCGAACCCGAAGTGGTGGGTTCACCTTGATTGAAATGATGGCCGTCATGGTATTGATCGCGCTGCTCTCGGCCGTCGTGCTTCCATCCTTTCAAAGGTGGTTCGACGGGCTGGATTCACGCGTGCAGGCAACCGAGTTGGCGTCCCGCCTGCAGCGCCTCTATTCGCGCACGGCGTTGTTGGGACAGGGCTTCGTGCTCACGAAAAAATCTGCTGGCGAGCCGCTCGCAGACCGCAACGCCGCATTCTTGCTGCCCAGTGGTTGGTCGATGGCCGACGACACTGCGATCGTTTTCTCCGGCGCGGGAGTGTGCGCGCCAGCGGTGCTCAAACTTCGCTCGTCCGCGTCGCAGGTAACGTTGCGCGTTGCCGAGGCCACCTGCGAAGTTTCTATCGAACGCGGCGGTTGAGCGTGAAGCCGCAGAAGCTTCAATACGGGTTCAGTTTGCTGGAAGTCATTGCAGCCCTCGTCATCCTAAGCTTCGGCGCGGCAGCAGCTTTTACTTGGTTGACGCAGACGGTCAATACGATGGCGAGGTTGCGCGTTCAGGAGCGTGAGCAGCTGGTGCGTATCGAAGTCATCGAATACATGCGAGCGCTCAACCCTTCAGCGCGACCCGAGGGCGCGGTGCAGATGATGGGATACGATTTTTCGTGGACGAGCCGGCCGCTTCGGGAAACAGTGCCCGCGTTGGGAGATTCACGTGCCCCCGGCATTTATGAGGTGTCTCTGTATGAGGTAACGACCCATGTCGTATTGTTGGCTACCATGAGCAAGCCATTTGACATCACGATGGCGGTCCCGGGGTTCAAACAGGTCGGAACGCCGCGCGGGTCTAACCCGCTCGATTTTTAAGCGCGGAATGTCGACATCACGTTTCAAGCGCTCTTCGTATGAGCAACAGCGCGGTTTTACGCTGATCGAACTACTGGTCACCATCGTGATCCTGGGTTTCGTTGTGAGCGTGATGTCCAGCGCTTTCGGGCAGGTGGGCCAGATTTTGCGTGTCGCAACCGACAGTGGGAACAACTTCCAGCAACGCTGGCTTCAAACCACTGCGATGAACGACGTGGTGTCGAATCTTGTTCTGGACGCCAATGAGAACGCATGGCTCATCGGCACACCCGAACAGTTTCAGGGCTTGACCCTCGGCTCGCCGCTTGCGCCCCACGGCACGCCGCAGCGGGTCGAACTTCTGTTCAAGTCCCGGACCAACGATGTTGGCGTGGTCGTCACCGATTTGTTCGTGACACAGTTGATCCTTCCGCTGAATCCGACTCAGCAGAAGGCTCCGGGAGCCTTCGCCAGCCCGACCACGACGGGGGCGGAAACGACTTCTCAGCCGGTACGCTGGGCGCAGTGGCCTGGCAAGTTGGCACTGAGCTACATCGATCGTGCCGGCCGCGAGCACGCGAACTGGCCGCCCGCAGACGTTGTGCGAAAAGAATTACCAAGTGAAATTCTCGTTCGACCGGTTGGCGAAGACAAAGTGCTAGTGCGCAGCGCTGTGTTCGAAGGGCCGCTGTATCGGCCCGAAGACAAGGCAGCCCTACGCGATTTTCTCGGGATGACCCGATGAAAAGACCAGCGAACCGGCGCAGCGGTTTTGCATTGGCGGCCGTGTTGTGGTTGTTGGCGGGTTTGACGGTGATCGTCGCAGCCATAAGCGATGTCGCGCAAACGTCGGCCGAACGCGTTGCGCAGTTGCGCGAGCGGGTCGATTTCATGCAGAGCGCTTATTCCACCCGAGGCCATGTGTTGTATTGGCTGTCTGGGACAGGTACGGGAGTGAACAGCTTCAATGATGGCGTGCAGGGCGTCCGTGCGGACGGTACTCAATACACGGCAACGGCTGGCTCTACGGTGGGAGTGCAAGACATCGGCGGGCTGATTGCGCTCAACGCGCCGAATCGGCCGGTGCTCGCAAAATTGCTCGCCGATTGTGGTGTTGACAGGGTGGACATTGATTCACTCCTGGACGCACTCGAGGATTACATCGACCCCGATGATTTTCCACGCGTCAATGGCGCCGAAAACGAGCTGTATGCTGCCAAGTCAATTCCACCACCCAGGAACGCGCCATTGCTGTCGGTTCAGGAGCTTTGGTCGGTTTACGGCTGGGCGGCGCAGCGACCCACGCTGACATCCCACGGCTGTACAGAGTCGCTTACCGCTGAGTCTTCTATCGGTCGGATGCTCAACTTGGCAACTGCAACACGGCAGGCGCTGCAGGCTGGCGGTGTCCCCGACCAACTACTTGACACAGCCATCAGTCGCCGCTCCGATCCGGCTGCCCTTTTAAGCTCTTTGGGTATCCTGAGCGATTCGCTCGGTCGCGAAAACCCCTTCGGTGCGAACGCAACAGCGCCGGTGCAGCGCACGGTGCGCGTCACCCATCGTCAGGTCGACGGGCAATGGCAGCTGGATTACACGCTTCGGCTGACACCAGAGCTCGAAGGGCGGCCATGGCAGATCGTGGAGCCCCATTTGCATTCGACGATGCCTGCTGTCGCTGCAACCCCGTCCCGGTCTGCATCGACGCCAGCGGCAGAGCCTGCAGCCCCTGCTTTGCCCTGGCCGGCCAAACCACCTGCGGCACAATCCAACGATGTTTCGACCCTGCTATCTTTTTAATCCCGACGGGCGCGATCAGTTGCTCTATCGTGGTGCGGCATTTCGCCTGCCGCAGAGCCTCCTGGGTGTCGTGCTGGCGTTGCCGAGGGAGTTGTGCATCTACCTTCGACTCGACGCGACCGGCATTCCCTTGCTGCGTCTGCAGGCATTCGTCCGGCTGCAATTGCTGAGTCAATCGCCGATACGCGAACCAGGTGTCTTCGTTGCGCGCCAAGGCAATCTGCTGCATGTCTGGTTGTGGGAATCGAAATGGCGTGCCGAATTTGCCGCTAGACACAAGCTGCCCGCGAGCCGCATCTCGACTGTGCCAAGTGGGTTGCTGGTCACACCGCCCTCCCAGGACGGCGCCATCTTTGTGCGCACACTGGGCGCTCAAGGCGTGGAAGCACAGCTCTGGCAAAGTCGCGCATTGGTGCACGACGGTTGGTTCGAAGCGGCGCCTGCGGAGCTGGAGTGGAACCTGTGGCGCGATGAGGTGGGCCAACAAGAAGGAGTCCAATGGCCATCGGAGTTGCCGCGCACGCAGGAAATCATCGGGTCGAAGCGTGCATGGGCGCGTAACCTTTTTCGGGATCGCGGCGGACTTCCTGTTTCGACCGGCTTGTTTTGGCCTGGTGTTCTGAGCGCGGCAACGCTCGCGACCGCCGGTTACGTGGCGTGGCTGTATGGCCAGATGGATTACTTTGAAAAGACCGTGGCGGACAGCCGCAGCGGACAGTCCGATCTGGAATCGGCATTGAAACCGATTCAGCATGCGCGAGAGCAGGCCCTCAGTGGACAACGCTGGATCCTGCAAGCCCAGCAACTGACCGCGGGTTCGATTCGCCCCGCGCTCATTGAGCAGATAGGCCGCACGGTCACCGCGCAGGGCGCAGTCGTGCGTGAGCTAGAGGTCCAGGGGGGAAAAGTGCGAGTGACATTAGTCCCGGCGGTTGGCGAATTGGCGCTGACGCCCATGGTTGAAGCGTTGTCTCAGATCAGCGAATTCGAAGATGTGCGATTTGTCGACGGTGCCGGCACCGACGGCTTTCGTTTTGAGTGGCGTCTCCGCGATGCCAGAGCCGCAAACGGAGGCCGCTCATGATGAGCGGCAATCTGCGTTGGCTCATCTGGGCCGCCGTGTTGGTGGGTATATGGACGCAGTTGCTCGATTGGCGCGATGGCTTGGTCCCGCTCAAGAGTGAAGCCCTTACCGCGCAAACGCGAGAAGTCAGAGAACAAGCGGCACTCAAAGACTCCAATTGGGCCGCAGAAGCCGTACGCGCCAACGAAATCCGGCTGCGCTGGCTCGACCGGTTTCAACTGGCCGAAAGCGCCGGGCTGTTGCGGGTCAAGGCGCTGGAAGCGGTTAAAGCCATCTGCGTCGACGTCAAGGTGGGCTGCCAGATCTCTGCGGTCGGCGAAAACGAATCGGCGGCGGCGCGTCCCGGCGCTCCGGTGGACAACAAAGCAGCCGCCAATGCCCAACTCGCCGGTGTCAGCGTCGTTCGCGTGAAAACGACTTTCAGATTCGAGCCGAAACCCTTCATGGAGCTGCTGCGAGCGCTGGGCGAAAACGACAATTTGTATGCAATCGAGCGTGTTGCCGTGACGGGGCCGTCGGCCGAGATACTCATCAAGGTCTACGGAATCGATACGACAGTCGCCAGCTTGCTTCGCGCCGGCAATGGGAGCATCAAATGAAGCAGCAACGCACGTTGTGGCTCTTGGTGGCAAGCGCTGCTACCGCATTGCTGGTGTTCGGCGGCTGGCTCGGCGCACGGCAGGCAGGCGAAATCCTGCAGGCGGATTCTGCACGTCGTCAACAACCGGTGGCCCCTGCCGAAGCGCTGGTCTTGCCACTGCCGCCCGCATTCCATACCGATGCGATCGGGCCGCGTGAATCTCCGCGCCAGGCGAATGAAGGTGGTAGCGAAACGGCCACTCCCACCGGAGAGCCGCCACCGGGGGGCTATCCGGTCGACGTGGCCGTCGAAATGTGGGAGGCCTGGCTAAAACAACCTCGTAAAATTGGCGACCGCGCGTTGACTGCCGAAGCATGGGTTGTCACTGGCGTCGTCGTTCGCGCGAATGTTCAAGAGGTCATCGTTCAGCGCGGTAACGACCCGAAACCTCAATTTCGCCGAGTTGGCGATACCCTGCCCGGCGGTGCCCGCATCGTCTGGGTCCGGCCGAATGCCATTGGCCTGATCACGCCCCAGCGTGAACGTATCTCTCTGCCCGTGCGGCCCTAGCGGATGAATCGAATTCAAACTTTCCCCATTTTCAATCTCCGAATCGTTGCAGCAGCTTGCGCTGTGTTTATCGCAGGCTGCAGTGCGCCGCCCTTGCAGACCACGCCACTTGAATTTCAGCGGGCCGACCAGACGCGTCGTGAGGGGCTGCTCGGTTCGGCGCCTGCAGCGTTGCCGACCGAAACGCCCATCGTCGCCACGCCCAAAGTGCCCCCCATGATCGATGGCAATATGCGCAATACCGCACCGACGCCAGTGGGGCAGGGTGAAGTGGGCAATATTTCTGTGAGCCTTGAGCAAATGCCGCTTCCCAGCTTCATTGCTGCGGTGTATGGCGGCATTCTCAAGCTCAACTACTCGGTCGATACGGCCGTGGCTGCGCGAACCGAACTCATTACCTTCCGCACCCCGCGTCCATTGACCGCCGCAAAACTCGCTGAGCTGAGCAACATACTTCTCAAGAGTTACGGCATCACGGTCCAGGATTTTGGTGGCGTTTTGCGCATGGTCCCTGCCACCGCAACGTCGGCCATCCTCCCTGAAATTCGCAGAGGCAGGGCCCAGCCGACAGTCCCGCAGTCGTTACGGCCGATTTTTCAATACATTGAATTTGAAGCCATCCGTGCGCAATCGGTCCTGCCGAGCCTGAAAAGGATGCTGGGCGATCGCGTTCAGCTGCAAGAAGACAACTTTAACGGCTTGCTTATCAGCGGGCAGTCAGACGCAGTTCAAACCGCGTTGGAACTGATCCAGGTGTTCGACCAGCCCAGCATGAAAGGCCAGCGCAGCCTTCGTATCACGCCGCGCTTCTGGGGCGCCGAAGAGTTCGCCCGCCGCTTGACCGAAATCTTGCGCGCCGAGGGATATGCGGCGGCGAATCAGGTCGACTCCACGGCGCCGATCATCGTGCTCCCGATGCCATCTATCAACGGCGTGATCGCCTTTGCGCAGACAGATGCCATCCTGGAGCACCTTCAATCCTGGGCACGAGAACTCGATCAGCTCAGTCAGGTGCAACAGGGCGGGAGCATGTTCACCTATCCCGTCAAAAACGCAGATGCCTCAGACCTGGCCAAATCGCTGAATGAGCTGATCGGTGGTGGGGGCGGTGGCGGCGCCGCTCCGACCGGTGCCGCGGGTGCAACCGCTGCTGCTGGCGCGCCCGGCACTGCGGGAGGCCAGGCCTCACGAAGCACTCGACGGGGTGTCGTGGTGAACAACGCCACCAACACACTGATTTTCCAGGGCGGCACGCAAGACGAATACCGCCAATGGCTGGGCTTGCTGACCGAACTGGACAAGCCCGTGCGCTCGGCCCTCATCGACGTCGTTGTGGCGGAGGTCAGCCTCAATGACACGAACAACCTCGGTTTCGCATGGCAACTCGACCAGTTGTCCAGCCAATCGGGTGTGCGCCTCACCAGGACTGTCTACAACACCGGTGTGAGTGGTTCGGGGCTGACGATCAACGCATTGCTGGGTGGTAATCCGCTGCGCACCTTGGCCATCAATGCGCTCGCGAGCAACACCGCGTCGCGCGTCATTTCCAGTCCGAAGGTCATGACACGCAATGGCGAAACCGCAACCATTTCTGTCGGACAAGACGTGCCGATTGTTTCGTCCCAGGCGATCTCGCCGTCTCAATCGATCATTGGCGGCAGCAGCACCGTGGTGCCCCAGTCGGTCCAGTATCGCAACACCGGCACCATCCTGACCGTGAAGCCAGTCATTCACGCGGGCGACCGCATTGATCTGGACATCACGCAAGAAGTGAGCAGCGCCATCCCGACGACGACCGGCGTCACCACCTCCCCCACGATCAGCAACCGCCGCATCGACACCAAGCTGTCGCTGCGCGATGGCGCGACCGTGATGCTCGGCGGCCTCATCGGCGAAACCAATACCGCGAGCGACAGCGGTGTTCCGCTTCTCAAAGACATTCCCGTCCTAGGCAGTGTTTTCAAGTCGAGCACCAAGAGCAGCGACCGAATCGAGCTGATCGTGCTGATCACGCCTTACATCATCAGCGACAGTTTCGATGCCGAAAACGCCACCAATGCGTTCCAGGGCAGCATGAGCGAATGGATGCGCAAGGTGCGGCCGCGAGTCGGTCCCCGGCCACCCAGCGGTGTCAACCAGCCGGATGATGGCGCGATAGAAGCGGCACCTGTGGCCGGCGCTGTGCCGGCAAAGCGTGCTGCGATGAGCGGTGCCAATGCGACATCGCCGGTGGCCGGAAGCACCCGCGAAGCGGGGGGCCAGCGAATGATCAATCTATCGAATGCACAACCTGGTGCCGCGAGCACCGATGCGATGCCTCCAGGCGCCAGCGCGGTCGCGCCCGTGGTTGCGCCTTCGGACGCCCTGCCTCCGACAGGTCCGGCGGGCAGCGCCATGACGCCCGCAGCCCGCGCACCCGCCAACCTCCCCGCCACCGTGAACGGGTTCAGAGTGCCTCAGGGCGCGCGTGCCGTCGAAGGCGACGAGGCACAGCAGATCTTGAAATCGTTGGGTCGCTGAAGCGCCGACGCGATGCGGAGGTGAGTCGCCCACAGCGACGGTGAGTCACTGCTGGGCGGGCTAACTGCTACTTTGCCTCGGCGCCTTGTACCGATACGGCAACGCGACGATTGGGCGCCAAGCACTTGATGAGTACAGCGCGTTCCGTTTGGCGGCACTGCACCACCGCCGCGCTTTCACCACGGCCTGAGGCAAAGATGCGATCGCTCGGCAAACCTGTCGACATCAAATAAGCGCGAACTGTGCTGGCGCGTGCTATGGACAGTTGCTGGTTGTAGGCTGCCGAGCCCAGGCGGTCCGTGTGACCGACCAGGTTCACGCGCTCGATTCTGGCGCGTGCCAGCGAGGCGGCCAGCCCGTCCAATTGCCTCTTGCCATCCGGTAGCAAATCCGCGACACCGGAACGGTCGAATGCAAACAGCGCGTCGGTCGCCAGCTGAATTTGCCGGGGGACGGGCTTCTCGGCCATCACTGCCGCGGTTGCGACCGGCGGCGCCGCGGCAACTTTGACGTTCAACATATCCGCACAGGCGCCGGGCTTCCAGTAGAAGCTCTGCGCCCTTAACGACGTGTCATAGATCACCTTGTACTGGCACACCATGACGGCACCGCTTGATCGGAAGTTCAGCACGTAGTCCCACTCACGTGCGCCGATCCCTTCGTTGAAATGTGGCGCACCGAGCAAGTCGTACAGCTGGGGCTTCGTCAGACCGGGCCCGACATCGCGCAGGTTGTCCAAATTGGGAAACGTGCCTTCGGGACGCCAACTGTTGTCCTCGATGGACGGGAAGACCACTTGGGTGGCGCTCTTCCCGTCGTCGGCAAGTCCGTTGCTCACATAGGTCGAGCAGCCTTGCAACGCCAGCAGTGCCGCTGCGCAGACTGCAAGGGCCGGAATACGGCGATGAATGATGTTGGTCATGTGTCGGGTTTTATTTTGCAGGGAGCTTGCTGTTACCACTGGAATCCGGCGCCGGCGGCAACGCCGACCTGGCCCCGAGAACCGGCCGAACCTCCGAGCTTGACAACCCATTTACCGTTGTCCGTCAGGCGAGACACGCCAATGGAGATTGCAGTCTGGCCGTCGTAGTAGCCCACGCCAGCAGCAACTAGGCTCCTGCCGGGAGTAAAGGCCTGTGGCATGCTGGCCATCGCCATGCTTGCTGCGGTGCCCGCCGCTGCATCTTTCGCAATACCTTGCATGTCGCCGCGCAACTGGTTCACGCGCTGGTCGGTGTAGTTATACGCATTGGCCGCGCTGGCGTTCAACTGGTTCACATTGGTCGCGTCCGTGCCCGCCGTGCCTGGTGCCACGTTGGTGATCTGGCGCTCTCCACCAGCCGTGCCCACAGACACCACATTGGCGCGGCCATCGTCACGAGAGTTGTTGCCGAGCGCGACGGAATTGGTGCCTGTGCTCACCGCACCACTTCCTACCGTCGTCGAGTTCAGGCCCAACGCCTTCGGCGCCACGTAGGTGGTCGGGTTGCCAGTCACCCACTTGTTGCTGGCGCCGTTGAGCTGGTTGACATTTACCGCGTCGCTGCCGTTCGTGCCTTCGGCCACGTTGCTGATAGTGGTCGGGCCATTGCCACCCGGGTTCAGCGTGATGCTGCTGTAGTTGACAGTGTTGTCTGCGTTGGTGCTGTACAGCACAGCGCCCTCGGGATTGGTGCCCGGTATGCCTTGCGGCCCCGTCGGACCCGTCGGCCCTGTGGCCCCATTGTTCCCGTTGGAGCCCGAAGGGCCTTGCGGACCCGTAGGGCCGACTGGCCCCGCAGGGCCGGGTCCACCCGGACCAACGTTGAGGCCATCGATGCGTGAATTGATGCCCACGGCCACCGAATACAGCTGGCTGCCGTTGATGGCATCGGTGCTTACCGCGCTGATCGCACCGGGCGCCACATTCACGATCTGGCGCTCGAAACCTGCGCGGCCCACGCTCACGACGCCGCTGGCCGTACCTGCAAAGCCGCCGTAGCTGAATGGACCGATTACAGCAACGTTTCGCTGAATGGCCGCTTTGTCCAGCGAGCCATTGCCCAAAGCCAGGTTGCCAGTATCGGCCCCGGTGATGCCGATATCCTCCGCCCCGGCCGTGTTGACGGTGTTGGCTTTTGCGCCAGCACCCAATGCCACGCTACCCGTCAACGAGGCGGCGGCGCCGTTGCCAACGGCTACCGACGAAATGCCGTTGGCAACCGCGTTAGGCCCAACGGCAATGCTCTCCGCGCCGGTCGCCCCAGAAGTGGCCAGCATCTGATTGCCGACTGCCACGGAGTTGCTGTTGAAGTATTGCTGCGCGGAGGCGTTTCCCGCGCAAACCAGAGCGGCGGCCGAGATGATCGCCAGGGCGAACACGCCGGCGGCGCTTTTCTCGTCCTTGGCGGTGTCGGTTTCGGAGGCTGCCACGCAAGCGCCCCGCGAGTCGTTCCAGAGAAAGCGATATGACTTGTTCATGACGTGAATGACCCACTTGAGTTGCAAAAAAAGGGCATTCCCACACGAAATTGACAATGCCCAGGCAAAAGTACCGATGGAAGAGAAGGCGGCGCGTCAACACACAAATTGTCGCGCGCTGGCAACGGGTGCAGGGTATCGCCAGAGGTGGTGCTGACCACCGCCTGACGTTGAAATCGCGCGGGCTCCCGGCGAAGCCACTGCGGTGGTTCGAAGATCGACGCACTTGCATCGCCCCGAACAGGCCTGACGAAAATCAGAAAAAAAAAGGGGCCGAAGCCCCTTTTTTCTTTCTTAGCCTCGCCTTTCGGCGAGTTTCCGATGACTCGAATTAACGGCCCAGGCCGTTGATCGCGTCTTGCGATGCTGGCTGTGCATCCACGGTCGGTGCGCGGCCGTTGTTCGGCGACGCAGCGGCTTCGAAGTCCACGCCTTGAGCATCAGACACGTTCAGCACCGTGTTGTTCAGTGCAATGTAGCTCTGAACACGCAGGGTCGTGCCAGTGGTGGAAACGATGCGGACGCGATCGCCCACACCGGCCACACCACCACCCACCACTGCTGCACCACCGGTCGCTGCGTACCCGGTCGCATTCGCGCCGAACGGGTTGCTGGTTGCGGCTGCGGTCTTCATCAGCGCTTCAAGTGCCTGGTTGCTGTAGTTAGCAACAGCGCGCGGTGCCAGATCTGGCAGGCGGCCGAAGGCGCCGTAGGTGCCGTCTGCGTAGATCATCTGGGCGTACAGGTCGGCCGTTGCCGTTTCGCTGTTGTTGATGATACGAACAGAGCTGGCCGGGCCGGTCGTGCCGAACTTGGCGAAGCTGGCGTAGTTACGCACGTCGATGCGAATGCCACCACCGACCACATAGGTCGCTGGGCAAGAGTTGTTTTGCTCTTGGAAGCGCGTGGTTGCCGTGGCAGCCAAACCGTCAGGTGCCTTCTCAAGCACTTGCACAGCAGCGAACGAAGCGGTCGGGATCACCGAGGTGCCGTCCACGCCGTAGCAAACGAACAGAGGCGTACCTGCAGCGAATGCCGTCGTGTAGGTTGCGTTGGCAACGCCTGCAGCCGAAGGGACAGCACCAGTAGCGTAGCCGCCGTCAGCGCAAGCAGCATTGCTCAGCCACAGCCTGCCGGTCGCAGCAAAGGAGCCGGTTGCCGAGACGAGGAAGTCCTTCAGTTCGACAGGGCCCGCGTTGGTATTGGCTGTAGCCGTAACAACAGCAGGCACCGAACCGTAAACGTTAGCCAGGTTGGCGTCGTAGCCGCTGGCGCCGGCCGTGTAGGCAACCTGACCCAGCGTGACCGTCTTGCCCGTAGCCGTCACGTTTGGCGTGGCGGCAGCGCTGATGTACTTGAACAGTTTGCCCAACGCCGAGTAATCCTGCACAGCCACCGGCACCGAAGGAGTGCCCGTGACCTTCAGGTTGGTCGGGAAGTTGGCAACCGGGCCTGCATTCTGCGCGCCTGGGAACAGGTGTTCCGAAGCTGGGTTGTCGTTCAGTGGCGACGTAGCGGTGTACGTCGGATCGCTGATGTTGGGGTACTGAACCACAGCGCCGTTCATGCTCTTGATAGCCACGTCGCAGTCGACGACTGCGCCAGCGACCGTGAACAGGCCGCTAAGCTTGATCAGGTCAGCAACGTTGGGCTGAACAGCCGCGGCCGTTGGTGCGGCGCCTGCAGCAGCCCAGGTGCCTGCTGCATTGAAGACCACGCGAGCGTTGTTCTCACCGGGGCCGTTCGGCACGCGGAACGTAGCCTTGATGGTCGATGGGTCGATCAGGACGGCGCTAGCGGTCGAAATCACCAGACCTGCGTTGTTGACGAGCGCGACGTTACCGTTGCCTGCGCCAGCTGCGGTCAGCGGGAAACCAGCACCAGCCGGTGGGTTCCAGGTGCCGCCATTCGTCAGCTTGAGCTGGATCTGGAAAAACGTGTCTTGGGTCGGGTTGCGAACCGGGCCGGAGAACGTGTAGCTCACTTGAGGAGCGACGATCTGCTGCGCGTCCGTAACGATCACTTCACGAGCGATGGTCGTGGAGTTGGTCTGGAACTGACCGGCTTGGACTGCGCCACCGACAAGCACTGCTGCCAGAGCGGCTACCGCTACTGCGACTTTGGTTGGTTTCATTAGATAACCTTGAACATAAAAAGTTAGTTGGAACCAGCATGCTTATGGTTACAGAGTTTCCATTTGCTAGCCAGAATCTCCCAGCAGGTACGGAACTTTCCCGTTCCCGCTTGGCGAGTCGATTATAGGCAAGCGTTTTGACATGCAGCACCAGCCGTTACACGTTTTTCAGAGCACGCAGATTGACTGTCTCCCAAACACCACATCGACTCTCCTCAGGGGAACACCTGTGACTAGGTAGAATTGGTGCTTTTTTATCGAACAGGCTACGTCGATGGCAATGCTTAACAACGCGGCACTGATGAGCCCTGCGCGCCTGGTATGGCCGGGCTCATGGGTCGGTCATATCCCCTTCGCGTCGTGGGTCGTCGGCGCTCTGCGGCCACGCATTCTGGTGGAGCTTGGCACGCACACGGGCAACTCCTACAACGGCCTCTGTCAGGCGGCCTTGGAACAAGCTGTCGACACGCGTGCGTTTGCCGTCGATACATGGGAGGGCGACAAGCATGCTGGTGCCTACGACGACAGCATTTTTTCGAAACTAAAGGCTTATCACGAGCCTTTATATGGTCAATTTTCGACAATGCTCCGAATGACGTTCGATGAGGCATTGAACCGGTTTGAAGATGGCACCGTTGATTTGCTGCATATAGACGGGTTGCATACTTATGAAGCGGTGCGACACGATTTCGAATCATGGCTGCCAAAGTTGTCAGGTCGGGGGGTGGTTCTATTTCACGATACCGAGGTCTACCGCGAAGATTTTGGCGTGCACCGGCTTTGGTCTGAGCTTTCTTTGCAATACCCGAGTTTCAATTTCAAGCATTCCAATGGATTGGGTGTCTTGCTGGTGGGAAGTGAAGTGCCGCGTGAGATCGCCGCGCTTGCCGAGCGCGCAGAACCGGGCCATGAGTGGCGCTTCGCATGCAAACTGTTTCGTACGTTGGGCGAGCGTTTGGAGCGGCAATCCCAAATGAACGAGCTTCAGCTCCAGATCGACGGGCGCGACACCGAGCTTGCGTCGGCTCGGGAAGTGGTCGCCCACCTTGACGGCGACATTCGAGAACTGCGCTCAGAAATTTCGCGTCGCGATGACCGCATCGAGGAGCTCGATGCATTCCAGCAACGGATGGCAGCCGACAGGCTGGCTGAAACAACCGATTTGCGTGTTGCGATCAGCCAGGCAGGTGCGCATATTGAAAGTCGTGAGCTTGCTTTCCAAAATGTTGAGACGGCCTTGCGTGAACAGGCGGCTGCCTTGCGACAGCGCGAACTGCAGCTCACGGCGCAGCTGGATGAGCTAGGCCGCACAAATCAGCAACGACTTTCAGAGAGTGCAGGTTTGAGAGCGCAGCTGGAGGCCATTATGGCGAGCACATCCTGGCGCGTGACCGCGCCGCTGCGCGCCCTCGGCGCCATGATCAAGCGGGACCGTCCTCGTTGATACGCGCCGCACCTTTCACCCGACAGATCGATTTATGAGCACGGACGACTTGAGGCGCGCAACGCACACAGAACTGGAGCCAGTTGACGTGATCGATGCGCGCGATGCGTTGGTATCGCTGATCCTTGCAACGCGTGCCTCATCGCCTGTCATCCAGACCGCGCCGGTCATCCAGACTGTGACGATCGTCGATCCCGCGCTGCAGCACCAAGTCGATCAGTTGGCGCACGAACTCCGTCTTTTGCGCGCCAGTGCGTCATGGCGGATGACATCACCGATGCGCCGCGTGCTAGGGCGCATGCCGCGCTTGCGGGGCGCTCTGCGCCGTGCAGCCAAATTGTTGAATTGGATGCGGAAGGGGCAACTCGGCGCGCAGTGGAGTGCCCGCCGTCTGCAAATCGAACGGCCGCTCACCCAGGACAGGATCGAAGCTGCGCCGGCAGCGGCGCTAGCACCACCTCACCCCCATGAGGTTGCGCGCGACCTCCGTTTGGACGCCAGTCTGGCCATTCCCCTGACCTGGGCCGTGCCTGCGACGTCTGCGCAGCCTCGCATCGCTGCGATGGTGCATCTGTATTACGAAGAATTGGCACAGGAGTTTCGAAACTATCTTGAAGGCATTCCTGAAGGAGTCGATCTTTTCATTTCGACTTGCAGTGAGTTCAAGGCTCATCTGATTCGCACCTGTTTCGAAGGCTGGAACAAAGGGTCGGTCGAGGTCCGCGTGGTGCCCAATCGCGGGCGCGACGTGGCGCCGAAATTGCTGGCGTTCAAGGACGTCTATGAGCGGTATGAGTACGTATTGCACTTGCATGGCAAGCGGTCGCACCATGCGACGGTTTTAGCGCCTTGGCGGCAGTTCATGCTTGAAAGTCTGGTCGGCGACGGCAGCTCCGCGTGCAGCATCTTGGCTGTGATGGACGCGCAACCGCGCGTCGGACTCATCGCCGCGCAGCATTTCGAACCACTACGGCATTGGCTGAACTGGGGCGACAATTTTGACAAAAGCGAGGCGCTGGCGAGGCGGATGGGTTTCAGCATCAATGCGAGCGACCCGCTTGATTTTCCGTCGGGCTCCATGTTCTGGGCTAGGTCGAAGGCCCTTGCGCCGCTGCTCGCGCTGGATCTGAAGATCGAAGAATTCGACGTCGAGGGAGGGCAAAAAGACGCTACGTTGGCACATGCCATCGAACGGCTTGTTTTTCTCGCCTGCGAGCATGCTGGATACGACTGGCTGAAGGTCGCTCGGCCTGAGTTCTACGGCAGTACACCGCGCATCGAGAGCGCAGCCACCCCGCAGGCGCTGTCGTCATGGGTCGAGCGAAACTGTTTCAAGCTGCTCGATCCTCGGGGTGAACGGCCGCGCGGCGCGATGCCGACACCTCTCAGTAAACCGACACCAGACTTGGTGCGATCGATCCAGCGACGGGCTTTGGGACTTTTATCGACGGCCATGCCGCGGTTCAGCGCTGTGAGCGTTGGCATCGTCACTTACAACAATCCAGTCCCGGAGGTGCGTCGAGCCGTGGAAGCGGCGCAGAAGGCACTTGCAACGTTCGGCGAAAACGGAAGCGTTCTGGTTCTCGACAACGGCGCGTCGAGTGCAAGTGCTTTGCCCCACGACGGGACAGTGCAGTCCGTGCCGACGGCTGGAAACGTCGGGTTCGGCGCGGCGCACAACCGCCTGATGGCACTGGCGTTCGCTGGAGGTGCCACGCACTATGTTGCGGTGAACCCCGATGGGTTGCTTCATCACAAGGCGATCGTTGCGCTCATGCACATGATGAATGCGTGTGGTGATCGCGCGTTGGTGGAGGCGATTCAATTTCCACGGGAGCACCCGAAGCCGTACGATGCCTTCAGCTTCGACACGCCATGGGTCTCTGGCGGGTGTCTAGCTATTTCAAGGCAAGGGTTCGAGGTGCTGGGTGGTTTCGATGAGGGATTTTTCATGTATTGCGAGGATGTGGACCTCTCGTGGCGCGCAAAAGCTGCGGGATTTGTGCTCAAAACATGCCCAAGCGCGTTGTTCTTGCATTCGGTCACCAACCGCAAGACGAGTCGCGCAACACTTGCAATGATTCATGAATCCGGGCTCAGATTAGCGCGCAAATGGGATGCTCCGAACGCTTTTGACGCCTGGATTCTGGGCGAGATGCAGGCCCAGAATTTTGCAATTCCCTCCGACACGCCGGAACTCGTCCCTTCCGACTGGCGCAGTGTTGCGGATTTCGGGCACCATTTTGTTTTTGCGCCGCCACGCTGGACCTCTGATGATTGATTCCCAGATTGACTGCATCGTCCGCATTCACGATAGCAGCCGCATCCTCGAACTGGAGCGAGCCATTTTTTCCTTGGTTGGACAACACCATCGGCCACTGAGGATCATTCTGGCAACCCAACGCTTTTCGACCCACGATATGGCCAAGATCAGCGAGATCGTCGCCCCGATGCTCGAGGGACAGGATGCGCCAGAGTTGCATATCGTGAATTGGGAAGCGGCGACCCCACGCGATTCACGTACCGAGTTGCTGAATCTCGGTTTGAATGCTGCGACCGGGCGCTATGTCGCATTTCTCGACTATGACGATACCTTATTTCCAGAAGCTTATGCACTGTTGCTCGCGCGCTTGCGTGCAAGCGAAGCTGCCATTGCATTTGCCACTGTTCGAACAGTCAAAGCTGATGTCTACGATGATTTTGTGCGTGTATCGGATCACGTTGAAGCCCCGTTTTCAGGGAAGGGACTTCTGGATTTGTTCAAATCCAATTTCTGTCCGATTCATTCATACCTGATCGACCGAAAAAAAATACCTCCGGCCTTACTGCAATTCGATACCACGCTGGTTTGGGAGGAGGACTACGATTTGCTTCTTCGTATCTGCGCATATGCGCGTTCAGATTTTGAAGCTTTGCCGCATGTTATCGGCGATTATTTCTTCAAGACAGACAATAGCAATTCCATTTGGTCGGACAGCACGCTATCGGAGGGCAAACTTGCGACCTATGAAAAAGTGTCGGCCAATATTGAAGTCCGCCGCCGAACTACGTGCATCAGCGGCGAGGTTCAGAAGATTTTGTTTGACGCAACTCCCCGAAACCAACTTACGATCCGCGAATTCTTGGACGAATATTCGCAATAAGTTCCTACTCAACGCTGTATGTCTATTGATAGCGAAAATTATTTCGTGCGCCGCCTCGCAGCCAGAAAAATAGGAGAGCAAGAGACCAAAACCGCGTCTGCGCCGGTTGCTTTAACGGTGGGGCGGTTCACCTATGGCGCTGAGAATTTGATCCTCCGGCAATGGGGCGAAGCGGCGACTTTGACAATAGGCAGTTTTTGCTCTCTCGCTTCTGAGATCACAGTTTTTCTAGGCGGAAATCATCGGACCGACTGGATTACGACATTTCCATTCGGGCATATTTTCACCGCTGAATTTGACGGGCTAGGTATTCCTGGCCACCCCGCGACACGCGGTAACGTGTCCATCGGTCACGATGTCTGGATTGGGCATGGTTGCACCATCATGTCGGGCGTCATTATCGGCGACGGCGCCGTCGTTGCTGCAAATTCACACGTCGTCAAAAATGTAGCGTCATACGAAATTGTGGGTGGAAATCCCGCTCGGCATATTCAGTTTCGCTTTGATCCCAATGTTCGTGACATTTTGTCCAAGCTGCGCTGGTGGGATTGGTCTGCGGAGACAATCAAATCTAGAACATGGCAACTCTGCGAAGTCCCTGACTTAGATCGTCTTTCATGCTGGCTAGAGGAGCAGCAGATGTCAAGCAATGACGCACCTCAATGATGGAGGTGCTCTTTACTAGAACGAATAATCGCTCTCATTGTGACGCAGGTCGGCCTTGAGCATTATCTAGCACAGCTTTTCAAGCGTGTGTTGAATTCCACCGTCCTCTGACCCTGAACAGGGTGCAGATAAAAACCTGGGCTGGTTTATGCTGCAAGTCCTTACGCGTTTGCCAAGCTTGATGGCGCTGTTGCACAACCCGGATTCAGGCAGAGTTTCCCTTCACCCTAGGCGGAGCTATGCTACGCGTACAGTTTGATCTTGCCCCCGAAAAGACGTACCCCTTGCTGAGCGTTTCAATTCAAGCAAGGAGAACGTAAATGACGAAGACGAAGAGAGCGCGCTACACGCTGGAGTTCAAGCAAGAGGCGGCGCGGTTGGTCGAAGGGTGGCCAGAACTGTTAGGGGGGTGCGGATAAAAACATGGACCGGTTTATGCCGCAAGTCCAATGCTCACCCGGTACTCGATAAGGCTCAGTGAGCCAAGGGAGATCTTGATCCGCTTCTCGTTGTACCAGCGGATGTACGAGTCGACCGCTTCGATGAATTGCTCAATGGAGGCGTTCTTCCAGTCCCGAGGATAAAACATCTCGTTCTTCAGCCGACCGAAGAAGCCTTCACAAGCTGCGTTGTCAGGTGAACATGCCTTGCGAGACATCGAGCGGGTGAACTTCGCGTCGCTCATTCTTGCGCGTAGTTCGTACTTCTACCATCGGGCACGCGCGGCGGTGGGCGACAAGTACCTGGAGGTGCGGCAATCCATCACCGACATCTTTGAGTCGAACCACCGCTGCTATGGTTACCGCAGGCTGCAAGCTTCGCTCATCAGGCATGATGTCGCGATCTCCGAGAAGGTCGTGCAGCGGTTGATGAAGCAGGAAAGCTTGGTTGTTTCAAAGCCCAGAAAGCGCAGGTATGCGTCATATCTTGGCGAGATCAGTCCAGCGCCCGAGAACCTCATCAATCGCGACTTCCAGGCCGCAGTCCCCAACGAGAAATAGCTCACGGACATCACGGAGTTCCAGATCCCGGCTGGCAAGGTATACCTCTCGCCCATCATCGACTGCTTCGATGGAATGGTCGTCAGCTGGACCATTGGGACCAGTCAGGACGCCGAGTTGGTCAACACGATGCTGGATGCAGCCATCGAAACAGTGGCCGAAACTACTGACCGGCCCGTGGTTCACTCCGATCGGGGCGACCACTACCGCTGGCCAGGTTCGCTATCAAGAATGAGCGACGCGAAGTTCACCCGCTCGATGTCTCGCAAGGCATGTTCACCTGACAACGCAGCTTGTGAAGGCTTCTTCGGTCGGCTGAAGAACGAGATGTTTTATCCTCGGGACTGGAAGAACGCCTCCATTGAGCAATTCATCGAAGCGGTCGACTCGTACATCCGCTGGTACAACGAGAAGCGGATCAAGATCTCCCTTGGCTCACTGAGCCTTATCGAGTACCGAGTGAGCCTTGGACTTGCGGCATAAACCGGTCCATGTTTTTGTCCGCACCCCCCGCTGATCTCGATTGCACCGGCGCTAACAGGCTGTTCATCCGGTGGGATTCCTCTGTGACTCTGAAGCGTGGTAACTCCAGTTTCCCAGACCCATTCGGGTGAACAACCTATTGAGACATCACAGCTAGGCTTGACCTTGCCCCTGGAATCCGTACCCCATAGCTGAGCTCATGAATTGGCTTGCCTTGGTTGATTGGCATGCCAGTCCTGCTCGAACTGCATCGGGCTGACGTAGGCCAGCGTCGAGTGCAATCGAGCGCGGTTGTACCAGAGCAGCCATGCAATGGTTTCATCCTTCGCCTCACGCCTGGTCTTCAAGCGCTGGCCGTGCAGCCACTCCACCTTCAAGGAGCCGAACAGTGTCTCGCTGCAGGCGTTGTCCCGGGAGTTGCCCTTGCGGCTCATCGAACTGGTAATGCCGTATTCGGCGAGTGCCGCCCTGAAGTCATGACTGGCGTATTGACTGCCCCTGTCGCTATGGAAGATCAACCTTGCCTGCTTGGCAGGATGACGCTTGAACCACGCCATGCGCAGCGCGTCGATCACGATGTCTCGCGTCCTGTCCTCGCGCAGCGACCAGCCCACCACTTGACGGCTGAACAGGTCGATCACCACCGCCAGGAACAGCCAGCCCTCGTCTGTCGCGATGTAGGTGATGTCGCCCACCTAGACCTGGTCAGGCTCGCTCTCGGTGAACTCGCGGTTCAGCACGTTGGGCGAGATCGGCAGGTCGTGGCGACTGTCTGTGGTGACCTTGAAGCGGCGCTTGCCTCGGGCGCGGATGCCATGCAGCTGCATGAGCTTTTGAACTCGCTACTTGCGCACTCTGACTTCTCGGGCCAGCAACTCTTTCCAGATACGCGGCCAGCCGTAGCTGCCCCTCGTCTGGGCGTGGATGGCCTTGATGTGCACCAGCAAGGCATCGTCACTCAGGTGGCGCCGCTGGGCACCGCAGGCCCTGCGAGCCAAGTGCTCGTGGCACCCCGCCATGCTGATTCGCAGCACCCGGCATTGCGCCGAGATCGGCCACACCCGGCGGTGGCGTTGAACAAAGGCGTAGTTCACCGCTGCGCTTTCGCGAAGTACGCCGTCGCTTTTTCCAGGATGTCGCGCTCCATCTTTACCCGGGCCAGCTCGGCACGCAGCCGGCTGATCTCCATCTGCTCAGCGCTCACGGGCTTGCTGTCAGCGCCGGTGAGCTTGCCTTCGCGTTGCGCCTTGCCCCAGTTGAACAAGGTCTGTTCGACAACGCCCAATGTGCGCGCCGCCGCCGCGATGCTCTAGCCACCGTCGACCAGCCTCACCGCCTCCTGCTTGAATTCGAGCGTGTAGCGCGCCCTCGTCGTCTTCGTCGTTTCCGTTCTCCTTGCTTGAATTAAAACACTCAGCAAGGGGTACGTTTTGCAGGGGCAAGGTCAGCTTCAGCAAACCTGCCGTGCAGCTGCGAACCGGATGCATACTTGCCGCTCCTCCAACACAAGAGCTCAAGCAGCCGTCCGAATCATGAGCATCCTCAGTGAATTCAAGGAATTTGCCGTCAAGGGCAATGTGATCGACCTCGCGGTGGGCGTGATCATTGGTGCCGCGTTCGGCAAGATCGTCGACTCGCTCGTGGCCGACATCATCATGCCCATCGTGGGCCTGGTGTTCGGCCGGCTCGACTTCTCCAACCTCTATGTGGTGCTGGGCACGGCGCCACCCGGCGTGGCCAACACGCTGGCGGACCTGAAGAAGGCTGGCGTGCCGGTGCTGGCCTATGGCAACTTCATCACCATTGCGGTCAACTTCGTGATTCTGGCTTTCATCATCTTCATGATGGTCAAGCAGATCAACCGCCTCAAGCGCAAGGACGAGGCCGTGCCGGCCGCCGCCCCCGCCACGCCCGAAGACGTGGTGCTGCTGCGCGAGATTCGCGACAGCCTCAAGCAACGCGGCTGAGCGTTTCTTGTCGGCGCTGTTCAGGCGCCTTTCAAGCTGTCTTCAGGCGCCTTTCAGCGCCCTGGCCATGCGCAGCGCCTCCACCAAGCTGGCCGCATCGGCCACGCCCCGGCCCGCAATGTCGAACGCGGTGCCGTGGTCGGGGCTGGTGCGCACCAGCGGCAGCCCCAGCGTGACGTTCACGCCCTTGTCCACGCCCAGGTACTTGACCGGAATGAGCCCCTGGTCGTGGTACATGGCCACCACCACGTCGAACTCTCCGCTGGACGCCACGCCGTGCTTGGCGCGCGCGCGCATGAAGACGGTGTCGGGCGCGTAGGGGCCGCTGGCGTCGATGCCTTCGGCGCGCGCGGCCTCGATGGCCGGCGCAATGATGTCGCGCTCCTCGGAGCCGAAGAGCCCGCCCTCCCCCGCATGCGGGTTGAGCCCCGCCACGCCGATGCGCGGCACGCGGCCCAGCGCATGGGTCAGCGCGCGGTGAGTGATGCGCAGCGTCTGGAGCACGCCCTCGAAGTGCACGGCCTCGATGGCATGGCGCAGCGACATGTGGATGCTGACGAGCACGGTGCGCAGCTCGTCGTTGGCCAGCATCATGCGCACCGGCACGTCGGCCACGCTGCGCCCCAGGTGGGCGGCGGCCTCGGCCTGCAGCAGCTCGGTGTGGCCGGGGTACGGAAAGCCCGCGGCCGACAGCGCCTCCTTGTGCAGCGGCGCGGTCACGATGGCGGCAATTTCTCCGCGCAACGCGGCGCGCGCAGCCCACACCACGCAGTCGCCCGCCACGCGGCCGGCCTCGGCGCTGACCTGGCCTTGTTCGATGTGCGAGGGCGGCGCAATCACCTGCAGCACGGGGATGCAGCCCGGTGGCACGGTGGCGGCCTGGGCGACGGTGTCGATCTGCAGCACGGGCCAGGCCAGCCGGCCGGGGGCGGCCAAGGCCTGCGAGGCCTGCCGCATGGTGCCCACGTCGCCCGCAACGAAGGCGCCCCGCGTGGCGTCGGGTGCGTCGCGGAAGGCCTTGGCGATGATCTCGGGGCTGATGCCGGCGGGGTCGCCCAGGGTGATGGCAATGGCCTCATTCATGGCTGTCATGGTGCTCATGCCGGGTTGTCGATATCGATGAACTCATGCACCAACCCCAGCTGCGCCGCCACATGCGCGGCCACGGCCTGCGCGCCGTAGCGCTCGGTGGCGTGGTGCCCGCAGGCCAGGTAGGCCACGCCCATCTCGCGCGCGTAGTGGGCCTGCGGCTCGGAGATTTCGCCGGTGATGAAGGCGTCGGCGCCGGCCGCGATGGCGGCCTCGAAGTAGCCCTGCGCGCCGCCCGTGCACCACGCGATGTTCTTGAGGGGGCGCTGCGCGGTGTCGACGAGGGTGACCGGCCTTTTCAGCACGGCTTCGACGTGCGTGGCCAGTGCCTGCGCATCGGCAAAGGCTTCGCCATCGGCCCGCGTTCCCACAAAGCCCAACTCTTGTTCGCCGAAGCGCCCGCCCGCGCCCGCATGGGCCACGAGCCCCAGTTGCAGGCCCAGTTGCGCGTTGTTGCCCAGCTCGGGGTGCGCGTCCAGCGGCAGGTGGTAGGCGAACAGGTTGACGTCGGCGCCCAGCAGCAGGCCCAGGCGCTGCTTCATCCAGCCGGTGATGCAGCCGCTCTGGCCGCGCCAGAACAGGCCGTGGTGCACGAAGATGGCGTCGGCCTCGGCGTGGATGGCCGCCTCTATCAGCGCGCGGCTGGCCGTGACGCCCGAGACGATCTTGCGCACCGTGGTGCGCCCTTCGACCTGCAGGCCGTTGGGTCCGTAGTCCTTGAAGCGGGCGGGGGCCAGCAGCAGGTCGAATGCGTGCAGCAGTTCATGGCGGGTGGTGCTCATCGCGACATTGTCGCGCCGGCCCTGGCTGCGCCTTCACGCGCCGCGTGGGCCTCGGGCGCCAGGCCGTCTCGCATCGCAGGGCCGCCCACCGCGCGTAACAGCCCCATTTCGACCGCCCGGCGCGGTTTCCGGACTTTGCGCTTGAGGGACAATTGGCAACATTGCTGCGCCTCCTTGCAGCCTTCAAACGTCTTTTTCACCAATCTTTCATGAAACGCACCTGGCTGCTCTTTGCCCAAGCCGTGACCGTGTTGCTCGCGGCCTACTTCGTCGTTGCGACGCTCAAGCCCGAGTGGCTCAACAAGCGTGCGACATCGCTGGGCGGTGTGGTGTCGATCGTCGAGGCGCCCGCCGGTGCCCCCGCGCTGCCGTCGCCCGGCATGCCGGGCAGCCTGAGCGTGCCGGCCAAGAAGGCCTCGCCGGCGGTGGTGAGCATCAACACCAGCAAGGCCGCGCAGCGCCATCCGCGCAGCAACGATCCGTGGTTTCGCTTCTTCTTCGGCGACCAGGACGACCAGCCCCAGGTGGGCCTGGGCAGCGGCGTGATCGTGAGCCCCGACGGCTACATCCTCACCAACAACCACGTGGTGGAGGGCGCCGACGAGATCGAGGTGACGCTCAACGACAGCCGCCATGCGCGCGGCAAGGTGATCGGCACCGACCCCGACACCGACCTGGCGGTGCTGAAGATCGAGCTCGACAAGCTGCCGGTGATTGTTCTGGGCGACTCCGACGCGCTGCAGGTGGGCGACCAGGTGCTGGCCATCGGCAACCCCTTTGGCGTGGGCCAGACGGTGACCAGCGGCATTGTGTCGGCGCTGGGGCGCAACCAGCTGGGCATCAACAACTTCGAGAACTTCATCCAGACCGACGCGGCCATCAACCCGGGCAACTCGGGTGGCGCGCTGATCGACGTGAACGGCAACCTGCAGGGCATCAATACCGCGATCTATTCGCGCTCGGGCGGCAGCATGGGCATTGGCTTTGCCATTCCGGTGTCGATGGCCAAGATCGTGCTGGAAGGGATCGTGAAGGAGGGCCAGGTGCGCCGCGGCTGGATCGGCGTGGAGCCGAGCGACCTGTCGCCGGAGCTGGCCGAGACTTTTGGCGTGAAGGCTGACGCGGGCGTGATCATCACCGGCGTGCTGCAGAACGGCCCGGCCGCCAAGGCCGGCATTCGCCCGGGTGACGTGATCACCGCGGTGGGCGAGAAGAAGACCGACAACGTGCAGGCGCTGCTGACCGCGGTGGCCGGCCTGAAGCCGGGCAGCACCGCAAGGTTCGCGCTGCAGCGGGGCAGCGACAAGATGGAGTTGGATGTGATGCCGGGGCTGCGGCCTAAAAGCCCGGTGCGGCAGGCGCCAACCCAACCTGAATAGGTTCGGCGGTCAGGGGGGTTCGCCTGCGGCGAGCCCCGGCGCGGGATCAGCTGGAGGCTGAGTCGGCGCTTTCTTCTTCGTCTTCCGACTTCTTGGCCGAGCTGGCGAAGTACTTGGCACCCAGAATGCCGACCTCGTACAGCACGCACATGGGCACGGCCAGTGCCAGCTGCGACACCACGTCGGGCGGCGTCAGCACGGCGGCCACGACGAACGCGACCACGATGAAGTAGCCGCGGAAGGACTTCAGCTTCTCGATGGTCACCATGTTGAAGCGCACCAGCAGCATCACCACGATCGGCACCTGGAACGCCACGCCGAAGGCGATGTACAGCGACAAAATGGCCTCGACGTAAGACGAAATGTCGGGCGTGGCCTGCACCGCCGCGGGCGCGAAGCGCTGAATGAAGCTGAACATCTTGTCCAGCACGAACAGCTGCACGAAGGCAATGCCGGCATAGGCCAGCAGGCTGCCGAAGAAGATCAGCGGCAGCGCAAACTTCTTCTCATGGCTGTAGAGCCCGGGCGCCACGAACATCCACGCCTGGTACATGAGCCAGGGCAGCGCCAGCAGCACGGCGGCCATCATCAGCACCTTCAGCGGCACGAAGAACGGCGAGAACACGCCAATGGCGATGAGCTTGGCGTCGTGCGGCATGTGCGCCTTGATCGGCATCGCAATGATGTCGATCAGCCCGCCCGGGCCCGGCCAGATGGACAGCAGAATGCCCGCGATCACCAGGCCATACACGCAGTAGAGCAGGCGGTCGCGCAGCTCGACCAGGTGAGCCACGAACGGCTGTTCGGTGCCCGCCAGCTCGTCTTCTTTGTCGTTGTTCTTGGTGTCGGAATCGGCCATGGGGAAAGAAGATAGCGTGACGTCGGCCGGCGTACGGCGCGCGAAACACGCGAGTGTGAAACGCGAGTGGAAGACGCGAAGGTGTACGCGAGTTGTACGCGGTAGTGGGGTGCGCTAGGTGATCTTGTTGATCGTGTGCGGGCGGAACCGCGCCACGCGGGCCGCACCCGACAGCGCCTTGGTGCGCACGCCGTTGCGCGACTTGTACCACTGCGGTGTGGCGCCCTGCTTCAGGCGCCAGTTCTTGCGCGGGTGCCTGTATTCGGGCGGCGGCGGTGGCTCGGGTTCGGCCAGCGCCGAAAGCGTTTCGCCGGAGGAACCGCTGAATTGCTTCTCGAAGTCGCTCGCCCCCGTGTGGATGCTGTGCTCCACGTCGCGGGCCGCATCCTCCACGGTGGTCTTCATCTTGCGGAGCTCGTCGAGCTCCATGGAGCGGTTGACTTCGGACTTGACGTCGTTCACGTAGCGCTGCGCCTTGCCCAGCAAGGTGCCCACGGTGCGCGCCACGCGCGGCAGCTTTTCAGGCCCGATGACGATCAGCGCCACCACGCCGATCAGCGCCAGCTTCTCGATACCGAGGTCGAACACGTGCGGTCCGCGCTCAGGACTTCTGACGCGCTTCGACGTCGATGGTCGACTTGTCGCTGTTGGCCGGCTGGCCGGTCACTTGCTGGGCCGGGCCCGAGGTGCCGGCGGGCGCGTCGGCGCTGCCGTCTTTCATGCCGTCCTTGAAGCCCTTGACGGCGCCGCCAAGGTCGGAGCCCATGTTGCGAAGCTTCTTGGTGCCGAAGATCATGACCACGACGAGCAGCACGATCAGCCAGTGCCAGATGGAAAAAGAACCCATGGAGAACTCCTAAGAATGTGTCCGATTTTAAACGGGCGAAATGTGACAGTTTGGCTTAAGCGTGCTCAGCCGCGAAGCCATGGACGGGGACCGCCCATGACATGGACATGGAGATGGTGAACCTCCTGCCCACCCTCGTTGCCCGTATTGATGACGACCCGAAAGCCGCCCTCCGGATAAGGCTTGCAGCCCTGCTCCAGCGCCAGCCTGGGAGCCAGCGTCATGATCTTGCCCATGAGCGCCGAATCTTCGGGCGTGAGCTGTGCCATGGAGGCGATGTGCTTTTTGGGCACCATCATGAAATGCACCGGCGCCCAGGGCGCGATGTCATGAAAAGCGAACAGGTCGTCGTCTTCGTAGACCTTGCGCGACGGGATCTTGCCTTCGATGATTTTGCAGAAGACGCAGTTCGGGTCAGATGACATCTTTGGGTTCCATGGGGCGGCTGTCGTTCATGCGGATCATGCCTTTCACGATCCGGTACAGGAACCACAGCGAGATCAGGCTCCAGGCAATCCAGCCCGGAATGAAGAACAGCAGCCAGAGCCACGAAGTCACGATGTACAGCAGCCCCGCCCACAGCACCGAGCGAATGCGCCAGCTGAAGTGAGAGGCCTGCCAGGTGCCGGCCGCGTCGTCGCGCTTCACGAAGTCGATCACCAGCGCCAGCAGGAGCAGCAGCACGGAGGCCTGCGCGCCCGGCACCACGGCACCGATGGCCACGATCAGGTGCAGCACATAGCTCACCCAGCCCCAGGTCTTGAGGGAGTCGTCGGGTTCGACGTTCACGATGTCGTTGGCCATGGCGGATGTCCTTTCAATCGTTGGATGAATCAGCTTCGCTCGCCTCGCGGGCGTGCACCTTGCGCAGCGCCTTTTCCTCGATGCCGCTGGTGCCTTCGCGGCGCTCCAGCTCCGCGGTGACGTCGGCCGGGGAGAAACCGTAGTGCGCCAGCGCCACCATGGTGTGGAACCACAGGTCGGCCACTTCGTTCACTATTTTCGAGCGGTCGCCGCCGTGGTCGGCGTCCTTGGCGGCCATCACGACCTCGGTGGCTTCCTCGCCGATCTTCTTCAGAAAGGCGTCGGGGCCCTTGTGCAGCAGGCGCGCCACGTAGCTTTTTTCGGGGTCGCCGCCCTGCGCGGGCAGGCGGCTTTCGATGACCGCGGCCAGGCGTGCGAGGGCGTCGGAGGCGTTGTGTGTCACGGGGGTCACGAGGGTCGTCATTTGTAGATCGACTCCGGGTCTTTCAAGACCGGCTCGACCACGGTCCACTGGCCCTTGTCGTACTTGCTGAAGAAGCAGCTGTGGCGCCCGGTGTGGCAGGCAATGCCGGGCGCGTGGCCCAGCTGGGTGACCTTGAGCAGCACCACGTCGTTGTCGCAATCGAGCCGGATCTCGTGCACGGTCTGCACATGGCCCGACTCTTCGCCCTTGAACCAGAGCTTGTTGCGCGAGCGGCTGAAATACACCGCGCGGCCCAGCTCGGCGGTCTTTTCGAGCGCCTCGCGGTTCATCCAGGCGAACATCAACACGTCGTTGCTGCCCTGCTCCTGCGCGATGACCGGCACCAGGCCGTTCGCGTCCCATTTCACTTCATCGAGCCAATTCATGGCGGTATTGTCGGGGATAGAAAAAGACCCTTGAGAGGCGTTCGAACGCCTCTGCACCTGCGCTCACTGGTCGATGCGCACCGGGATACCCCGGGCGGCCATGCGGGCCTTGGCCTCGCCCACGGTGTGCTCGCCGTAGTGAAAGATGCTGGCGGCCAGCACCGCGTCGGCGCCGCCGGTCTGGATGCCGTCGGCCAGGTCGTCCAGGCTGCCCACGCCGCCCGACGCGATCACCGGCACGTTGATGGCATTGCTCACCGCGCGGGTCAGCTCCAGGTCGAAGCCGCTCTTGGTGCCGTCGCGGTCCATGCTGGTCAGCAGGATCTCTCCGGCGCCGCGGCGCGCCATTTCGGTGGCCCACTCGACCACGTCCAGCCCGGTGTTCTTGCGCCCGCCGTGGCTGTACACGTCCCAGCCCGCGCCGCGCGTGGCGGCGTCTTCGGGGCTGCGGCGCTTGGCGTCGATGGCGACCACGATGCACTGCGAGCCGTACTTCTGCGAGGCGTCGTCGATCACGCGCGGGTCGGCAATGGCGGCCGAGTTGAAGCTGGTCTTGTCGGCGCCCGCGTTGAGCAGCCGGCGCACGTCGGCCACGGTGCGCACGCCGCCGCCCACGGTCAGCGGAATGAACACCTGCGAGGCCACGGCTTCGATGATCGGCAGGATCAGGTCGCGCCCGTCGCTGGTGGCGGTGATGTCCAGAAAGGTGAGCTCGTCGGCGCCCTGCGCGTTGTAGCGCGCCGCAATTTCGACCGGGTCGCCCGCGTCGCGCAGTTCGAGAAAGTTGACACCCTTGACGACACGGCCGCCGGTGACGTCGAGGCAGGGAATGATGCGTTTGGCAAGCATGGGGTGGACCAGGGAAAGAACCAGGAAAAGAACCAGGGAAGAACCGGATGACTCAGAGCACGCGAAGCTGTTGCCAGCCCTGCCATTGGGCGCCGGGCGCAAGCAGCACCGGCTCGTCGATGCGGGCGGCCTCCACGCACAGCATGTGGCGAAAACCATCGGCGGGCATGTCGGCGAGTTTCGCACCGAGCACCGCGCCGGGGTTCCAGACCACGGTTTCGCTACAGCTGGCGCTTTGCGAAATTTCGAGCTTGCCGCCGGGCTGCACCAGCCGCAGCGGCTGCGCGGGAGCCGAATACACGCTGTCGAACTCTGCATCGAAATGCAACGCCGCCGCGGTTTCCACATGCCGGTCGTCGCGCAGCGAATCCCATCGGTTGGCACCCTGCAGGCCTTCGAGCCGCACATTGGCGATGTCGTCCACGCGCAGGTAGGTGTGCAGCGCCGCGGTGAAGGTCCAGGGCGCGGTGTCTGTATTGCGCAGCGTGAGCGACGTGCGCAACTGGCCGGCGGACAGGGTGGCCTCCAGCCGCGCCTCAAAAGCGTGCGGCCAGAGCTTGCGGGTGGCCTCGGCGTCGCGCAACACCAGGCGCAGTGTGTGCGGCGTGTCCGCCGCCTCGTGCACCCAAGGCAGATTGCGCATGAATCCATGCTTGGGCAACATGCCGCGCTGGTTGAATTGGGGGCAGCAAATGGGCACGCCGCCGCGAATGGCGGTCTGGCCGTCGAACACCGCCGAAGGGCTCAGGTAGAGCCTTTCCACCCCGTCGGCCGCTGTCCAGGAGAGCGTTTGCGCACCGTGCAGCGCGACCGTGAGGGTGCTGCCGTCGGCACCCGTGGCACGCAGTGCGGGCTGGCCGCGAAACTCGATCGGGGTGATTTCCATGGCGAGAATTGTAGGCAGCGCCCGCGGCGTGGCACGGAATTGGCATCGGGGGCCATTGCGTGTCCGGGGCCTTCTTGGATACCCTGTGACCGCTTGCGGTGAACACAGCATGCAAGCCGGTCCCGTGCACTCCAAAAATCACACTCACACAGACAAGGGGATACGCATGAAGAAGAAGCTGCCGATGGCCGCCTGGATCCTGATCGCCATGGTGCTGGGCATCATCGTGGGCTACATGATCTTCACGAGCTTTCCCGACAAGAAAGCCGCGAAAGAGATCGCGGACTATGTCTCCATTGTTTCGGACGTGTTCCTGCGCCTCATCAAGATGCTGATCGGCCCGCTGGTGTTCTCCACGCTGGTGGTGGGCATTGCGCACATGGGCGACGCCAAGTCGGTCGGCCGCGTGTTCGGCAAGGCCATTGGCTGGTTTCTGACGGCCTCGCTGGTGTCGCTGGTGATCGGCCTGATCATGGCCAACCTGCTCAAGCCCGGCGAAAACCTGGGCCTGCCGCTGCCCGACATCGGCGCCTCTGCCAACCTGGCCACCTCCAAGTTCACGCTGAAAGACTTTGTGAGCCACACGGTGCCCAAGTCGTTCGTGGAGGCGATGGCCAACAACGAGATTCTGCAGATCGTGGTGTTCTCGATGTTCTTCGGCGTGGCGCTGGCCTCGCTGGGCGACAAGGCCAAGACGCTGGTGGCGGCCATCGAGGAGCTCTCGCACGCCATGCTCAAGATCACGGGCTACGTGATGAAGCTCGCGCCGCTCGCGGTGCTGGCCGCCATGGCCGCCACGGTGGCGGTCAACGGCCTGAGCATCCTGCTGAAATTTGCCGTGTTCATGGGCGACTTCTACCTCGGCCTCTTCTTGCTGTGGAGCGTGCTGGTGCTGGCGGGCTTCGTGTTTTTGGGGCCGCGCGTGTTCAAGCTGCTGGTGCTTATCAAGGAAGCTTTTCTGCTGTCCTTTGCCACTGCCAGTTCGGAGGCCGCGTATCCGAAGATCCTGCAGGCGCTCGACCGTTTCGGCGTGAAGCGCAAGATTTCCAGCTTCGTGATGCCGATGGGCTACTCGTTCAATCTGGACGGCTCGATGATGTACTGCACCTTTGCCGTGCTGTTCATCGCGCAGGCCTACAACATCCACATGCCGATCAGCACGCAGGTCACGATGCTGCTGATCCTGATGCTCACCTCCAAGGGCATGGCCGGCGTGCCGCGCGCCTCGCTGGTGGTGATTGCCGCCACGCTGAACCACTTCGACATTCCCGAGGCCGGCCTGCTGCTGATTCTGGGCGTGGACACCTTCCTGGACATGGGCCGCTCGGCCACCAATGCGGTGGGCAACTCCATTGCCACCGCGGTGGTCGCCAAGTGGGAGGGCGAGTTGCTCTCCGAGGGCGACGCGGAGATCAACGCGCGGGCCATCGACGAGGAAGCCAACGCCACCCTCGCCCACCCGGCGCACGCGGCGCACGCGTGAAAGGCCACGCCATGAAGCGCATCGGCACGCTGCCATCCGCTTTTGCGGCACTGCTGGCGGCCTTCGCCTGCATGCTGGTGGTTCCAGCGCAGGCACAGGCGCAGGAACTCACCGGCACGCTGGCCAAGGCACGCACCACCGGCACCATCACGCTGGGCTACCGCGAGTCGTCGGTGCCGTTCTCTTACCTCAATGCGCGCAAGGAGCCGATCGGCTATTCGATCGAACTCTGCCGCTCGCTGGTGACGTCCATCGAGGACGCGGTGAACAAGAGCCTTGCCATCAAGTGGGTGCCGGTAACGTCCGACTCGCGCATCGATGCGGTCGCCAGCGGCAAGGTCGACCTGGAGTGCGGCTCCACCACCAGCAACCTCGAGCGCCAGAAGCGCGTGGCCTTCTCGCCGACCATGTTCGTCTCGGGCACCAAGGTGCTGGTGAAGAAGGGCTCGCCGATCAAGTCGTTCCGCGACCTGGCCGGCAAGAAGGTGGCCGTGACGGCCGGCACCACCAACGAGAAAACGCTGCGCGAGCTGTCGGAGAAGTTCAAGCTCGCCATCAACCTGGTGGTGACGCCCGACCATGCGGAGTCGTTCGGGCTGGTGAAGAGCGGCCAGGCCGACGCCTTTGCCACCGACGACGTGCTGCTGTACGGCTTGATCGCCCAGGACGCGGCCAAGGCGAGCTACGAGGTGGTCGGCGACTTTCTCTCCTACGACCCCTACGGAATCATGTACCGCAAGGACGACGCGCAGCTCAACAAGGTGGTCGTCGACGCCTTCCAGGTGCTGGCCGAAGACGGCGAGATGGAGCGGCAGTACAAGCGCTGGTTCCTGCGCAAGCTGCCCACCGGGGAGAGCATCGACCTGCCGATGAGCGCGCAGCTGGAGACGATCATCCAGACGATGTCGGTGAAGGCGGAGTAGGCCGAGTAGACAGGGTGGGCAGAGCGGGCCGCAGGGCCCTTGCCGCCACCCGACGCGTTTTGTTGCTCAGCGGCCCGTCAGGCGCGCCCAGTCCAATGACGCCAGCAGGCCCAGGGAGGGCCTCACACGGAGCGTCATGTGTTTCTATGTTCAGGCCGCGGTGGTGCTGTTGTCGGCCATTGTGCTGGGCGGCTTGATTCTGGCCGTGCTGGCCATCCATCAGTCGCCTGAAGACGACTGAGAGCGCCTGCCCTCAGGCGCCCAGTTCGTCCGCGCGGGCTTGCGCCGCGGCAAAGTCGAGGTCGCCCGAATAAATGGCGCGCCCGCAGATCACGCCTTCGATGCCTTCGGACTCAACCGCGCAGAGGTGGTCGATGTCGAGCATGTTCGACAGGCCACCCGAGGCAATCACCGGAATGCTCAGCGCACGGGCCAGCTTGACGGTGGCCTCGATGTTGATGCCCGAGAGCATGCCGTCGCGGCCAATGTCGGTGTAGATGATCGACTCGACGCCGTAGTCCTCGAACTTCTTGCCCAGGTCGGCCACCTCGTGGCCCGTGAGCTTGCTCCAGCCGTCGGTGGCGACCTTGCCGTCCTTGGCGTCCAGGCCCACGATGATGTGGCCGCCGAAGGCGCTGCAGGCGTCCTTCAGGAAGCCCGGGTTCTTGACCGCGGCGGTGCCGATGATCACGTAGCGCAGGCCGTCGTCGATGTAGCGCTCGATGGTGTCGAGGTCGCGAATGCCGCCACCAAGCTGCACCGGAATGTCGTCGCCGACTTCCTGCAGGATCGCCTTGATGGCCGCGTGGTTCTGCGGCTTGCCGGCGAAGGCGCCGTTCAGGTCGACCAGGTGCAGGCGGCGCGCGCCGGCCGTGACCCACTTGCGGGCCATGGCGGCAGGGTCTTCGCTGAAGACGGTGGACTGGTCCATGTCGCCCTGTTTGAGGCGAACGCAGTGGCCGTCCTTGAGATCAATGGCGGGAATGAGGAGCATGGAAGTGACGCGAGTGTGCGGAGCCCGGGCTGAGAAAGATTCCGCCCGGTCGGTGAAATGGGTTCAGGGATTCCAGTGGAGGAAGTTGCGGTACAGCTGCAAACCGTGGTCCGCACTCTTCTCTGGGTGGAACTGGGTGGCAAAAATGTTATCGCGTGCAATGGCTGCGGTAAAGCTCCCGCCGTAATCTGCTTCGCCCACGCTGTGCTTCGGGTCGACCGGGGAGGCGTAGAAGCTGTGCACAAAATAGAAGTAGCTCTGGTCGGGCACGCCCGCCCACACGGGGTGGGGCTGGGCCTGGCGCACCTGGTTCCAGCCCATCTGCGGCACCTTGAAGCGGCTGCCGTCGGGCTGCAGGCGACCGGCCAGGTCGAACTTGACGACCTCGCCCGGAATGAGGCCCAGGCCGTCGGTCGGGCCTTCGTGGCTGCGCGACAGCATCATCTGCATGCCCACGCACACGCCGAACAGCGGCTTGCTGGCCGCTGCTTCGAGCACCGATTCCTGCAGGCCGGAGTCGCGCAGTTCGCGCATGCAGTCGGGCATGGCGCCTTGCCCCGGCAGCACCACGCGGGTGGCCTTGCGCACCACGTCGGGGTCGGAGGTGACGAACACCTCCACGCCGACCTGGTCGGCCGCATGGCGCACGGCCTGCGCCACGGAGTGCAGGTTGCCCATGCCGTAGTCGACAACGGCAACGGTGTTTGCTGCTACAGATTTCATAGCTTTTGGCCGGCGCGCTTCAGAGCGAACCCTTGGTCGACGGAATCACCCCGACCGAGCGCGGGTCGAGCTCGAGCGCGCCGCGCATCGCACGCGCGAAGGCCTTGAACACCGTTTCGCACTGGTGGTGCGCATTGATGCCCTTGAGGTTGTCGATGTGCAGCGTGACGAACGCGTGGTTCACGAAGCCCTGAAAGAACTCGTAGGTGAGCTGGCTGTCGAAGGTGCCGATCATTCCGCTGGTGAACGGAACATGCATCACCAGGCCCGGGCGGCCCGAGAAGTCGATGACCACGCGGCTCAGGGCTTCGTCGAGCGGCACGTAGGCATGGCCGTAGCGGCGAATGCCCTTCTTGTCGCCAATGGCCTTGGCCACGGCCTGGCCGAGGGTGATGCCCACGTCTTCCACCGTGTGGTGGCCGTCGATGTGCAGGTCGCCCTGGCAGTCGATGTCGAGGTCGATGAGCCCGTGACGGGCAATCTGGTCGAGCATGTGGTCGAAGAAACCGATGCCAGTCGACAGCTTGGCCTTGCCGGTGCCGTCCAGGTTGACGCTGACGGTGATCTTGGTTTCCGCGGTGTTGCGGGTGACGGACGCGATGCGGTCGCCGCTGTCCTGAGGGGTGGGGGTGGTCATAGTGAGGCTTCGAGCGCCGCGAGCATGCGCGCATTTTCGTCGGCCGTTCCGACGGTGAGGCGCAGGCAGTTCGCGAGCAGTTCGTGCATTTTAGAAACGTTCTTCACCAGCACCCCGCGCGCCTTCATGCCCTCGAAGGTCTTGGTGGCATCGGGCACACGCAGCAACACCATGTTGGCGTCGCTGGGCCACGTCTTCACGCCGGGCAGACGGCCCAGGCCCATCATGAGGCGCTCGCGCTCCTCGCGGATCTGGCGGGCCTGCGCCTCGAACACGTCGGCATGTTCCAGCGCGAACAGCGCGCACTCGCAGTTGAGCACGCTGATGTTGTACGGCGGGCGCACCTTGTCGATTTCGGCAACGAGCGCGGCCGGGCCCATCAGGTAACCCAGGCGAATGCCGGCCAGGCCGAACTTGCTGAGCGTGCGCATCAGCAGCACGTGGCCGTGTTTTGCCAGGCGGTCGATGTAGCTCCTGGCGGCAAAGGGCTGGTAGGCCTCGTCCATCACCACCAGGCCGCCCTGCGCGCCCTGGGCCAGCACGATCTTTTCGATGACGGCGTCGTCCCAGAGGTTGGCGGTCGGGTTGTTCGGATAGGCCAGGTAGACGATGGCGGGCTTCTCGCGCGCGATGGTGGCCAGCATGGCGGCCTCGTCCAGCTCGAAGTCGGCCGTGAGCGGCACGCCCACGAAGCGCAGGCCCTGCAGCTGGGCGCTCATGGCGTACATCACGAAGCCGGGCAGCGGCGCCAGCACGGTGGCACCAGGCTGGTCGCAGGCAATGTCGAGCAGGGAAATAAGTTCGTCGGAGCCGTTGCCCAGCATCAGGGCAAAGCCTTCGGGCATTTGCGCGTGCGCGGCCAGCGCGCGTTGCAGCTCGGCGCCGCGCTCGCCCGGGTAGCGGTTGAGCGCCAACGCGCCCAGCCGCGCACCCAGCTCGGCCTGCAGCGCGGGCGGCAGGCCGAAGGGGTTTTCCATGGCATCGAGCTTGATGAAGCCGCTCGCGTCCTGCACCGCGTAGGCATGCATGGCCCGCACGTCGTTGCGGATGCGGTCGATCGGGAGGCGGGCAGATTCAGGAGCGGTCATCGGGTGCAGCGGTAGCTGTTTTTCAAAGCGCCGGCCATGACCAGTTGCACGGGCATGTCGGCTTCATAACTCTCGGCGTTGCGGGTCAGCTCGCCCTGGTAGAGCGAGCGCGCCATGGCGGGTTCGAGGCGGCGGCCCTCGACGCAGAACACGGGCTTGTGCCCGTCGCGCTGCGACGATTCAACGCCTTCGCGCAGGCCTTCGAGCACGCCGACCAGGTAGTAGCTGGCGTAGGCCTTGCCGTCTTTTTCGGCGGCCTCGAGCGTGCGCAGCTCGCGGATGCTCATGGCCTGGGCACCCGCGGCCGCGGCCAGGGCGAGCAGCAGGATGGCGACGCGCTTCAGGGCGGTCATTTTCGGTAGCGCGGTGGTGGCGCGTAGGCACCGTCGGCACCATCGGCCGGGAAGGCGCTGGGCCGCGACGGGGCGGCGTCACGGCGCTGGCGGCGCGGTGCGTCGCGCTCTTCCAGTTCGAACAGCGCGGCACCAATCACACCGATGTTGCGCACGTCGCCGGCTTCGCTGTTGGCGGCGTAGGCACGGCCGGGCGCGGCAAAGCGAAAGGCGGCCACCTCGTTCTGGCTCTTGCGAAAGCCCTCGATGGTGAGTGCCTGCAGCGGGCGCAGCACGTAGCCGCCGCTGCGCAGGCTGCCGGGCTTGCCGTTGAGCACATCGAGCCCGTCGACGGTGGCAATCACCTCGTAGCTGCGCTCGCTCAGGTTGCGAAAGCGCAGCGTGTAGCGCGCGCCTTCGACGCCGGCCAGGCGGAACATGTCGTCGGGGCCCGCGCCACGGCGCGCGCGCTGCAGCGGCAAAGCACGGCCTTCTTCGTCGAGCACCGACCATTCGACGTCACCGTCGGCCAGCATCATGCTCAGGCGCCGCTCGGGGTTGGCACCCACGGCGCGGCGCACGGCGGAGGCTTCGTTGTAGCCGAGCGAAGCCACGTCGTCGGGCTGGGCGGACAGGCGCTTGGTGACGACCGCGCGGGTCTTCGACTCAAGGCCTTCGCCCCACTGGGTGCCGAGCTGCGGCGCGGGAGCGGCCGGCGCGGCGCTGGCCGTGGCACTGCGGGCCGGCTCGTCGCGCAGAACCTGCTGCGGCATCTGGGTGCAGGCCGCCAGCAATGCGGCGCCAGCGACGAGGCCGGTGGCGAACCTGAAAAGACGCGAACGGTACAGACGATCAATCATCTTGCTTGCTCCCCCCGGAGGCTTGTTGTGGAAGCTCAGATCTTACGCAGCCGCATTCGGGCGGCCTCGGCGTGCGCCTGCAGGCCCTCGCCTTCGGCCAGCGTCACGGCAATGGGGCCCAGTACCTGGGCGCCGGCCTCGCTCACCTCGATCAGGCTGGAGCGCTTCTGAAAGTCGTACACACCCAGCGGGCTGGAGAAGCGCGCCGTGCCGCTAGTGGGCAGCACGTGGTTGGGGCCGGCGCAGTAGTCGCCCAGGCTCTCGCTGGTGAAGGCGCCCAGGAAGATCGCGCCGGCATGGCGCAACAGCGGCTCCCAGCGGTGCGGTTCGCTGCTGCTCACTTCAAGGTGTTCGGGGGCGATGCGGTTGCTGATCTCGCAGGCCTCTTCCATGCTCCTGGTGTGGATCAGCGCGCCACGGCCGTTGAGCGAGGCAGCGATGATTTCCGCGCGCGGCATGGTGGGCAGCAGGCGGTCGATTTCGGCCTGCACGCGATCGATGTAGGCCGCGTCGGGGCACAGCAGGATGCTCTGGGCCAGCTCGTCGTGCTCGGCCTGGCTGAACAGGTCCATGGCCACCCAGTCGGGCGGCGCGGTGCCGTCGGCCAGCACCAGAATTTCGCTCGGGCCCGCGATCATGTCGATGCCCACGGTGCCGAACACGCGGCGCTTGGCGGCGGCCACATAGGCGTTGCCGGGGCCGGTGATCTTGTCGACGGCCGGCACGGTGGCCGTGCCGTAGGCCAGCGCGGCCACGGCCTGCGCGCCGCCGATGGTGAAGGCGCGCGTGACGCCCGCAACGTAGGCGGCGGCCAGCACCAGCACGTTGCGCTCGCCCCTGGTAGCCGACTGCCCGCCCGCGCCGCCGGTGGCCACGCTGCCCTTCACGGGCGTCGGCACCACCATGATGATTTCGCCGACGCCGGCCACGTGGGCCGGAATGGCGTTCATCAGCAGGCTCGACGGATAGGCCGCCTTGCCGCCGGGCACGTAGATGCCGACGCGGTCGAGCGGCGTGACCTTCTGGCCCAGCAGCGTGCCGTCGGCGTCGCGGTAGCTCCAGCTTTCGCCGGAGGCCTTTTTCTGTGCCTCGTGGTAGCTGCGCACGCGGTCGGCCGCGGCTTGCAGGGCGTCGCGCTGCACAGCGGGCAATGAGTCGAAGGCTTCCTTGAAGTCGGCCTGCGTCAGTTCGAGCTCGGCCACCGACGCGGCACCCAGCCCGTCGAACCGGCGCGTGTACTCCAGCACCGCGTCGTCGCCGCGCTTTTGCACATCGGCCAGGATGTCCGCCACCACCTTCTCGATGGCCGCGTCCGCGTCGGCGGACCAATGCAGCCGCGCCTTGAATTCAGCGTCAAAGCTGGCTGAAGTCGTGGAGAGTCGGGCGGGGGCGGCTTGCAGAGTCATGGGCGTGGGGAAAAGATTCAGGCGGAAGGAGCGGCAGGAATGGCCGACGCAAACGCGTCGATGATGCGGCGGATGGGCTCGCGCTTGAGCTTCAGCGCGGCCTGGTTGACCACCAGGCGGGCGCTGATGTCCATGATGCGTTCCACCTCGACGAGGTGGTTGGCCTTGAGCGTGTTGCCGGTCGAGACCAGGTCGACGATGGCGTCGGCCAGGCCCGTGAGGGGCGCCAGCTCCATGCTGCCGTAGAGCTTGATCAGGTCGACGTGCACACCCTTGCTGGCGAAGAAGTCGCGCGACAGGCCCACGTACTTGGTGGCAACGCGCAGGCGCGAGCCCTGCTTCACGGCCGAGGCGTAGTCGTAGTCGTTGCGCACGGCCACGCTCAGGCGGCAGGCCGCGATGCGCAGGTCCAGCGGCTGGTACATGCCCTGGTTGCCGTTTTCCAGCAGCACGTCCAGCCCGGTCACGCCCAGGTCGGCGCCGCCGTACTGCACGTAGGTGGGCACGTCGGACGCGCGCACCAGCACCACGCGCACGTCGGGCCGGGTGGTGGCGAGGATGAGCTTGCGCGACTTCTCGGGGTCTTCGGTGACCTCGATGCCGGCGGCGGCCAGCAGAGGCATCGTCTCTTCGAAGATGCGGCCCTTTGAGAGTGCCAGGGTGATCATGCTGCGGCTCCGGTCACACGTTCGATGTCGGCACCCAGGCCGCGCAGCTTGGCTTCCATGCGGTCGTAGCCCCGGTCCAGGTGGTAGATGCGGTCGACCAGCGTTTCGCCCTCGGCCACGAGGCCGGCAATGACCAGGCTGGCGGACGCGCGCAGGTCGGTGGCCATCACGGTGGCGCCCGAGAGCTGTTGCACGCCCTCGACCATGGCCACCTTGCCCTCCACATGAATGCGCGCGCCCAGGCGCACCATTTCGTTCACATGCATGAAGCGGTTTTCGAAGATGGTCTCGGTGACCATCGAGGCGCCGCGCGCAATGACGTTCAGGGCCATGAACTGGGCCTGCATGTCGGTCGGAAAGCCCGGGTACTCGGTGGTGCTGAAGCTTTGCGCCTTCAGGTTCTCGTGCGCCGGGCCTTTCGAGCCGATGCGCACGCCGTCTTTTTCGCTGGTCACCGTGCAGCCCGCCTCGCGCAGCTTGTCGATCACGGCGTCCATGTGGTCGCCGCGCGCGTGGCGCAAAAAGGCCTCGCCGCCCGTGGCCGCCACGGCGCAAAGAAAGGTGCCGGCCTCGATGCGGTCGGCCACCACGGCGTGTCCGCAGCCGTGCAGTTTTTCCACGCCCTGAATGCGGATGTGGCTGGTGCCGTGGCCTTCGATCTTCGCGCCCATGCGAATGAGCATCTCGGCCAGGTCGACGATCTCGGGCTCCTGCGCGGCGTTTTCGAGCAGCGTTTCGCCCTCGGCCAGCACGGCGGCCATCAGAAAGTTTTCGGTGCCGGTGACGGTGACCATGTCGGTCAGAATGCGCGCGCCCTTCAGGCGGGTGCGGCCTTCGGGCAGGCGCGCGACCATGTAGCCGTGCTCGACCAATATCTCCGCGCCCATGGCCTGCAGGCCCTTGATGTGCTGATCGACCGGCCGCGAGCCGATGGCGCAACCGCCCGGCAGCGACACCTTGGCGTGGCCGAAGCGCGCCAGCAGCGGGCCAAGGGCCAGCACGGAGGCGCGCATGGTCTTCACCAGCTCGTACGGAGCCTCGGGGTTGGTGAGGTCGGCGGCGTTGAGCTGCACGGTGCCGTTGTCGTCACGCTCGGCGGTCACGCCCATGTTGCGCAGCAGCTTGAGCATGGTCGACACGTCCTGCAGGCGCGGCACGTTGTGCAGCGTCACCGGCTGGTCGGTCAGCAGCGCCGCGCACAGCTCGGGCAGCGCGGCGTTCTTGGCGCCGGAAATGAGTACTTCGCCGCGGAGCTCTCGCCCGCCGCGAATCAGAAGTTTGTCCATCGGAATTCCAGCGAAATCAAAGGCCCCCGCAAGGGCCGAAACGTTATTTTTCCACTGCCGCCCATTCGGCCGGCGTGTAGGTCTTCATCGAAAGCGCATGCACCTCGTCGGTGTGCATTTTCGCACCGAGGGTGGCGTAGACCCGCTGATGGCGCTGGATCGCGCGCTTGCCCTCGAATTCGGCCGAGACAATGGTGGCGTACCAATGTCGGCCGTCCCCCTCCAGCGTGATGTGCTCGCACGGAAGATGGGACTGGATCAGGGCCTGGAGTTGTTCGGCGGTCATGGGGTCTGGAATGAAGCGGTCAGCTTCGGATTTTGTAGCCGATGCGCAGGAGATGAACGGCAATGGCGCTCACCACCAGCCAGGCGGTGCCGACGATGCCCAGGCTGAGCCAGGGCGAGGCGTCGCTCACGCCGAAGAAGCCGTAGCGGAAGCCGTCGATCATGTAGAAGAACGGGTTCAGGTGGCTCACCTTCTGCCAGAACGGCGGCAGCGAACCGATGGAATAGAACACGCCCGACAGAAAGGTCATGGGCATGATCAGAAAATTCTGGAACACGGCCATCTGGTCGAACTTCTCGGCCCAGAGCCCTGCAATGAGGCCCAGCGTGCCGAGCATCGCGGCGCCCAGGAACGCGAACACGATGATCCAGACCGGCGCCACGAAGTCCGGCGTCGCGAAGAACACGGTCACCACGAACACGCCCAGCCCCACGGCCAGGCCGCGGATGAGCGACGAGCCCACATAGGCGAAAAACCAGCCCCAATGCGACAGCGGCGTGAGCAGCACGAACACCAGGTTGCCCATGATCTTGCTCTGGATGATCGAAGACGAGCTGTTGGCAAACGCGTTCTGCAGCACGCTCATCATCACGAGGCCAGGCACCAGGAAGGCCGTGTAGCCGACGGTGCCGTAGACCGTGACGCGGCCTTCGAGCACATGGCCGAACACCATCAGGTACAGCAGCGCGGTGAGCACCGGTGCACCCACCGTCTGAAAGCCGACCTTCCAGAAGCGCAGCGTCTCTTTGTAGAGCAGCGCGCGCCACCCGGTGACGGCCATCATAGGACCCCCTTGCGCGGCACTGCGTGTTTGCGCGTCCGCCCAAGGGGGAGCCTCGCTTGCTTGGGGCGGCCCGGCGCGGCGCTCATCGCGCCACCTCCAGCGGGGTCTGCTCGCCCGCCATCAGGTCGATGAACACGTCTTCCAGGTCGGCCTTGCGCATTTCCACGTCTTCCACGGCGACGCCGGCTTCGCGGATTGCGGCCAGCAGTTGTTCGACTTCATGGGCGTTCTGCGCCGGCAGCTGCACGATGCGCCCGGTGATGCGCGCATGCTGGGCAATGGCCCAGGGCAGCATGGCGTCGGTCTTGAAGCGCAGCACATTGCTCGCGGCCGACTTCAGCAGCTCGCTGGTGCGGTCGAGCGCAATCACGCGGCCCAGCTTGAGCATGGCGATGCGGTTGCACAGCGCCTCTGCCTCTTCGAGGTAATGGGTGGTCAGCAGCACGGTGCTGCCCTGCTTGTTGAGCTTGGCGACGAACTGCCAAAGCGTTTGGCGCAGCTCGACGTCGACACCGGCCGTGGGCTCGTCGAGCACGATCACCGGCGGCTTGTGCACCAGCGCCTGCGCCACCAGCACACGGCGCTTCATGCCGCCAGAGAGCTGGCGCATGTTGGCGGTGGCCTTGTCGGCCAGGCCCAAGCTCTGCAGCAGCTCGTCGATCCAGGCTTCGTTGTTCTTGATGCCGAAGTAGCCCGACTGAATGCGCAGCGACTCGCGCACATTGAAGAAGGGGTCGAACACCAGTTCCTGCGGCACGATGCCCAACTGGCGGCGCGCCTCGGCAAAGTCGCGCTGCACGTCGAAGCCATGCACGCTGATGCTGCCGGACGTGGGGCGGGACAGCCCCGCGAGCATGCTGATCAGGGAGGTCTTGCCTGCCCCGTTCGGCCCGAGCAGGCCGAAGAACTCGCCTGGCTCTATCTGGAATGTGACCTCGTCGACGGCCTTCAGCCCGGACTTGCCTTGGGCTTTTTGCTGCTTGGAGGGGGGGTAGGTCTTGGAGACCGATTGGAATGAGATCGCGGGCATGGGAGCCCGCGATTTTACGGGGCCGTTACTTTTTCAGGGCGCGGCCGGCAAAAGGCCTGCGATTCCGTACAGAGCGGCCAGCTCGCGCAGCCGCGGCGACAGGCCCTTGACCGAGAAGCCGCGACCCAGCGCGCTGGACTCGCGCCGGCATTCGAGCAGCACCGCGAGGGCCGACGAATCGAACTGCGCCAGGGCCGTGGCGTCCACCACGGTGGAGGACGAGTCAGCCTGGCCTTTGAGCCCCTGCTGCAGCATGCGCATGCAGGCGGGGGCCTCGTCGTGAGTCAGGCGCGTGGGCAGGACCAGCATGGGTGTCAGCCCTTGCTGTTGCCCTTGTTGCGCGCCGCGAGCGCCGCAATCAGGCCGTCGACACCGCTCTTGTTGATTTCCTGCGAGAACTGGGTGCGGTAGGTATCGACCAGCCACACGCCCAGCACGTTCAGGTTGTAGACCTTCCAGCCGGCGCCTTGGCCGGGGGTCTTCTCAAGACGGTAGTCGAGTTGCACCGGGTCGCCACGGCCCTTGACCTCGGTGCGCACGAGCACGTCGGTGTCGTCGGCGGAACCGCGGAACGGGCGCACGGTGACGGTCTGGTCGCTGACTTGGTCGAGCGCGCCCGCGTAAGTGCGCACCAGCAGCGTCTTGAACTCTTCCTGCAGGCGCTTTTGCTGCTCCGGTGTGGCCGAGCGCCAGGCCGGGCCGACGGCCGAGGCCGTCATGCGCTGGAAGTTGACGTTGGGCATGATCTTGCTGTCGACCAGCACCATGATCTTGCTGACATCACCCGACTTGATCGACTTGTCCGACTTGATGGTGTCGAGCACGTCGGTCGAGATGCGCTTCACCAGCGCATCGGGGGTTTCGTCGGCAGCGCGCGCGGGGGTCACGAAGGCGGCTGCGGCGCTGAACAGCATTGCGCCGGCCAACACCATGTGGCCGAAGCTGCGGCGCGGCAGAGTCATCTTGTTGTTCATTGAGAGGTCCCTCTGGTTTCGGATTGGACGCAGCACGCAAACAAAACGGCGTGCCACGACTTGAACGGTTTGGACAGGACCCGGGACGACCGGGTTCCTTTAGCGCAGGTGAAGCCTTGCAACGGAATGCAAGCGCTCGGCCTGGGCCGGGGGTATGTCCTTGCGCGTTCGGTTTGCTCGTTGTACCTGTTGTACCTGCTACTTGCCCGCGTCGTCGTCGGACGACTTGCCGTCCTGGATGAGGCTGCGGCGGCGTTGCAGGAAGGCATCGCGCGTGAAGGAGTACTTGTCGAGCGCGGCGTCGTCGATCAGGCGACCGGCGCGCAGGTATTGCGAGCGCTTGTCCACCACACGCAGCACGGTCAGCGAATTGCGCCATGCCACGTCGTTCACGGCATTGAGCGCATCGCCGTAGAAGTCGACCGGCTTGGCGATCGTGTCGCGCAGCGTGGACGGCCCGAGCACCGGCAGCACGATGTACGGACCCGCACCCACGCCCCAGCGGCCCAGCGTCTGGCCGAAGTCTTCGTCGTGGCGGTCGATGCCAGCTTCGGTCGCCACATCGAGCAGGCCGCCAAGGCCGAAGAAGGTGTTGACGTTGACCCGCATGAAGGTCTCGGCGCTGTTTTGCAGCTTGAGCTGGGCCACGCTGTTGGCAAAGCTCCAGACGTCGCCCAGGTTGCCAAAGAAGTTGCTCACGCCGGTGCGCACCATCGAGGGCAGCACCTTCACGTAAGCGGTCGACACCGGCACGAGCACGGCCTCGTCGAGCTTGTCGTTGAACGTGAACACACCGCGGTTGAACGGCTCGAACGGGTCGGACGGATTCGCGTTGGGGCCGGTCGCGCAGCCGGCCACAAGGGCGAACAAGGCTGCCGCGCTGGTCCAGCGGGCGTATTTGGCTATGTTTTTCATAGCAATTGGGGCGGCATGCAAGAAGGATCGTGTTTTCATTTTTTATTGGGAGTGCCCTGCGCCGAACCGGAGCTCGAACTCCCATCGGCGGCTTTGCTGTAGAGGAACTGGCTGATCAGATTTTCCAGCACAACCGCCGATTGCGTGGCTGTGATGGTGTCGCCGGCCTGCAGGTTCTTCTCCTCGGCGCCCGCCTCGATCCCGATGTACTGCTCGCCGAGCAGGCCACTGGTCAGGATCTTGAGCGAACTGTCCTTGGGAAAACTGTAGCGGTTTTGCAATGCCAGCGTCACGTCGGCCTGAAAGGACTTGTCGTTGAAGGTGATCGACTCGACCCGGCCCACCACCACCCCGGCGCTCTTCACCGCCGTTTGCGGCTTGAGCCCGCCGATGTTGTCGAAGCGCGCGGTCACCGCGTAGGTCTTCTGGAAATTCAGGCTCAGCAGGTTGGCCGACTGCAGCGCGAGAAACAGCAGGGCCGCCGCGCCGATCAGCACGAACAGGCCGACCCAGATGTCGTTGTTGGAACGTTGCATGGTTTGCACTCTTTAGAACGATGGGGCCCGGGCCCCTTTAGATACTGAACATCATGGCGGTCAACAAGAAGTCGAGCCCCAGCACCGCCAGCGATGCCGTCACCACGGTGCGCGTGGTCGCGCGCGACACGCCCTCGGGCGTCGGCTGGGCTTCATAGCCCTGCAGCAGCGCGATGAAAGTCACGGTGAAGCCGAAAACGACGCTCTTGATGACGCCGTTGCCCACGTCACGCCACACATCGACGCCGCCTTGCATCTGCCCCCAGAACGCGCCCGGGTCGACACCCAGCATCAGCACGCCCACCACATAACCGCCCATGATGCCGACCGCGCTGAACACGGCCGCCAGCAGCGGCATGGTGATGACGCCGGCCCAGAAGCGCGGCGCAAGAATGCGCTGCACCGGGTCGACCGCCATCATTTCCATGGCGCTCAGTTGCTCGTCGGCCTTCATGAGGCCGATTTCCGCGGTGAGCGAGGTGCCGGCACGCCCGGTGAACAGCAGCGCCGCCACCACCGGGCCGAGCTCGCGCACCAGGCTCAGCGTGACCAGCAGGCCCAGCGCTTCGGAAGAACCGTAGCGCTGCAGCGCGTAGTACATCTGCAGCCCCAGCACGAAGCCCACGAACAACCCTGACACGCCGATGATCGCGAGCGAGTAGTTGCCCAGAAAGTGGATCTGGTCGCGCACGAGGCTGAAGCGCCGCATGATCTGCGCGCCGGGGCCCAGGAGCCGCAGGAAGAGCTTCGCGCCATGGCCCAGGTTGGCCAGCCGGCTGCGCACCGCAAAGCCGACATCGGCGGGCTTCCACCAACTCATGACCGCCCCCCTTCCACATTGCCGAAGTCGTCTTCGATGCTGACGCCCGGGTAGTGGAACCGCACCGGCCCGTCGGGCAGTGCATTGACGAACTGATGGACCAGCGGGTCGACGCTGTTGCGCACATCGTCGGGCGTGCCCTGCGCGGCAATGCCGCCGTTGGCCAGAATGATCACGTGGTCGGCGATGCGGAGGGTTTCTTCCAGGTCGTGCGACACGATGATGCTGGTGAGGCCGAGCGTGTCGTTGAGCTGGCGAATGAGGCGCGCCGCGGTGCCCAGCGAAATGGGGTCGAGGCCGGCGAAGGGCTCGTCGTACATCACGAGGTCGGGGTCCAGCGCAATGGCACGCGCCAGTGCCACGCGCCGCGCCATGCCGCCCGACACCTCGGTGGGCATCAGGTCGCGCGCGCCGCGCAGGCCGACGGCATCTAGCTTCATCAGCACGATGTCGCGCACCAGCGCTTCGGAGAGTTGCGTGTGCTCGCGCAGCGGAAAGGCCACGTTGTCGAACACGGTCATGTCGGTGAACAGCGCGCCAAACTGAAACAGCATGCCCATGCGCCGTCGTGCCGCATAGAGCGCTGGCGCATCGAAGCTGACGACGTCCTGACCGTCGAAAAGCACCTCGCCGCGCTGTGCCTTCTGCTGTCCGCCGATCAGTCGCAAGACAGTGGTCTTGCCACCGCCCGATGCGCCCATCAGGGCGGTCACCTTGCCGCGCGGAACGCTGAAGGAAACGCCGTCGAGGATGGCGCGCGCACCGTAGCCGAACGTGACGTCGCGGAACTCTACGAAGGGATGTGGCGGGGGTGCGGCAGGGTCCATCTCAATAAAAAAGCCGGGGCGCTTTTTCAAGCATCCCGGCATGCGGTTTCACGCGGATGATAACGGGGCCGTGACCGGCCCCGCAAAATTGAAACAAAATTCAGCGCGGCAAGTCGCTGAAACCCATCAGAAATTCATCCACCGAACGCGCGGCTTGACGGCCCTCGCGAATGGCCCACACAACCAGCGACTGGCCACGGCGAATGTCGCCCGCCGCAAAGACCTTCGGCACGCTGGTGGCATAGCCGCCGATGAAGTCGACCGTTGCCTTGGCGTTGCCGCGCGCGTCCTTCTCGACACCAAAGGTGTCCAGCACGGTGGCCACGGGGCTGATGAAGCCCATGGCAAGCAGCACAAGGTCGGCCTTCAGGATCTGCTCGCTGCCGGCAACCTCTTGCATGCGGCCGTCCTTCCATTCGACGCGCACGGTCTTCAGGCCGGTGACCTTGCCCTTTTCGCCGATGAACTCCTTGGTGGAGATGGCGAACTCGCGCTCGCAGCCTTCTTCATGGCTGGAGCTGGTGCGCAGCTTGATCGGCCAGTACGGCCAGGTCATGGGGCGGTTCTCTTCCTCGGGCGGCTGCGCCATCAGCTCGAACTGCGTGACGCTGAGCGCGCCGTGGCGGTTGCTGGTGCCCACGCAGTCGGAGCCGGTGTCGCCACCGCCGATGACGATCACATGCTTGCCCTCGGCGCGCAGTTGGCCCTTGACCTTGTCGCCCGCATTCACGCGGTTTTGCTGGGGCAGGAACTCCATCGCGAAATGAATGCCGTCGAGGTCGCGGCCGGGCACCGGCAGGTCGCGCGACTGTTCTGCGCCGCCGGTGAGCAGCACGGCGTCGAAGTCTTTGTGCAACTGCTCGGGCGTGACGGTTTCCTTGGCCAGGTTGGTGACCTTGGAGCCCTTGCCCAGCGGGTCTTTCGCGGCACCGACCATCACGCCGGTGCGAAAGGTGACGCCCTCGGCCTTCATCTGCTCGACGCGGCGGTCGATGTGCGTCTTCTCCATCTTGAAGTCGGGAATGCCGTAGCGCAGCAGGCCGCCGATGCGGTCGTTCTTTTCGAACAGCGTCACGTCGTGGCCCACGCGCGCCAACTGCTGGGCAGCGGCCATGCCGGCCGGGCCCGCGCCCACCACGGCCACCTTCTTGCCGGTCTTGTGCTTGGCGACGCGCGGCGCCACCCAGCCTTCGTCCCAGGCGCGGTCGATGATCGCGTGCTCCAGCGACTTGATGCCCACCGGGTCGTCGTTCACGTTGAGCACGCAGGCCGCCTCGCAGGGCGCGGGGCAGATGCGGCCGGTGAACTCGGGGAAGTTGTTGGTCGAGTCGAGCACCGCGAAGGCGTTCTGCCAGTCGTTGCGGTACACCAGGTCGTTGAAGTCCGGAATGATGTTGTTGACCGGGCAGCCGCTGTTGCAGAACGGCGTGCCGCAGTCCATGCAGCGCGCGCCCTGCACCTTGGCCTGGTCGGTGTCGAGGCCGACAACAAATTCCTTGTAGTGCTTGACGCGCTCCTCGACGGGCTTGTAGCCCTCCTCGACGCGCTCATGCTCCATGAAGCCAGTGATCTTGCCCATCGTGATTCCTCTGTTCTTCGTATCTGTGGCCGCGCTCAGACGGCGGCCGGTGCGGTCAGCGCATGCGGCTCGAGGCCGGCGTGCGCATTGTTGCCACTGCTCGTGAGCTCGACCTTGCGGTCGTGCAGCTCGGCCAGCGCGCGCTTGTATTCGTTCGGGAACACCTTCACGAACTTGGTGCGCGACACGGCCCAGGTGTCGAGCAGTTCGCGTGCGCGCTTGCTGCCGGTCCAGCGGTGGTGGTCCTCGAGCAGCTTCTTCAGCTGCGCTTCGTCGGTCACGCCGCCGTGCCAGATCTTGCGGTGCACGCTGGCCGTTTGTTCGGCCGAGGTCAGCACCTTGTCCAGCGACACCATCGAGAGATTGCAGCGCGTGGCGAACTGGCCGTCTTCGTCGTAGACGAAGGCAACGCCGCCGCTCATGCCGGCCGCAAAGTTGCGGCCCGTCTGGCCCAGCACGGCCACCGTGCCGCCCGTCATGTATTCGCAACCGTGGTCGCCGGTGCCTTCAATGACCGCCGTGGCACCCGACAGGCGCACCGCGAAGCGTTCACCGGCCACGCCGCACAGGTAGGCCTCGCCGGTGGTCGCGCCGTACAGCGCGGTGTTGCCCACGATGGTGTTGCGCACCGCTTCACCGCGGAAGTCGAGGCTGGGGCGCACCACCACGCGGCCGCCGGACAGGCCCTTGCCGGTGTAGTCGTTGGCGTCGCCGATCAGGTACAGCGTGATGCCGCGTGCCAGGAAGGCGCCGAACGACTGGCCGCCCGTGCCTTCGAGCTGGATGCGGATCGAGTCGTCGGGCAGGCCTTGCGGGTGCACCTTGGTCAGCGCGCCCGACAGCATGGCGCCCACCGAGCGGTTCACGTTGCGCACCACCTCGATGAACTGCACCTTCTCGCCCTTGTCGATGGCGGGACGCGACTTCTCGATGAGCTTGACGTCCAGCGCGCGCTCCAGGCCGTGCTCCTGGTTCTCCACATGGAAGCGCGGCACGTCGGCCGGCACGTTCGGCAGCGCGAACAGGCGGCTGAAGTCCAGGCCCGAGGCCTTCCAGTGCTCGATGCCCTTGCGCATGTCGAGCAGGTCGGCGCGGCCGATCAGGTCGTTGAACTTGCGGATGCCCAGCTGGGCCATGATCTGGCGCACTTCTTCCGCCACAAAGAAGAAGTAGTTGACGACGTGCTCGGGCTTGCCCGAGAACTTCTTGCGCAGCAGCGGGTCTTGCGTGGCCACGCCCACCGGGCAGGTGTTCAGGTGGCACTTGCGCATCATGATGCAGCCCTCGACCACCAGCGGCGCGGTGGCAAAGCCGAACTCGTCCGCGCCCAGCAACGCGCCAATGGCAACGTCGCGGCCGGTCTTCATCTGGCCGTCGGCCTGCACGCGGATGCGGCTGCGCAGGCGGTTGAGCACCAGCGTCTGCTGCGTCTCGGCCAGGCCGATTTCCCACGGGCTGCCCGCGTGCTTGATCGACGACCAGGGCGATGCGCCCGTGCCGCCGTCATGCCCGGCAATCACGACGTGGTCGCTCTTGCACTTGGCCACGCCCGCGGCAATGGTGCCCACGCCAATTTCGCTCACCAGCTTCACGCTGATGCTGGCGTGCGGCGCGGTGTTCTTCAGGTCGTGAATGAGCTGCGCGAGGTCTTCGATCGAGTAGATGTCGTGGTGCGGCGGCGGCGAAATGAGGCCCACGCCCGGCACGGCATAGCGCTGCTTGCCGATGTACTCGGTGACCTTGCCACCCGGCAGCTGGCCGCCCTCGCCCGGCTTGGCGCCTTGCGCCATCTTGATCTGGATCTGGTCGGCCGAATGCAGGTACTCGGCCGTGACGCCGAAGCGGCCCGACGCCACCTGCTTGATGCGCGAACGCAGCGAGTCGCCGTCCTTCAGCGGCAGGTCGACCTCGACGTTCTCGGCACCGATCACGCTCTTGAGCGTGTCGCCCTGCTTGATCGGGATGCCCTTGAGCTCGTTGCGGTAGCGCGCCGGGTCTTCACCGCCCTCGCCCGTGTTGCTCTTGCCGCCGATGCGGTTCATGGCAATGGCGAGCGTGGCGTGCGCCTCGGTGCTGATGGAGCCCAGCGACATCGCGCCGGTGGCAAAGCGTTTGACGATGTCCGCGGCCGACTCGACCTCGTCCACCGGAATGGCCTTGGCCGGGTCGATCTTGAACTCGAACAGGCCGCGCAGCGTGAGGTGGCGGCGGTTCTGGTCGTTGATGAGCTGCGCGTATTCCTTGTACGTGTTCCAGTTGTTGGAGCGCGTGCTGTGCTGCAGCTTGGCAATGGCGTCGGGCGTCCACATGTGCTCTTCACCGCGGGTGCGCCAGGCGTATTCGCCGCCGGCGTCCAGCATGTTGGCCAGCACCGGGTCGTCACCGAAGGCGGCCTTGTGCATGCGGATGGCTTCCTCGGCGATCTCGAACACGCCGATGCCCTGCACGCGGCTGGCGGTGCCGGTGAAGTACTTGTCCACGGTCTGCGTGTTCAGGCCGATGGCCTCGAACAGCTGCGCGCCGCAGTAGCTCATGTAGGTGCTGACACCCATCTTCGACATGATCTTGGACAGACCCTTGCCGATGGCCTTCACGTAGTTGTAGACCGCCTTCTCCGCGCTCAGGTCGCCCGGCAGGTCGGCGTGCATGGCCGCCAGGGTTTCCATGGCCAGGTACGGGTGCACGGCTTCCGCGCCATAGCCCGCGAGCACGCCGAAGTGATGCACCTCGCGCGCCGAACCGGTTTCCACCACCAGGCCGGCCGTGGTGCGCAGGCCTTCACGCACCAGGTACTGGTGCACCGCCGACAGCGCCAGCACGGCGGGAATGGCCACCTGCGTGGGGCTCACGCCGCGGTCGCTGATGATCAGGATGTTGTGGCCGCCCTTGATGGCGTCCACCGCTTCGGCGCACAGCGAGGCCAGCTTGGCTTCGACACCTTCGTCGCCCCAGGCGAGCGGGTAGGTGATGTCCAGCGCGTAGCTCTTGAACTTGCCCTGCGTGTACTTGCCGATGTCGCGCAGCTTCGCCATGTCGGAGAAGTCGAGAATCGGCTGGCTCACTTCGAGCCGCATAGGCGGGTTGACCTGGTTGATGTCCAGCAGGTTGGGCTTGGGGCCGATGAAGGACACCAGCGACATCACGATGGCTTCGCGGATCGGGTCGATCGGCGGGTTGGTCACCTGTGCAAACAACTGCTTGAAGTAGTTGTACAGCGGCTTGTTCTTGCTGGAGAGCACGGCCAGCGGGCTGTCGTTGCCCATGGAGCCGATGCCCTCTTCGCCGGCCTGCGCCATCGGGCTCATCAGGAACTTGATGTCTTCCTGCGTGTAGCCAAAGGCCTGCTGGCGGTCGAGCAAAGCGACCTGGCTCAGCGGTGCGGAGACCGGCTCGGCCTTCACGCTGTCGAGCTTGATGCGCAGGTTTTCGATCCACTGCTTGTAGGGCTTGCTGTTGGCGAGGGTGGACTTGACCTCCTCGTCGTCGATCATGCGGCCCTGCTCCAGGTCGATGAGGAACATCTTGCCGGGCTGCAGGCGCCACTTGCGCACGATCTTCTGCTCGGGCACGGGCAGCACGCCTGATTCCGACGCCATGATGACCAGGTCGTCGTCGGTCACGCAGTAGCGCGAGGGGCGCAGGCCGTTGCGGTCGAGCGTGGCGCCGATCTGGCGGCCGTCGGTGAACACGATAGAGGCCGGGCCGTCCCACGGCTCGAGCATGGCGGCGTGGTACTCATAGAACGCGCGGCGGCGCGGGTCCATGGTGGCGTGCTGTTCCCAGGGCTCGGGAATCATCATCATCACGGCCTGGCTGATGGGGTAGCCGGCCATCGTCAGCAGCTCGAGGCAGTTGTCGAAGGTGGCGGTGTCGGACTGGTCGGCAAAGCTGATGGGGTAGAGCTTTTGCAGGTCCGGGCCGAGCACGGGCGAGGACATGACGCCTTCGCGCGCCTTCATCCAGTTGTAGTTGCCCTTGACCGTGTTGATTTCACCGTTGTGGGCGACGTAGCGGTACGGGTGGGCCAGCGGCCATTCAGGGAAGGTGTTGGTCGAGAAGCGCTGGTGCACCAGGCCCAGGGCCGAGACGCAGCGCTTGTCCTGCAGGTCGAGGTAGTAGGTACCGACCTGGTCCGCCAGCAGCAGGCCCTTGTAGACCACGGTGCGGCTGGACATGCTCGGAACGTAGTATTCCTTGCTGTGCTTGAGCTTCAGGCGCTGGATGTTGGCGCTGGCGGTCTTGCGGATCACGTAGAGCTTGCGTTCCAGCGCGTCCTGCACGATCACGTCGTTGCCGCGGCCGATGAACACCTGGCGCAGCAGCGGTTCCTTTTCGCGCACGGTGGGCGACATGGGCATGTCGCGGTTCACCGGCACGTCGCGCCAGCCGAGCAGCACCTGGCCCTCGGCCTTGATGGCGCGTTCCATCTCCTGTTCGCAGGCCTGGCGCGAGGCGTGTTCCTTGGGCAGAAAGATCATGCCGACGCCGTACTCGCCGGGCGGGGGCAGCGTGACGCCCTGCTTGGCCATTTCTTCGCGGTAAAGGTGGTCGGGCAGCTGAATCAGGATGCCCGCGCCGTCGCCCATGAGCTTGTCGGCGCCCACGGCGCCGCGATGGTCGAGGTTTTCGAGGATCTTCAAGCCCTGCTGCACGATGGCATGGCTTTTTTCGCCCTTGATGTGTGCGACAAAGCCGACGCCGCAGGCATCGTGCTCGTCGGCACCGGAATACAGACCGTGTTCTTGGAGATATTGAATCTCGGCAGCCGTCGTCATGGGCGCGCTCCTTCAGTTTTCGCAGGGAAAGGGAGCATATTGCGATGCACAAAGAATGCCAAACACTTTAATTGGGGTCAGATTCCAATTAAATCCCGACTTTTCTGGTCAGAATTAAATTAGGGACATATTAAAAAGAGAAGCAATGAATTCATGGCAGGCAATGGATCTGCCCGAATTGCAGCTCAGGATTCAGGTGTCGAAGGCGGCCGGCCGGCCTTGCCTTTGACCACGCGACGCTCGGTCGACTTCTGCAAGCCATCCAGAAAATCGTTGTCGCCGGCCGCCCAGCCCCGCAATGTGGCCTCGGTCAGCGCGCTCTGGTCGGCCGCCCGCACCCCGCCGCGCACCAACTCGACATACGCGGCCTCCCGCGCAAAAGGCGTGTTGCCCAGCTCCCAGTACAGCGGGTGCGGCGTCAGAAGCCGGTCGTGCCGCAGGCCGGCGTAGTGGCCGTGGCTGGACCAGGGAAAGTCCCGCGCGTCCGCAGCCATGCCGGCGCGCACCGGGTTCAGGTCGATGTAGGCCATGCAGGTCAGCAGGTAGCGGTCGGTCTGGATCAGCGTCGACCTGTAGCGCCCCTCCCACAGCGTGCCGCTGCGGCCGTGCCGGTCGTTGAAGTAGCGCACATAGCTGCGCCCCACCGACTGCATGAACTGCGGCAGGCCGGTGGTGCTGTCGGGCGTGGCCAGCAGGTGGAAGTGGTTGTCCATCAGCACATAGGCATGCAGCGCGATGCCGAAGCGCACGGCGTTCTCGGCCAGCAGGGCGAGCAGCTTCTCGTGGTCGGCGCGGTCCACGAAGATCGGCTGGCGGTTGTTGCCGCGCTGGATCACGTGGTGCGGCATGTCGGCCAGGGTCAGACGGGGAAGGCGGGCCATGGACTGAGCGGGTGCTGAACGGGTGGTCGGACCGGCCTGTCGGGTTTGGGGACTGGCCTTCAGTCGAGGCGAAAGCGCGTGTCGCCCAGCGTGTCGAGCCCGAACTGCGCCAGCAGCTCGCGCAGCCGCGTCGCCGCACTCGCCTTGCGCTGGCCGGTGTAGCGCGCCAGGATCAGCTCGTTCTTCATGCTGTGCTCCCAGCCCACCAGCTCGGTGACGGTGACGCTGTAGCCGTTGGCTTCCAGGTACAGGCAGCGCAGCACATTGGTGAGCTGGCTGCCGATTTCGCGCGTGTGCAGCGGGTGGCGCCACAGCTCAGCCAGCGGGGTGCGCGCCAGTGCCAGCGCCTTGGTTTCGCGCAGGCAGGCCGCCACCTCGGCCTGGCAGCAAGGCACCAGCACCATGCAGCGCGCCTTCTTGGCAAGGCCGAAGGCGATGGCGTCGTCGGTGGCGGTGTCGCAGGCGTGCAGCGCGGTGACCACGTCGATCTGCTCGGGCAGCTCGCCGGCCTTTGCGGATTCGGCCACGGTCAGGTTCAAAAACGACATGCGCTCGAAGCCCAGGCGTTGCGCCAGCGCGCGCGAACGCTCGACCAGCTCGGCGCGCGTCTCGATGCCGTACACGTGCCCTGCCCCCGGCCGCGCGCGGAAGAACAGGTCATAGATGATGAAGCCCAGGTACGACTTGCCCGCGCCGTGGTCGGCCAGCGTGGCACCGGCGCCCTCCTCCGGCAGCTCCCGCAGCAACTGCTCGATGAACTGGAACAGGTGATACACCTGCTTGAGCTTGCGCCGCGAGTCCTGGTTGAGCCGGCCCTCGCGGGTGAGGATGTGCAGCTCCTTGAGCAGCTCGACGGACTGGCCGGGCTTCAGCACCTCGGCCAGTTCGGCGTCGGCCTTGGCGACCTTGTTCGTCTTCACTTCTTTGCTGGCAGTTTTCATGTTCATGGCTTGGCACTCCCGGGGCCGACGTCGAGCGCGGCCCAGCCCTGGGCGCCCAGCGCCTGGAGGGTGTCGATGTTGCGTTCGAAGATCGCTTGCGCCTCCGGAAACGCGTCGACCGCGCGGTCCACGCTGTCTTCGCGCAGCAGGTGCAGCGTGGGGTACGGCGCGCGGTTGGTGGCGTTGCCCAGGTCGTCGGGCTCGGTGCCGGCGAACTGGAATTGCGGATGAAAGCTCGCCAGCTGGAACACGCCGTCGTAGCCGGCGCGCGCAAGCTGGCGCTCGGCACGGGCCGTGAAGTCGTTGAAGTCCAGAAAGTCGGCCAAGGTGTTGGGTGCAATCAAAAGGGTGGTGTCGCGCACGGCGGCGTCGAGGGCGGCGAGGTCGGCGGCTTGCGCGAGCAGCGCCGCCATCAGGTCGGCGGAAGCGGGGTCATCGGCGGGCTCGTACACGGCGTAGTGAATCTGCCCCTTCACATGCACCGCCTTCGCGAACGGGCACAGGTTGAGGCCGATCACCGCGCGCTCTAGCCAGCGCCGCATGTCGGCTTCGGCCTGAAGGGCGCTGATTGTCGCCGCGCCGCTCATGCCATCTCCGCCGCAGGGCGAATGCGCCCCAGCCGCCGCGCGATGGCCATGCCGATCAGCGAGCAGGCCAGCGTGGCCGTCCAGGTCCAGTGCCACCCGCCGACGCGGTGGGCCACCCACGCCACCGCCGGCGGCGCCAGGAACTGCCCGAGGGACGACGCCTGCTGCATGAGCCCGATCGTCGTCGACACGGTGGAAGGCCCGGGCGCCAGCCGCACGCCCAGCAGGAACAGCGTGGCCGGCACCATGCCGCCGCCCAGCGAGAACGCGCACACCGCGATGTAGCGCAGCGCGGGTGGCAGGCTCAGCGCGTCGCTGCCCTGCCCCAGTTGCGCGAAGGCCGCGACGCCGCCCAGCGCCATCGTCAAGAAGCCAAGTTGCAGCAACCGCTGCGGCGCCACGCCGCGCTGCAGCCAGCGGCCGCCAGCAATATTGCCGACGATGTTCATGGCCGCGGCCAGCGCGGTCAGCACCGCGTTCCAGCCGGGCGGCACGCCGGCGCCGGCGTAAATGGCCGGCAAGAAGCCGATCACGGCCATCCACTGGGCCGAGTACACAGCGAACGTGAGGCCCACGAGCCACGGAGCGCGCGCGCCGACCGTGGCGCGCAGGCGCGACGACCAGCCGGCGGTGCCCTGCCCGGAGGCCGCCGCCGCACGCGAACCATCGCCCGGCACCACCAGCCACACCCAAAGCGCGGCCAGCGCCGACACCAGCGACAGCGCCCACCACCAGTCGGCCCATCCGCCCCACGCGATCAGCGCGGGCCCCAGCAGCAACGCCAGCGCCACGCCAAGCGGCATGTAGGCGCCCCACAGGCCCAGCGCGGCCTTGTCGGCGCCCGGCGGGGTCAATGCGCGGATGAGGCCTGGGCCCGGCATCACGGCCAGCAGAAAGCCGATGCCCTCGACGGCGCGCAGCGCCAGCAGCCACTGCACGGCATGCGCCTGGCCCAAAACGCCCGCGCCGACCAGCCCGCCCAGCAGGCTGGCGACCGTCAGCACGCCCAGCCCGGTGAGCATGCTGCGCCGCAGGCCGATGCTGTCGGCCGCGAGGCCGGCGACCAGGCCCAAGGTCATGCTCGCCACCTGCACCAGGGACAGCAGAAAGCCGGCCTCCACCAGACCGATGCCGAGCGAGGCCTGCAGCGCCGGCACAGCGGGCGGCAGCTTGCCCAGGTGCAAGGCGCCGCTGACGCCGCCCAGCAGGACGGCAAAGGCGGCGACGGGCACGCGCGGCCGTGCAGCCCTTGCAACCTCGACGGAAGCGTTCACGCGATGCCCCGGCGGCCCGTGAGCCGCTCGTGTTCGCGCATGGCGAACCGGTCGGTCATGCCCGCGATGTAGTCGGCCACCGCGCGGTGCCTGTCGTCGCGCTCGGCATAGGAGTCGGGCATTTCGGCGCTGCGCGCGAGGTAGGCGTCGAACAGCTCGCGCACCACGTCCTGCGCCTGGTCGGTGGTCTGCGTGACCTGCGGATGGCGGTAGAGGTTGTGAAAGAGAAAGCGCTTGAGGTCTTCCGACTGCGCCTGCATGGCCTGGCTGAAGGCCACCACCGGCGGCGCACGGCGCACGCCGTCCGCATCGGCCGGCGCGAGAGTTTCCAGCGCGGCGCGCGTGGCGTCGATCACGTCGTAGACCTGCGCGCTCAGCATGCGCCGGATGGTCTCGTAGAGCACGCGGCGGCCCTGCAGCTGCGGATACTCCGCCATCGCCTCGCGGCGGTAGCGTTCGAACAGCTCGACCTCGGACAGCTGCGCCAGCGTGATCAGGCCCGAGCGCACGCCGTCGTCGATGTCGTGCGCGTTGTAGGCGATGGCATCGGCCAGGTTGCACAGCTGGGCTTCAAGGCCCGGCTGCGTGCGGTCCAGGAAACGCCGGGCCACCCCGCCGGGCTCCGCCGCCTCGATGCGCTCGGCGTTGGCGCGGGAACAGTGCTTCAGGATGCCCTCGCGGGTCTCGAAGCTGAGGTTCAGTCCGTCGTACTGCGGATAGCGGTGCTCCAGCGCATCGACCACGCGCAGGCTCTGCAGGTTGTGCTCGAAGCCACCGTGCGCGGCCATGCAGGCGTTGAGCGCGTCCTGTCCGGCATGGCCGAAGGGCGTGTGGCCCAGGTCGTGCGCCAGGGCAATGGCCTCGACCAGGTCTTCATTGATGCGCAAGGCCCGCGCGATGGAGCGGCCCAGCTGGGCCACCTCCAGCGAGTGCGTGAGCCGGGTGCGAAACAGGTCGCCCTCGTGGTTCAGGAAAACCTGGGTCTTGTAGACCAGCCGGCGAAAGGCCGTGGAATGCACGATGCGGTCGCGGTCGCGCTGGAACGCATCGCGCGTGGGCGCGGGCGCCTCGGCATGCCGACGGCCGCGCGAGTGCGCGGGCTGGCAGGCATAGGCCGCGAGACTCATCCCGCGCAGCATTGCGCGAGCACTTCGCGCACCAGCGCGTCGGGCGCGCCGCGGACCACGGCGCTGCCGGGCCTGTCGATCACCACGAAGCGGATCTCGCCGGCTTCGGATTTCTTGTCGACCCGCATCAGCGACAGATAGCGCTCCGCCCCCAGCGCCGGGCCCACCGTGGGCAGGCCGGCGCGCTGGATCAGCCGCGTGAGCCGCTCGACGAAGGCGGCGTCGATACCGCCGAGCCGCTGCGACAGGTGCGCGGCCATGACCATGCCGCAGCCCACGCCCTCGCCGTGCAGCCATTCGCCATAGCCCAGGCCCGACTCGATGGCATGGCCGAAGGTGTGGCCGAAGTTGAGGATGGCGCGCAGGCCGGTCTCGCGCTCGTCCTGGCCCACCACCAGCGCCTTGATTTCGCAGCTGCGCTTGACGGCGTACGCCAGCGCGGCCGGGTCGCGCGCCACCAGCGCGTCGATGTTCGCTTCGATCCAGTCGAAGAACGCCATGTCGTGGATCGGGCCGTACTTGATGACCTCCGCCAGGCCGGCGCTGAGCTCGCGCGGCGGCAGCGTCTGCAGCGTGGCCAGGTCGCACACCACCAGCTGCGGCTGATAGAACGCGCCGATCATGTTCTTGCCCAGCGGGTGGTTGATGGCGGTCTTGCCGCCTACCGAAGAATCGACCTGCGCCAGCAGCGTGGTCGGCACCTGAATGAAAGGCACGCCGCGCATGTAGCTGGCGGCGGCAAAGCCGGTCATGTCGCCGACCACCCCACCGCCCAGGGCGAACAGCACGGTCTTGCGGTCGCTGCCATGGCCCAGCAGGTCGTCGAAGATCAGGTTCAGCGTCTGCAGGTTCTTGTGCACTTCGCCGTCGGGCAGCTCGAGCAGGTGAACGGTGCGAAAACGCCCCGCGAGGGCAGTCTGCAGCGCCTTCGCATACAGCGGCGCCACCGTGGTGTTGCTGACGATCAGGGCGGAAGCGGCCGCGGGCACGGCGGCAAAACTCTGGGGGTCGTCCAGCAGGCCGGCACCGATGAGGATGGGGTAGCTGCGGTCGCCGAGCTGGATGTCGACGCGTTCTGGCAAGGCGGGAAGTACGGGCAAAGGCATGGCGGCGAGTTTAGGCGCTGCGGCCGGGCGGGGTCAGGCGGCAGGATCTTCCGGGTGGGCGCCTGGCTCGACGATGCCGGCCAGTTCCAGCTGCATCACGATGATGTTCACCAGCATCGCAATGGAGGGGCGGCCGGTATCGACCACGTCGTGCGCGGTCTGCCGGTAGAACGGATCGCGCGCATCGTGCAGCTCACGCAACCGGCCCAGCGGATCGGCCACCTGCAGCAAGGGGCGCTTGACGTCGTGGCGCAGGCGCCGGAACAGGTCTTCGGGGGTGGAGCGCAGGTAGATCACGTGGAAGTGATCGCGCAACTGGCCGCGGTTGGCATCCCGCAGCACCGCGCCACCGCCGGTGGCCAGCACGCCGTGGGCGTTGGCCGCCAGGTCGGCGATCACGTTCTGCTCGAGATCCCGAAAGGCGGCCTCGCCTTCGCGGTCGAAGTAATCGCGAATCGAGCAGCCAATGCGCTGCTCGATCACATGGTCGGTGTCAATGAAAGGAAGGTCCAGCCGCATGCCCAGGCGCCGGCCCACTGCGGATTTTCCGGCGCCGGGCAAACCGACAAGTGCGACCGCCACGCGGTGGCTGCTACGCCCGCGCGTCAGCGCGCGGCGTTGCGGTCGGTAATCATCTTCGGAGTGATAAAGACGAGCATTTCGGTCTTGTTGGCAACGCGTTCGCGCTTGCGGAACAGTGCACCCAGGTAGGGCACTTCACCCAGCACCGGCACGCGCGATTCGTCGTTGGTTTCTTGAAGCTCGAAGATACCACCGATGACAACCGTGCCGCCGTTCTCGACCAGCACCTCGGTCTGCACGTGCTTGGTGTTGATGGCCGGGCCGGCCGACGTGTTCACGCCGCGCGCGTCCTTGCTCACATCCAGCGTGAGGATGATGTTGCCTTCGGGCGTGATCTGCGGCGTCACTTCCAGCTTCAGCACCGCCTTGCGGAACGAGATGGAGGTTGCACCGCTGGACGTTGCCTGCTGGTAAGGAATTTCCTCGCCCTGCTCGATCAGCGCCTTGGTCTGGTCGGCCGTGATGACGCGGGGGCTGGAAACCAGCTTGCCCTTGCCGTCGGCTTCCAGCGCGGAGATCTCGAGATTCAGCATGCGCGAGAAGCTGGAGTTGAACAGCGACAGGGCGAAGGTGCCTGCCGAGTTGCCGGTGCCGCCGGCGTCGCCCGCAGGGAGGTTGATGAAGTTGGAATTGGTGAAGGTGGTCGTGGTGCCGCCGGCGGTCGAGAGCGGCATCGCACCGACCGTGGCCAGGGCACGATTGCCCGACGACGTCGCGAAACGCTCGCCGGCAATGCCGCCGCCCAGCTTCACGCCCAGCGACTTGCCGAAGGTGTCCGATGCCTCGACGATGCGAGCCTCGATCAGCACCTGGCGAACCGGAATGTCGAGCTTCTGAATCAGTTCGGAAACCTGCGCCAGGCGCGACGGAATGTCAGACACGAAAAGCTGGTTTGTCCGGGCCTCGGCGATCACACTGCCGCGCGGGCTCAGGATGCGCGTCGTGGTGCCGCCACCACCGCCACCGCCGGCAGACGCACCCGTGCCCGTCAGCCCCTGTGCAATGGCAATTGCCTTGGTGTAGTTCAGCTGGAACGATTGCGTGCGCAGCGGCTCCAGGTTTTCGATAGTGGCCTTGGCTTCGAACTCGAGCTTTTCCTTGGCGTTGAGCTCATCCTTGGGCGCAATCCACAGCACGCTGCCGTTCTTGCGCATGCCCAGGTTCTTGGCCTGCATGATGATGTCGAGCGCCTGGTCCCACGGCACGTCCTTCAGACGAAGCGTGAGTGCACCGTTCACCGAGTCCGAGGTCACGATGTTGAAGTTCGTGAAATCGGCGATCACCTGCAACAGCGAGCGGATTTCGATGTTCTGGAAATTGAGCGACAGCTTTTCGCCGTTGTAGCCGACGCCTTGCGTCAGCTTGGTCGGGTCGACCTTGCGCGCCCGCATTTCGACCACGAACTGGTTTTCGCTTTGGTAGGCACTGTGTTCCCAGTCGCCCTTGCCCTCGATCGTCATGCGAACGCGATCGCCTGCCTGTTGCGAGGTGATCAGCTGAACCGGCGTACCGAAGTCGGCAACGTCGAGACGGCGGCGAAGGCCTTCGGGCAGCGTGGACTTGGTGAACTCCACAACCAGGTTCTTGCCCTGCTGCTTCACATCGACGCCAACCTGGTTGTTTGGAAGGTCGACGATCACGCGGCCCGTGCTGTCCTTGCCAAGACGGAAGTCAACGTCTTTCAGCGGCAAGGTGTCACGGTTGCGATTTTCCGCGAATGCCGTCGCGGCGGAGGCAACCAACGCCGTGCCGGCCACCGGCTCCAGCACGATCAACAACGACTTGCCCTGGATCTCGGCCTTGTACGCTGTCGCCTGCTTCAGGTTCAGCACAACGCGGCTGCGTTCACCCGCCTGAACCACGTTGACAGAACGCAAGTTGCCTTGGTTCACATCGATGGCGGAACGGCCGATGCCATTCGTGACGCCCGGAAAGTCAAGTGCGATGCGCGCCGGCGTCTGCACGGCAAACCCGGCAGGCACCGCGGTGAGCGGCTGTGCAAGATCGATGCGAATCACTTCCACACCGGACTGCGTCGAACTGGTCACCGCTTCAATGGCGTTTTGTGCATGGGCCGCGGCCAATGCGCCGAAGGCCAGCAGACCAAGTCCTGCGGCGCGCAGCCACTGTGCCGTTTTCAATATTTTGGGGTTCATTTTTTCGCACTCTCTTGCAACTGCAGCGTGGCTACGCGTTCGATCCATTCACCGGCCGCGTCTTGCACGATCTCACGCAAGTCGACGTCGGTTTCGTTGATACGGGTGATGCGCCCGTAGTTGAGTCCCAGGTATTCGCCGACGCGCACCTTGTAGAGCAGCTTGTCCACACGAACAAGCGCCACCAACTGGCCGTTGCGGTTCATGCTGCCGACCATCGCCATCGCGTCGAGCGGAAAGGCTTCGAGCGCTTCCTTGCGGCGCGCCAGTTCGGGCGCGATCAATTCAGACGTGCTCGGCTGGTTCGACTCGCGTCGAAGCGCCTGCGTCAGCTTCAGCATGTTGAAAGGCTCGAACGAAGCGGCCTCCGTGTAGGCTTGCGGCGTGAATTTCTTGGGTGCCGTGATGGGAGGCACCGAAGGTTTCACCTGCGCACGCTGCTCGGCCATCCAGCGCTGCGTGTCTTCCTGATCGGACTCGCAGGCCGTCAGCGCCAACGCAGCCAGCGTCAGCCAGAGGATCTTGGCAACGGCCTTCACTTCTTCCCCTTCGGCGCGGCGGCACGCTTCTGCGCAGCCCGCTCGTCATCGTCCAGGTAGCGGAACGTGCGCGCGGTGGTGTCCATCGTCAGCATGTCCTTGTCCTTCTGCGGCGTGACGGTGATGTTGTTCAGCGTCACGATGCGCGACAGCGCTGCCACGTCGGCCACGAAGGCCCCCATGTCGTGATAGCGCCCGGTCACGCGCATGGCGATCGGCAGCTCGGCGTAGTAGTCCTTGACCGACACCTGGCCGGGGCGGAACAGCTCGAACTGCAGGCTGCGGCCAAGGCCCGCCTGATTGATGTCGGACAGCAGTGCATCCATTTCAGCCTTGCTGGGCAGCTGCTTCTCGAGCAACGTCACGTACTGCTGCACCTGCTCGCGCTGCTTCTTCAGCAGATCGAGGTTGGCGGCCTGCGCCACCTTCTTGGAATAGTCGGCCTTGAGCGCGACTTCCTTGGTGCGCTCGCTTTCAAGTTCGTCGTTCGAGTTGGTCAGCCAGACGAACCACAGGGCGACCAGCACCAGGGCGGTCACCGCCAGGCACAGCGCGTAGCGCGGCACCGCCGGCCACATCGACGGATCGTTCGGGTTGAGCCCGCGGAACTGGTCGCCAAAACGGCGCAGTGCCGCGGCGACATCTACTTTCTGGGAGGGGCGATTGCTTGCCATGATCGATTACCCCTTGGACTGCGCAGCGGCAGCCACTGCCTTGTCGGCAGCGGCTTTCTGGGCATCGGTGGGGCGCTTCAGCCCGATGCGCATCGTGAAGTTGGCAACGCGGCGTTGATCGCGCTGGCTCAGGTTGACGTTGGCCGAAGTGATTTCGACCAGCTCCGGCTTCACGAGCCAGGGACTGTTGTTGCCCAGGTTGCGCAGCAGCTCGGACACCCGCTCGTTCGACTGCGCCATGCCTTGCAGCGTGACGGTCTGGTTGTCCTGCTTCATGTTCGTGAGGTAGACGCCGTCGGGCAGTTGCCGGACCAGTTCATTGAGCAGGTGAACCGGCAGGTTGCGGTCGCCTTGCAGGTCTTCGACCGCCAACTGGCGCGCACGCAGGCCCGCAATTTCTTCCTGCAGTGTCGAAATCTCCTTGATCTCGACTTCGAGTTTCTTGATTTCGGCCTGGAGATAGCCGTTCTTCGACTGCTGGGCGGAGATTTGCGCCTCGAACCACAGGTAGCCCAGTCCGGCAATCAGCAGCCCCAGGACAGCCGCGCCGCCCAAGGTGCCGTAGAACGCCTCGCGGCGCCGCTTGCGTGCGGCTTCGCGGTGCGGAAGCAGATTGATGAGGATCACTGCACGAACCTCCGCATGGCAAGACCGCAGGAGGTCAGGTAGGAAGGCGCTTCGCGCTTGACCTTCTTTTCGCGGATGTTGGAGCTGAACTCCATGCCGTCGAAGGGGTTGAGCAGCGAGCACGCGAACGAGGTCTGCCGGGTCACGGCATTGGTCAGACCCGGCAGCGATGCCGAGCCGCCCGCGAGCAACACGTAGTCGACGCGGTTGTGCGGCGTGCTTGTGAAGAAGAACTGGAGCGCACGCGCAATTTCCTGCGCGATGCTTTCGACGAAGGGCTTGAGCACGCCCGAGCCGTAGTCGTCGGGCAGGTCGCCGCTGCGCTTCTTGGCTTCGGCTTCCTCGGCGGAAAAACCGTACTGGCGCACGATGAGCTGCGTGAGCTGCGCGCCGCCGAAGGCCTGGTCGCGGTCGTACAGCACTTCCTGGTTGCGCAGCACCTGCATGCTGGTGGTGAAGGCACCCACTTCGAACAGCGCCACGATGGCGTCGTTGCCCTTGCCCGGCAGTTGTTCGATCAAACGGGCCGTTGCCAGTCGCGACGCATAGGACTCGACGTCGAGAATCATCGCCTTCAGGCCCGCGGCTTCCGCCAGGCCTTCCCGGTCCTGAACCTTTTCCTTGCGGGACGCTGCAATCAGCACTTCCACGTCGCCCGGCGACGATGTGCTGGGGCCTGTGACACAGAAGTCCAGGCTGACTTCGTCCAGCGAGAACGGGATGTACTGGTTGGCTTCGGATTCGACCTGAATCTCGAGCTCCTGCTCGCTCATGCCACCCGGAAGAATGATCTTCTTGGTGATTACGGCCGAAGGCGGCAGCGCGAGCGCGACGTTGCGGGTGCGCGTGCCGCTTTTGCGAATGACGCGCCGAACAGCTTCAGCAACCTCGTCGAACTTCTCGACGTTGCCATCGGTGATCCAACCGCGTTCCAGGGGTTCGATGGCACAGCGTTCCAGAACCAGCTTGCCGCTGGCCTCGCGGCCGAGCTCGACCAGCTTGACGCTGGACGAGCTGACGTCCAGCCCGAGCAGGGGAGCGTTCTGACGACGAAACAATGATCCAAGAGCAGCCAAGTTAGGTTCCTCTACCCCTGTATTTGTAACCAATAGAAAAAATTGCGTTCGGTTGCATGCTAGCAGCAGGCGTAGCACCTACCAAGCAACCGCGGGGCGCAAAAGCCCCAACCGTTGTCAAAACCTGACGTCAAATCCGCATTTTGTAACTTTTGAATTAGCTCGATGCAAGGGCGACAAAGAACGGATGGTGGGAAGGAGGCGGCTTTTTATAATGTCCGGTGACTCTCCGGCCCTCCATGCAAGAAACATCCAGCCCCAAAGGGCCAGCCAAGACCCCTCCCCCCCGCCGCCCGACCTGGCTGAAGTGGCTGTTGCGCTTTTTCTTCTGGGGGTTCGGCATTGCCGCTGCCGGCGTGCTGTCGGTGCTGTGCGTGGTGGCGGTGGCCCTGGCCGTTGCGTACCCGAACCTGCCGGACATCACGGAACTTTCCGACTACCGGCCCAAGCTGCCGCTGCGGGTGTTTTCGGCCGAAGGCATCCTCATTGGCGAGTTCGGCGAGGAGCGCCGCAACCTCACGCCCATCTCGGCCATCCCCAAGGTGATGAAGGACGCGGTGCTTGCCGCCGAAGATTCGCGCTTCTACGACCACGGCGGCGTCGACTACAAGGGCATGGTGCGCGCGGGCCTGGCCAACCTGAACCGGGTGAAGAGCCAGGGCGCCTCGACCATCACGATGCAGGTGGCACGCAACGTCTACCTCAGCTCGGAAAAGACGCTCACGCGCAAGATCTACGAGGTGCTGCTCACCTTCAAGCTGGAGCACCTGCTCAGCAAGGACCAGATCTTCGAGATCTACCTGAACCAGATCTACCTGGGCAACCGCGCCTACGGCTTTGCGGCTGCTTCGGAGGCTTACTTCGGCAAGCCCCTGCAGGAGCTCACCATCGCGCAGGCCGCCATGCTGGCCGGGCTGCCGAAGGCACCGGGCGCGAACAACCCGGTGAACAACCCGCAGCGCGCGCGCGGGCGCCAGTTCTATGTGATCGACCGCATGCAGGAAGCCGGCTTCATCACCGCCGAGCAAGCGGCCGAAGCCAAGAAGGAAGAGCTGCACCTGCGCGACGCCGCCGACCCGAACCGCCTGCACGCGGAGTACGTGGCCGAAACCGTGCGCCAGCTGATGTATGCGCAGTACGGCGACAGCACCTACACGCGCGGCCTGAAGGTCTACACCTCGCTGGTCGCGGCCGACCAGGCCGCCGCGTACAAGGCGCTGCGCAAGGGCATCATGGACTACGAGCGACGCCAGATCTACCGCGGCCCCGAGAAGTTCGTCGACCTGCCCGCCGACGCCAAGGAAGTCGACGAAGCGGTGGACGATGCGCTGAGCGACCACCCCGACAACGGCGACGTGATGGCGGCCGTGGTGCTCAAGGCCACGGCCAAGCAGATCGACGCGGTGCGCGCCAACGGCGACCCGGTGCAGATCACCGGCGATGGGCTCAAGCCCGCGCAGTCTGGCCTCTCCGACAAGGCGCCGCCCAACATCAAGATCCGCCGCGGCGCGGTGATCCGGGTGGTGAAGACGCTCAAGAACACCTGGGAGATCACGCAGTTGCCCGAGGTGGAAGGTGCCTTCGTCGCCATGGACCCGCGCGACGGTGCCATCAAGGCGCTGGTGGGCGGCTTCGACTTCGGCAAGAACAAGTTCAACCACGTGACGCAGGCCTGGCGTCAGCCGGGCTCGAGCTTCAAACCCTTCATCTATTCCGCGGCGCTTGAAAAGGGCTTCACGCCGGCCACCATCATCAACGACGGCCCGCTGTTCTTCGACGCCGGCACCACTGGCGGCCAGCCCTGGGAGCCGAAGAACTACGGCGGCGGCTACGACGGCCCGATGTCGATGCGCACCGCGCTGATGAAGTCGAAGAACCTGGTGTCGATCCGCATCCTGCAGTCCATCGGCACGCGCTATGCGCAGGACTGGATCACCAACTTCGGCTTCGACAAGGACAAGCACCCCGCCTACCTGCCGATGGCTCTTGGCGCGGGCTCGGTCACGCCGATGCAGATGGCCGTGGGCTACTCGGTGTTCGCCAACGGGGGCTACCGCGTGAACCCCTACCTCGTGACCCGCATCACCGACCATAAGGACAAGCTGCTGGTCGACAAGCAGCCGACGCTGCTCAACGAGGCGGCGCGCGCCATTCCGCAGCGCAACGCCTTCATCATGGACACCCTGCTGAACTCCGTGGCCCGCGCCGGCACCGCCGCCAAGGCGCAAGCCATGCTCAAGCGCCCCGACCTCTACGGCAAGACCGGCACCACCAACGACTCGCTCGACGCCTGGTTCGCAGGCTTCCAGCCGACCATGACGGCCATTTCGTGGATCGGCTACGACACGCCGCGCAACCTGGGCGACCGCGAAACCGGCGGTGGGCTGAGCCTGCCGATCTGGATCGCGTACATGGAAACCGCCATCAAGGGCGTACCGGTGACCGAGCTGTCGGCCAACCCGCCGTCCGGCATCGTGAGCGTGGGCGGCGAGTGGTACTACGACGACTACGCGCCGGGCCGCGGCGTTGCCAGCCTGGGCGTGGAAGCCGCGCCCACCGCGCCGGCAGAGGCCCTGACCGGCGCACCGGTGAGCCCGCCGGCCCCGCCCGAGGAGCGCAACCGCATCCTCGACATGTTCAGGAACTGAAAACCGTGAATCAGGCGGCCGCGAATTCCAGCGGCTGCCCGGCTTGGCGGGTCGCTTCGCGCGACAGGTTGGCGAAGAATTCTTCGCCGGTCTTGGTGTCGACCCAGGCGGTGCCGTTGTGGCGGTAGTGGTAGCCGCCGGAGCGCGCGGCCAGCCAGATCTCTTGCAGGGGCTTTTGCAGGTTGACGATCAACTGGCTGCCATTCACGAATGAAATCGTGATCATCCCGCCCACCCGCTGGTTGTCCAGGTCGACGTCGCTCGCGTCGTTGATGCGGTCGCAGCCTTGCTCGATGGCGGCGAGCGCGGCTTCGGCGTGGTCCATGTACTCAATGTCGGTCATTACAATTTCACTATGTTGAACGTTCGCCAAATTCTAGTGAGCCACCGCGCCCGCGCCGTGCTCATGGTCTGCCTTGTCGCAGGCACCACCGCTCTGGTCGCTTGCGGTCAGCGCGGCGCGCTGTACCTGCCGACCGATCCCGCGGCCACCGGACGCGCCACCCTGCCCCAGTTGCTGACGCCGGACGCCTTGAGCCCCTCGTCCAGCAACGCCGCAGTGCCCGCGCCCGCAGCCGCCGCCAGCGCACCCGCCGCGCCTGCAAGCGCCCGCGTCGCCAACCCCACCCCCGAACCCCGCAAATGAGCGACAACATCACCCCCGCCGCGCTGCCCGGCCACCCCCACATCGCCGAGCGCGATGGTGCGCTGCACATCGAAGGCATGGCGCTCGACGCCCTGGCACGCGAGCACGGCACCCCCTTGTTCGTCTATTCGAAGCAATGGATGCTGGACGCCCTGGCGGCCTACCAGCGCGGCTTCGAGGGCCGCGATGCCCTCGTCTGCTACGCCATCAAGGCCAATTCGTCGCTCGGCGTGCTGCGCGTGTTTGCGCAGGCCGGCTGCGGCTTCGACATCGTCTCGGGCGGCGAGCTGTCGCGCGTGCTGGCCGTGGGCGCCGACCCGAAGAAGATCATCTTCTCGGGCGTCGGCAAGACCCGCGCCGAGATGCGCCAGGCCCTGGCGGCCGGCATCGCCTGCTTCAACGTGGAGAGCGAGGCCGAGCTGGATGTGCTCAACGAAGTGGCGCTGGCCGAAGGCCACCGCGCGCCCATCAGCATTCGCATCAACCCGAACGTCGACCCGAAGACGCACCCCTACATTTCCACCGGCCTGAAGGGCAACAAGTTCGGCATTGCGCACGACCGCGCGGTCGAGGCCTACCGCCATGCCGCCAGGCTGCCGGGTCTGGAAGTGGTGGGCATCGATTGCCACATCGGCTCGCAGATCACCGAAGCCTCGCCCTACCTCGACGCCTGCGACCGCATCCTGGACCTGGTGCAGGCCATTGAAGCGGCGGGCGTGCCGATCCATCACCTGGACTTTGGCGGCGGCCTGGGCATCGACTACAACGGCGAAGTGCCGCCCAAGGCCGATGCGCTCTGGCAGCAACTGCTCGCCAAGCTCGACGCGCGCGGCTTCGGCCAGCGCAAGCTGGTGATCGAGCCCGGCCGCTCGCTGGTCGGCAATGCCGGCGTGTGCGTGACCGAGGTGCTCTACACCAAGCCGGGCGAGGACAAGAACTTCTGCATCGTGGACGCGGCCATGAACGACCTGCCGCGCCCCGCGATGTACCAGGCCTTCCAGCGCATCGTGCCGCTGCGCACGCGTGCCGGCGATGCGCCGACCTACGACGTGGTCGGCCCGGTCTGCGAAAGTGGTGACTGGATCGGGCGCGACCGCGCGCTCAACGTGGTGGCGGGCGACATGCTGGCCGTGCTGTCGGCCGGTGCGTACTGCATGAGCATGTCCAGCAACTACAACACGCGCGGGCGTGCTGCCGAGGTGCTGGTGAGCGGCGCCACCGCCAGGCTGATTCGCCGTCGCGAGACGATGGAAGACCAGCTGCGCGCGGAAATCGACGGCTGAGACGCCGCGTCAGTTGGTCAGTTGCTGGTGCGCAGCGGCTTCTCGCCGCCACGCGTCACCGCGGCACCCGCCGCAAGCACCTTGGCCTTGCGCTTGCTCGCGAAGTTCCAGACACGCCAGCCCAGCAGCACCGCGATGATCCCGGCGTAGACGAACACTTCGGCAAAGTTGTTCTTGCCCGCGCGCATCCAGAAGAAGTGCAGCAGCCCGAGCCCCGCAATCACGTAGACCAGCTTGTGCAGCATCTGCCAGCGCTTGGCGCCCATCGCCTTGATCGCGCGATTGAACGATGTGGCGGCCAGCGGCGTGAGCAGCACGAAGGCCGAGAACCCCACCAGAATGAACGGCCGCTTCGCGATGTCCTTGGCGATGTCGCCCCACTCGAAACCCATGTCGAACCAGCTGTAGCACAGCAGGTGCAGCACCACGTAGAAGTACGCGAACAGGCCCAGCATGCGGCGGTAGCGCGCCAGCGCGTTCCACTTGGTCATCACGCGCAGCGGCGTCACCGCCAGCACGATGCAGATGAAGCGCAGCGTCCAGTCGCCCATGGCGCGAATCAGGAACTCGGCGGGGTTGGCGCCAAGCCCGTCGGTGAAGGCACCGTAGCCCAGCCGCAGGAACGGCAGCAGGCACAGCAGGAAGACGACCGGCTTGGTCGCCGGATGCATGAGCAGCTTGTTCATGGTGAAGGGCAGGCAGCGCGGGGCCGGCTCAGAAGTTCTTCTTCAGGTCCATGCCCGCATACAGCTGGCCGACCTGGGCTTCGTAGCCATTGAACATCTCGGTCTTGCGCCGCTTGGCGAACAGGCCGCCGCCGTCGCCGATGCGGCGCTCGGTGGCCTGGCTCCAGCGCGGGTGATCGACGTTGGGGTTCACGTTCGAATAGAAGCCGTACTCGTTGGCCGCCGCCTTGTTCCATGCGGTGCTCGGCTCTTTCTCGACGAAGCGGATCTTCACGATCGACTTGGCCGACTTGAAGCCGTACTTCCATGGCACCACCAGACGCACCGGCGCGCCGTTCTGGTTGGGCAGCACCTCGCCGTACATGCCGAAGGCCAGCAGCGTGAGCGGGTTCATCGCCTCGTCCATGCGCAGGCCTTCGGTGTAGGGCCAGTCGAGCACGCGCGAACCCACGAAGGGCATGGTCTTGGGATCGGCCAGCGTCACGAATTCGATGAACTTGGCATTGCCCTGCGGCTCCACCTTCTTGATGAGCTCGGCCAGCGAGTAGCCGACCCACGGAATGACCATCGACCAACCCTCGACGCAGCGCAGTCGGTAGATGCGCTCCTCCTGCGCGCTGAGTTTCAGCAGGTCTTCGATGCCGTACTTGCCCGGCTTCTTGACCAGCCCCTCGACCTCCACGGTCCAGGGCCGCGTCTTCAGCGTGCCGGCGTTCTTGGCAGGGTCGGCCTTGTCGGTGCCGAACTCGTAGTAGTTGTTGTAGGTCGAGGCGTCCTTGTAGTCGGTGAGCTTGTCCATTGCCACCGCACCAGGAACCGCCGACTTGGCGCCGGGCAGCGGCGCAAGCTTGTTCGGGCGCTCGGTCTGCGCCAAGGCTTCGCGCGACGCGAATGCCGCCAGCGCGGCACCCGCGGCGCCGCCTGCCATCAGCTTGAGCAGGTCGCGCCGGCCTTCGTATTCGGCACGCGGCGTGATCTCGCTCGACAGCGGGTGAGTGAAGCCGTTGTCGCCGGTGTGGCGACGGGTCGGGCGGGAATGAAACGACATGACAGGCCTTTCGCGTGAATCGTTGTGCTCAGGGTAGTTCGTGACCAGCCCTGATTTGGTTACGCGCCATTGCGGCGCGTGGTTTCAATTCTTCGTCAAAGGCACGCAAAGGCGCCAGGCCCGCCGCCTACAGCGTGCCGTAGCTGTGCAGCCCGCTCAGGAACATGTTCACGCCCAGGAAAGCAAAGGTCGTCACCGCCAGGCCGCCCAGCGCCCACCAGGCCGCCACGGTGCCGCGCAGGCCCTTCACCAGCCGCATGTGCAGCCAGGCCGCGTAGTTGAGCCAGACGATCAGCGCCCAGGTTTCCTTCGGGTCCCAGCTCCAGTAGCCACCCCAGGCGTCGGCCGCCCACAAGGCGCCCAGCACGGTGGCGATGGTGAAGAAGGCAAAGCCGACGGTGATCGACTTGTACATGACGTCGTCGAGCACCTCGTTGGCCGGCAGGCGCGCCGCGATGCGCTTGCGCCCCAGCAAAATGCCCGCGGCAATCAGCGCCGAGATGCCCGCATAGACCACCCAGTAGCTGCCGCCGGCTTCCTGCACGCGCTGGCGAAAGGCCACCGGCACGAAGCACAGCGCCACGCCCAGCAGCCAGATGGGCGTGAGCTTGTACCAGCGCTTTTCTTCAGCCTGCTCCTTGATGAGGTAGGCGAAGGCCACCATGGCCGCGAGCGAGAAGGTGCCGTAGCCGATGAAGTTGGCGGGCACGTGCAGCTTCATCCACCAGCTCTGCAGCGCGGGCACCAGCGGCTGAATTTCATGCGCCTCGCGCACGATGGTGTACCAAAGCAAGAAGCCCACCGCCGCGCTGACCACCAGCATCACGAAGGCGCCGAGCGCGCGCGTGTTGTAGCGCTCCTCGAAGTACAGATAGAACGCCGCCGTGAGCCAGCAGAACAGCACGAACACCTCGTACAGGTTGCTGACCGGAATGTGGCCGATGTCCGGGCCGAGCAGATGGCTCTCGTACCAGCGCACCATGGTGCCGATGAGCGCCATGGTCACCGCGGCCCAGGCCAGGCGCGAGCCGATCATGTCGAAGGTGTCGGCCTGCTTGCCACCGAAGAAACCGAGCCAGTAGAAGATGGTGCTCATGAAGAACAGCACGCTCATCCACAGAATGGCCGACTGGCTCGACAGGAAGTACTTGAGCCAGAACACCGTGTCCGCGCGCGCCAGGTCGCCCTGGTAAGAGCTGATGGCCAGCAGCGACGCCGCAGCCACCACGATGGCCAGCACGCGCAGCGGCCGCCAGAACCAGCCGATGGCGATCATCGCGATCATCGCGCCCACCAGAATCGGCTTCTCGTAGTAGTCCATCGACCCCGCGTAGCGCGTGAACGCGAACAGCCCGCCGGCGATCACCAGCGCCGCGAACACCCAGTCGAACAGGTTGCGGCGCGAGCGCCAGCTTTCGTTGAGCGTGAGGGTCGTGGTGTTCATGGTGTCTCGGGTGCTTCTTTGTTCAGGGCGAGCAGCTTGTGCTTGAGATGCTCGAATTCGCGGTCGCTGTCGATGGTCTTGCGGTTGACAGAAAACGCCATCGTGGCGCTTGTGGTGCCTTCAGGGGCGGTGCCGTCAGGCGAAACGGGCGAGAGCCACACCCACAGCCGACGCTCGCGCACGTACAGCATGGCAAAAATTCCGATGATCAGCAACAGGCAGCCCAGATACACGACCTTCTTGCCGGGGGCACGCGCCACCTGGAACACGCTGGCCTGAACCTGGGTGAAGTCGGTCATCATCATCGCGACCGGGGCCGGGTAGAAGTGCGCGTCGCTGATGGCCAGCACGGCCTGCGTCAGGTAGGCCTGAGACTTCTCGTCGTTCGCCAGCGCTGGCTGGCCGGCGCTTTCGCGGCTCAGGTTGAGCACCTCGAACAGCACGTCGTTCAGGATGCGCACCAGCACGCCACCGGCGCGCTCGCGCTCGGCCTCGGGCACGTTGACTTCCATGAACTCGGCAATCGCCTGCCAGCCGCCCACCGTGGTGGCGTCGGCCTTGGCACGCTCGCTGCCCGCGAAGAGCGCCAGTGCGCGCGTGGCCGACACGCGCAGCTGCGCGCCCATCTCGGGGCGCTTCGGGTCGCTCGCCTTGGTGATGTAGCGCTCGATGGCGCGGGCGCGCACGTCGGCGTCGCCCAGTGCGGTGCGCATGCGCACGAAGCCGTCCATGGAGCCCTGGTCGTCGGCCGGCACGCGCAGGTAGCGGAACGGGTCTTCGGGCTTCTCGCGCATGCCCAGCAAGAACACCGGCTGGCCGTCGCCGGTGTCGACCGGCACCATGTAGTTCTGGTACTCGCGCGCCTGGCCCGACGCGTCGCGCAGCTTGTAGCCGATGCTCGGCCCGATGTTGCGCAGCACCTTCGGCTTGTTGACCTTGTTGGCCGCACCCAGGCGCGACTCGATGTCGTGGCGCAGGTCGACCTTGCGCACGTCGGCGCCGCTGCGCATGGCACCGGCGTCGGAGAAGTTCTCGACATTGATCACGCGCAGCGCGGCAAATTCGAGCGTGAGCTTGTCCTTGCCGTTGGTGATCTCGGTGCTCGGTCCGCCAATGACGCCCTCCACCTCGAAGGGCTTGGCCGCGGCGGCCATCGGCACGGCCTGCAGCTTCACCTTGGAGCCGCCGTCGTCGAAGCTGGACTGGTAGATCTCCACGCCCTTGTAGCTGGCCGGGTGGTTGACCTCGATGCGCGCGGGCACCGCTTCGCCGGTCTCGCGGTCGTGCAGCACCACCTCGCTCGCAAAGAGCTTGGGCATGCCGGTGGAGTAGTAGTCGACGATGAACTTCTTCAGCTCGATGGAGAACGGCAGCTCCTGCAGCAGCACGCCATCGGACTGGTTCAGGATGGCCACGCTGCCCTGCCCGCCTTCAGGCACGAGGATGTTGCCGCGAAAGGTCGGGTTGCTGGCCGACAGGCGGTACTGCGGCGGCACGTCGGCGATCATGCCGCCGCCGGTGTACACGCTCTTGCCGTTGAACCAGGTCTGCGCGCGCACCATGAGGTCGCCGTCGAGCAGGCCGCCGATGCACACCAGCACGATGGCGCTGTGCGCCGCGATGTAGCCCAGCTTGTGCGCGCCGCCGGCGCGCGCCGCCACCATCCAGCCCGCGTCTGTCGCCCGGCTTCCCTGGGTGGCCTCGCGCTGCTGCAGCTTGACTTTCCAGCCGCCGCTCACCAGCAGCTTGCCGATGCGGTCGGCCGCGGCCTCGGGGGTTTCACCCAGCCGGTTCTCCGCACGCTGGCCGAAGGCCTTCAGGCTCTGCGCGCGAATGTCTTCCTTGAAGGTCTTCAGGTCGGCCAGGATGCGCGGCGTGTTGCGCGATATGCACAGCGAGGTGCTGATCACCAGGAACAACAGAATCAGCAGGAACCACCAGGCGCTGTAGACCGCGTCGAGCTTGGCGGCGCGAAACAGCTCGGCCCAGAACGGCCCGAACTGGTTGATGTAGTTGTTGATGGACTCGTGCTGCTTGAGCACGGTGCCGATGATCGACGCGATGCAGATGACGGTGAGCAACGCAATGGCGAAGCGCATCGAAGAAAACAGCTCCACCGCAGCGCGAAGCATTTGCGGGCCGCGGCGAACGCGAAGGCCATGTGTGGAGACGGACATCGGGCGAAAGAAATGAGGAAGTGGGGAAAAACAAAAAGGCGGGCCATCCTTCTGGATGGGCCCGCCCTTTGTTTGGGGTTGTTATCGGCGGTTAGTTCACGCTCGTCGCGCGTGATGGCCAGGGGTGTGGCTAGCGCAAGCCGGCAATGTAGTCGGACACGGCCCTTATTTCGCGGTCGTTGAGCTTGGCGGCCACGCCCGTCATGGGCGCGCTGTTCAGGCGCACGTTGTCGCGGAAGGCCGTGAGCTGGGCCACGGTGTACTCGGCGTTCTGGCCGCCCAGGCGCGGGTACTGGGCCGGGAGGCCGGCGCCATTGGGGCTGTGGCAGCCGGCGCAGGCCGGGATCTGGCGCTCGCCGATGCCGCCGCGGAAAATCTTCTCGCCCATGGCCACGGTGTCCTTGTCCTTCGAGAAGCCGGCCTTGACCTTCTTGGAACCCACGAACCAGGCGATGTCGCGCATGTCCTGGTCGCTGAGGTGCGAGGCCATCGAGGTCATGACGCTGTTCTTGCGCTTGCCGGACTTGAACTCCTGCAGCTGCTTGACGATGTATTCGGGGTGCTGTTGCGCCAGCTTCGGGTTGGCTGCAATGGTGGAGTTGCCATCTGCGTTGTGGCACGAGGCACAACTCTGGATGGTGGGGGTGCTGGCGCTGAACAGCGTGTCCCCCTTTGCCGGGTCCGGCTTGGGCAGCTTGGCGGGCGCCGCAGCTGCTGCATTCGGCGCTGCCGCGTGCTCATCGGCTGCAAGACTTGCGCTGGATGCAAGGCCCACCAGGGCCGCAAGCAGAATATTGGCAAACAACTTCATATCGGGGGGCTTCGCTTCGAATTTATTGGCGCAAAACCTCACGATTCTACAATGTGGGTCTAGTTTCGAAAGTCCGTAGATGCCCTTCCCGCGCGCCAAGCCCGCTGCCTATCCTCCCCGCGCGGCGCCCGCCGCGGACCCCCAGGTCGCCGAACGCGAACGCGTGGCCCTGGGTTGGATGCACACCGCCCACTTCCTCACCAGCGCTCCGCAGCTGGAACACCTGCCCCCGGTCGACCTGCCCGAGATCGCCTTCGTCGGGCGCTCCAACGCCGGCAAGTCGACCGCCATCAACACGCTGACGCAGCAGACGCGCCTGGCCTTCGCCTCGAAGACGCCGGGCCGCACGCAGCACATCAACCTGTTCGGCATCGGCAAGCAGAAGGTCGACGACGCCGTGCTGGCCGACCTGCCCGGCTACGGCTACGCGGCCGTGCCCAAGGAAGCCAAGCTGCGCTGGCAGCGCGTCATGGGCAACTACCTGATGACGCGCGAGAGCCTGCGCGGCGTGGTGCTCATGTGCGACCCACGCCACGGCCTGACCGAGCTCGACGAGATCCTGCTCGACGTGATTCGTCCGCGCGTGGAAAAAGGCCTGAAGTTCCTCGTGCTGCTGACCAAGTCCGACAAGCTCACGCGCACCGAAGCCGCCAAGGTGCTGTCCATCACGCGACTGAACGCCGGCGGTGGTGAGGTGAAACTGTTCTCCGCCCTGAAGAAGCAGGGCGTGGGCGAAGCGGCCGAGCTGCTGTGGCGCTGGGTGCACCCCGAAGGTGCCGCGGCCCCTGATGCTGCTGACGCTGCTGCTGTTGCTGCTGCAACCGCGCCACAAGCCGAAACCGACACGCCGGAGCCGCCCGCAGAAGCCTGATACCCCAACAGGCTGCTATGGCCGTCCAGCGTGCGTGGTTCACTATCAAAAGAAGAGCGACAGTCAACCCAAGGAGACAACAAGCATGATCGAGACCTTCCAACGCAGCCTGCCCAACGGCACCACCCTGAGTTGCCGCGCCGCCGGCAAGCCGGGCCGGCCGCTGATGGTGTTCCTGCATGGCTTTCCAGAAGCAGCGTTCATCTGGGACGCGCTGCTGGCGCACTTCTCCGACCCTGCCCACGGCGGCTACCGCTGCGTGGCGCCCAACCTGCGCGGCTTCGAAAAGTCGAGCGCGCCGACCGACGTGGCGTCGTACCGGCCGCACCTGCTCGTGCAGGACATCCAGCAGCTCGTGGCCACCGAAAGCGCCGACGGCACCATGGCCGCGCTGGTGGCCCACGACTGGGGCGGCGCCTTCGGCTGGGGCTATGCCAACGCGTTTCCGCAGCAGGTGGGCAAGCTGGTCATCATCAATTCACCGCACCCGGGCACCTTCACCCGCGAGCTGCGCAACAACCCGGCGCAGCAGCAGGCCAGCGCGTACATGCACTTCCTCGCGCGCCCCGACGCCGAGACCCTGCTGGCGGCCGACGACTTCAAGCGCATGTGGCCCTTCTTCACGCTGATGAAGGCCGGCCCCGACGGCTTCGGCTGGCTGACGGAAGAGGTCAAGCAGCAGTACCGCGAGGTCTGGGGCGCGGGCCTCACGGGCGCGTGCAACCTGTACCGCGTGACGCCGATGAAGCCGCCGCTGCCGGGCCAGGGCGTCGACAGCATTCCGGTGCTGCCGCGCGAACGCCTCACGGTGGATGTGCCGACCTTCGTCTTCTGGGCGCTCGATGACGCAGCGCTGCTGCCGGGCCTGCTCGAAGGGCTGGACGACTACGTGCCCAAGCTCGAGATCAAGAAGGTGCCCGGCGCCACCCACTGGATCGTGCACGAGCAGCCGCAGCTGGTCGCCAGCGAGATCGAGGCCTTCCTGCAGCGCGCTCAGTAGATCGGCGGCTCGCCTTCGGGGCGGGTCTTGAAGCGGCGGTGCACCCAGTAGTACTGGGCCGGCATGGTGTCGATGTAGCCCTGCAGGCGCTCGTTCATGAGGGCCGTGTCGGCCTCGACATCGTCGGTCGGAAAGTTCTGCCAAGTGGGCAGCACCTCGATCTCGTAGCCGCCCGGCGTGAGCCTGGACACCACCGGCACCACCTTGGCCTTGCCCAGCCGCGCAAAGCGCGAGAGCGAGGGCACGGTGGCCGCCTGCACACCGTAGAACGGCACGAAGATGGTCTGGTCGCGCCCGAAGTCCATGTCGGGCAGCAGGTACAGCAGGCCGCCCTTGCGCAGGCCCTGCAGCACCGGCTTGATGCCGTCCACGCGGTTGAGCGCGGCCACGTCGCCGAAGCGCGTGCGGCCCTCCCGGATCCAGGCGTCGACCATGGGGTCGCGCTGGGTCGTGTAGATGGTGGCCGAGGGCCGCGACGTGTGCATGGTGAGCGCGGTGGCCGCGGCATCCAGCCCGTAGAAGTGCGGCGCGAACAGGATCATGGGCGCGTGGCCGTCCGCGATCTCGCCAATCTCCGGGGCCGCGCCCACCACCTTAAGCCGGCTCGCCACCACCTTCTCGGGCGCATGCCAGAGCCAGCCGCGGTCCAGCCACGACTGCGCCACATAGACGAAGGTTTCGCGCGCCATGGCGCGGCGCTCGGCCTGCGACTTCTGCGGAAAGCAGACGGCCAGGTTGGTGTCGACCACGCGACGGCGCGGCACCGCCACGCTGTGCAGAATGCGCCCCAGCACCGCGCCAAAGCCGCGCACCACCGGCAGGGGCAACGGCGCAATCGCGCGCATGAAGCCGATGCCGAGCTTGGAACCGAAGCTCATGCGGCCTCCCCGGTGGCGGCGGTCACGCGCTCGGCGCGCGGCTCCTTGTAGCGGGCGTAGTCCCACACGTACTGGCCGGGCAGGCTGCGAATCAGCCGGCCGATGCCGTCGTTCATGGCGGCCGCCGCATCCTCCACGGAGGCCGAGGGGTCGGTCAGCGCGGTGCCGACGAGGGGCTCGAAGCGAATCACGTAGCCCGCGCCGCGCGGAAGGCGCTCGCACACGCTCAGGAAGCAGGCCGCGCCGGTTTGTTGCGCGAGTCGGGGAAGCAAGGTCATGGTGTACGCGGGGCGTCCGAGGAACGGCGCCCACACGCCCTGGCCCAGGGGTGGCACCTGGTCGGGCAGGATGCCGGTGTAGCCGCCGCTGCGCAGCGTGCGGATCAGGCCGCGCACGCCGCTGTTGTTGGTGGGCAGGGTCTGCAGGCCGGGACGGTCGCGCGAGCCGGCGGCGATCAGGTTGGCCATCCATTTCTTGCGCGCCGGGCGAAACAAGGCCGTGATGGGCCCGTAGGCAGAAAGAAAACGCTCGCCGATGGCCTGGCCGCACATCTCCCAGCTGCCCAGGTGCGGCGCGACCAGAATCACGCCCTTCTTCGCCTGCATGGCGGCCTCGAAGGCCTCGACGCCTTCCCAGCGCACCACGCGGTTCAGCACCGTCTGGCCATGGGGACGCAGCCACAGCCAGGGCAGTTCGGAGGCCATCTTGCCGGCGGCTGCAATGGCGGGGCGGTATTGGTCGGGCGCGAAGCCCGCGCTCTCGGCGTTGGCCTTGAAGCGGCGGCGATAGCCCGGCGCGCTCCACCACACCAGCCAGCCCAGCATGGCGCCGAGGCCATGCATCAAAGGCATGGGCACGCGGGCAAGCAGGCGGAACAGGGTGATCATTGAAACGGGAAAACGGGAGGGGGGAGGGTCAAAAAACGGACGCGCGCGCATGGTAGGCGCGGCTCGAATAGAATCCAAATTGTCGCCGAGTTACGGAACAACTTGCAGGGCGACAAACACAAGCGCATGGCGATTGTGCCCCGTCGATTTCTCGACATCTGCTAAAGCGTTCGCCAGGGCTCCGCAGAGTTGGCAACGCGCCAATTCACTTCAAGGAGCTTTGAAAAATGGCGAACGACTTCCTCTTCACTTCCGAATCGGTTTCCGAAGGCCACCCCGACAAGGTTGCCGACCAGATCTCCGATGCCATCCTGGACGCGATCTTCGAGCAGGACCCGCGCAGCCGCGTGGCCGCCGAGACGCTGACCAACACCGGTCTCGTGGTGCTGGCCGGTGAAATCACCACCAACGCGCACGTCGACTACATCCAGGTCGCGCGCGACACCATCAAGCGCATCGGCTACGACAACACCGAGTACGGCATCGACTACAAGGGTTGCGCCGTGATGGTCTGCTACGACAAGCAGTCCAACGACATCGCCCAGGGCGTGGACCACGCATCGGACGACCATCTGAACACCGGCGCCGGCGACCAGGGCCTGATGTTCGGCTACGCCTGCGACGAAACGCCCGAGCTGATGCCCGCGCCCATCTACTACGCACACCGCCTCGTGGAGCGCCAGGCCCAGTTGCGCAAAGATGGCCGCCTGCCCTTCCTGCGCCCCGACGCCAAGAGCCAGGTCACGATGCGCTACGTGGACGGCAAACCGCACAGCATCGACACTGTGGTGCTGTCGACGCAGCACCACCCTGACCAGAGCGAAACGCCGACCAAGATGAAGGCCTCGTTCAACGAAGCCATCATCGAAGAGCTCATCAAGCCCGTGCTGCCCAAGGAATGGCTGCAGAACACGCGCTTTCTGATCAACCCGACCGGGCGCTTCGTCATCGGCGGTCCGCAGGGCGACTGCGGCCTCACCGGCCGCAAGATCATCGTGGACACCTACGGCGGCGCCTGCCCGCACGGCGGTGGCGCGTTCTCGGGCAAGGACCCGTCGAAGGTCGACCGCTCGGCCGCCTACGCCGCGCGCTACGTGGCCAAGAACATCGTGGCCGCCGGCATCGCGCGCCAGTGCCAGATTCAGGTCGCCTACGCGATCGGCGTGGCAGAGCCGATGAACATCACGGTCTACACCGAAGGCACGGGCCTGATCTCCGACGAGAAGATCGCCGCCCTGGTGCGCGAGCATTTCGACCTGCGTCCGAAGGGCATCATCCAGATGCTCGACCTGCTGCGCCCGATCTACCAGAAGACCGCCGCCTACGGCCACTTCGGCCGCGAAGAGCCCGAGTTCACCTGGGAAGCGACCACGCAAGCCGCCGCCCTGCGCGCAGCCGCCGGCCTGTAAGGCCTACGACGTTTGCGCCTGCCCTTCCGGCGGCGCAAACGTCACCGTGACCAGCAGCCCGCTCGCCTCGCGCGGGTTGGCTGCCAGGTCCACATTGGCATCGAAGGCCCGCGCAATTTCGCGCACGATGGCCAGGCCCAGCCCGGTTCCCTCGGTGTCCTGGGCCACGCGGTAGAAGCGCTCGAACACCCGTTCGCGCACCTCGGGCGCAATGCCCGGGCCGTTGTCTTCCACCGTCAGTTTCACCACGCCGTCCACCTGCCGCACGCCGACGGTCACGCGACCGCCCTCCTGCGTATAGCGCAGCGCGTTGTCCAGCAGGTTGCCCGTGAGCGCGTCGAGCAGCGCGGGCTGCGCCAGCACGAAGGCCGCATCGGGCGCCTCCAGCCCAAGGTCGATGCGGCGCCGGTCCGCCAGTGCGGCCAGCTGCTCCACGCAGCGCAGCGCCACCACCGCCAGGTCGACCCGTTCGAGCCGCGTGTGCGCGTCGCCATGTTCGGCCTGCGCGAGCAGCAGCAGCTTGTTGGTCACGTCGACGAGACGGCGGTTGCTGGTCTGCATGGCGACCCACATTGCGTCCATGTCGGCACGGCGCGTGTCCCATTCGCCGCGGTGCTGGCGTGTGTAGCGCGCAAACTCGATCTGCGAGGCCTGCATGGCCAGCGGCGTGCGCAGTTGGTGTGCCGCGTCGGCGATGAAGCGGCGCTGCGCCTCGGAGTGCGCCTTCAGCTGGCCGACGAAGCGGTTGATGGTGTCGGCCACGGGCCGCAGTTCGCTGTGCAGCGCGGCGGGGTCGACCACCAGGTCGAGGTGCAGCGGGTCGCGCTGCGCGAGCTGCTGGCTGAGCCGCACGATGGGGCGCAGCTCCAGCGTCAGCGCCACCACGGCCAGCGCAATGGCCAGCACGAGCGCAATGAGCAGGTATTGCATCGAAGGCCACCACAGCGTGCGCAGCATGTGGTTGCGGCTGCCTTCGGTCTTGCCGACGGCAATGGTGATGTCGCGCGCGCCGCCTGCTTCGTACATGGCGCGCGTGGTGACCACGGCGCGCAGCGGCACGCCGGCAAACTGCGTGTCGTACCACTGTGCGCGGTCTACGCCTTCGGGCTTGCGCACGGCGGGCAGCGGAAAGTCGGCCGAGCCGGCCAGCACTTCGCCGTTGGCGCCGGTCACGCTGAGGAAGACGCGGTCGCGTTCGGGCGACACGAACAGGCTGAGCGCCGACGGCGGCACGCTGGCCTGCACGTCGTCGCCTTCCCAGATAAGCCGGTCCGACAGCACCTTGGCCGAGGAGAGCAGGTCGTGGTCCTGCACGTAGTCGGCAACCTCCGCTGCGTTGCGCCAGTTGAGGTAGCCGCAGATGGCCACGAACACCGACAGTGGCAGCAGGAGCCACAAGGCCAGTCGCAAGCGAAGACTGGCGCGTTTCATGTGGCGGGCTCCTGTTCGGGGCGCTGTTGTTCAAGGCGCTGTTGTTCAAGGCGCTGTCGTTCAGGGCGGGTGCACAGGCCGCCGGGTGCTCCCCTCCGCGAATGTCCCCCGCTTCGCTCCTCCTTTATTTCGCTGCGGGGAGCACCCGACGCCCTGTGCACTAGACACGCTCGTTGTGATCCTGCGATCAACGACTGCTCTGGATAACGCTCACGCCGATGGGGTGCCTTGCGCAGCGAAATAAAGGAGGAGGGGCGCAGCCCCGGGGGACATTCGCGGAGCAAGGTACCCCGTCGGCGTGAGCGCCGCCCTGAAGAACAGCGCACAACGAACAGCCCCACCCTAGTCTTCCTGCCGCGTACGCAACAGATACCCCACGCCACGCAGCGTGATGATCGTCGCCTGGCTCGCCTCGAGCTTCTTGCGCAGCCGGTGAATGTAGATGTCCACCGCGTCCGCGCTGGGCTCGTCGTCCAGCCCGAAGATCGCATCGATCAGCGCCTGCTTCGACACCGTGCTCCCCACCTTCAGCATCAACGTCTCCAGCAGCGTGCGCTCGCGCGGCGGCAACGCCAGCTCTTCGTCGGCCAGCGCGAACTGCCGCGTGCGCAGGTCGTAACGCAGGTCGCCACACGCGATGTCGTTGGCCTTGCCCGGCGTCTGGCGGCGCACCAGCACCTTGATGCGCGCCACCAGCTCGCGAATTTCGAAAGGCTTCACCAGATAGTCGTCGGCGCCGATCTCCAGACACAGCACCTTCTGGTCGAGCGAGGCCGTGGCCGTGAGGATGATCACCGGCACCGTGTCGCCACGCTCGCGCAGCCGACGCAACACCGCCTTGCCGGAGAGCTGCGGAATGTTGAGATCGAGCAGCACCACGTCGTAGGCCGTCTGCGTGAGCAGCCGGTCGGCCGCGTCGCCGTTGTCCACGTGGTCGACCACGAAGTCCTGCGCGCGCAGCAGGCTGGAGAGCCAGTGCGCGAGTTGCGGGTTGTCTTCGATCAGCAGCAGCTTCATGGGGGTCGGGGGTGGTGGCCGTGGATTCTAGGAAGCTTGGGAAGCATTTCCCGGCCCTAGGGATAACCATGACAAATCACGCACGCCTGCGAAAGCTGGCCGAAAGACGCCGCTTCCTAGACTGGCCCCGGCCTGCAGCAGAAGCGATGCATGCGGGCGTTCAAACCGATTCCAACAAGGAGACCCGACACCATGCGCCTGTCCATGTTCACCACCCGTCGCAGCCTGCTGGCCGCCGCCCTGTGCACCGCCTTCGCCGCCACCGCGCCACTCGCCCAGGCCGCCGACGCGCCCATCACCATCATGGTGGGCGGCATCAACAAGATCATCTACCTGCCGGCCAAGCTCACCGAGGCGCTGGGCTACTTCAAGGACGAAGGCCTGAACGTCGAGCTGCAGTCGCAGCCCGCGGGCGTGGATGCGGAGAACCAGCTCATTGCCGGTGCGGTGCAGGGCGTGGTGGGCTTCTACGACCACACCATCGACCTGCAGAGCAAGGGCAAGGAAATTCAGGCCATCGCCGTGTTCTGCAAGGTGCCGGGCGAGGTGGAGATGGTGTCGACCAAGGCCGCCGCCGCGGGCTTCAAGACCATGGCCGACGCCAAGGGCGGCAAGACGCTGGGCGTGACCGGGCTGGGCTCGTCCACCGACTTCCTCACGCGCTACCTGGCCGACCGCGCCGGCGTGGCATCCAAGGACTACTCGCTGCTGCCGGTGGGCGCCGGCAACACCTTCATCGCGGCCATGAAGCAGGACCGCATCCAGGCCGGCATGACCACCGAGCCCACCGTGTCGCAGATGCTGAAGACCGGCGACGCCAAGGTGCTGGTCGACCTGCGCACCGAGGCCGACACCATCAAGGCGCTAGGCGGCCTGTACCCGGCCGCCAGCCTCTATGTGCAGAACACCTGGGCCGAGTCGCACAAGGCGGAGGCCTCCAAGCTGGCGCACGCCTTTGCACGCACCATGGAATACATCCACACCCACAGCGCCGAAGAAATTGCCGAGAAGGTGCCGCGCGACTACTACGGCAACGACAAGGAGCTGTACGTGACGGCGCTGAAGGCGTCGCTGCCGATGTTCACCACCGACGCGAAGATGCCCGCGGGCGGCCCCGAGACCGTGCTGAAGGTGCTGGCCACCTACAAGCCGCTGGTCAAGAGCAAGAACATCGACCTGTCCAAGACCTACAGCAACGCGTACCTGGCGAACGCGGGTGTCGCGGCCGTTTCGGCAAAGTGACCATGCGCAACGGAACCCCTCCCTCCAGCCAGAACGCCGCGACCTCGGCGATCGACTTCGACGACGTGTCGCTGCGCTTCATCTCGCAGGACGGCAACGCCACGGTGGCGCTGCGCAACTTCAGCATGTCGGTGGCGCGCGGCGAGTTCGTGGCCATCGTCGGGCCCACGGGCTGCGGCAAGTCGACCACGCTGAACATGATCACCGGCCTGCTCAAGCCCACGGTGGGCGACGTGCGGGTGATGGGCCAGCCCGTGAAGGGCGTGGACCCGCGCATCGGCTTCGTGTTCCAGGCCGACGCGGTGTTCCCGTGGCGCAGCGTGGAAGACAACGTGGCCGCCGGCCCGGTCTTTCGCGGCAAGCCCAAGAAGGAAGCGATGGCGCTGGCGCAGGAATGGATTCACCGCGTGGGCCTGTCCAAGTTCGGCAAGCACTACCCGCACCAGCTTTCCGGCGGCATGCGCAAGCGCGTGGCGCTGGCGCAGACCTTCATCAACAACCCCGAAATCCTGTTGATGGACGAGCCCTTCTCCGCGCTCGACATGCAGACCCGCACGCTGATGCAGGACGAGCTGCTGCAGCTGTGGTCGGGCAACGGCGGCAGCGTGGTGTTTGTCACGCACGACCTGGAAGAAGCCATTGCGCTGGCCGACCGCGTGTTCGTGCTGTCGGCGCGCCCCGCCACGCTCAAGCGCGTGTACGAGATCGACCTGCCGCGCCCGCGCGTCATGTCCGAGGTGCGCTACGACCCTAAATTCATCGCGCTGTCCAAGCGCATCTGGGACGACCTGCGCGAGGAAGTGGTCATCCAATGAACACCGCAACGACGACCCCGGCAACAGCAGCAAAAACAACGAAGACCATGACGACCTCCTCCACCACCCCCGCGGCCGCGGTGCTGCCCTCGTCGCTGAGCGACGCGGCGCTGGCGCGCGAATCCGAAGTCGCGCAGGCCGCCATTCGCGCACGGCGCCGCATGATCATCGGGCTGCGGCTGGTGGTGCTGGTGGTGGCGCTCGGCGGCTGGGAGATTGCGGCGCGCCTGAAGTGGATCGACCCGTTCTTCTACTCCATGCCTTCGATGATCTACGACCAGCTCGTGGAGTGGATCCGCGACGGCACCTCGCAGGGCTCGCTGTGGATGCAGGTGGCGGTGACGCTCGAGGAAACGGTGATCGGCTTCCTCATTGGCTCGATTGCCGGTGTGCTGTGCGGCATCTTGCTGGGCCGCAACAAGCTGCTGTCGGATGTGTTCAGCCTGTACATCCAGATTGCCAACTCGATTCCGCGCGTGGTGCTGGGCTCGATCTTCGTGATTGCGCTGGGCCTGGGCATGGCCTCGAAGGTGGCGCTGGCGGTGGTGATGGTGTTCTTCGTGGTGTTCGGCAATGCTTTTCAGGGTGTGCGCGAAGCCGACAAATACATGATTGCGAACGCTCAGATTCTGGGCGCTTCACCGCGGCAGGTGACGATGTCGGTGGTCATTCCGTCGGCCATGTCGTGGATTCTGGCGAGCCTGCATGTGAGCTTCGGCTTTGCGCTGGTGGGTGCGGTGGTGGGCGAGTTTCTGGGCGCCAAGGAGGGCATCGGCCTGCTGATCTCGACGGCACAAGGCGCCTTCAATGCCAGCGGCGTGTTCGCTGCGATGATCGTTTTGGCGGTGGTCGCGTTGGCTGCTGACTTCTTGCTGAGTTCGCTTGAAAAGCGGCTGCTGAAGTGGCGGCCTGCTGCGTTCTGAGGACTGCATTTGGATCGAAAAACGGCGGGCATTGCTCGCCGTTTTTGCGTCTGTGGTTCAGGGCGGGTGCACAGGCCGCCGGGTACTCCCCTCCGCGAATGTCCCCCGGCCTGCGGCCTCCTCCTTTATTTCGCTGCGGGGAGCACCCGACGCCCTGTGCACCTGGGCACGCTCTGAGTGATCGCGCGATCAACCCCGGCTCTGAACTCGATCACGCCGATGGTGGGCTTCTTTTCGCGAAATAAAGGAGGAGGCCGCAGGCCGGGGGACATTCGAGAAAAGAAGCACACCGTCGGCGTGAGCGTCGCCCTGAATGACTTCAAAGCGCGACTATTCAAAACCGATAAGCACCACCAACCCCCACAGTCCAATTGCGCCCAGGCGCAGGCTCGTAGTACCGCCCATTGCCCTCATTGACGATCACAGAGCCCACATAGCGCCGATCGAACAGGTTATCGACCCGCGCAAATGCGTTGAACTCCCACCGCTCCCACTTCTTCAGATACCCCGCATACACAGCAGCAACCGAGTAGCCCGGCGCACTGGCCGTGTTGACATCGTTCGCCTGCAGATTGCCCAACGCACGCATCTCCACACCCGCGCGCCAGCCCTCTGGCGGCACCCAGCCCAGCGAGGCGAACAACGACTGCCGCGCAATGCCCGGAATGCGATTGCCCGCCGCCACCGTGTTCGACGCGGCACAAGGCGACGGCGAACAGAAGGCATCACGGTACGTCGCGTCCAGCCACGTATAGGCCAGTTGCGTGCGCCAGTGGCTCGCCGTCTCATGCTGCCAACCCAGCTCGAACCCGCTGCGCTTCGTGCGCCCCGCGTTCTGGAAGGTGGCACGGCCGCCCACGTTGGTGTCCGTCACGATCTCGTCGCGCGTGCGCGTCTCGAACAAAGCCGCCGTCAGCAATCCACCCGCCAGCCGGGCCTTCGCGCCGACCTCCACGCTGTCGTTCACCGATGGCCGCAGCGCAAAGTTGAGGCCGCTCGCGCCGCTCGACCGGTACGACAGCTCGTTGAGCGTCGGCGTCTCGAAACCACGGCCGACCGAACCGTACAGCGCCAGGTCTGCCGTGGCCTGGTAGCGCAGTGAAGCCACCGGCAGCGTCTTGCTGTAGCGCGCGCTGCCGCTGTCGTCGCGGTTCGTGCCCACGATGTAGCGGTCTTGCGAGTTGAAGTGCACGCTGCTGCGGCGCACGCCGGCCTCCAGCGTCCAACGGTCGGTGAAGCGCCAGGTGGCCTGGGCGTAGGGGTCGAGGTTCCACACCTCGTTGAGCTCGTTGCGCCGCAAGCGGCCCTGCACGCCGAGCACCGGCGCCGACAACGGGCCCAGGTAGTTTTCATAACCGCGGCGCTTCTCGCGCAGGCTGTCGTAGCTCACGCCCGCCACCACGTCGAAGGGGCGGTCGGCCAGCGTCAGCGCGGCGTTCCAGCGAATGTCCGCGCCGCCGTACTGCCGCGACAGGTCGATCACCCCGCCCGCATTCAAGGGGTTCTGCTGCGCCGAGGGCGGAATCGACTGGTACTGCGTGGTCTTGCGCTCGCCGCTGTACAGCGTGAGGCGCAGGCCCTGCTCGGCATTGATGCGCCGCTCGTACAGCAGGCCGACCTGCGTCTGCTCGACGGTCTTGCGGGTGTTGTACTGCGTGGCCAGGGGCGCGTTGCGCGGCGCCAGGGCGTACTGGTCGGCCGTGAGGCCCAGAGGGTCTTGCGCGTCGATGCGCACGCTGTTCATCACCAGCGTGAGCTTGTCGCCGTTGTCCAGCGCAATGCCGAGCTTGCCGTTGGCAATGTCGCGCCGCGCGGCGCTGTGCTCGCGCCAGCCATCGGTGTGGAAGCGGCTGGCGTCGAGCAGGTAGTCGACCGCGCCCTGCGCACCGCTCAGTTGCAGCTGCTGCCGCCAGGTGCCGAAGCTGCCGCCCGCAAGCGAATACGACAGCCGTGGCGCGCCCTCGCCCGAGGCGGTGAAGGCCTGCACCACGCCACCCGACGAATTGCCATAGAGCGCGGAGAAGGGCCCGCGCAGCACCTCCACACGGTCCACCGAGCCGATGTCGATGTTCGATGTCTGCCCCTGCCCGTCGGGCAAGGTGGCCGGAATGCCGTCGACATACAACCGCACGCCGCGCACGCCGAAAGTGGAGCGCGCGCCAAAGCCGCGAATCGACAGCTGCAGGTCTTGCGCGTAGTTCAACCGGTTCTGCACCTGCAGCCCCGGCACCGCGCCCAGGCTCTCGGAGAGGTTGACCTGCAAACGGCCTTCGCGCATTTCGCTGCCATCGACGCGGTCGACCGAGCCGGGCACGTTGAACGGCGTGACCTCGCCGCGCGGGGTGGTGACAGTGATCTCGCGCAAGCGCGCATTGCCTGCTTCGCTATTGGTGTCGGCATCGGCCGGCGGCGCCGTTGGCGACTGCTGCGCCTGCACAACGAGCGGCGCGCCCAGCGCCAGAAGGCAGGCAACAGTGACGGGTGCGAGGTTCATCGCGCCGATTCTGCTTCGGCGCGCGGCCGCGGGTGTCGCGGTGGCGCGACGCCAAGGGAAAACTAGCGGGTGGGCGACTTTCGCCAGCCGAACCACGCGCACACGGCCACCGGAATGCCCAGCGTGAGCCACGCCAGCATGTCGCCCACCCCGCCGTCGCTGAACAGCGCGGAGATGAGCCCGACGACCGTCAACAGGCCCAGCACGATCGGCCAGCGCCACATGCGCCAGAAGCCCTGGTGTTCCTTCATGCCTGCACCTTCATGGCCGGTGCCGGCTCGGGTTGCACGGCGCCAGGAAGCGGTGCCGGTTCATGCGCCGCCGCCTTCGCCTTGCCCCCCGCGGGCGCGGCATTCCCCCGCTTCAGCCACAGGTACAACCCGCTGCCCAGCACGATGATGGTCGCGATGTCGAGCAGCGCCCACAAGATCTGCATCGGCATGCCGCCGTAGTCGCCGAAGTGCAGCGGCTGCGACACCAGCAGCGCCGTGAGGTACCAGGGCAGCTTGGGCGACGCGGTCACCTGCGCCGTCTTGGCATCGACCAGCACCGGCTGAAAGAGCTTGGAGGTGAAGGGCTCGCTGCCGCGCACGAAGAAGGTGGTGTGGTGCGGGCTGGAGAACGAGGTGCCGGGGAACGCGATGAACGACAGCTTCATGCCGGGCGCATGCTGCAGCGCGGCGTCCATCGAGCGCTGCACCGAGGCGCGCTCGCTCACCGCCACCACGGGCTCGTTCTTGTAGGGCGTGAGCAGCGCGCTGAGCTGGTCGTACTGCCAGTACTTGATGAGCAGGTCGGCCCAGGTGTTGATCATGCCGGTGGAGCCCACCACGAACAGCCACACCAGCGTGACCACGCCCAGCAGGTTGTGCAGGTCGAGCCACTTCAGGCGCGGACGCTTCTCGCGGCGCACCGTGCCGAAGTCGAGCTTGCGCATGAAGGGCGAGTACAGCACCACGCCCGAGACGATGGCCACCAGCAGCAGCAGGCCCATGAAGCCCAGGAACAGCTTGCCCGGCAGGCCCGCGAACAGGTCGACGTGCAGCTTGAACATCACGTACATGAAGCCCTCGTCGAACTTGGGCTGCGCAAGGATGGTGCCCGTGCGCGCATCGACCGCAATCGACTTGAAGTCGTCCGTGGGCGCCGGCGTGGGCGTGAGCGTGACGAACCACAGGCCGTCGTCGTCCTCGGGCTGCGAGGCGAACTGCACCACCCGGTCGGGGTGCTGCGCCTTGGCGATGTCGAGCACGCGGTCCAGGCTGATGCGCGGCGTGCCGGCCGGCATCTTGGGCGCCTCCACCTCGGTGCCCAGCAGGTGGCCGATCTCGTGGTGAAAGATGAGCGGCAGGCCCGTCAGGCACAGCAGCAGCATGAACACCGTGCACACGAGGCTGCTCCACTTGTGCACCCAGGCCCAGGTCTTTATTTTTCGGCTGTTCATTTCGTCGTGGGGGCTTCGGCTGTATGCCGTATTTTAGAAACGGTAGGTGGCGCTGGCCACCACGCTGCGGCGCGCACCGTACCAGCAGTCGCCACGCGACAGGCAGGTGCTGAAGTAGGTCTTGTCGGTGGCGTTGTTGATGTTCAGCGCATAGCGCCACTTGGCCGACTCGTAGGCCAGCATCAGGTCGAGCAGGGTCACGGCGGGCACGCGCGGGCCGGCGCTGGTGCCGTCCACGTCCGTGAAGCCGCTCATGGAGCGCACGCCGACACCGGCCGAAAAGCCCGTCACGCCGGCAATGGCAAAGCGGTACTTGCCCCACACCGACACCTGGTCGCGCGGCTGCTCGGTGAGCTTGGCGTCGACGTTGATGTGGGTGTAGTTGGCAATCAGGTCGAGGTCGCGCGCCAGCGTGGTCTTGAGCTCCAGCTCCACGCCCTTGTTCTTCGTGGCGTCGACCTGGCGGCCGTAGTTCGGGTTGGTGCTGTCGGAGACGATGCGGTTCTTTTCCTTCAGCGAGAACACCGAGGCGGTGAAGCTGGTGGCCGAGCCCGCGGGCTGGTACTTGACGCCGGCCTCCACCTGCTCGCCGCGCAAGGGCTTGAACAGGTTGCCCTCTACGTTGGTGCCCGCCTGCGGCGTGAACGACTCGGTGTAGCTCAGGTACGGCGACCAGCCCGAGGGCAGCGTGTACATCACGCCCAGCCGGCGCGAGGTGGCGCTGGTGGTCTGCGAGTCGCTGCCCGCCGCGCCGGAGGTGCTGCGGTCGTAGCGCAGGCCGGCCACAAAGATCCAGTTGTCCAGCTTCATCTGGTCCTGCACATAGACACCGGCATTGCGCTGGGTGGTGCGGGGCTGCCGCGCCAGGTCGGTCACCGGCACGTAGCCGATGCCGTACACCGGGGCGTAGGCGTCGATGGTGCTGTACGCGGAGCCTTGAATCTGGTCTTGCCGCTGGCGCGAATACTCCGCGCCCACCAGCAGCGTGTGACGCACGCGGCCGGTGTCGAAGTGGCCTTCGACGTGGTTGTCCACGCCAGTCATGCCGGTCCAGGTCAGCGACTTGGAGTTGATGCGGCCCAGCAGGCGCTGGCCGGCCGGGTCCAGGCCCCAGCCGCCGCGCAGCGAGAAGAAGTCCGCGTAGTGGTAGTGCGAGTCGTTGTACGTGCGCGACATGCGCAGGTTCTGGCGGAACGTCCAGTCGTCGTTGAAGCGGTGTTCGAACTGCCAGCCGAAGGTCTTGCGCTCGGTGTCGTAGCCGTCGCCCGGCTCGCCGATGAAGCGGCTGGACGGCAGCGGGCCGTTGACGTTCGGCAGGATCGTGCCCTGCCACGGCAGGAACTGCGCGGTGCTGCCGGTCTTGTCCTTCTGCCAAAGCGCCTGCAGCGTCAGCGAGGTGGCGGCATTGGGGCGCCAGGTGAGCGACGGCATCAGGAGCGAGCGGTCGTCGGGCACGTAGTCGACCTGCGTGTCGGCCTTGCGCTGCAGCGCCACCAGCCGGTACGACCATTCGCCGTCCGCGGTCAGCGGGCCGGTGAGGTCGGCCTGCACCTGCTTGCGGCCGAAGGAGCCCAGCTGCACGCCCACCTCGCGGTAGGCCTGCTGCTGCGGCCGCTTGCTGACCATGTTGACCACGCCACCCGCGGTGCCCGCGCCGAACAGCATGCCGGCCGGCCCGCGCAGCACCTCCAGGCGCTCCAGCGTGTAGGGGTCGGGCCGCGCGGTGGCGGTGTAGTAGCCGGCGGAATACGTCTGCAGGCCGTCGAGGTACACGGACGGGTCGCTGCCGCGCACCGAGAAGCCGTCGGAGCGCGAGTCCAGCCCGTAGGCGTCGGAGCGCACGCCGGCGGCGTACGTGAGCGCGTCCTGCAGGTTGGTGGCACCCTGGTCGACCATCTGGTCGCGGGTGACCACCGTCACCGATTGCGGCGTTTCCGACAGCGGCGTGTCGGTCTTGGTGGCCGTCACCGCATTTTTCGCGCGGTAGCCGATGACCTGCGAGGTGGCCGTTTCGACCTCGGCGTTGGCGTCCACCCGAACTTCAGGCAGCGAACCGGCGTTGGCCGTCTGGGCCAGCACCTGATGCTGTGCGTAGATTGCCAGGCACCCGACCAGCACCGATGCGGCCTTGCGCCGCGCCACAAACTTCTTCATGCGTAAACAACCTCAAATACTATTAAGAACTATTCTCATTGTAGGCAGATGAAGTGACGGGTTTGCCCAATTTCCAAGCGTCGGGAAGGGCGTTGCGTTGTGAAATTACGTCTGTTTTTCGAGGCGAAGCGGCTACGATGCCGCCCGCACGCCCCGTGCGTTGGCCGCCTTCATGTTCAAGCTCATTGCCCTTTTGTTTCCCGCGCTGCGTGGCCCGGCGCTGCGCCTGATGGCCCGTGCGGCGGCATCCACGGCGGCATCCACGGCAGCAGTCGCGGCGGTGTTGGCGCTGACCGCCTGCGCCGGCCTGCCGCCGCGCATGCCGGAGCCGCCCACGCTGGCCATTGCGGCCTCCCCGGCCACCGAACTCGGCCGCGCCGCGCTCAGCCTGAACACGCCGCCCGACGGGCTGTCCAGCATGCGGCCGCTGATCGAGGCCTCCTACGCGCTCGACGCGCGCCTGGAGCTGATGCGGCGCGCCAAGTCGTCGCTCGACATCCAGACCTACCAGCTCGGCAACGACAAGACCGGCCGCCTGCTGCTGCGCGAAATGCGCAATGCCGCGCGCCGCGGCGTGCGCGTGCGGCTGCTGCTCGACGACTTCTACACCGCCGGCATGGACCCCCTGCTGCTCGGCCTGGCCGCCGAGCCCAACGCCGAGGTGCGCCTGTTCAACCCGTTCGTGAATGCGCGCGACCATGCGTCGGGCCGATGGCTGGAGTTCTTCACCGACTTCCGCCGGCTCAACCACCGCATGCACAACAAGCTGTTCGTGGCCGACGGCGCCATGGTCATCGCGGGCGGCCGCAACCTGGCCGACGAGTACTTCCTGCGCAGCGAGAGCGCGAACTTCATCGACTTCGAGCTGCTCATGGCCGGCCCGGTGGTGCCCGAGTCGGCCGCAATCTTCGACACCTACTGGAACAGCGACGTGGTCTACCCGCTGCGGCGCGTGGCCAGCACCAGCCGCACGCCGGAGAAACTGAAGGCCGACTTCGAAGAAGCCACCTCCCCCGCCCACGCCCCGCCGCCCGATCCACTTCCCATTACCGACCTGCTGGGCGACCTGCCGCTGGGCGCGCAGCTGGCCAACGTGGCCGAGCTGAAGTGGATGCGTGCCGAGGCCAACGCCACCGCCGACAGCCCCAACAAGGCGCTGGGCGTCATGACGCAGCCCACCCAGTCGCTGGCGCAGCGCTTTCACGAGATGCTGGCCACCGCGCAGTCGAACGTGGTGGTGATCTCGCCTTACTTCATTCCGGGCGACGAGGGCATGGAGCGCATCCGCCTGGGGCGCGAGCACGGCGTGAACATCACCGTCATCACCAATTCGCTGGCCGACAGCGACGAGCCGCTGTGAACATCAACTACAACCGCTACCGCGTGGACATGCTCAAGCTGGGCGTGAACCTGTACGAGGTGAGCACCCAGCAGCTGCGGCGCAGCGGCCAGTTCCGCGACCTGCTCAAGAAGGCGCGCGGCCGGCTGCACGCCAAGCTGGCGCTGGTGGACCGCCAGTGGGTGCTGCTCGGCTCCATGAACCTCGACCCGCGCTCCGCCCTGCTGAACACCGAGTTCGGCGTGCGCGTGCGCAGCTTCGACCTGACGCAGGCGCTGCTGTTCGCCTACCAGCTGGACGACATAGAGGGCGTGTACCGCGTCACGCTCAAGCCCGACGGGCAGAACGTGCAGTGGGTGGGCACCGGCGACGTCACCAACGAGGTGCTCGACAGCGAGCCCGACTCCAGCATGCTCACGCGGCTGCAGCTGCTGCTGTTCTCTTGGTTCGTGCCGACCGACCAGCTTTGACGCTGTCAGCGCATCGCGTGTCTCGCTAGGACAAGCGCGACGCCTCCCACAGCAGCTTGATGCCGAGCAGCAGCGTGAAGACCAGGAACGCGGTCTTCATGCGCTTCGGGTCTGCCACGCGCGCCACCCACGCGCCCAGCAGGCCGCCCGCCGCGCAACCGACGAACAGCGGAACGCCCAGCCGAAAGTCGATGCTGCCGCTGGAGACGAAGGTCAGCACCGACGAGCCGACCGCCAGCAGGTTGATGCGGGTCATGGCGAGAGCGCTCTCGCGGAACGTGAGGCCGTAGCAGCGCATCAGCGCAAGGATCAGGAAGGTGCCGAAGCCGGCACCGAAGAACCCCGAGTACATGCACAGCCCGAAGATCACCGCCACGCCCACCGGCGCGGGCGGCAGGCGGGCCTGCGCGTTGCGCGCGCGCTGCGAGAAGTCGGTGCGGTGCGTGGCCCAGAGAATCACGATCATCAACAGCGCGACCGCCACCTTGAGCACCCGGTCGGCCACGCCGACCACCAGCAACGACCCCGACACCGAGCCCACCACCGCCAGCGGCCAGGTCACCCAGGGCAGCCTGACGGGCTCGGCCGCATCGGCGCCGGCTGCATCGGCCCCAGCTGCGCGGTGCGCCAGCGCCCCGGTCACGAAGGAGCCGAGCAGCGCGAACTTGATGGTGGCGATGCTCTGCGCGCCCGAATGCCCCATGAGCAGCAGCAGCGGAACGCCCGCCGTGGCACCGCCGCCGATGGTGACCGCCACCGCGCCGATGAACAGGCCCAGCCCGGGCAGCAGCAGCGTGCTCAGCATGGCCTGCCCACACCCGCCAGGCGGTTGGCCGCCGGGTGGCCCAGGGCGCGCAGCAGCGTGGCGCAGCGCACGGCCACGCCGTGGCGGGCCTGCTGAAAGTACTTGTTCTGGGGCGTCTCGTCGACGTCGGCATCGAGCTCGTCGGTACGCGGCAGGCAATGCATGACGATGAGGTTGGCCGAGCCGCGCGACAGAAGCCCGCGATGCAACCGGCATTTCTGCAATTGGCGCGCATACGCCGCCGGATCGGTGAAATTCTCCTGCTGCACGCGCACCACGTACACCATGTCGGCATGGCCGATCATTTGTTCCATCGACGGGTATTCGCGCGGCGCCACGCCGTTCAATTCGCCCAGCGCCGGCGGAAATGCGCTGCCTTCTTCGGCCTCGATCGGCGCGTCGACCACGTGAAGCCGCACATTGTCGAACTTGCGCAGACCCGCAATCAGCGATTTGGCGGCGCGCGAATACCGAATGCCGCCCGCAATGCCGATCTGCAGGCCGTCGATTGCGCCGAAATGCTCGCGCAGCGTGTACAGGTCGATCAAGGTCTGCGTGGGATGCTGCATGCGGCCCTCGCCGGCGTTGATCAGCGGCACGCGAATCGTGGGCTTGATCTGCTGCATGACGCGGTCGTGCGGATGGCGCGCCACCACGGCGTCGCAATAGAAGCCGGCCATGCGCGTGGTGTCCAGCAGGCTCTCGCCCGTGTCCAGCCGGGTGTTGCGCGCGTCGGGAACGCTCAGCACCTGCGCGCCCAGGCGATGCGCCGCCGCCTCGAAGCTCCAGCGGGTGCGCGTGCTGGGCTCGAAGAAAAGCATGCCCACCACCTTGCCGGCCAGCGCCCGGCGAAAGTCGTCGGGTGAGCGCCTTATGCGGTCGACGATCGAAAAAATATGTTCGATGTCGCCCCGGGAAAGATCCTCGATGGAAATAAGGTCAGGCATGCAATGCTCCCTGTTTTTTAATTGATTCGACCTGGAAAAAATCAGGGGGCTTCGCTGCTCAATTGACAAACTTAATTGACAATTGTTTTTCAATTCATTCAATTGCTTTTTCTATTTTCCCAGCCCCGCGCCATTCTCGTATTCTCAAATGCATAGAAATAGCCAAGCCTCGTTATGCAACCCATAAAAAACAATTTGGCTTCGCCGATCAATTTCGAGCAATTGCGCACTTTTTCACTGGTGCTCGAATTGGGTAGTTTTTCAGCCGCCGCGCAACGGCTGGGGCTGACGCAGCCGGCCGTCAGCGTGCAGGTGAAGCAACTCGAAAGACGCCTCGGTGTCCGGTTGATCGAACGGGTCGGCCGCCGCGTCGGCCCCACGCCGGCGGGCGCGGACCTGATGGCCGAGCTGCCGCACGTGACCGCGGCGCTGTCCAACGCCATCAATGCCGCCACCTTCCATTCGGCGGGCGTGGCCGGCCGGGTGCGGCTGGGCACCGGCGGCACCAGCTGCCTGTATCTGCTGCCGCCGGCGCTGCGCGACCTGCGCGCGCGCTATCCGCTGCTCAACATCATCGTGAGCACCGGCAACACAGAGGGCTACGTGCGGCGCGTGGAAGACAACACGGTCGACGCCGCGGTGGTCACGCTGCCAGTGAGTTCGCGCGCGCTGGCGGTCACGCCGATCCTGCGCGACGACTTCGTGGCCATCTGCCGGCGCGGCAGCACCGACTGGCCCGCCGAGGTTACGGCGCCCATGCTGGGCGCGCTGCCGCTGGTCAAGTTTGTGTCGGAAGCCAGCGCGCGCAGCCTGGTGGACGACTGGCTGCGGCGCGGCGGATGCACGTCGCCGCCGGTGATGGAGTTCGACAGCGTCGAGGCCATCAAGGCCATGGTGGCGGCCGGCCTGGGCGTGGCGGTGCTGCCCCGGATGGCGGTCACGGGCCAGGGGCACCACCCGGAGCTCGACCTGTGCGCGCTGCAGCCGCCGCTGCACCGCACGCTGGCGCTGGTCACCCGCAACGACAAGCCGGTGAGCAAGGGCCTGCGTCAGGTGATCGACGCCGTCGTCGCGGCGGGGCAGGCCTTCGAGGCGGCGGCTAGCGCGCGTCCAGCAGCCTGAGCGTGTGCGCCAGCACCTGGGTGCCGGCGGCCACCTGCGCCTTGCTGGCCCACTCTTCCTGGCAGTGGCTGCGCCCGTCCAGGCAGGGGATGAAGATCATGCCCATCGGTCCGGTGGACGCGACATGCATCGCGTCGTGGCCGGCGCCGCTGGGCAGTGCGCGGTGCGCCAGCGCCAGGCCGTCGGCAGCCCGGGCCACGGCCTGCATGACGACGTCGTCGCACCGCGTGGGCGGCGTGCGCGTCAGCGGCGCGGCGCTGCAGGTCACGCGCAGCCGCTGAAAGTCGTCATGGCAAAGGGCCATCACGCGCTCGGGAAACCCGTCGAGCACCGACTGCGCATTGCTGCGCACCTCCAGCACCATGTCGACCCGGCCGGGCACGGCGTTGGGCACATTGGGGCTCATCGAGAGGCGCCCGATGGTCGCCACCACGTAGTGCGGCTGGCCGTCCATGGCGCTGGCCTCGCGGTGCACCGTGTCGATGAGCCGGGCCGCGCCCACCAGGGCGTCGCGGCGGATGTCCATGGGGGTGGTGCCGGCGTGGTCGGGCTGGCCGGTCACCGTGAACGCGACGCGGCGGATGCCCACGATGTCGGTGACCACGCCGATCGGCAGGCCCTCGCGCTCCAGCACCGGCCCCTGCTCGATGTGCAGTTCCACGAAGGCGGCGATGCCGCCAGGGCCGCGGGCCGCGCTGCCCAGGTCGTCGGGCCGTGCGCCGATGCGCCGCATGGCTTGAGCAAGGCTTTCGCCGGCCTCGTTGCAGGAGGCCAGCATGGCCGCGTCCAGCGTGCCGGCGAAGGCCCGGCTGCCCACGCAGGAAATGCCGTAGTCGCTGGGCTCTTCCGACAGAAAGTCGATCACTTCCAGCGGATGCCGCAGCAAGACGCCGCCTTCGTGGAGCGACTGCGCCACCTCCAGCCCTGCCAGCACGCCCAGGATGCCGTCGAAACGGCCGCCGCCCACCACGGTGTCGCAATGCGAGCCGGTGACCAGCGGGGCCAGCCCGGGCTCGGTGCCCTGGCGGCGCCCGGTCAGGTTGCCGGCGGCGTCGGTGTGAACAGTGAGCCCGGCTTGCGCGAACTCGCCACGCAGCCAGTCGCGGGCGCGGTCGAATTCGGGGGAGAAGGCGCGGCGCGTCCAGGGAAGGTCGGGGCGGGTGAACGAGGCGAGGGTTTCGAGGCGCTGCCAGAGGCGGTCGGGCTGGATGGGGAGGGCTTGATGCATCCGCGGATGGTGACTTGCCTCGCGGCTTTCATGAAGAGGGTGCGGGTGATGCGAGCCATAAGGCCTTGTTTTGTTTGGCCCGCCGGCAGCTGTTTGCCGAATGGCGGCAAGCCCCTGCCCTTGAAACGTCATCGAATGCCCTTATCATTAGCACTCGCTGCCGACGAGTGCTAACAGCCACTTGCCGCCAGTCGAATGGGTGCCAGGCCCTGTCCGGCGCCCGACCACAAACCCGTTTCTTATCCATATTCAGGAGATGCAATGAAACTTCGTCCTTTGGCCGATCGCGTGATCGTCAAGCGTGTTGACAGCGAAACCAAGACCGCCTCCGGCATCGTCATCCCCGACGCAGCCGCTGAAAAGCCCGATCAAGGCGAAGTCCTGGCCGTCGGCCCGGGCAAGCGCACCGACAAGGGCGAACTGACCGCACTGACCGTCAAGGTCGGCGATCGCGTCCTGTTCGGCAAGTACAGCGGCCAGACCGTCAAGGTCGACGGTGACGAATTGCTCGTCATGAAGGAAGACGACCTGTTCGCAGTCGTCGAGAAGTAATTCATTCATCCCATTCGGAGTAAATACACATGGCAGCAAAAGACGTAGTCTTCGGCGGTGAAGCCCGCGCACGCATGGTCGAGGGTGTCAACATCCTGGCCAACGCAGTCAAGGTCACCCTGGGCCCCAAGGGTCGCAACGTGGTGCTCGAACGCTCGTTCGGCGCCCCCACCGTGACCAAGGACGGCGTGTCGGTCGCCAAGGAAATCGAACTCAAGGACAAGCTGCAGAACATGGGCGCCCAGCTCGTGAAGGAAGTGGCTTCCAAGACTTCGGACAACGCCGGTGACGGCACCACCACCGCGACCGTGCTGGCACAAGCCATCGTTCGCGAAGGTTTCAAGCTGGTGGCTGCCGGCATGAACCCGATGGACCTGAAGCGCGGCATCGACAAGGCTGTGACGGCCCTGGTCGCCGAGCTGAAGAAGGCTTCCAAGCCCACCACCACCTCCAAGGAAATCGCGCAAGTCGGCTCCATCTCGGCCAACAGCGACGAAACCATCGGCAAGCTCATCGCTGACGCGATGGACAAGGTCGGCAAGGAAGGCGTGATCACCGTGGAAGACGGCAAGTCGCTGGACAGCGAACTCGACGTCGTCGAAGGCATGCAGTTCGACCGCGGCTACCTGTCGCCCTACTTCATCAACAACCCCGAGAAGCAATCGGCGCTGTTGGACAACCCCTTCGTGCTGCTGTTCGACAAGAAGATCAGCAACATCCGTGACCTGCTGCCGGTGCTGGAGCAAGTTGCCAAGGCTGGCCGTCCGCTGCTGATCATTGCCGAAGAAGTCGAAGGCGAAGCCCTGGCTACCTTGGTCGTGAACACGATCCGCGGCATCCTGAAGGTTGTGGCTGTCAAGGCGCCTGGCTTCGGCGACCGCCGCAAGGCCATGCTGGAAGACATCGCCATCCTGACGGGCGGCAAGGTCATCGCTGAAGAAGTGGGCCTGACGCTCGAAAAGGTGACGCTGGCCGACCTGGGTCAAGCCAAGCGCATCGAAGTGGGCAAGGAAAACACGATCATCATCGACGGCGCCGGTGCCGCTGGCGACATCGAAGCCCGCGTGAAGCAAGTGCGCGTGCAGATCGAAGAAGCCACGAGCGACTACGACCGTGAAAAGCTGCAAGAGCGCGTGGCCAAGCTGGCCGGCGGTGTTGCAGTGATCAAGGTTGGCGCCGCCACCGAAGTCGAAATGAAGGAAAAGAAGGCCCGCGTCGAAGATGCACTGCACGCTACCCGCGCTGCCGTGGAAGAAGGCGTTGTGGCTGGCGGCGGCGTGGCTCTGCTGCGTGCCAAGCAAGCTGTGGGCAACTCGATCAAGGGCGACAACGCCGATCAAGAAGCCGGCATCAAGCTGGTGCTCAAGGCCATCGAAGCGCCCCTGCGCGAAATCGTGAACAACGCCGGCGGCGAAGCTTCGGTGGTGGTGAACGCTGTGTTGGCCGGTTCGGGCAACTACGGCTTCAACGCTGCGAACGACACGTACGGCGACATGCTCGAACTGGGCATTCTGGACCCGACGAAGGTCACCCGCACCGCACTGCAGAACGCCGCTTCGGTGTCCTCGCTGCTGCTGACGACCGAAGCCATGATTGCTGACGCACCCAAGGACGAGTCCGGCGCCGGCGGCGGCATGCCTGACATGGGTGGCATGGGCGGCATGGGCGGCATGGGCATGTAATTTCGCTCGCCCCCAGGGGGATTTGGCTCGCCCCCAGGCTGCGCGGCACTTCGTGTCCGCTACGCCAACCCCCTACCGGGGGCAACACCTGCGGCCCGGCAAAGCCGGTTCCGCGGTGTTTCGCGAAAGTAAAAAACCCGTCTTGCGACGGGTTTTTTTATGGGCGCTCGAAATGCGACGTCTATGGGAATTGATTGGCAAGCGCCGCATAGAGCGCTTGAAATCGCACATGGCGCGCCGCATGCACGCCAGCCCCATCGCCCGAAGGCAACAGTTGCTGCTTCACCGGTGGCAGCGTGCACACCTGCGCCACATCTCCCCCATCGGCCAGCCACGCCAGCCGCGCCGCGCCCAGCGCTCCGCCTGTCTCGCTGCCCGCATACAGCGTGAGCGTCACGCCGAAGATGTCGGCCAGCAGTTGCCCCCACCACACGCTGCGCGCACCGCCGCCCACCAGCGCCATTTCGCGCAGCGGCATGTCAGCGGGCAGGCGCAAGGTGTCGAAGCCGTCGCGCAAGCCGAAGCTCACGCCCTCGACCACCGCATAGGCGATCTCGGCCGGCCCGTGCGCGTGCGTCAACCCGAACAGCACGCCCTGCGCATTGGGGTTGTTGTGCGGTGAACGTTCGCCCGACAGGTACGGCAGAAACAGCGGGCAGCGCGCGCGATCCGCCGGCGACACCGAGGCCGCCGCTTCGAGCAAGGCTGCTTCATCGGCGAACCTGAAAGTCTTGGCCGCCCAGCTCACCGCGCTCGCGGCCGAGAGCATCACCGACATCTGGTGCCAGCGCTTCGGCAGCGCATGGCAGAAGGCATGCATCGCCTGCGCCGGGTTCGGCAGAAAGCGGTCGGTGGACACGAACACCACGCCCGACGTGCCCAGCGACACAAAGCCCTGCCCCGGCTCGACCAGCCCCATGCCGACCGCGCTGGCGGCGTTGTCGCCGGCACCGCCTGCAATCAGCACGTCGTTGCCCAAGCCCCAGCGCACGGCCAGTTCGGGCTTGAGCTGTGCGGAGACCTCGCTGCCTTCGACCAGGCGCGGCATGTGCGCGCGCGTGAGGCCGGTGGCCGCCAGCAGTTCGTCGGACCAGTCGCGTGCGCCCACGTCGAGCCACAGGGTGCCCGCCGCGTCGGACATCTCGCTGACCGCCTCGCCGCTGAGCATGAAGCGCAGCCAGTCCTTGGGCAGCAGCACGCGCGCCGTGCGCTTGAAGATGTCAGGCTCGTGCTCGCGCACCCACAGCAGCTTGGGCGCGGTGAACCCGGGCATCGCCAGGTTGCCCGAGATCTCGCCCAGGCGCGGCACGGCGCGCGCGAGCGCCTCGCACTGCGGGCCGCTGCGGCCGTCGTTCCAGAGGATGGCCGGGCGCAGCACCTCACCCTCTGCGTCGAGCAGCGTGGCGCCATGCATCTGGCCCGACAGGCCGATTGCGCGCACCGCGGCAAGCGCTTCAGGGTGCGACTGGCCGAGCGCTTGCATCACATGCTCGAGCGCCTGCCACCACTGCTGCGGCGCCTGCTCCGACCACAGCGGTTGCGGCCTTTCGACCGTGAGCGGCGCGCGGGCCACGGCCACGATGCGGTGGTCGTCGGCGAGCAACAGCGCCTTGAGCTCGGACGTGCCGAGGTCGAGTCCCAGGTACAAGATGAACTCCCTGCTTTTCTACGAAGGAATGCCCGAGCCGAAACGGGTGTCGGCCTGGCGTCGGAACTCGCTCGGCGTCATGCCCTTGATTTCAAGGAAGCGCCGGTTGAAATTGGCCACGTTGTTGAAGCCCACCTGGTAGCAGATGTCGGTCACGTAGTGGTCGGTCTGCATCAGCAGATGGCAGGCGCTGTTGATGCGCACACGGTTCACGAAGTCGGTGAAGCTGTTGCCCGTGGAGCGCCGAAAGAAGCGGCTGAAGCGGCTCTCGCTCATGCCCAGCTCGGCCGCCACGTCCGACATGGAGATCGACTCGGCCATGTTGTTGGTGATGCGGTTGACGATGCCGTTGATCTGGTCGACCTGCGCATCGCCGTCCGCGCCCTGGGCGCCCTGCATCTGCACGCTGGACAGCAACCGGTAGTCGGTGCATTCGGCCAGGTCGGCCAGGAACTCGCAGAACAGGCCCAGGCGCCGCACGCCGCGCGCGGCCTTGATGTGGTCCCAGTGCGCCTGCGCCTGCTGCGACATGCCGAAGAATTCGATGCCGTGGCGCGCGCGTTCGAGCAGCTGCATCACCTCGCGCAGCTCGGGAATTTCCGCGGCCGCGCGTTCGATGGGCTCGTGGCGAAACTGGATCACGCGGTCGCGCCCCGCCGCGCCGCCTTCGGGCACGTCGAGCGAGATCCAGTTGTGCGGCAGCCGCGGCCCGCACAGCACCAGGTGGCCGGGCTGGAACGGCCCGATCCAGTCGCCGATGAAGGCCTTGCCCGATGTCTCGGTGATCAGGTGCAGCTCGTAGTCTTCATGGAAGTGCCAGCGCACCAGCGGGCTGGGAAAGCCGTGCGCCAGGCAGCGCACCAGGCCGGTTTCTTCCGGCGCCTCGTAGCCCAGCGAGGGGGAGCGCGCAAAGTCGCGCTCCAGCTCGGGCTGGCGCTGGCGAGGGATCGAGCGCTTGCGGGTGGACGTCGTCATGGCAGCAAGTTCAGGCAGCAACAGTTCAGGCAGCACGCTTCAGGGCAGGGAAGCCCCAGCGCCATTTTGTTCCCCCGCCAGCGCGGCGTGCACCGCGGCCAGCGTCGGTGGGTCGGCGCCCTCGCGGGTGCAGTTCAGCGCGGCGGCGGTGGCGGCAAAGCCCATTACCTCGCGCCAGGCCTCGTCGGTGAGCGCGCCGAGCTGGGCCGGCTGCTCGATGCCGTGCGCGAGCAGCGACACCGACAGCCCGGCCGTGAAGGTGTCTCCGGCGCCGATGGTGTCGACCACCTGCACGCGCGGCGCGGCCACGCTCAGTGGCGCATGCCCGGTGCGCCACAGCGTGGCACCGTCGCCGCCGCGTGTGACGATCACCGCGCGCGCGCCGACGTTCAGGCATTCGGCGGCCAGCGCATCGATGGGTTGGCCGGGCGCGAGCAGTTCAGCGTCTTCGTCGCTGAGTTTCACCAGGTCGGCCAGCGCGAACCAGGCCGAAACACGCGCGCGGTAGGCCGCCATGTCGCTGATGAGGCTGGGCCGCACGTTGGGGTCGAACACGATCACGCGCTGGCCCTTGTTGGCGGCCACCAGGTCGGCGATGCGCGTGGCGGCCGGGTCTTGCAGCAGCGAGATCGAGCCGAAGTGCAGAAAGCGGCATTCCGCCGGCAGCTGCGGCAGCGGCTCGGGCGCCCAGGTGGCGTCGGCGCTGCCGCTTGTGTAGAAGGCGTAGCGGTTGGTCTGCGGCGTGCGTTCGACAAAGGCCAGCGTCGACGGTGCGCTGCTGCGCAGCACGAAGCTGGTGTCCACGCCGTTGCGTTGCAGAAAGCCCATGAGCCGTTCACCGAACAGGTCGGTCGACAGCTGCGTGAGAAAGCCGGTGGGTTGCCCCAGCCGCGCGCAGGCCACGGCGGTGTTGAGCGGCGAGCCGCCCTCATGGCCGAGGAACGCCAGGGTGCCCGCCTGGCTGGCGGTGAAATCGATGAGGGCTTCGCCCGTGAGTGCTATGCGCATGGTGTCTGGATTCTGAATCAGGGCAAGGCGCGTGCGTCGGCCAGAAAGCCGTTTTCGGCGGCGAGTGTGGCCGGATGGTCGAGCAGTTCGGCAAACAGCCGGGGCGGAATGGTGATGGCGCCCACGCCCAGCCCCAGCAGCGAAAGATACGCCTCGCGCGAACGGACGCTGGCCACGAGCAGCCGCGTGCTCGCCGTGCCGGATGCACCCGATGCACCGGGCACGGCCCGACGCGCCACCAGCGACTGCATCTGCGCAATCAGCGCCAGCCCGTTCACGCCGGAATCGTCGAGCCGCCCGAGGTACGGCGCTGCGTAGGCCGCGCCGAGCTGTGCGGCAAAGTGCGCCTGCTCGGGCGCGTACACGGCCGTCCACGTGACGGGCACGCCCTGCGCAATGAGCCGTGCGCCGGCATCGAGGCCTTGGCGCGTGGCCGGAATCTTGATGACGAGTTGGCCGCTGTCGAACTGCGGCAGCAGCGTGTGTGCGTCTTCGAGCATGCCGTCGACCTCGCTCGAATACACCTGGGCCTGCACTTGTCGCGCCCCCAGTTCGATGCAGCGCTTGAGCAGGTCCGGCAAAGCGGCGCGGCCCACGCCAGCGCGCAGCAGCAGCGTCGGGTTGGTGGTGACGCCGTGCACCACCGGGTGCGGGAGGCAGGCCTTCAGTTCGGTCAGGTCTGCACTGTCCAGGTAGAGGTGGAAATCTTCGTTCATGGTCTTTGGGCTTTGGGTGCGCTGCTGGTTCGGGGTAAGTGCACAGGCCATCGGGTACTCCCCTCCGCGAATGTCCCCCGCTTCGCTCCTCCTTTATTTCGCTGCGGGGAGCACCCGACGCCCTGTGCACCAGGGCACGCTGTGGGTGATCGCGCGATCAACGACCGCTCTGAATAGCGCTCACGCCGATGGGGTGCCTTGCGCAGCGAAATAAAGGAGGAGGCCGCAGGCCGGGGGACATTCGCGGAGCAAGGTACCCCGTCGGCGTGAGCGCCGCCCTGAATGACTCCCCGCACATCAAAAGAAACATCCATATCAGCTCATGACATTCCCGCCATCGACATTCAAAGTCTGCGCAGTGATGTAGCACGCCTCGTCACTGGCAAGAAACACCGCCGCACCTGCAATGTCGCCAGGCAACCCCATGCGCCCCAGTGGCACCGCCAGCCCGACCTGGCGCTTCTTCTCACCCAACGCCAGCCCCTCGGCCTTGGCGAACAGACTGTCGACGTGGTCCCACATCGGCGTGTCGACCACCCCCGGAGAAATGCCGTTCACGCGAATGCCGTGCGGCGCCATGGCCAGCGCGGCGCTCTGCGTGTAGCTGATGACCGCCGCCTTCGTCGCGCAATAGTGCGCCACCAACGCCTCCCCACGGCGCCCCGCCTGCGAGGCCATGTTGATGACCGACGCGCCCTGCGTGCCCGCCTCCACCATGTGCCGCAACACCGCCTGCATCACGAAGAACATGCCCTTCACGTTGACTGCGAACAGCCGGTCGAACGAAGCCTCGTCACTGTCCAGCAACGGCGCCAGGTCGAACACCGCCGCGTTGTTGAACAGCGTGTGCACCGGCCCGAAAGCCACCTGTGCCTCCGCCAGCATGTGCGTGATGGCCTGCGTGTCGGTGACGTCGGCCGCGATGTACGCGAGACGGTCGGGGTGCTGCTGCTGCAACGCGCGCACCGCATCGGGCGCGGCGGTGGCGCGGTCGATCACCGTGCAGCGCGCGCCCTGCGCAATGCAGGCCTGCGCCACGGCCAGACCGATGCCGCCACCCGCGCCGGTCAGCAGCACATGCCGGTCTTGCAAGCGGCCGCTCATGGCCGGCTTTCGGTTTCTACGAAGCGCGCGGTGCGCTCGGCAGCGCGGCGCACGGCATCGACCAGGCGCGCGTCGCCCGTCAGCTTGCCCCACAGGCCCACGTCCGCACACAGCGCAGCGACCGGGTCGGCTGCGCTGCAGACGGCATGCGCCACGGCTTCGTCCATGCCCTGGTCCTGGTAGGCGTACGGCAAGGTGCCCTGGTGCCAGCGCTGCAAAAACGCAAGGAACAACGCGGGCAACATCGCCACGCTGTCGATGCCCTGGCCCGCCGCCAGCCGCTCGCGCACGGTCGGTGCAATGAAGCCCGGAATCTTGGAAAAACCGTCCGCCGCCACGCGCTGGTTGGTGTCGCGAATGGCGGGGTTGCCGAAGCGCTCCAGCACCACGTCGCGGTACGCCGACAGGTCGATAGGGCTCGGGCTGAGGCAAGGGACCACGTCGTCGGTGACGTAGTCGAACGCCATCTTGCGGATGGCCGCGTTGTGCGTGCCCTCGTGAATGAAGTTCAACCCCACCAGCGTGCCCGCCCAGGCAATGCAGCTGTGCGTGGCGTTGAGGATGCGGATCTTCGCCTCCTCGTAAGGCTGCACAGATTCGACCAGCTCCACGCCCACGCGGCCCCAGTCCGGCCGGCCCGCCGCAAAGTTGTCTTCGATCACCCACTGGATGAAGCTCTCGCCGGTGATGGCGGCCGCATCGTCGCGGCCCGTGGCGGCCTGCACGCGCGCGCGCAGCTCGGGCGGCGGGCGCGGCGTGATGCGGTCGACCATCGCGTTGGGGCAGCGCGTGTGGGCGTTCACCCAGGCCAGCAGATCGGCATCGCCCGCCAGTTCGATGAACTGCTGCAGGCCCGCGTGAAAGCGGTCGCCGTTGTGGCGCAGGTTGTCGCAGTTCAGCAGCGTCACGGCGCCGGCGTTCGCGGCTTTGCGCGCACGCAGAATGGCGCAGACCGCGCCGTAGATGGTCACGTTGTCGCCGCCGGCTTCGCCATTGCGTGCACGCGCCACGTCGGCGGCAAGGTCTGGGAACGAAAGGTCCAGCTTGCCCTTGTCGTCGAGGTAGTAGCCAGCCTCGGTGACGGTGAACGACACGATGCGCGTGGAGGGCACCGCGCCGCGCGCGATCACCGGGGCCAGCGAGCGCTCCCAGGGCAGCACCTCGCGGATGGCCTCGATCTGCTCGTAGCGGTACTCGCCCGCCGGCGACACGGTTTCGAGCGTGTAGCGCCCGCCTTGCGCCTGCAGCGCGGCAACGACGTCGGCCATGTCCGGCCGGATGTTGGCGCCCGACAGCGACCAGCGGGTGTCGCCCGCATCGATCAGCCGCTGCAGGTAGACGGCCTGGTGCGCGCGATGGAACGAGCCCAGGCCGAGATGGAGCACCGTGAACTCCGTGGGAGCCGGTGGAATGTGCGCGTGGGTCACGGGAATGTCCGTTGAAAAGGCGTTGGAAGAATCAAGCGCTCGCGCTGACCGAACGGCCTTCGCGATTGAACAGGTGCAGCACCGACGGGTCGAGCTCCACCGACACGTCGTCGCCGGCCTGCAGCGGCGTGCGGTCGTTCTGCCGTGCAATGAGCGGCACGCCGCCCACGTCGACGTGAATGAGCGTGTCGGCGCCCAGTGCCTCGATGAGCTCCACGCGGCCCTGCACATCGCTCACTGGCGCACCCTGCTTCGGGTGCACGCGCAGGCCTTCGGGGCGCACGCCGAGGAAGCCGTCGGCGGGCAGCTTGCCGCCGGTGGCGGCCGAGAAGCTGGGAATGGCATTGGCCGCCACCATGTTCATCGACGGCATGCCGATGAACTGCGCGACAAACTGATTGGCCGGGTGGTCGTACAGGTCGAGCGGCGTGCCGACCTGCTCGATGAGCCCGTCCCGCAGCACCACCACGCGGTCGGCCAGCGTCATGGCCTCGACCTGGTCGTGCGTCACGTAGATGGTGGTGGCACCCAGCGCGCGGTGCAGCTTGTGGATCTCCACGCGCGTGTTGCCGCGCAGCGCCGCGTCCAGGTTGGACAGCGGCTCGTCGAACAAAAACACCTTGGGCGCGCGCACGATGGCGCGGCCAATGGCTACGCGCTGGCGCTGGCCGCCCGACAGGTCCTTGGGCGTGCGATCGAGGTACTGCGTGAGGTTGAGCGTGTTGGCCGCATGCTCCACCTTGGTCTTGATCTCGCTCTTGGACACGCCCGCCAGCTTGAGCGCGAACGACATGTTGTCGTACACGCTCATGTGCGGGTAGAGCGCGTAGCTCTGGAACACCATGGCCAGGTCGCGCTTGCCCGAAGGCGCCCAGGTGATGTCTTTGTCGTCGAGCAGCAGGTTGCCGCTGGTGATGGGCTCCAGCCCTGCAATGAGCCGCAGCAGCGTCGACTTGCCGCAGCCCGAAGGCCCGACGAAGACGATGAACTCGCCCTTCTGAATCTGCAGGTCGACGCCCTTGATGATGTTGACGTCGCCAAAGCTCTTCTTGATGTTCTTGAGTTCGAGGTAGGCCATGAGATGTCTCCCTTTCTTTACTTGACGGCGCCGAAGGTCAGGCCTTGGACGAGTTGCTTCTGGCTGAACCAGCCGAACACAACGATGGGCGCGATGGCCATCAGCGACGCGGCCGACAACTTGGCCCAGAACAGGCCTTCGGGGCTGGAGTACGACGCGATGAGCGTGGCCAGCGTGCCGGCCTTGGCGGAGGTGAGGTTCAAGGCCCAGAAGGCTTCGTTCCAGCTCAGCACCAGGCACAGAAGCCCGGTCGATGCGAGCCCGCCCACCGACAGCGGCAGCACCACGTGGCGGAACTCGGTCCACAGGCTCGCGCCGTCCATGCGCGCGGCCTCCAGAATTTCGTTCGGAATGTCCTTGTAGGCGCTGTAGAGCATCCACACCATGATCGGCAGGTTGGACAGCGTGAACACGATGGTCAGCGCGGTGAGCGAGTCCAGCAGGCCCGCCGTTTGCGCCAGCACGTAGATGGGCACCAGCGCGCCCACGGCCGGCATCATCTTGGTGGAGAGCATCCACATCAGGATGTCGCGCGTTCGCCTGGTGCGAAAGAAGGCCATCGAGTACGCCGCGGGCGCCGCTATCAGCAGGCCCAGAATGGTCGAGCCCAGGCTGGTGATGAGCGAGTTGCGTGCGTACAGCAGGTAGTCGCTGCGGCGCTGCACCTCGCCAAAGTTGTCCAGCGTGGGCTCGAACACGAACAGCGGCGGCACATGAATGGCCTGCAGCTCCGTCTTGAAGGCCGTGAGAAACAGCCAGCCGAGCGGAAAGAACAACACCAGCGTGACGGCCCACGCACTCACGGTGCGAATGGCCTGCGGCAGGAAGTTGCTGGGGGGTTGTGTTTGTTGCATGGCGTTGTGCTCCTCAGTCGAGGTTCTTGCCGATGATTCGGATGAGGAACACGGCCACGATGTTGGCCAGCACCACCGCGAACAGCGCGCCGGCCGAGGCCACGCCCACGTCGAAGTTCATGAGCGACTGCTTGAAGATCATGTAGGTCATGTTCGTGCTCTCGTTGCCGGGGCCGCCATTGGTGGTGATGGCGATCTCGGCAAACACGCTGAGCAGAAAGATCATCTCGATCATGATCACCACGGCCATCGGGCGGCCAAGGTGCGGAATGGTGAGATAGAAGAAGCGCTGGAACGAGCTGGCGCCGTCCATGCGCGCGGCCTCCATCTGTTCGCGGTCGAGCGACTGCAGCGAGGTGATGAAGATCAGGCAGGCGAACGGCAGCCACTGCCAGGCCACCATGATGATCACCGACAGCAACGGCACGTCGGTGAGCCAGTCGACCGGCGTGGCACCGAAGAAGCGCCACAGGTCGGCCAACACGCCGTAGATGGGGTTCATCATCATGTGCTTCCACAGCAGCGCATTGACCGCGGGCATTACGAAGAACGGCGAGATGAGCAGCACGCGCACGATGCCGCGCCCCGGAAACGGCTCGTTCACCAGCAGCGCGAGCAGCACGCCGAACACCACCGTGATGACGATGACGCTGCCGATCAGCAGCAGCGTGTTCCACGTGGCCGGCCAGAAGTCGGGGTCGGTGATGAAGTAGTGAAAGTTCTCGAGCCCCGCGAAGGTGTGTTCGCCGGGCTGCATGAGGTTGTAGTTGACGAACGAGAAGTACAACGTCATTGCGAGCGGCACGATCATCCAGAGGAAGAGCGTGAGCACCGCGGGCGCCATGAGGGCGCGGGGCAGGAGTCGTTTCATTGTGTATTCCTCTCTGGCTGTTGCCCCCTCTCCCGTGCGCGGGAGAGGGTTGGGGTGAGGGCAAGCGACGTCGGCTGTGGACGCGCTGCTGCCCCCTCACCCTGGCCCTCTCCCCAAGGGGAGAGGGAAAGAAACGGCCTACTTGTAGTACCCGCCCTTTTTCATCTCACGCTCCGCCGCCGTCTGCGAGGTCTTCAGCGCCTGGTCGACCGTGACCTTGCCTGCCAGCGCCGCGCTCATCTGCTGTCCCACCGCCACGCCGATGGCCTGGAACTCCGGAATGGCCGCGTACTGCACGCCCACGTACGGCGACTTGGGCAGCGTGCTGTCGGTGAGGTTGGCGCTGTCGATGGCCTTCTTCTCGGCCTCGGCAAACTTGGCGACCTTCTGGAACTCGGGGTTCGCATAGGTCGACTTGCGCGTGCCGGTCGGCACAGAGGCCCAGCCGGTTTCCTTGGCGACCAGGTTCACGTAGTCCTTGGAGGTGGCCCACTTGATGAACTTCTGCGCTGCTTCGTCCTTGGTCGAGCTGGCCGGAATGGCCAGGTTCCACGACCACAGCCAGTTGGCACCCTTGGGCGTGCTGGCGGTCGGTGCCTGCGCAAAGGCCACCTTGTCGGCTACCTTCGACTGCTTGGGGTCGCTGATGAACGAGGCCGCAATGGTCGCGTCGACCCAGGCAGCGCACTTGCCTTCGTTGAACAGCGCCAGGTTTTCGTTGAAGCTGTTGGCCGACGCGCCCGGGGGGCCGTCCTTCTTCATCATGTCGACGTAGAAGGTGATGGCGTCCTTCCAGGGCTTGGTGTCGATCTGCGGCTTCCACTGCATGTCGAACCACTGGCCGCCGTTGGTGTTGACCAGCGTGGTCAAGAAGGCCATGTTGTCGCCCCAGCCCGGCTTGCCGCGCAGGCACATGCCGTACACGCCGCCCTTGGGGTCGTTGGCCTTGTCGGCAAAGTCCTTGACCTGGGCCCAGGTGGGCTGGTCGGGGATCTTGATGCCCAGCTTGTCGGCCAGGTCCTTGCGGTACATGAGCATCGAGCTCTCGCCGTAGAACGGCGCGGCGTACAGCTTGCCGTCGGTCGACAGGCCGCTGCGGATGGCGGGCAGCAGGTCGTCCACGTCGTACGCGGCATCGGTGGCGATGGGCTTGAGCCAGCCCTTCTTCGACCAGATGGGGGTTTCGTACAGGCCGATGGTCATCACGTCGAACTGGCCGCCCTTGGTGGCAATGTCGGTGGTGACGCGCTGGCGCAGGGTGCCTTCTTCGAGCGTGACCCACTTGAGCTTGATGTCGGGGTTGGCTTTTTCGAAGAAGGGGGTGAGCTTCTGCATCTCGATCATGTGGCCGTTGTTGACGGTTGCAATCACGAGTTCGGTGGCGGCCTGGGAAACGACGCCCGTGCCGATGAGTGCGAGGACGAGGCCCGCTTTCAGAAAACGCTTCATGTTGTCTCCTAGAGGTGAGCGACGCCCTCTTCTTGTCGGGTCGCCGTGCCAGGATTTTGAAGAAACGCACTTGCGGCTTTGGTACTTCGACCGGCAGAAATGGTACTTTCATGCACCACTTGACTGGGATATTCCCTAGTTGGCGCAATACAGCATGGGGAATGCGCGGTCCAAAGGCCTCAGCTTCTGTTTGATTCCGCGCTCTTTGGCCCAATAGTTGGCGGCGCTGTTCGGGGCGTGTGCACAGGCCGCCGGGTGCTCCCCTCCGCGAATGTCCCCCGCTTCGCTCCTCCTTTATTTCGCTGCGGGGAGCACCCGACGCCCTGTGCACTTGGGCACGCTCTGCGTGATCGCACGATCAACCACTGCTCTGAAAACGCTCACGTCGATGGGGTGCCTTGCGCAGCGAAACAAAGGAGGAGGTGCGGTAGCGCGAAGCCCGGGGGACATTCGCGGAGCAAGGCACCCCGTCGGCGTGAGCGTCGCCCTGAAACAGCAACGCCCATCCAGACCCAACAGATCCATGGACGGGCGCAAAGAAAAATCAGGAACTCAAGCGCTGCAGCAACCCAGCCGTAGAAGCATCAAGCCCCGTGACGTCGCCCGAGGCAAGACGCGGCTCGATGTCCCTTGCGAGCACCTTGCCCAGCTCCACACCCCACTGGTCGAAGCTGTTGATGCCCCACAGCGCGCCGCTGGTGAACACACGGTGCTCGTACATGGCCAGGAACGCGCCCAGCGACTCGGGCGTGAGCTTCTCGAACACGAAGAACGTGCTGGGCCGGTTGCCCGGAAAGTTCTTGTGACCGCCTTCGTCCAGCTTGCCGACCATCAACGCCTGCGCCTGCGCGAGCGCATTGGCCAACAGCTTGGGGTGGTGACCGTCCAGGTCGTGCGACGCATCACGCACCGCCACAAACTCCAGCGGAATCACGTCCGTGCCCTGATGCAGCATCTGAAAGTAGGCGTGCTGGCCGTTGGTACCCGGCTCGCCCCACAGCACCGGCGACGTGCCGAACGCCACGGGCTTGCCGCTGGTGTCGACCTGCTTGCCGTTGCTTTCCATCTCCAGCTGCTGCAGATAGGCCGGCACGCGCTTCAAGGCGCTGTGGTACGGCGCAATGCTGCGGCTCGTGAACTTGTGGAAGTTGCGGTACCACACGTCGAGCAGGCCCAGGCGCACGGGCAGGTTCTGCGCGAGCGGCGCGGTGCGAAAGTGCTCGTCCATCGCATGCGCGCCCGCCAGCAACCGACGAAAGCCGTCGGCACCGATGGCGAGCGCAATCGGCAGGCCGATGGCCGACCACAGCGAATAGCGCCCGCCCACCCAGTCCCAGAAACCGAAGGTGGTGGCAATGCCGAACTTGTTCGCTGCTTCCACGTTGGTGGTGAGCGCCGCAAAGTGGCCCGCAATGTCGTTGCCGCCCGACTGCTCGTACCAGCGCTTCGCCGACTGCGCATTGGTCATCGTCTCGGCCGTGGTGAAGGTCTTCGAGGCAATGAGGAAGAGCGTGTGCTCGGGCGCGAGGCCCTTCAGCACGCCGGCCAGCTCATGGCCGTCGACGTTCGAGACGAAATGGAAACGCTTGCCCAGCGCCGCAAACTCCGCCAGCGCCAGCACCGCCATCTGCGGGCCGAGGTCGGAGCCGCCGATGCCGATGTTGACCACGTCGGTGATGGTGTGGTCGCTGCGCACCTTCTCGGCATAGGCCAGCATCGCGTCGAGCGTGGCGTGCACTTCGCGCAGCTCGTTAGCGGTCTTGGGACCGGTGGGCGCATCGGCCGGTGCGCGCAGCAGCGTGTGCAGCACGGCGCGGTCTTCGGTGTTGTTGATGTGCTCGCCCGCGAACATCGCGTCGCGGTGGGCCTCCAGGCCGCATTCGCGCGCCAGCGTGAACAGCAGCTCCTCGGTGCGCGCGTCGATCAGGTTTTTCGACAGGTCGGCGAAGACGTAAGGCGCCTCCTGGCTGAAGCGTGCGAAGCGGCCCGCGTCATCGACGAAGGCATGGCGCACGTCGAACTGGCGGCCCGCCGTTTCAAAGCTGGACTGCAACTGCGCCCAGGCCGGTGCGCGGTCGCAGCGTTGGGTCATGGCCATGTTTACTTGCCGCTTTCGTGCATCAGCTTTTCGAGCTTCACCGCATCGGCCGCGAAGGCGCGAATGCCTTCAGCAAGCTTCTCGGTGGCCATGGCGTCTTCGTTGAGCGCGAAGCGGAAGCCAGCCTCGTCGTAGCTGACCTTGGCCACGTCGCTCTTGGCTGCGGCCTTGGCGTCCAGCGCATGTTCGAGCGGCTCGTTGCTGGCGGCCAACTCGGCCAGCAGCTCGGGGCTGATGGTCAGCAGGTCGCAGCCGGCCAGCGCCTGGATCTGGCCCACGTTGCGAAAGCTCGCGCCCATCACTTCGGTCTTGATGCCGTGCTGCTTGTAGTAGTTGAAGATTTCGCGCACCGACTTCACACCGGGGTCGTTGGCACCGGCGCTGGCCGCCTCGTCCCACTTGGCGCCGGCCGACTTCTTGTACCAGTCGTAGATGCGGCCCACGAAGGGCGAGATGAGCTGCACGCCAGCCGCACCGCAGGCCACGGCCTGTGCGAACGAGAACAGCAGCGTGAGGTTGGTGTGAATGCCGCGCTTTTGCAGTTCACGCGCGGCCTCGATGCCTTCCCAGGTGGACGCCACCTTGATGAGCAGGCGCTTTTCGGTGTCGATGCCTTCGGCCTTGTAGAGCGCCACGATGCGCTCGCCGCGGGCAATGGTGGCGGCCGTGTCGAACGACAGGCGCGCATCGACTTCAGTGGACACGCGGCCCGGAATGATCTGCAGGATTTCGGTGCCGAAGTTCACCAGCAAACGGTCGATGACCTCGTCCAGCGGCTTGCTTGCGTGCTTCTTCACGGTGTCGTCGAGCAGCGGCCGGTACTCCGGCTTTTGCACGGCCTTGAGAATGAGCGACGGGTTGGTGGTCGCGTCCTGCGGCTTGGAAACGCTGAGCTGCTTGAAGTCACCGGTGTCTGCGACGACGGTGGTCCACTGGCGAAGGGCATCGAGTTGGTTCATGAAATCATTATCCTGTGCGGGTTGTGACAAGTCCTGCACGCAGTTGCGCGTCGGCCGATGTTTTCATGCGCACCGTAGCACGGGTTTTCACGCGGCTCCATCAGCCTGATGGCTGTGGGGTTGTATGCCCTTTTCAGTGCGCACCAAGCCGCTTCCAACCGCCCCGCCCTACACCGCCTGTGGTCCGTGACTGACGGCCAAGCGCACCGCCGCGGGGCTAACGTCAGGCAGACGCCGAACGCTTCGTTTTTTTCCGAAGCGCTCCCCCGATTCCCCCCTTCAGGAGTGCCCCCATGACCCAACGCCCTCGCCGCGACACGCCCGTCGTTCTGCCTTTCGACGACCGTCGCACCAGCCAGGCGATCGGTGCGATGGCCACGGCCTTCGTTGTTGGCGGCGTGGCCACCTGGTTGGCGCTGGGCGCCGTGCGCACCGCGCACGCCCAGCCCGCCGGCCCGGCCGACGGTGCACCGCTGATGCGCGCCCCGCTCCAGGTGGTGGCGCCGGTCGACCTGCAGCGCTATGCCGGCGTCTGGCACGAGCAGGCCCGCCTGCCCAACCGGTTCCAGAAGCGGTGCGTGGGCCCGGTGTCGGCCGAGTACACCCCGCAGCCCGACGGTACCGTGCAGGTGCTCAACAGCTGTGTGCGGGCAGACGGCAATGTCGACGAAGCCATGGGCAGTGCCCGTGTGGTGCCGGTGCCGGGCCAGCCCGGCGCCGGGCGGCTCGAGGTGCGCTTTGCACCTTCGTGGCTCAGCTGGTTGCCGCTGGTGTGGGGCGACTACTGGATTTTGAAGCTCGACCGCGACTACCAGGTCTCGTTGGTCGGCACGCCCAACCGCGAGTACCTCTGGGTGCTGTCGCGTGCCCCGCGGCTCGACGCCGCCGTGCTCGAAGCCGAACTGGACTACGCCCGCAGCTTGGGGTTCGACACCGACAAGGTCGTGCTCACCGGCAAGTAACGCTGCAGCTGCGCGGGCAGCGCGGCCGGCGAGGTGCAATGGATGGCGTGCCAACCGAAGGCACGCGCCATTTCGACGTTGGCGGCAGAATCGTCGATGAACACCGTCTGCTCGGGTTCAAGGCCGTGGCGCATAGCCAGCACCTCGTAGATCTCGCGCTCCGGCTTGAGAAACTTCACGTCCCCAGAGAACACGCCGCCGTCGAAGCGCCGCATGAACGCATGCCGGCGCTCGATGTCGCGGGCGTACGGTGCGGGCATGTTCGACAGGTAGTACAGCCGAAGCGGCTGGCCGGCCTCGCGGTGGTCGATGAGCCGTTCCAGCATGTCCACCGTGACGCCGATGGGCTCCAGCCGCTCGCCCAGCCCTTCGAGCATGGCGTGCAAAGAGGCCGCGGGCAGCGACAGCCGGGCCGACATGCGCGCGATGGCGTCGTTCAGCGTGCGGGTGCCGCAGTCGAAGCTGGTCCAGTCGTCGTGATGGAACAGCGCCCGCCCCATGGCGGCCGCCGCGGCCTCAGTGGGCGCGTGCTGCGCAAGATGGGTCTGTACCAGGCGGGTGGGCTCCCATGCGAACAGCACGGCACCCAGATCGAAAACCACGTTCATGGCGCCATTGTTTCATGCGCCGGGCACCACGCTCACGCCATGGGCTCCCAGTGACAGCGTGATCTGCGCGCCGGCGGCCAACGGGCGCGACAGGTCGTTCGACACCACGAAGACCGGCCCCAGCGCGGTGTCGAAGCCGTATTCGTAGAAGCTGCCCAGGTAGGCCGCCTTGCGCAGCGTGGCCGGCAGGCCGTCGACCGCCTCAGGCGCATCGACCGCGCCGATCCGCCAGGCCTCGGGCCGCACCGCCACCTTCACCGCGCCCGGTGCCACCGCGTGGCGCGGCTGCAGGCGCAGCGGGCCCAGCGCCACGCTGCCGTCGGCCTGGGCCGTGGCGGGGAACACCGTGGCCTCGCCCATGAAGCCTGCAACGAACTCGCTTTCGGGCCGGCCGTAGAGCTGCTCGGGCGTGCCGCGCTGGGCGATCACGCCGTGGTCCATCACGATGATCTGATCGCTCACGGCCAGCGCCTCGCTCTGGTCGTGCGTGACGTAGGCCACCGTGAGCTTCAGGCGCTGCTGCAGCGTGCGGATTTCCTCTCGCATCTCGCGCCGCAGCCGGGCGTCCAGGTTGGAGAGCGGCTCGTCGAACAGCAGCACGGCGGGCTCCAGCACCAGCGCGCGCGCCAGTGCCACGCGCTGCTGCTGGCCGCCCGAGAGCTCGCTGGGCAGCCGCTCGTCGAAACCGACCAGGCCCACGCCGCGCAATGCCTCGCGCGCCCGCGCAGTGGACTCGTCCTTTTTGACGCCGCTCATGCGCAGGCCGTAGCCCACGTTCTCGATCACGTTCATGTGCGGGAACAGCGCGTAGCTCTGAAACATCATGCTCACGTTGCGCTCGGCCGGCCCCAGTGTGGTGACGTCGCGCCCGCCCATGAAGATCGAGCCCGAAGTGGGCGACTCCAGCCCCGCGATCATGCGAAGCGTGGTCGTCTTGCCGCAGCCCGAGGGGCCGAGGATGGTGGTGAGCGTGCCCACGGGCACCTCGAAGCTGATGCCCTTGACGGCCAGCGGTGCGTTCTTGTCGGCGCCGTAGCGCTTGGTGACGTTGCGAAATTCGATGCCGTTCATGCCACGCTTTCCATTTTGTGATGCCCTTGATGTTTGGGCGTGGCCCCACGTCTGCCCAGCTTGCGCTCCCCCACCACGAACTGCACCAGCGCAATCGCCAGCGACATCAGAATCATGAGCACCGTGCAGTACGCCAGCGCAATGCCGTAGTCGCCATTGCCCACGCGCCCGATGATGTAGGTGGTGGCCAGTTCGTTCTCGGCCGTGACCAGAAAGATCACCGCGCTCACGGTGGTCATGGCCCGCACGAAGCTGTACACCAGCGCGGCCACCAGCGCCGGCTTCAACAGCGGCAGCACCACCTTGAAGAGCGTCTGCGAGGTCGATGCACGCAGCATCAGCGAGGCCTCGTCGAGCGAGCGGTCCAGTTGCTTGAACGCCGCCGTGCCCGCCCGCACGCCCACCGGCAGATTGCGGAACATGAAGCACAGCACGATGATCAACCCGGTGCCCGTGAGCTCGAAGGGCGGCACGTTGAACGCCAGGATGTAGCTCACGCCCAGCACCGTGCCCGGAATGGCGAAGGCCAGCAGCGCGCCAAACTCGAAGAAGCCCTGCCCCTTGAACTCGTTGCGCGCCAGCAGCCACGCAATGAGCAGGCCCAGGCCCGCGGTGATGGGCGCAGAGATGCCCGCCAGCTTGAGCGTGGTGATCAGCGAGTTCCACGCCGTGCCCGCCCACACCAGCCCGAACTGCCCCCACTCGAGCGCAAAGGCGCTCTTGAAGTGGTTCAGCGTGAAGGTGTAGTCGCGCCCCCAGGTCTGCACGAAGCCACCCGCGAAGGCAAACAGATAGACCACCGCGGTGAACGCGATCCACGGCAAGGCGATGCAGTAGATGGTGCGGCGCACGCCGTCGGGCAGCGCCATGGCGATGCCGGCATCGCCCTTGCCGCTCACCGTGGTGTAGTTCTGCTTGCCCAGCAGGCCGCGCTGCAGCGCGAACACGCCCAGCGCAAACAGCGTGAGCACCCAGGCCAGCGAGGCCGCGCGGCCCTGGTCGTATTGAGCACCGACGATGGCAAAGAAGATGTCGGTCGACAGCACCGAGAACTGCCCGCCCACCACCACCGGGTTGCCGAAGTCGGCAATGCTCTCGATGAAGCCCACCAGGAAGGCGTTGGCAAGCCCCGGCTTCAGCAACGGCAGCGTCACGGTGAAGAAGGTGCGGCTGCGGTCGGCGCGCAGCATCTGCGCGGCTTCTTCCAGGCTGGGCGCAATGCCCTGCACTACGCCGCGCATGATCATGAAGGCGATGGGCGTGAAGGCGAACAACTGCGCCACAAGCACGCCCGGCATGCCGTAGAACCAGCGCGTGGGCTCGATGCCGAACACGCTCTCCAGCGCCTGGTTGACCACGCCGGCACGGCCGAACAGCAGGATGAGCCCCAGGCCCACCACGAAGGGCGGCGTGATGATCGGCAGCAGCGCCAGCACCCGCAGCGCGCCCTGCCCGCGCTTGCTGCCGCGCTCGGCCATCAGCGCCATCAGCGTGCCCAAAAAGGTGGTGCCGGCCGCTGTGAGCAGCGCCAGCACCAGCGTGTTCCAGGCCACGCCGCAACGCACGCCGCCGCTCAGGCAGCCCACGCCCCAGATGCGCTCGGTGAACACGCGCGCGGCAAACGCGGTGATCGACCACTGCCCCTCTTCATTGAAGAACGCACCGGCCAGCGCCTTGCTCACCGGGTAGGCGATGAACAGCGCCATCAGCACGCCGCAGCCCACCACCGCGGCCGACACGAACAGGTCGCCCTTGAACAGCCCGAGCCGCGCCATGCCGAAGGCCGCCAGCAGCACCAGCGCGGTGAGCGCCAGGAAGCCGCCCGCGCCAATGCCGAACTGGTTGATGGCCAGCTCGCCGAACTGCGTGTTGAGCGCCTCGAAGCGCCAGCCCTTGGCGCCGATGGTGAAGCCCGCCACCGCCAGCCCGCTGGCGCCTGCAGCACCGCCCGCCAGCAGCCAGCGCCCTTGTGCCTTGCCCGGCGGCAGCCATGCACCCACGGCGCACAGCAGCAGCCCCGCCAGCCCGATGAAGAGCCAGCCGCGCCCCTGCGTGGCGGCCTGCATCAGGCCGTTGGCGCCCTCGCCCTGGCCGAAGACCTGGGGAACGGCTTCGTACCAGGTCGCGTCCTGAATCGCATACCAGGGCAGCAGCAGGTACGCCGCAAGTCCCAGCGCAACCCACGCCCAGATCCAGCGCCGCGAGCGCCGGGCCGCGGCCAGCGACGCCGGATTGACCGGCACGCCTTCGTTGGAATGCGCCTGCACTTAGCGTGGCAGCGAATTGACGTCTTTTTCCCAGCGCGCAATCAGGCGGCGTCGCTCGGCGCTGGCGCCGTACTTGGCGTAGTCGTAGTCGATGAACTTGATCTTCTTGAAGTCGGGGATGCGTGGGTCGAGCTTGGCGTTCACGTTGCTGGGGAGCTGAAACTGCTTGTTGGCCGCGCCCAGTTCCTGCGCGCCGGGCGTCAGCGCCCATTCGTAGAACTTCTTGGCGGCGTCCAGGTTGCGCGCGCCCTTGATGATGCTCATGGAGCCGATCTCCGCGCCGGTGCCGTCGCTGGGCGTGATGGTTTCGACCGGAAAACCCTGCATCTTTTCACCGGGGCCGTCGTGCACGAAGCTGATGGAAATGGCGGTTTCGCCGCGCGCCACCGCCTTGATGGGGCCGGTGCCCGAGCGGGTGTACTGGCCCACGTTCTTGTGCAGCGCCTTCAAGTATTCGAAGGCCTTGTCCTCGCCCATCATCTGCACCAGCGTGGCAATCATGGTGTACGCGGTGCCGCTGGACGCGGGGTTGGCCACCTGGATGTCGCCCTTGTATTCCGGCTTGAGCAGGTCGGCCCAGGTCTTGGGCACGGGCAGCTTCTTCTTGGCGAGCAGTTCGGGGTTGTAGCCAAAGCCCAGCGGGCCCGAGTAGATGCCCACCGTCTTGTAGCCCGACTGCCTGGCCTGCTGCTGCGCCCACGGGTGCAACTGCGACAGCGTTGGCGACTTGTATTCGAGCGTGAGGCCCTGCTCGGCCGCCTGCAGGTGCGGGTCGCCGGTGCCACCGAACCACACGTCGGTCTTGGGGTTGTCCTTCTCGGCGATCAGCTGGGCCAGCGCTTCGCCGGAGCCCTTGAGCGCCATGTTGATGCGAACGCCGGTGGTGCGCGCATAGACGGTGGAGATCACGTTGCACCACTCGGCCTGCACCGAACAGATCACATTGACGGTCTGGGCCGAGGCCATGGCCGACAGGCCGAGCAGCGCGGCTGCGGTAAAAATCTTGCTCTTCATTGGGAATCTCCGCCTCTGCATAAAAAAAAGGCCTTGCGGCCACGGGGCAGCATAGCTTTAGTACAGGTTTCGAAAATCGGTACAAGTACCATCGCGGCTGCACCCGGCCTGCGGCCTGCTGGGCATTCAGACAAAGGAAAGTTTTTTCATGAGCTTCGATCTCGTTCTGTTCGGCGGTACTGGCGACCTCGCCTGGCGCAAGCTGATGCCCGCGCTGTTTCAGGCATTCCGGCACGGCAGCCTGCCGCAAGACGGTCGCATCATCGGGGTGGCGCGGGACGATCACTCCGACGACCAGTACCGCGAACTCATCCAGTCGCGCTTCAGCGCGGTCGAGGGCTCCAAGCGGCCGTCGCCCGAAGAGTTCAAGAAGTTCGCGTCGATGCTGCATTACCTGCGCATGGACTTGTCCAAGCCCGACGACTATGCGCGCCTGGCCGAGCTGCTCAAGCAGCGCGACGCCAAGACCGTGGTGATGTACGTGGCCACCGCGCCCGCCCTCTTCACGCAGGTGGTCGAGCAGATTGCCGCGGCCGGCCTGAACGGGCCGAGCACGCGCATCGTGCTGGAAAAGCCGCTGGGCCACGACCTGGCCTCCAACCGCGCCATCAACGCCGCGGTGAGCAAGGTGCTCGAGGAAAAGCAGGTCTTTCGCATCGACCATTACCTCGGCAAGCCTTCGGTGCAGAACCTGTTTGCGATGCGCTTCGGCAATGCGCTGTTCGAGCCCATCTGGCGCCGCGAGCACATCGCCAACATCCAGATCACCATCGCCGAAGACCTGGGCGTGGAAAAGCGCGGCGCCTTCTACGACCAGACCGGCGCGCTGCGCGACATGGTGCAGAACCACGCGCTGCAGCTGCTGTGCGCCGTGGCCATGGAGCCACCCATCAACGCGCACGCTGACGCCATTCGCGACGAAAAACTGAAAGTGCTGCGCGCGCTGAAGCCCTGGACGGCAGAGAGCCTGAGCCTGCACGCGGTGCGCGGCCAGTACACGGCCGGCACGGCCTACGGCGAGCGCGTGCCGGGCTACCGGGACGAGGCCGGCGTGCCGCCCGACAGCCGCACCGAAACCTTTGTGGCGCTGCGCACCGAAATCGCCAACTGGCGCTGGGCCGGCGTGCCCTTCTACATTCGCACTGGCAAGCGCCTGGCCTCGCGCGACGCGCGCATCGAAGTCAACTTTCGCCCCACGCCGCATGCCATCTACCGCGCACCGGCCGGCAACGTCAACAAGCTGGTGATCAACCTGCAGCCCAAGGACGGCCTGGAACTGCACATGCTCGCGCAGGCACAGGACAACCGCCAGCGCACCAACGGCACGCAGAGCGCGGCCACGCAACTCGCGCCGGTGCAGCTCGACCTGGACTTCGACAAGCGCTTCGGCTCCGAGCGCGTGGGCGCCTACGAGCGCCTGCTGCTCGACGTGATCGACGGCAGGCTCAACCTGTTCGTGCGCAGCGACGAGCAGGAAGAGGCCTGGCGCTGGGTCGAGCCGCTGATCGAGAGCTGGGAGTCCGACGGCGGCCCGCGTCCCTACGCGGCCGGCACCTGGGGCCCGAGCGCGTCGAGCGCGATGATTGCGCGCGACGGCTTCGCCTGGGGCGAGGAGCAGTAAGCCCCCTGTTCAGCCGGGCGCTCAGCCGAACTGCAGACAACGCATGCTGAGCGTGCCCGACTGGAACCCCTCGTACACCGTCTTCACCCGCTCGCTGCTGCCGGCGGCGCCCAGGGCATAGAGGAAGGGGTAGTAGTGGTCGGGCATCGCCACCGCGGTCGATGCGCCTTCCAGCCTGGCGTAGTCGACCAATGCCCGGTCGTCGCGCCCCGCCAGCGCGGACTTCACCGCATCGTCGAACGACTGCGCCCAGGGCCGGCTCGCGCTCGGTCCGTCGGGCGTGCCGCGGTCGGTGGCGCGCAGGTTGTGCACCACGTTGCCGCTGCCCATCACCAGCACGCCCTTGTCGCGCAGCGCGGCCAGGTCGCGGCCCACGGCGTAGTGGAAGGCGGCGGGTTTGTCGAAATCGATGCTCAGCTGGAACACGGGCACATCGGCCTTGGGGTACAGGTGCTTGAGCACCGACCACGTGCCGTGGTCCAGGCCCCACTGGTCGGTGGCGATCACGGGCGATTGCTTCACCGCGCCGACGGTTTCACGCGCCAGCGCCGGATGCCCGGGCGCGGGGTATTGCACGTCGAACAGCGCCTGCGGGAAGCCGCCGAAATCGTGGATCGTCTTCGGGTTGCTCTGAATGCCAACGCCGGTGGCGCCACGGCTGAGCCAGTGCGCCGACACGCTGAGGATGGCCGTCGGCCGTGGCAGCTCCCGGCCCCAGGCCGACAGGCGGCGCGTGAAGGCGTTGTCGGCAATGGCGTTCATCGGCGTGCCGTGGCCGATGAAGACGACCGGCATGCGCCTGGCACTCATGGCCGCGGCCGCACCGGCTGCCTGCACGGTACAGGCCAGGGAAGCCAGCACGGCAGTGGCACCCAGGGCAGTGCCCATCAGGAAGCCGCGGCGGCCCAGTTCGGAAGTTGCAAGCGTGGTCGTCATTGGCATGGCGGCACTCTGCAGCAGTTCTCGTCGCCAGGCGGTGCCTTTGCGCACACTTTTTCAGAAGTCGCGCGTTGAATGGCGCGCACTGGCGCAGCGCAAGAACCGGTCCTAGATGCGCCCCTCTTCGACCGCGTGGCAGGCCACCTGCACGCCCGCGATGCTCTGCAGCTTGGGCCGCTCCGCCGAGCAGCGCGCATTGGCATGCGGGCAGCGCGGATGAAAGGCGCAACCGGCAGGCGGGTTCAGCGGGTTGGGCACCTCGCCCTGCACTGGCGTGCGCGCGCGGCCCGTGTGCTTCATCTGCGGAATGGCGTCCAGCAGCATCCGCGTGTACGGGTGCTGCGGCTCGGCGAACAGCTTGTGCTTGTCCGACACCTCGACCAGCCGGCCCAGGTACATCACGCCCACCTGGTCGGCCACGTGGCGCACCACCGCGAGGTTGTGCGAGATGAAGAGATAGGTCAGGCCCTGCTCGCGCTGCAGGTCCTTCATGATGTTGAGCACCTGTGCCTGCACGCTCACGTCGAGCGCGGAGGTGGGCTCGTCGCACACCAGAAACTCGGGCTGCGTGGCAAGCGCGCGGGCAATCGAGATGCGCTGGCGCTGGCCGCCCGAGAACTGGTGCGGGTACTTGCTCATGTCCAGTGGCGACAGGCCCACCGACTTCAGCAGTTCGCCCACGCGTTCGCGCAGCGCGGCCTTCTCGCTCAGGATGCCGTGCTCGCGCAGTGGCTCGCCGATGATGTCTTCCACGATCCAGCGCGGGTTCAGGCTCGCGTACGGGTCCTGAAAGATCATCTGGATGCGGCGGCGCAGCTGGCGGCCTTCGGGCGTCTTGAAGGCGGCGTGGGCGTCCTGCCCGTCGAACTGCAGCCCGCCGCGCGTGGGCGCATACAGGCCCACCAGCAGCCGCGCCACGGTGCTCTTGCCGCAGCCCGATTCGCCCACCAGCGCCAGCGTCTTGCCGCGCTCGATGGAAAAGCTCACGCCGTCCACCGCATGCAGCAGCACGCGCGGCTTGCGTTCGAGCACGCGGTTGAGCCAGGGCGGCGACACGTCGAAGGTGCGCGCGAGGTCGTGCGCCACCACCAGAGGTTCGGAGCCGCTGCCCGTGGTGGCTGTCGTGGCGGTGCGGGGTTCGGTCACGGCGCTCATCGCGTCATCTCCACGATGGGTTCGGACGCCTCGGGCGCGGCGCGCTCGCCGGCCGCAAGGGCGTCATGGTGTTTGGCCGCGATCTCGGCCTGCCCCGTGTGCGGGTCGGCGCCATCGTGCAGCCAGCAGGCCGCGCGCGTGGCACCGGCGTGCATGAGTTCTGGGCGCTCGGTCAGGCAACGGGCAAAGGTGCGCGGGCAGCGCGGGTTGTAGGCGCAGCCCGTGGGAATGGCATTGAGCCGCGGCATGGCGCCGTCGATCTGGTTGAGCCGCTCGCGGTCGCTGGTCATGTCGGGAATCGACGCCATCAGGCCCGAGGTGTAGGGGTGCGCGGGCTGGTGAATCACCTCGTGCACCGGGCCGATTTCGGTGATGCGGCCCGCGTACATCACGGCCACGCGGTCGCAGGTTTCGGCGATCACGCCCATGTCGTGCGTGATGAGCATCACCGCCGCGCCGCGCTCCTTGCAGATGCGCTTGAGCAACTGAATGATCTGCGCCTGGATCGACACGTCGAGCGCGGTGGTCGGCTCGTCGGCCACGATGAGCTTGGGCTCGGCCGCCAGCGCCAGTGCAATCACCACACGCTGGCGCATGCCGCCGGAGAACTGGTGCGGAAAGTGGTCGATGCGCTGTTCGGCGGCCGGAATGCCTGTGTCCTGGAGCAGCCCGATGGCGCGCTTGCGGGCTTCGGACTCGGTCACCGGCAGGTGGGCGCGAATAGTTTCCACCAGCTGGCGGCCGACTGTGTAGAGCGGGTTCAGCGAGGTCAGCGGGTCTTGAAAGATGGCGCCGATCTTGCGCCCGCGAATCGGGCGCATCGCATCGAAACCGAGGTTGTCGATGCGCTGTCCGTCCAGCACGATCTCGCCGCTGGCCACGCGGCCCGGTGGCTCCAGCAGGCCGATGATGGCCGCGCCCGTGAGCGACTTGCCGGCACCCGACTCGCCCACCACGCCCAGGATTTCTCCGGGTGCGATGTCGAACGAAATGCGGTCGAGCGCGCGCAGCGTGCCGCGGCGGTGGGGAAATTCGACAACGAGGTCTTTGACCTGGAGCAGCGTCATGGTGGCGTTCTCCTTGTGTTCAGCGCAGGCGCGGGTTGAGCGCGTCGCGCAGCCAGTCGCCCAGCAGGTTCACGCTGAGTGCAATGAGCACCAGCATCAGGCCGGGAAACACCGTGATCCACCATTCGCCCGAGAACAGGTACTGGTTGCCGATGCTGATGAGCGTGCCCAGCGAAGGCGACGTGGGCGGCACGCCGACACCGAGGAACGACAGCGTGGCCTCGGTGATGATGGCCGTGGCCACCTGAATGGTGGCCAGCACCATCACCGGCCCCATCACGTTGGGCAGCACGTGGCGCAGCATGATGCGCGTGGGCGCCACGCCGGTGACGCGCGCGGCCTGCACGTATTCCTTGTTGCGCTCGACCAGTGTGGAGCCGCGCACCGTGCGCGCGTACTGCACCCAGCCGGTCAGCGAGATGGAAATGATCAGCACGCCGAAGGCCAGCGACTCGTGCGCGCCGGGAAACAGCGCACGGCCCACGCCGGAGATGAGCAGCGCCACCAGAATGGGCGGGAACGACAGCATCACGTCGCACACGCGCATGAGGAACGAGTCGAGCCAGCCGCCGAAGAAACCGGCCAGCAGGCCGAGCAGCACACCCACCACCAGCGACAGCGCCACAGACACCAGGCCGACGATCAGCGAGATGCGTGCGCCGTAGATCACGGCCGAGAGAATGTCGCGGCCCTGGTCGTCGGTGCCGAGCAGGTATTTGGAAGAGCCTTCAGGGCTCCACGCCGGCGGCAGCCGCGCGTCGTTGAGTTCGAGCACGGCAAGGTCGAAGGGGTTGTGCGGGGAGACCCATCCGGCGAACAACGCGCAGATGACGCAGACCAGCGCAATGAGCGCCGCCGCGATCGCCACCGGCGAAGTGCGGAAGCTGTAGCCGACATCGCTGTCGAGCCAACGGGCTAGTGTTTTTTTCATCGTGAGGCAAAAAGGAATGGGCCCGCAAGAAGCGGGCCCATGGTCGGGCCGCTCGGTGAGCGGCCCTGGGGGATCACGGCTTGATGCTCATCCACTTGAACGGCATGTAGTTGTCGGCCATCTGCGTGAGCGACACCTTCTTGCTGACGCCCCACGCCAGCGTTTGCTGGTGCAGCGGCAGGTGGCCGATGTCCGCGGTGTGCAGGTCGAAGGCTTCCTTGATCATCGCGTCGCGCTTGGTCTTGTCGGTTTCCGACTGGATCTTCTTGGTCAGCTCGTCGACCTTCGGATTGCAGTACGCGCCCAGGTTGAACTGGCCGGCGCCGGTCTTGTCGTCGGGGCAGGCCATCAGCGCGGTCAGCGCGTTGTGCGAGTCGTAGGTGGTCGGTGTCCAGCCCAGCATGTAGAAGCTGGTGTCGCGGCGCAGCACCTTGGGGAAGTAGGTGCCCTTGGTCTCGGCCGCCAGGTTGATCTTGACGCCGATCTTTGCGAGGTTGGACGCCACGCTCTGGCAGATTTGCCCGTCGTTCACGTAGCGGTCGTTCGGGCAGTTCATGGTCACTTCGAAGCCGTTCGGGTAGCCGGCCTCGGCCAGCAGCTTCTTGGCGCCTTCCACGTCCAGCGGCAGGCGCTTGTCCTGCGCTTCGGTCCAGCCGTTGATGCCGGGGCCGACCATCAGGCCGGTGGGGCGCGAGGCGCCGCGCATCACGGTGCGTTGAATGCCGACGATGTCGATGGCTTGGTAGAAGGCCTGGCGCACGCGCTTGTCCTTGAACGGGTTCTTGCCCTTCACGCTGGAGTAGAGCAGCTCGTCGCGCTTCTGGTCCATGCCCAGGAAGATGGTGCGCAGCTCGGGGCCGGCAATGACGCGGGCCGTGGGGCTGGCGTTGACGCGGGCGATGTCCTGCACCGGCACGGGCTCCATCACGTCGACTTCACCGGAGATGAGTGCGGCCACGCGCGTGGCGGGGTTGGCAATGGGCGTGAAGATGATCTCTTGCGCGTTGCCTTCGATCTTGCCCCAGTAGGTCGGGTTGCGCGTGAACACGGTGCGCACGTTGGGCTGGCGCTCGCGCACGCGGTACGGGCCGGTGCCGTTGGCCTTGAAGGAGGCGGTGTTCTCGATGCCCTTGCGGCGGTCCACGGGCGTGACGGCCTTGTTTTCTTCGCACCACTTCTTGCTCATGATCATGAGCTGCGTGATGACGTCGGGCAGGATGGGGAACGGGCCCTTGGTTTCGATCTCGATGGTGTACGGATCGACCTTGCGTACTTCCTTGATGTCGGTGGTGTTCGACTTCATGTCCGAGCCGTCGCCCGAGGCGCGCGCAAAGCTGAAGATGACGTCGTCGGCGTTGAACGGCGTGCCGTCATGGAACTGCACGTTCTTGCGCAGTTCGAAGCGCCACACGGTGGGCGAGGTCTGCTTCCAGCTGGTGGCCAGCAGCGGTGCAACGCTCAGGTCCTTGTTGCGTCCGACCAGGGTTTCATACACGTTGGCCGTGGTGCTCAGCTGCAGCGACTCGTTCAGCGAGTGCGGATCGAGCGACAGCGCATCGCCCTGGTTCGCAACGCGAATGGTCTGCGCGCCGGCGACCATGCTGATGGCGCTCAGGGCGCACAAAACGGCGGCCGCAGCCACATTCTTCTTGAAGAAACTCATCGGGACACTCCTCGGGTTGAAATCGAACACATCACGTCGCCGCGGTGGCGGCTGCTTTGCCTGGCTGCGCACCGCGGGTAGCGGCAAGCGGCATGCCCTGCTCGACCAGGCCGGCATGCAGCGCGGCGCCGAGCGGCAGGATCTCGTCATTGAAGTCGTAACGGCTGTTGTGCAGGTACGCGCCGTTGTGCACGTTCTGGCCGATGCGCAGGTAGGCGCCGGCTTTCTTCTGCAGCATGAAGGAGAAGTCTTCGGCGCCCATGCTGGGCTCCATGTTGCGGTCTACGTTCTTCGCGCCCACCAGAGACTCGGCCACGTCGGCCGCGAACATGGCCTCGGGCGCGGTGTTGATGGTGGCGGGGTAGATACGCTCATAGTCGATGGTGGCGGTGGCGCCGAAGCCCGACGCAATGGCCGTGCACAGCTCGTTCAGCCGCTGCTCGACCTGCGCCTGCACGCGCGCGCTGAAGGTGCGCACGGTGCCGACCAGCGTGGCCTCGCCGGGCACCACGCTCATCGCACCAAGGTCGCCCGCCTGCATCGCGCAGATGCTGAGCACGGCGGCGTCGATGGGGCGCACGTTGCGCGAAACGACGGTCTGGGCCGCGGTGATGATGTGCGCCGCGACGATCACCGGATCGACAGTCTGGTACGCGTGCGCGCCGTGGCCGCCCTTGCCCTTGATGTGGATCGTGATGCGGTCGGCCGCGGCCATCATGGCGCCGCGGTTGATGCCCACGGTGCCGGCCGGCATGGCGGGCCAGTTGTGCATGGCGTAGACGGCGTTCACGGGGAAGCGGTCGAACAGGCCGTCCTCGATCATCACGCGGGCGCCGGCAAAGCCTTCTTCGCCGGGCTGGAAGATCAGCACGGCCGTGCCGTCGAAGTCGCGCGTCTCGGCAAGGTAGCGCGCGGCACCCACCAGCATGGCGGTGTGGCCGTCGTGGCCGCAGCCGTGCATGAGGCCTTCCTTGGCGGAGCGCCAGCCGAAGTCGTTGTCCTCGCGCATGGGCAGCGCGTCCATGTCGGCGCGCAGGCCGATCATGCGGCCGCTGGCCGTCGAGCGGCCGCGCACGATGCCCACCACGCCGGTCTTGCCGATGCCTTCGTGAATCTCGTCGACACCGCAGGCACGCAGCGCCTCGCGCACGCGCCCCGAGGTGTAGACCTCTTCGAAGCCTAGCTCGGGGTGCGCGTGCAGGTCGCGGCGAAAGGCCTCGATCTGCGGATAGAAACTGGCGATGTGCGCAAACGCACGCCCGGACGCCCGCAGGCGCGGCTCTTCGGCTGTGGTCGCTGCCGTCGTCATCTCAGTGCCCTCCTGCCTTGCCAACGCGCAGACGCGGATCGACCACGAAGTACAGCAGGTCGACCACGAGATTGATCACCACGAAGATCAGGGCAATGAGGCAAAGGTAGGCCGCCATCACCGGAATGTCGGCGAAGGTCACGGCCTGGATGAACAGCAGGCCCATGCCCGGCCACTGGAACACCGACTCGGTGATGATGGCAAAGGCGATCAGGCCGCCGAGCTGCAGGCCGGTGATGGTCATCACCGGCACCAGCGTGTTCTTGAGCGCATGGCCGAAGTGGATGGCCCGGTTGGACAGGCCGCGTGCACGCGCGAACTTGATGTAGTCGGTGCGCAGCACTTCGAGCATCTCGGCGCGCACCAGCCGCATGATGAGCGTGAGCTGGAAGATCGCCAGCGTGACCGCCGGCAGCACGATGTGATGCCAGCCGTCGACACGGAACAGGCCGCTGGTCCACCAGCCGAAGCTCACCGTCTCGCCGCGCCCGAAACTGGGAAACCAGCCCAGCGTGACCGCGAACACCAGGATCAGCAGGATGCCGATGAGAAAGGTGGGCAGCGACACGCCGAGCAGCGACACGGTCATGAACACCTGGCTCATGAAAGTGCCGCGGCGCAGCGCGGTGTACACGCCCATCGGAATGCCGATGAACAGCGCGAGCACGGCGGCCACGAGCGCGAGCTCCAGCGTGGCGGGGAAGCGTTCGCCGATCAGGCGAGACACTTTCGCGCCTTGACGCAGGCTCAGGCCGAACTCTCCCTGTGCGGCATTCACCAGGAAGTGCCAGAACTGCACGAAGAAGGGCTGGTCGAGCCCCAATGAGGCGCGTAATTCGCGTATCTGGTCAGGCTTAGCGTCTTGTCCCAGCAGGAACACGACGGGGTCGCCGACATATTGGAAAAGGAGGAAGGCAATGAACGCAACCGCGATCATCACGATCACGGCCTGGATCAGGCGGCGCAGTACGAAGGCAATCATTCAGCAAACAAAGTGATCGGTCATGCTAGCAGTGCAAGGTACGTGCCTGCTCGGGGGTTCCCCGGGGGTGCACGCAAATGGTGCTCTTTGCCAACAGGGCGCGCGGCGATGGCGGCAGAACGAAAAAAGCCACTCGACTTGCGTCGAGTGGCTTCTTGAGCTTTTGATTCGAAGCTGGCTTACGCCAGCGTCAAATTAGAAAGCGTGGCGAATGCCGAAGTCGTAGCCGGTGGAGCTCTTCGGGGTGAACACGCCAGCAGGCGTGTTGTAGAAGGCCGGGCCGCCATTGGCAAGAAGGCCAGCGCCGTTCTTGTTGCTGACGCGAGCGATCGTTGCGTACAGAGCCGTGCGCTTCGACAGGTTGTGCACGTAGCCGATAGCCAGCTTGTTAGCCTTGGGATCGTTGCTGTTATTGTTAGCAAGGAACGGGTTGGTGTTGACCGTGTTCAGGTCGTACTTGACATGCGAGTACGAAGCACGGATCAGGCCAGCACCGACCGGCACGGTCACGCCGAGCAGGTAGCCGGTCAGGTCGATATCAGGAGTGCCGCCGCCGAAAGGCGTCACTTCGTAGTCAACCTTGTTCTTGGACTTCGACACTTCACCGAAGAGCTTCACGGGACCGAAGTCATACGAAGCGCCGAGGTTTGCAGTGTTGACCTTGTTGGTCGTGCCAACGTAGTACTGGTCGCCAACGGTGCTGCTGCCGTAAGAAGCAGCGATGTCCAGCGGGCCATTGGCGTAACCGAAACGACCACCGACGTAACGGCCAGCGCGCGAGTTGTTCGCAACGTTAGGCGTGAACGTGCCGTTGTCGTACTTGGTTTGCTCGCTGAAACCGTACATCACTTGGCCGTAGAAACCACCAAGGTTCGGCGGCAGGAAGTAGCCGATGGTGTTGCTAGCGCGAGTCGTGTTGTTGCCGCTCACGTTAGGGATGCGGGCAACGCCAGGGGTAGCAGCTGCGGTCGGCAGGAAGTTGCCGTTCAGGTTGTTAGCCGTGAAGATCAGGTTGGTGCCAACGCCGTTGGTGCCGAACGGATCGAACACGGTGTCGTTCCAGAAGGTCGGGGTGTAGTCACGACCCAGGCGAACTTCACCGAAACCACCCGACAGGCTCACGGTCGAACGACGTTGGAACGTCGAGATACCGGTTTGGCCGTCGTCATTGGAGATCGGGGCTTCGAGCCAGAAGCTGGCTGCCAGGCCACCGCCGAGGTCTTCCGTACCACGGAAGCCGATGCGGCTCGAGTTGTAGCCCGAGTTGGCCAGCTGCGTGCTGCTGGTCTTGACCGAACCACGGTTCAGGTACGTGGGGATGCCGAACTGATTCGGGAACACGGTCGCGCGGTTGTCACGCGAGGTAGCCGAGTAGCCGCTGATCGACGCGTCGACCACACCGAACAGAGTGACGGACGACTGAGCCGAGGCAACACCGGCAACAGCCAGGGCAGCCAGAGCAACTAGAGATTTTTTCATTGCAAGTTTCTCCAAGGTTAAACATAGGGCTCCGGTGCGAAGGGCTCACTGTGACTGGCACTTTGTGCTCCCACCGGACCCCGGGCCAACCTCCTTTTGGGAAGTTGTTGCTATTGCACCAGAGCTGCTGCGGCAGGGCAAAACAAATCGCCCGAAAAGTTGGCTGGTCCGCGCGTTTCGTTGCACACCTGCAACACAGGACTTTGGCACTCATGCACCACCATATGAAATATGACAACGCTCAAGCAGGTGATTTGCGGTGTGCGTTCAAATGAACGCATGACGCCCACGCTCGACTCTGTTTTGACCGCGACGGACGCGGCTCTGCGCACCCTTTTTGCGCGCCCTCACGCAACCCGGGCCATACCCGCGCCTTCGCAGCCTCCCAGTGAAATGACAGAAAAGGAGCGTCGCGAGGCCGGCGCGCTGATGCGTGTGAACCATGTAGGGGAGGTTTGCGCCCAGGCGCTCTATACGGCCCAGGCCGCCGTGACGCGCGACACCGCTCTGCGCGCCCATTTCATCGAAGCAGCGCATGAGGAAACCGATCACCTGGCCTGGACACGCCAGCGACTGGACGAACTGGGCGCCAGAGCTTCTGCACTGAACCCGCTCTGGTACGCGGGGGCTTTCGGTCTTGGGCTGGTCGCTGGGCGACTGGGCGACCCGTTGAGTCTGGGGTTTGTGGCTGAAACAGAGCGCCAGGTGGAAGCCCACCTCGCCAACCATCTGGACCGTCTTCCGGCTGCGGACACCGCCTCCAGGGCGGTGGTCGAGCAAATGAAGACCGACGAGGCCCGCCATGCGGCGCAGGCCATCGACGCAGGCGCCGCAGAACTCCCGCCGCCGGCCAAGGCCCTGATGCGCATCGCTTCTCGCGTGATGACCACGCTGGCGCACCGCATCTAGGCAGGCGAAATCAGGTTTCGACGAGCTCGAAACTGGTGGTGATTTGAGCCATCTTCGCCAACATGATGCTGGCCGAGCAATAGGTCTCGTGGCTCAACGCAACCGCGCGTTCCACCGCGGATGCCGGGATGCCCTTGCCCGCGACCGTGAAATGCATGTGGATCTTGGTAAACACCTTCGGATCCTTTTCAGCCCGTTCACTGGTCAGCTTGACGCTGCAGCGCTCGACGCGATGGCGCCCCCGCTTCAGGATGAGCACGACGTCATAGGCCGTGCAGCCGCCCGTGCCCGCCAGCACGGTCTCCATCGGTCGCGCCGCCAGGTTCTGGCCGCCGTTCTCGGGTTTCGAGGCGTCGGGCGCGCCGTCCATCATCAGCACATGGCCGCTGCCGGTTTCGGCAACAAAGCCCATGGCCGATCGCGTGCCGGCGTCGCCGGTCCAACTTACTGTGCATTCCATGGTTTTTCGGGGCTCCGGAGAGGGATGTCGGGCAAAAATGCACATCAACATCCGTTTGTGTGTGGGAAAAGCGTCACTCGCTTGTTGCAACGCAACAAACAGTCGATATACTTTATTTCATTGCGCACCTCACAGTGCGCAGCCAGTTGTCTCCTCCACCCTTCCAATTGGTGGATTTAGCCCCGAGCTGCAAAGCTCGGGGCTTTTTTCTTTCCGGGACGCGAACAACCGGCGGCGCCACTCTAGTGCGCGCGCCGAAAAGGGCAGCTGCTCTGGCTGCCCTGGCTGTCGCCGGTGTTGCCTCGGCTCAGTCGTCCGTCACTCTGTTCGGTGTGGTCGACGCATCGATCAGCAGCTACTCGTCCACCTCGCGAGACCTGAATGCCAGCAATTCGTTCTACAGAAACCAAGGCAGCGTCAAAGTCAGTCGCACTGTCTTGGGCAATTCTGGCTACAACTCGAGCCGCCTGGGCTTCCGTGGCACCGAAGACCTCGGTGGCGGTCTGGCAGCCAGCTTCTGGCTCGAAGCCCCCATCACCAATGACGACGGCGCCACCGGCGTCTCGACATTCGCTCGTCGTTCGACCGTGAGCCTGTCCGGTGGTTTCGGTGAAGTTCGCCTGGGTCGCGACTACACGCCCACCTTCTGGAACGACACCGTGTTCGATCCGTTCGGCACCAACGGCGTTGGCACCAACCTGATCAGTACGGCCAACAACAGCATCGGTAACCAGAGCTATGTACGCGCAAGCAATTCGATCGGCTATTTCCTGCCGCCGAATTTGGGCGGCTTCTATGGTCAGGTGATGTACGCTTTCAGCGAGCAAACCAAGTACGACCAAGGCACCTACACGCCAAACAAGCCGGACAATTCGCGTACTGGCCGTTACATCGGTGGCCGCTTTGGCTACGCCAACGGTCCTTTGGATATCGCGCTGGGCTACGGCAACAGCACGGTCGGAGACCAGTACTACGCAGGCATCACCGACGCGGTGAAGACCTTCAACTTGGGTGCCTCGTACGACTTCGGTCCCGTGAAACTCTTCGGTGAGTACTCTCGCACCAAGGAGTCGCGCGACTACGAAATCACCCCCATCGTCGGCGCTCTTTCCGACACGGATTTGACTGGCTATCTGTTGGGCGTGACCGTGCCGGTCGGCGCTGGCCTGATCAGAGCGTCGTACTCTGCTGGCAAGGCTGACGAAAACCTTCCGTTTGTCAGCAACCGCCGCGACCCCAAGGCCAACAAGCTGGCTCTCGGCTACGTGCACAACCTGTCGAAGCGCACCGCGCTGTACGCCACGGTGGCACGCGTGAGCAACAAGAACGGCGCCGCGCTGACCGTGGGCGGCCCGGCTTTCTACAACGCAGGCACCAGCGTGTTCACCCCGAAGACCTCGACGGGCTACGACTTCGGTATCCGTCACGCGTTCTGATCTTCGTTTGATCCCGATGCTGGCTCACGCCAGTTCGCATCAGCAAAGCCTCAAGTCGCCCGGTGCAAGCCGGGCGGCTTTTTGTGCTTTCTCAACTTGCCCGGCCACGCCTGCTCTGCAGCAGCCCCACATTCATTTCTCCGCTCAGCACCGACGCGTAGAAACGTTCGACCATGTTGACGCTCGTTCGCGCATTGCGTGCCAAGGTCAGCATGTCGATTCCCTGTCCATACAAGAGCCGCAATGTGATGGCGGTATGGCGCAGGCAGTACAGCGTTCTCGATTGGCCCAGCGGCCCCTTTGCGAGCCCCGTCTTTTCGAGCACCCAGTGAAAGAAGAAGTTGAGCACCGCCAGCGCGTGCTCCCGGTTCTTCAGGTGCGGCATGAAGATGTAGTCTTCCGCGCCACCAAATCCATGCGTGCCGCGGTAAGCGAGCAAACATTCATAAACCCGCACGGCCGGACGCAGGCTCACGATGGGCTGGCTGTGCCGCTTGGTTTCGGGCAGGTTCATGCGCAGGTACACATGCTTGCCGCGCACCACCTCGATGTGCTTGTGCTTCATGAGCTTGATGTCGCTCGGACGCACAAAGGTGTTCACCATCCAGCGAATCAGCCACGGCAGTTCATCGGGCATCACAAGCAGTTCGCGCGCAATCCAGAAACGCTCGCCGGCACTCAACTTGTCGAGCACCGGATGCGCATGCCCACGCAGGCTGCGCGCGGCACCCACGATGGTCCGGTACTCGGCCACGCTGAAGCTGCCGCGCGGCTGGCTGCGCACCTTCACCTTCGGAAACGCAGGCGCGTCGCGCAGCACGCCGGTGTGAACGCCATGCATCACCACCTTGCGCAACAGCACCAGGTACTGCGCGATCGTCGTGCTGCTGAAGCCATGCGCGCCCAGGTGATCGATGAGGCGCTGCGCATCGGCCGTCGAGAACAACTGCGCCTGCACATCGCCCAGCAACGGAACGATGTGCGCACGCAATCTGTTGCCCATCACCTGCCATGTGGGCCGGCCAATTTCTTTTCGCTGAACGCGCGCGGCCTCCGCCTGCATCAGTCCTTTCGAAAGATCACTGACAGAAATTGATAACAGTTTTTGCTCAATCGTAATTTTGTGAGCGGGCGCATGAATCGCGGGATAGGCGCGTTCAAAAAAACCCGAATCGTTTGCAGCTGGGGATTTATTGAAGAGGTTTATGACATTTGTGTCCATGTCATACCCGCATGCAATCCCGATGCCTCTTATCATCGACAGTTAGCAAATGAAAACTCCCTTGGAAAAAATCGTGGGCGATGCACCTGTTACTGCGGCACTTACGCCCGCTGACTATCTCAGAAAAATTTTGAACGCCCGGGTCTACGACGTTGCCGTCGAGTCCGCGCTCGATACGGCGCGCGCACTCAGCGCGCGTCTTGGCAACACTGTTTTGCTCAAGCGCGAAGACCAACAACCGGTATTCAGCTTCAAGCTGCGCGGCGCCTATAACAAGATGGCGCACCTGAGTGCCGAGCAATTGGCAAGCGGTGTGATTTGCGCTTCCGCAGGCAATCACGCGCAAGGCGTTGCATTGGGCGCACGCAAACTCGGCACGCGTGCCGTTGTCGTGATGCCGGTGACTACACCGAAATTGAAGATCGATGCAGTGCGCGGTTTCGGCGGCGAAATCGTGCTGCATGGCGACAGTTATTCAGACGCCTATCTGCACGCACTCGAATTGCAGGCGCAGCAAAACCTGACCTTCGTGCATCCCTTCGACGACCCCGACGTCATCGCGGGCCAGGGCACCATCGCGATGGAAATCCTGCGGCAGCATCAGGGCCCGCTCGACGCCGTGTTCGTGGCGATCGGCGGTGGCGGCCTGATCTCAGGCGTGGCCAACTACATCAAGGCCGTGCGCCCGGAGATCAAGGTCATCGGCGTGCAGATGAACGACTCCGACGCCATGATGCAATCGGTCGCGGCGCACCGGCGCGTGAACCTGCCCGACGTCGGCCTGTTCTCGGACGGCACCGCGGTGAAGCTGGTCGGCGAGGAAACCTTCCGCATCGCCAGCAACCTGGTGGACGACTACATCGCCGTCGACACCGACGCGGTGTGCGCGGCCATCAAGGACATCTTCGTGGACACGCGCGGCATCGTCGAGCCGGCGGGTGCGCTGGCTGTGGCTGCCATCAAGCAATACGTGGCGCAGCACGGCCGCCAGGGCGAGACCTATGCGGCCATCCTGTGCGGCGCCAACATGAACTTCGACCGGCTGCGTTTCGTCGCGGAGCGCGCCGAGGTCGGCGAGGAACGCGAGGCGCTGTTCGCGGTCACCATTCCCGAAGAGCGCGGCAGCTTTCGCCGCTTCTGCGAACTGGTGAGCGAAATGCCGGCACGCGACGCCGAGGCCACCGGCGCGCCGCGCAACGTGACCGAGTTCAACTACCGCATCAGCGACGCGGCCAAGGCCCATGTGTTCGTCGGCCTCACGACGTCGGAGCGCGGCGAGTCGGCCACCATCGCGCAGACCTTCAACGAACACGGCTTCGACTCGCTCGACCTCACGCACGATGAACTGGCCAAGGAGCACCTGCGCCACCTGGTGGGTGGGCGCAGCGGCCTTGCGCACGACGAGCGCCTGCTGCGCTTCGTGTTCCCGGAGCGGCCGGGCGCGCTGCTGAAGTTTCTGAGCCTGATGAAGCCCAACTGGAACATCAGCCTGTTCCACTACCGCAACCAAGGCGCCGACTACGGCCGCATCCTGGTCGGGCTGCAGGTGCCGGCCGGCGAGTCCGCCGCGTTCGACGCCTTCCTCGAAACGCTGGGCTACCCCTGCGTCGAGGAAACCGCCAACCCCGCGTACCGCCTGTTCCTGCAGGCCTGAAAAAGCAGAAGCCGGCGCAGGGCCGGCTTCTTTGCATCTTCGGGGCCGTACGCCCCGCCTCGGCCCTTGGCCTTACTGTGCGGGCGCGGGCGCCTGCGGCGGTGGCGCCATCATGGCCGGCATCATCGCTGGCGGCACTTCGCCCGGCGACGGTGCAGTCATCGACATTGGCACGGGTGGCGGCGATGCCCCCGGAACACTCGTCACACTGATCGGCGCGCGCACCGGCAGTTGCAGCGTGAACGCGGCCGGCCCATCGGCCTGCGCACCGAGCGTGGCCGAACGCAAACCCACCGACTGCAGCACATAGCTTTCGCCGACCTTGGAGCCCACGCGGAAGGGGCGCGGCGGTTTGCCGTCGATGGCAATCAGCGCAGCGCCTTGCCTGGACGGGTCGGCCACCACGCCCGACAACGCGAAGCGGCCGGCCGCCTCGGGCGCCACCGGCGCAGAGCTGGACGCAGGCAGCACGCCCAGCAACCGCGCCACGGCATCGGTGTCGGCCGCCACCGAGGGCCGCGGCATCGTCGCGGCCGCCGCGACCATGTCGGCAGGCGAGGCCAGGCGCAGCGCCCAGAACACCGCGGCGCCCGCGGCCAGCGCCCAAAGCCCCGTCGTTGCAAGTGGGGCATGCCAGCGGGCAGCGGAGTAAGGACTTGTCATGGGCGCGGATTATCATGCAGCGCGCTTTCCGAATCATGTCCGTCGAACCTATGAACAAATTCCTTCGTGCCGCTACCCGCACCGCTCAACGCGGCTTCACGCTGATCGAACTGATGGTGGTGCTCGTCATCATCGGCGTGCTGGCAGCGCTGATCGTGCCGAACGTGATCGAGCGCGCCGACGACGCCCGCGTGACGGCCGCGCGCACCGACATCAACAACCTGATGCAGGCGCTCAAGCTGTACCGCCTGGACAACCAGCGCTACCCCACCGCCGAGCAAGGCCTGCAAGCGCTGCTGACGCGCCCGACCTCCGGCCCGGCCGCGCCCAACTGGAAGCCCTACGTCGAGAAGATGCCCAACGACCCGTGGGGCCACCCGTACCAGTACATGAACCCGGGCATCAAGGGCGAGATCGACGTGCTCTCGTTCGGCGCCGACGGCCAGAGCGGCGGCGAAGGCAAGAATGCCGACATCGGCAGCTGGCAGTAGCAGCCCCCACTGCAAGCGCTTCAAGCGCTGCATGTGCGGCAAGCGCTGCAACCCGACTCTTCGCTCGGCCCGCGGCTTCACGCTGCTGGAGCTGATCGTGGTGATTGCGATCATTGCGATCGCCACCGCCGCCGTGAGCTTCGCGATGCGCGACACCAACGCCGCCAAGCTCGACCGAGAAGGCGACCGCCTGGCGGCGCTGCTCGAATCGGCCCGCGCCCAGTCGCGCGCCAGTGGCGTGGTGGTGCGCTGGCGCCTCACCGAAGGCGGCTTCGCATTCGACGGTTTGCCGGCCGACGCGCTGCCCACCGACTGGGCCTCAGAGGGCATCACCGCGCAGGCATCGCTTGCCGACGGCGCGCAGGTGCCGAGCCTGCAGCTCGGTCCTGATCCGATCATTGCGCCGCAGCAGGTGCTGCTGTATTCCGCCGGCCCGCCCGCGCGCACGCTGCGCATCGCCACCGACGGGCTGCGCCCCTTCACCGTTTCCGCCGTGCAATGAACCGGCGACGCGCTTCCTCTTTTCGCCACCGCGGCTTCACGCTCATCGAGGTGCTGATCGCGCTGGGCATCGTGGCGCTGGCACTTGCCGCCGGCTCGCAGGCCACCCTGTCGCTCACGCGCAATGCGCAGCGCCAGTCCGACCTGGTGCTGGCCGAGCTCTGCGCGGAGAACGAACTGGCCAAGGCCCGCCTGTCGCGGCAGATGCCGGCCGTGGGCGACTCGGGCTCGATCTGCCCGCAGGCCGGCGCGTCGTTCAACGTGACCACCTCCACCTTTCCCACGCTGAACCCGAACTTCCGCCGTGTCGACGTGCAGGTGCGCGACGACACCGACGCGCCGATCCTGCGCATCTCCACCGTGGTGGGGCGCTACTGATGCCACGCGCCAAGTCGGCCGCGCCTCGCGGCTTCACGCTGATCGAGCTGCTCGTGGCGATTTCCGTCATGGCGCTGCTGTCGCTGGTGAGCTGGCGCGGGCTGGAGAGCATGTCGCGCGCCACCACGCAGAACCAGCAGCGCGCCGACGCCGTGCTGACGCTGCAGACCACGCTGGCGCAATGGGGCGCCGACCTCGACGCCGTGACCACGCTGGCGCAGACCCGCCCCATCGACTGGGACGGCCGCGTGCTGCGGCTCACACGGCGCGGCAGCGACGCCGCCACGCCTTCGGTGCTGGTGGTGGCCTGGACGCTCAAGCCCGGCCCCGACGGCGTGCGCTGGCGGCGCTGGCAGTCGCAGTCGTTCAGCACGCGCGGCGAGTGGCAGCAGGCCTGGAACATGGCGGCCGCCTGGTCGCAGGACGGCGGCGGCGGTGCCGGGTCGCAAAACGGGGGTGCCGCGGGCGGCTACAGCGACGTCACGCTCGTGCCCGCCAGCAGTTGGCAGCTCTACTTCTTCCGCGAGAACACCTGGGTGCCCGCCAGCCAGTTGCCCACGGTGGCGCCCACCCCCAACAACCCCGCCGGCCCGGTCGTCGCCATGCCCGACGGCGTGCGCCTGGTGATTACCCTGCCGCCGGGCGACGGGCTCTCCGGCACGCTCACGCGCGACTGGGTCCGCCCCACCGTCGGCGCGCCAAGGTCCTCATGAAGACGACGCCCCGCCAGCGCCAGCGCGGCGCCGCCCTGCTCGCCGCCATGCTCACCGTGATGCTGGTGGCCACCTTCTCGGCCAGCGCGCTCTGGCAGCAATGGCGCGCCGCAGAGATCGAAAGCGCGGAGCGCGCGCGCGTGCAGGCCGCCTGGGTGCTGGTCGGCGCGCTCGACTGGTCGCGCCTGATCCTGGGCGAAGACGGCCGCGCCGGCGGCTCCGACAACCTGACCGAGCCCTGGGCCGTGCCGCTCGAGGAAGCGCGCCTCACCACCTTTCTGTCGGCCGAGAAGAACGTGGCCAGCGACAGCGTGGAAGGCCTGCCCGACGCCTTTCTTTCGGGCCGCATCATCGACGCGCAGTCCAAGCTCAACGTGCTGTCGCTGGTGGACGCCGGCCAGCCGATTCCCGCAAGCGTGGCCACCTTCACCAGGTTGTTCAACCTGCTGGGGCTGCCAGTGGCCGAACTCGAGCGCATGACCAGCGGCCTGGTGCGTGCGCTGAACACCACCGGCGACGGCGATGCCAGCGCCGCTCCGCTGATGCCGCAAGAGGTGTCGCAGCTGGTGTGGCTGGGCCTGTCGCCCGCTACCGCCACGGCGCTCGAACCCTACGTGACCATCCTGCCGGTGCGCACCACGCTCAACCTGAACACCGCGAGCGCGGAGGCCATCAGCGCCAGCATGGAGTCGCTCAACATCGCCAGCGCACGCCAGCTGGTGGAGCGCCGCACGCGCAGCTTCTTCAAGGACATTGCCGCCGCCAATGCCGCGCTGCCCAGCGGCAGCGCGCCGTTCAATTCGGCGCAGCACGGCGTGGGCACCAGCTACTTCGAGGTGTATGGCCGGCTGCGGCTGGACCGCACCTATGTCGAAGAGCACTCGCTCTTACAGCGCAACGGTGTCACTGTGACGACGATCTGGCGCACCCGCGGCGCCGGCGCAACGAACACTCCGGTCAAACCCTGATTTCGATGCGCTATTTGTAAACAAAAAGCCCTCTAACGCGCGTCACATCTGGGCGGTACGCTATGGAAAACAGAGCGCCCGACTGTCAGACGCACACCTACAATCACCGGCTTTTCCAACATTGACATGACCCCCCTGCTGCTCCTTGCCCCCCTCCCTCCGGCCGATGCCGCGGGCGAGTACGACTGGGCCCAGGCAGGCGACGACGGCATTGCGTTGCGCAACCAAGGCCGCGCGCTGCTGGCGCTCCTGCCCTCGAGCACCGAAGTCATGCTCGGCATTCCTTCCACGGCGCTGTCATGGCACCGCGTCACGCTGCCCAAGGGCAGCATGGGCAGCGCGTCCAAGCTGCGCGCGGTGCTCGACGGCCTGCTCGAAGAGCACCTGCTCGACGAGCCCGAAAGCCTGCACTTCGCGCTCGAACCCGACGCCAAGGCCGGCGTGCCGGTGTGGGTGGCGGCCTGCAACCGCATCTGGCTGCGCAGCGTGGTGCACGGCCTTGAAGCGGCGGGCCGGCGCGTGGTGCGCATCGTTCCCGAGTTCGCGCCGCAACCGGCCGACGCACCGCCGCTGTTGATGGTCACGGGCGAGCCCGAATCACCCCGGCTCACCGTGTGCGACACCGACGGCGTGGTTTCGCTGCCGCTGGCCGGCGCAGGGCTGGCGCTGTCGAACGGCCTGCCGCTGGACACCGCCGTCATCACCACCGAGCCCGCCGTGGCCGAAGCGGCCGAGCACCTGCTGGAGCGCCGCGTGCCCATCGTGCAGACGCCGCAGCGCTGGCTGCAGGCCGCGCGCACGCCCTGGGAGCTGGCGCAGTTCGACCTGGCCGTCACCGGCCGCGCACGGGCCGGCAAGAAGTTCGCCTCCGTGCTGCAAACGCTGCGCTACGCCCCCGAATGGCGCGCTGCGCGCTGGGGCGTGGTGGCGCTGCTGATCACGCAACTCATCGGGCTGAACGCCTGGGCCTGGAAGGAGCGCAACGCGCTCGACGCCAAGCGCCAGGCGGCCAAGACCATGCTGACCCAGACATTCCCCTCGGTGAAGATCGTGATCGACGCGCCGCTGCAGATGCAGCGCGAGGTTGCGGCGCTGCAGCAGGCCGTGGGCGACGTGGCCGGCACCGACTTCGAACCCATGGTCGGCGCGCTCGCCGCCAACCTCCCGCCGGGCAAGGTGCCCAGCGCCGTCGACTACAGCGCCGGCCAGTTGCGCCTGCGCGGCCTGGGGCTGCAGCCCTCGGAGGTGTCGCAGATCACCAGCGCCATGGCGCCGCGCGGCTACAGCGTGCGCACCGAAGGCGACCTGCTCCTTGTGCAGGCACAGGCCGAGGCCGCCCGATGAACGTCACCGAACAACTCAAGGCCCGCTGGGCCGCCCTCGATGCGCGCGAGCGCCGCATGGTTGCCATCGCCGTCACGCTGGTGGCACTGGCCTTGCTCTGGTGGATTGCGCTCGCACCCGCGTTGCGCACCCTGGCCGCTGCCCCGGCCGAACACACGCAGCTCGACGCCCAGCTCCAGCAGATGACCACCTTGCAGAACCGCGCCAAGGCGCTGCAGTCGCAGCCGCGGCTGAACCGCGACGACGCGTTGCGCGCGCTCGAAACCTCGGTGCGCGACGGCCTGGGCGCCAACAACGCACAGCTCATGACGGCCGGCGGCGACGGCGCCGCCACGGTCTCGCTGCGCGGCGCGCCCGCGCCCACGGTCGCCCAATGGCTCGCGCAGGCGCGCGGCAACGCCCATGCGGTGCCGCGCGAAGTGCACCTGACCCGTGCGCCGGCCGCCACCCCTGCCACCCCTGCGCCTGCAACGCCGGGTGCCAGGGATGCAGCCAAGCTGCCGCTGGTGCGCTGGGACGGCACCGTCGTCATGGCGCTGCCCGCCGCGCGATGAGCAAGCCCGCATGGTGACCCGCGCCCCCCTTTCCGAACCCAGGGCGCGCCGCGGCTGGCGCTGGGCGCTGCTGGGCATTGCCATCGGCGTACTGCTGGCGGTGGTGCTGTTCGCGCCGGCGCGCTGGCTGTCGGCGGCGCTGTCGGGCTGGACCCAGGGCCGCCTGGTGCTGGCCAACCCGCGCGGCACAGTCTGGAACGGCACGGCCGCCGTGGTGTTCGCCAGCGGCGCCGGTGGCGCGCAGGCGGTGTCGCTGCCCGGCGTGCTTCACTGGCGCATGCGCCCCAGCTGGGGCGGCATCGTCGCCAGCCTCGATCTGCCCTGCTGCGCCGCGCAGCCACTCGAACTGCGGGCCAGCCCGCGCGCCGGTGGCCTTTTGCTCACCTGGCAGGACAGCCGCTCGCGCTGGCCCGCCACCATGCTCACCGGCCTGGGCGCGCCCTGGAACACGCTCAAGCTCGAAGGTGCGCTCGACCTCAGCACCAAGGCCTTTGCCATGCAATGGGACGGCCCCGCGCTGCGCATCGCCGGCCAGGCCACGCTCGACGCCACCGACGTTTCTTCCAGCCTGTCGACCCTGCGGCCGATGGGCAGCTACCGCCTCACGCTCGAAGGCGGCAGCCGCCCCACGCTGCTGCTGAGCACGCGCGAGGGCAGCCTCGAGCTGAACGGCAGCGGCAGCTGGAACGGCACCGCCTTCCGCTTCAACGGCGAAGCCAGTGCCGCGCCCGGCCGCGAAGACGCACTTTCCAATTTGTTGAACATCATCGGACGCCGCGACAACGCGCGTTCGATCATCACCCTGGGTTGATCCTCATGATGAAGCCACTGTTTTCGACCGGCACCGTCGCACTTGCCGTGCGCGTGCTGATCGCCGCCACGTTCCTGCAGGCGGCGCCCGCGGTGTTCGCGCAGACCGGCGACGCCCCGCGCCGCGGCGAGCCGATCACGCTGAACTTTGCCAACGCCGACATCGAGGCCGTGGCACGCACCATGGCAGTGGTGACCGGGCGCGACGTGGTGGTCGACCCGCGCGTGAAGGGCACCATGAACCTGGTCACCGACCGCGCCATCCAGCCGGGCGCCGCGTTCAACCAGTTTGCGTCGGCGTTGCGCCTGCAGGGCTTTGCGGTGGTGGAGGCCGACGGCCTGTACAAGGTGGTGCCCGAGGCCGACGCCAAGCTGCAGAGCAGCACCGTCAACACCTCCATCGGCGCCACCGCGTCCAGCGGCAGCAACCAGATCGTCACGCAGATCTTCCGGCTGAACTACGAGTCCCCCAACAGCCTGCTGCCGGTGCTGCGCCCGCTGATTCCGCCCAACAACACCATCAACGTGAACCCGGGCAACAACTCGCTCGTGATCACCGACTATGCCGACAACATGCGCCGGCTGGCGCGCATCATCGCGTCGCTGGACGTGCCCAATGCCTCCGACATCGAGGTGATCCAGCTCAAGCATTCGATTGCCACCGACATGGTGCCGCTGGTGCAGCGGCTGATCGACGGCGGCGGCTCCGGCGCACCGGGTGCCGCGGCCGTGCCGGGTGGGGCCGATGCCTCGTTTCGCACCACGCTGATGGCCGACCCGCGCAGCAACTCGCTGATTCTTCGCGCGGCCAACCCGGCGCGCGTGAGCCTGGTGCGCTCGCTGGTCGACAAGCTCGACCGCCCCGCCGCGGAGAGCAGCAACGGCGCGGCCGGCAACATCTACGTGGTCTATCTGAAGAACGCCGACGCGGTGCGCCTGGCGTCCACGCTGCGCGCCGCCATGGCGGCCAACCAGATCAACACCACGCAGGGGGGCGCGGGCGGCGGTGGCGCGGGGCAGCCGCAGGCACAGAACGCCTTGGCGCAGCAAGGGCAGCAAACGGCCTTTGGCGGCGGTGGCCAGGGCAGCAGCTCGCCGCAGGCGTCGGCCCCGCTGAACAACGCCAACCAGCCTTCCACCGGCGGGCAGATCCAGGCCGACCCGAGCACCAATTCGCTGATCATCACCGCGCCCGAGCCGCAGTACCGCCAGATGCGCGCCGTGATCGACAAGCTCGACGGGCGCCGCGCGCAAGTGATGATCGAGGCGTTGATCGTCGAGGTGAACGCCACCAAGGCCGCGAACTTTGGCGTGCAGTGGCAAAGCGCGCTGGGCAACAACGCGGTGATCGGCACCAATTCGAGCCTGACCGGCTCCAACATCCTGACGCTGACCCAGGCCATCGCCACGCGCAACGCCGCGGGCATCAGCCTTCCCACCGGCCTCAACCTGGGCATTGCGGGCAAGGTCGGCGGCCAGTACATCCTGGGCGCCATCGCCAACTTCTTCAGCAGCGACAACGACGCCAACGTGCTGTCCACGCCCAACCTGCTCACGCTGGACAACGAAGAGGCCAAGATCGTCATCGGCCAGAACGTGCCGTTTCCCACGGGCTCGTACGCCAGCACCTCGGGCTCGGTGGGCATCAACCCCTTCACCACCGTGGAGCGCAAGGACGTGGGCCTCACGCTGCGCGTGCGCCCGACCATCAACGAGAACGGCACCGTGAAGATGCAGATCTTCCAGGAGATCTCCAACGTCGCGGCCGGCACCACCACCGACCCCAACGGCCCCACCACCAACAAGCGTTCGCTCGAGTCGAGCGTGCTGGTGGAAGACGGCGGCCTGGTCATGCTGGGCGGCCTGCTGTCGGACACCTACGGCAACTCCGTCGAGAAGGTGCCGCTTGCCGGCGACATCCCCATCGTGGGCAACCTGTTCAAGAACGAGATCCGCAAGCGCGAGAAGAACAACCTGATGATGTTCCTGCGCCCGGTGGTCATGCGCGACGCCAATGCCACCGAAAATTTCGCCTACGACCGCTACGACCAGATCCGCGGCCTGCAGCAGGCCACGCAGCCCAACACCGACAACGTGATGCTGCGCAATGTGAATGCAGCACCGGTGCTGCCGGAGTCGCCGCCGCTGGGCGCCGCCAGCAACCGCACCGGCGGCCTGCGCGAAGAAGGCACCCAGCTGATTCCGCAGCCGGCGCTGCCACGCGACAACCGCAAGCTGGCCCCCAGCCCGCTGCGTGGCGCCTTGCCGCCCACGGCCGACCCGGTCAGCGCGCGCGAACTGCCCTGATACTGCTGCGATGTCCACCCGCTACCCCCTGCCATACGCGTTCGCACGCAGCCAGCAACTGCTGCTGGAGCAAACCGACGACGGCCGCTACACGCTGTGGATGTCCTCGCACCCCGCGCGCAGCGCCGTGAGCGAGGTGGCGCGCAAGCACGGCGTGCAGGCCTTCGAGGTGCTGGCCGACGGGGTGCTGGCGCAACGCATCAGCGCGGCCTACGCGCAGGGCGAATCGAGCGCTGCCGCCGTGGTGAGCGAGGTGCAGAACGACGCCGACCTCTCGCGCATGATGCAGGAGCTGCCCGCCGTGGAAGACCTGCTGGCCAGCGCGGGCGACGCGCCCATCATCCGCATGCTGAATGCGCTGCTCACGCAGGCCGCGCGCGACGGCGCCAGCGACATCCACATCGAGCCCTACGAGCGCACGTCTTCCGTGCGCTTTCGCATCGACGGCACGCTGCGCGAAGTGGTGCAGCCCAACCGCGCGCTGCACGCGGCGCTGATCTCGCGGCTGAAGATCATGGCCGACCTCGACATCTCCGAAAAGCGCCTGCCGCAGGACGGGCGCATCAGCCTGCGCATCGGCACGCGCGCGGTCGACGTGCGCGTGTCGACGCTGCCCAGCGCGCACGGCGAACGCGCCGTGCTGCGGCTGTTGGACAAGAGCGAATCGAAGCTCACGCTCGAATCGGTGGGCATGCAGGGCGACACGCTGAACCGCTTCGAAAAGCTCATCTCGCAGCCGCACGGCATCATTCTGGTGACCGGGCCCACGGGCTCGGGCAAGACCACCACGCTGTACGCCGCGCTGGCCCGGCTCGATGCGAGCCGCAGCAACATCATGACGGTGGAAGACCCCATCGAGTACGAGCTGCCGGGTGTGGGCCAGACCCAGATCAACGCGAAGATCGAACTCACCTTCGCCAAGGCCCTGCGCGCCATCCTGCGGCAAGACCCCGACGTGATCATGATCGGCGAAATTCGCGACTTCGAAACCGCGCAGATTGCCATTCAGGCCTCGCTCACCGGCCACCTGGTGCTGGCCACGCTGCACACCAACGACTCGGTGAGCGCCGTCACCCGCCTGACCGACATGGGCGTGGAGCCCTTCCTGCTGAGCTCGTCGCTGCTGGGCGTGCTGGCGCAACGGCTGGTGCGCAAGGTGTGCACCGTGTGCGCCGGCGCGGGCTGCGACGTGTGCGGCCAGACCGGCTACCAGGGCCGCACCGGCATCTTCGAGCTGCTGGTGGCCGACGAGACCGTGCAGGGCCTGATCCACAGCAAGGCGGCCGAGAGCGAGCTGCTGAAGGCCGGCGCACTCGGCGGCCTGCGCCTGATGCGCGAAGACGGCGAGCGGCTGGTGCAGGCCGGCGTCACGTCGCGCGCCGAGCTGCTGCGCGTCACGCGTGACTAGCGCGCACCGCGCCAGACCGTCAAGCTCACCATGCCCGCCTATTCCTTCGAAGCCATCGATGCCACCGGCCAGTCGCGCGAAGGCGTGCTCGAGGCCGACACCGCCCGCAGCGCGCGCAGCCTGTTGCGGGCGCAGGCGCTCATTCCGCTGTCGGTCAAGCCGGTCGGCAGCGACCACATCAACGGCACCGGGAAGCGCAGCGGACTGAGCGGCTGGCTGGGCGGCGGCAAGCGCGTCTTCAACTCCACCGGCCTGGCCGTGTGGACGCGTCAGCTCGCAGGCCTGGTGTCTTCCGGCCTGCCGCTGGAACGCGCGCTCACCGCGCTCACCGACGAAGCCGAGTCGGAGCCGCAACGCAACCTGGTGGCGTCGCTGCGGGCCGAAGTCAACGCGGGCTCGCCGTTTGCGCGCGCGCTGTCGGCCCACTCGCGCGAGTTCTCTCCCATCTACACGGCAGTGATCGGCGCGGGCGAGCAAAGCGGCAACCTGGGCCTGGTGCTCGACCGCCTGGCCGACGACCTCGAAGAACGCCAGGCGCTGCAGCAAAAGCTGATTGGCGCGGCGCTGTACCCGGCCATCGTCACGCTGGTGGCGATCGTGATCGTGATCTTCCTCGTGAGCTATGTGGTGCCGCAGGTGGCGCAGGTGTTCGCGGGCACCAAGCGCTCGCTGCCCTTTCTAACCACGGTGATGCTGTCGCTGAGCGCGGGCGTGCGCAACTACGGCTGGTGGATGCTGGGCGCGCTGGTGCTCGCCTTTGTCGGCGTGCGGCTGGCGCTGGCGCAGGAGGCCTTCCGCCTGAAGTTCGATGCCGCCTGGCTCAAGCTGCCGCTGGTCGGCAAGCTCGCACGCGGCTACAACGCGGCGCGCTTTGCCAGCACGCTGGCCATGCTGGCCACGGCCGGCGTGCCAATCTTGAAGGCGCTGCAGGCGGCCTCCGAAACACTGGGCAACCGCGCCATGCGCGCCGACGCGCTCGACGCGCTGGTGCTGGTGCGCGAAGGCGCGCCGCTGGCCTCGGCGCTGGCGCAGAAAAAACGCTTTCCGGGACTGGTGTCGATGTTCGCGCGCCTGGGCGAGCAGACAGGCACGCTGCCGCTGATGCTGCAGCGCGCGGCCAACCAACTGGGCGCCGAAGTGCAGCGCCGCGCCATGCACCTGGCCACCATCCTGGAGCCGCTGCTGATCGTGGCGATGGGCGGCGTGGTGATGCTGATCGTGCTGGCGGTGATGCTGCCGATCATTCAACTGAACCAATTCATCAAGTGACGCAGCGCGTCGCTTCACGCACCCTGGAGCACACGCCATGTCCGTAACGCTCGAAGACAAGCTGGTGGTCGCGATCTCCTCGCGCGCCCTGTTCAACCTCGAAGAAGAAAACAAGGTCTTCGACGCCGGCGACAACGAGGGCTACATGAAGCTGCAGCTCGACCGCATCGACGTGCCGGCCGCGCCGGGCATCGCGTACTCGCTGATCCGCAAGCTGCTGCGCTTCAACGAAGACGGCGTGCAGCGCGTGGAGGTGGTGATTCTGTCGCGCAACGATCCGGTGTCGGGCATGCGCATCTTCAAGTCGAGCGCGGCGGCCGACATCAAGCTGCAGCGCGGCGTGTTCACGCAGGGCCGCCCGCCCTTCGGCTACCTGCGCCCGTTGCGCGCGCACCTGTTCCTGTCGGTCAATGCGCAGGATGTGCGCGAGGCGCTGGTTGCGGGCTTTCCGGCCGCGCGCGTGCTGGTGGAGTCGGTGAAGGCCAGCGAAGCATGGCCGAACGAAGTGCGCATTGCCTTCGACGGCGACGCGGTGCTGTTCAGCGACGAGGCCGAGCGCGTGTTCCAGGCCGAGGGCCTGGACGCCTTTCAGGCGCACGAACTCAGCAAGGCCGACCTGCCACTGCCCGAAGGCCCGTTCAAGCCCCTGCTGATGGCCTTGCACCGGCTGCAGATGGCGGGCAACGCGCAGATGCGCATTCGCACCGCGCTGGTCACCGCGCGCAGCGCACCGGCGCACGAGCGCGCCATTCGCACGCTGATGAAGTGGAACATCCGCGTCGACGAGGCCATGTTTCTGGGCGGCCTGCCCAAGGGCGAGTTTCTGCGCGAGTTCGAGCCCGACTTCTTCTTCGACGACCAGACCGGTCACGTGGATGCGGCCTCGCGGCATGTGCCGGCAGGGCATGTGAGCAGCGGCATCAGCAACGAGCTCTGATCAGGGGGCGAGCGGGCGCGGCCCCGCCCACGGGCTTGCCCGCGCGCTGAGCGCGCGCAAGAATGCCGGCATGCTGATCCTTCGACATGCCGACGTTCTGGTCACCATGGACGCCGCACGGCGCGAAATTGCCGACGGCGCCGTGGTGTGCGACGGGCCCGCGGTGGCCTGGGTCGGGCCCACGGCCGAGCTGCCTGCCCCCTGCCTCGACGCGCTGCGCAACGGCCAGGCCGAGGCGCTCGACATGCAGGGCCATGTGGTGATGCCGGGCCTGGTCAACACGCACCACCACATGTACCAGAGCCTCACGCGCGCCGTGCCCGACGCGCAGAACGCCGAGCTGTTCGGCTGGCTTACCCACCTGTACCTGCTGTGGGCGCGCCTCACGCCCGAGGCGATTCGCGTGTCCACGCAGACCGCCATGGCCGAGCTGATGCTCTCGGGCTGCACCACCAGCAGCGACCACCTCTACCTGTTTCCCAACGGCTCGCGGCTGGACGATTCCATCGAGGCGGCCGACGCCATGGGCATGCGCTTTCATGCGGCGCGCGGCAGCATGAGCGTGGGCCGCAGCGCCGGCGGCCTGCCGCCCGACGAGGTGGTGGAGAGCGAAGCCGCCATCCTGCGCGACAGCGAGCGGCTCATCGACCGCTGGCACGACGCCTCGCGCCATTCGATGCGCCGCATCGTGCTGGCGCCGTGCTCGCCGTTCTCGGTGTCGCGCGACCTGATGCGCCTGTCGGCCGAGCTGGCGCGCGAGCGCGGCGTGTCGCTGCACACGCACCTGGCCGAGAACGACAACGACGTGGCCTACTCGCGCGAAAAGTTCGGCATGACACCGGCCGAGTACGCCGAAGACCTGGGCTGGGTAGGGCGCGATGTGTGGCACGCGCACTGCGTGAAGCTCGACGAAGCCGGCATCGCGCTGTTCGGGCGCACCGGCACCGGCGTGGCGCACTGCCCGTGTTCCAACATGCGGCTGGCCTCAGGCATTGCGCCCATCGGCGCGATGCGGCGCGCGGGCGTGCCCGTGGGGCTGGGCGTGGACGGCAGTGCATCGAACGACGGCGCGCACCTGCTGGGCGAGGCGCGCCAGGCCATGCTGCTGCAGCGCGTGGGCCACGGGCCGGCCGCCATGACGGCACGCGAGGCGCTGGAAATTGCCACGCTGGGCGGCGCGCAGGTGCTGGGGCGCGACGACATCGGCGCGCTTGCACCGGGCATGTCGGCGGACATCGTGGCCTTCGACCTGCGTGGCGTGGCGCATGCCGGCGCGTGGCACGACCCGGTGGCGGCGCTGGTGTTCTGCACGCCGGGCACGGTGTCGCTGAGCGTGATCGACGGCGCGGTGCGCATCCGCGACGGGCGCTTCACCGGGCTGGAACTCGCGCCGCTGCTGGCGCGGCACCGCGACCTGGCGCGTGCGCTGTACGACAGCGCGCGGCACCCGCACGCGGCGTGACGCGGCGGGGGCTCAGCCGGGCCTCAGCCGGGCTTGAACGGCGCCTCAGCGGCGCATGGTGTCCAGCTGCGTGACCGGCGCGCTGTCGTTGCCCCACGAGCCGCGCACATAGGTCAGCACGGCCGCCACGTCGGCGGCGTCCAGCACCTGGCCGAACGGCGGCATGCCGTAGGGGCGCGGATTGCCGGCCGTCGTCGGCAGGAAGCCGCCATGCGACACCACCTGAACCAGGTTGGTGGGCCGCGCCATGTTGACGGCACGGTTGCCCGCCAGCGGCGGATACGCGCCGGCCGCGCCCTGCCCCTGGTCGCCGTGGCAGTAGGCGCAGCGCTGGTCGTAGATCTTCGCGCCGCGCGCCATGGTGCCGGCGTCGCGGCGGATGGGGGCCTTGGCCGCGGGCGTAGCGTCGGCGGCGTCTGCGCGTGTCTTGGGCAAGTCCTTCAGATAGCTCGCCATTGCGCCCAGGTCGGCGTCGCTCAGGTACTGCGTGCTGCGAAACACCACGTCGGCCATCGGGCCCATGACGGAGCCGTGCGGCGCCAAGCCCGTCTTCAGCAGCGCCACCACGTCGGCCTGGGGCCAGTCGGCCACGCCGGCTTCGTGCGGGTCGGTGAGCGAGGGCGCGTACCAGTTCTCCACCGCGATCAGGCCACCGGAGAGGCCGAGCCTGGTGTCGGTCGCGCCCAGCGAATTGCGCGGGCCGTGGCAGGCGATGCAATGCCCCAGCCCGTTGACCAGGTAGGCACCGCGGTTCCACTCGGCGGGCTTGCCGGCGCTGGCCAAGAAGGGCTCGGGCTTGAACGACAGCGCGCGCCACACGGCCAGCGCCGGTTGCGTGTCGTACGGAAAGCGCAGCCGGTGCGCCTTGTTGGCCTCGGTGATGGCCGGCACGCTGCGCAGGTAGGCGTAGATGGCGTCGGAGTCGTCGCGCGTCACCTGGGTGAAGTTGGGGTACGGGAACGCGGGGTACAGCAGGCGGCCGTCTTTGCCGCGGCCGTTGTGCATGGCGCGCCAGAAGTGCGCGCTGCTCCAGCTGCCGATGCCGGTGCCGTCGTCGGGCGTGAGGTTGCTCGAATAGATGGTGCCGAAGGGCGTGTCGATAGGCAGGCCGCCCGCATAGGGCCGGCCGCCGCGCGTGGTGTGGCAGCCCGCGCAGTTGCCGGCCAGCGCGAGGTAGCGCCCGCGCTCGACCTGCTGCGGCGTGGACTGGAACGCTTGCGCCTGCGCGGGCAGCGGGTCTTCGCCGCGCAGGTTCAGCGCCACGACGGTGCCGGCGGCCACGGCCAGCAGCACGAACAGGGTCAGCAGGGTCCAGAGCAGGTGTCGCAGTTTCATGAGCGCGGCCCTGTCACTTCTTCACTTCGGTGGTGCCGCCGCAGGCGATGGGCATGGGCGCGGGCAGCGATGCGGCAGGCTTGGCATTGGCCGGCACCGGCTGCGTGGCCAGCCAGCCGGCCACGGCGTTCACGTCGGAGGTCCACATGCGCCGGCCGACTTCGGCCATGCAATCGGGCGCCTGCGCATGTCGCTCGTTGGTGAGCCAGGCACCCAGCTGCGAGGCCAGGTACAGGCGCGGCAGGCCCAGCAGCCCCGGCGTGGCCGGCTGCACGCCGGTGAGCGCCGCGCCGTGGCATTGAACGCACGCGGGCAGCCGGCGCTCCGGGTCGCCCTGCAGCGCCAGCATGCGGCCGCGTGCGAGCACCTCGGGCGTGGCGTCGCTGGTGGGCGAGACCGGCGGGTACGGCAGGTCGAGCCCGGCGAAGTAGTCGGCAATTTCGTGCAGGTAGGCGTCGGACATGTGCTGAACCATGTACGCCATGTCGGTGTTGAAGCGGCGCCCGTCGCGAAAGCTCACGAGCTGGTTGAACAGGTAGCCGGCCGGCTTGCCCGCCAGCCGCGGAAAGTAGCCCGCGTTGCTGGTCGCGCCCTCGCGGCCGTGGCAGGCAATGCAGGCGGCCACGCGCTGTTCGATGGTGTCGGGCACGGTGGCCGGCGTGGCCGCGCCGGCCAGGGCCTGCCACGCGAGCAGCAGCCCGAGCGCAAGAAACCGCAGCCCGCGCTTCATGCGCCGGCGGCGTAATGCGCCAGGGCCATCAGCCCGGCGATCAGCAGCAGCACCAAAACCAGCGCCACGCCAATCAGCGGCAGGATGCCGACCTGCGCGGTGCGCTGGTCGGCGTCGGCACGGCGTCCGCCCAGCCCGATGAAACTCCAGAGAACGGCGCGCACCGCGCGCATGAGATTCGACATGGGCTCGAGTGTGGACCGAAGCGCATCAAAAAAACAGATGCAGATTCGCTCCAATTGACCAGCGCAGATAAAGTGCTGCCGAATGACGAACAACCCCCATCAGGCGACATGAAGCGATATGAAGCGATATGAATCGCTCGCCGCCGACATCGAGGCCTCGATCCGCAACGGCACGCTGAAAACCGGCGACCGCTTGCCCTCCGTGCGCCACACCGGCCAGAGCCGCGGGGTCAGCGCGTCCACCGTGTTCCAGGCGTACTACCTGCTGGAGGCCCGCGGCCTGGTGCGTGCGCGCGACCGCTCGGGCTACTACGTCGCCGGCGGCGGCCTGCGCGACGCGCCACCCGAATCCAACCTCACCTCGCGCCCCGCCAGCAGCCCGCTGTCGCTCGACGTGAGCGACCAGGTGTTCGACATCCTCGAAGCCAGCATGTCGCGCAAGGTGGTGCCTTTCGGCTCGGCCTTTCCGAGCCCGCTGCTGTTTCCGCTGGCGCGGCTGGGGCAGTTCATGGCGGCCAGCGCCAAGGCGCTCGACCCGTGGAGCACGGTGGACGACCTCACGCCCGGCAGCGCCGCGCTGCGCCGCCAGATCGCGCTGCGCTACCTGGCCGAAGGCATGCCGGTGCCGGCCGACGAAATCGTGGTGACCAACGGCGCGCTGGAGGCGCTCAACCTCTGCCTGGCGGCGGTCACGCGGCCGGGCGACGCGGTGATCGTCGAATCGCCCACCTTCTATGCGGCGCTGCAGTCGCTGGAGCGCATGGGGCTGCGCGCCATCGAGGTGCCCACGCACCCGGGCGAAGGCATCGACCTGGCCGCACTGGAGCTGGCCATTGCGGCGCACAGGCCCACCGCCTGCTGGCTCATGACCACCTTTCAGAACCCGCTGGGCAGCCTGATGCCCGACGCGAAGAAGAAGGCGCTGGTCGAACTGCTGGCGCGGCACGAACTGCCATTGATCGAAGACGACGTGTACGCGGAGCTCTACTTCGGCGAACGCCGCCCCGCGCCGGCCAAGGCCTTCGACACGCAAGGGCTGGTGCTGCACTGCTCGTCTTTTTCGAAGTGCCTGGCGCCGGGCTACCGCATCGGCTGGGCGTCGGCCGGGCGCTTCGCGCGGCAGGTCGCACGGCAAAAGCTCACGACCACGCTCAGCACCTCGGCGCCCGCGCAGCAGGCGCTCGCGGGCTACCTGGAACGGGGCGGCCTCGACAAGCACCTGCGCAAGCTGCGCCAGACACTGGCCCTGCAGCAGGCCACCTTCGCGCAGGCCGTGGGCCATTACTTTCCGCCGGGCACGCGCGCCACGCGGCCGCTGGGCGGGTACTTCATGTGGGTCGAACTGCCGGCGCGGGCCAACGCGCTGGCGCTTCACCGCAAGGCGCTGGAGCTTGGCATCAGCGTGGCGCCGGGGCCTATTTTTTCAGCGACGCGCGCCTTCGCCAACTGCCTGCGGCTGAACTACGGCCACCCCTGGGACACGGTCAGCGAGCAGGCGATGCAGACACTCGGCCGACTGGTCGCCGAAGCGTCCTGAACAGCAGAAACGCCGCGATGCTCACGTTCACCAGGTTGAACGCAATGCCGTTCAAGAACGCCGCGTGGTAACTACCCGTGAGGTCGAACACCTTGCCAGACATCCACCCGCCCAGCGCCATGCCGAACAGCGTGAACATCAGCACCGTGCCCACGCGCGCACCGGCTTCCTTCGGCGGAAAATGCTCGCGAATGATGATGGCGTAGGAGGGCACGATGCCGCCCTGGAACAGCCCGAACAGCGCTGAAATGACATACAGCGGCACCAGCCCGTCGAACGGCAGAAACAGCAGCAGCGCCACGCACTGCAGCAGCCCGCCCAGCATCAGTGTGCGCAGCCCGCCGATGCGGTCGCAGATGGCGCCCGACACCAGCCGGCTCACGATGCCGAAGCCCAGCATCAGCGACAGCATCATCGCGCCCTGTGCAGGGCCGTAGCCCAGGTCGCCGCAGTACGCCACGATGTGCACCTGCGGCATGGCCATGGCCACGCAGCAGGCCACGCCGGCCACGCACAGCAGGCCTTGCGCGGTGCCCATGCTGAGACCGAAGGGCCGCGTCATGTCGCGCGCAACACCAGTGCTCGATGCGCTGGCGGCGGGTGCCTCGGCCAGCGCGGGCGGCCGTGCGCGAAAGCACAGCGCCAGCAGCGCCATCGTCACGCCGCAGAAGATGCCCATGCCGATGTAGGTCTGGCGCCAGCCCACCGTTTCGACGAAGTGCTGCGCAATGGGCGGCCACACCGCGCCCGCCAGGTAGTTGCCGCTGGCGCACACCGCCACCGCAATGCCGCGCCGCTTGACGAACCACAGCGAGGTGTCGGCCACCAGCGGCGCAAAGGCCACCGAACTGCCGAGCAGGCCGACCAGCAAGGCCTGCGCGACGGTGAACGACACGATGCCGCCCGACAGCCCCGTGGCCACATACCCCAGGCCCAGAAAGACCGAGCCCATGAGCAGCGGCCACATCACGCCGACCCGGTCGGCCAGCTTGCCCATGAGCACCCCGCCAAAGCCGAAGCCCAGCATCAGCATCGTGTAGGGCAGCGAGGCATCGGCGCGCGCCAGGCCAAACTCGGCCTGCACCGCGGGCAGCATCACCGACACCACGTACATGCCGCTGCTGCCGACCGTCATGATCAGCAGCGTGAGGCCCAGGCGCACCATGGCGTAGCGCGAATCCGCCTGGTGGGCGGTTGTCTCTTTGTTGTTCATTGTTTGGCTCCGCGGCGAGGATACCCCGCGAGCCGCAGCGGCGCGCCCTTCAGCGGCCTCCGGCAGCGTTCAGCCGCCGGTGGCCGCGGGCCGTTCACCCGCCTGCAACCGCCGCTCGATGTCGTCCAGCACCCGCGCCAGATCGGCCACGCTGTCGATCACGTAGTGCGCGCCCGCGGCCTCCAGCGCGGCGGTTGCGCTGGCACGGCGCTCCTGCTGCTGCGCTTCGCCAAGCGCCTGCCACTCAGTCAGCGTGAGCCCGTTGGCGTTGCCGCTGATCGCCAGGCCCACGGCCCAGGTGCCGGCGTTCAGCCCCTCCTGCAGGCCCACGCCGGTGTCGTCGACCTTCACCACGGTGTGCGGCGGCCACACGCCGAGGTCGGCGAAGCAGCGGTACATCATGAGCGGCGACGGGCGGCCTTCGGCCAGGTCGCCGCCGCACACCAGGTTGTCGGGCGCATAGCCACCGGCCGCGGCAATGGGCACCACCACTTCCATGATCGGGCGGTTGTAGCCGGTGGTCGAGCCGATCTTCAGGCCGCGCGCGCGTGCCGCATTCACGGCCTCCAGCGCACCGGGAATGAACGCGGCATGGTCGCGCGCGCTGGCCGCGTTCATGGGCGTGAACACTTCGTAGAGCATGTCGACGTCGGCATCGGTGAAGGCATGGCCTTGTTTGGCCTCCCATTGCGCGGCAATGCGCGCCAGCGTGCCCAGCGCCTTGATGTGGTCCCACTTGGCCATGCCCATGGGGCCGCGCGCCTCGGCGATGGTGATGTCCACGCCGAACTGTTCGAACAGCTTCACGAACGCACCCATGGGCGCGCAGGAGCCGAAATCAAGGATAGTGCCGGCCCAGTCGAACACGACGGCCTGGAGTTGCGAATGCGAGTCGGGATGGGGGTGGGCGTTCATGGATGAAAGGATAGAAAGAATCGGTTGAAAGGCCAACGCGGCGCGCGCTCATCAGGCATCACGCATCACCAGGCATCACCACGCATCACCACGCCTCGAACACGTCGTGCGCAATGCCGAAGCCGGTGCTCGCGCCGCTGCCGCTGGTGACCAGCACCACGCGCGTGGCGTCGTCGGGCGCGTCGATCACGCAGGGCGTGGTCTTCGACGACGGGTACACGCCGGTCCAGCGCTCGGTGATTCGCGCGGTCTCCAGGTTCAGCGTGCTGCGCAGGTGCCGCAGGATGAGCTGGTCGACCGCTTCCATCGCAAAGGGCTCGGGCGCGTCGGCGTAGTGGTGCGAGTCACCCACCACCAGCGAGCCGTCGGCGCTCTGCACCACGATGAGGTGAATGCCGTGGTCGAGCGAGGCGGCCTCTTCCTGCTGCAGGCGTGCGCGCAGCGCGGCGGCCTGGGGCAAGGTGCTGTAGCCCTCGTAGCGCACCAGGCTCAGGTCCATCATCACCGAGCCCGGCAAGTGGAAGCCGGCCTCGGGCTGCACGCGCAGCATCTGCAGGCGGCACAGCGTGAGCGCGTGCGCGGCAATGCGCTCGGCGAACAAGCCGTGCAGGTCGGTGTTCGTGCACACCACCACGCGCTCGGCATGCAGCGTGCCGCGCGCGGTGCGCACGCGCGGCGTCTGCACGTCGAGCACGGCCTCGCTGAAGCGAAAGCTCACGCCGTGCGCTTCGGCCAGCCAGCGCGTGAGCAGGCCGATGGCGGTGCGCGACTCCACGCGCAGCTCGTGCGGGCTGAACAGCACGGACTGCGCATCGGCCAGGCTCAGCGCCGGCGCCCTGGCCTGCGCGTCGGCCGCGTCCAGCAGCTCGCAGGCTTCGCCCATCGGCGTGCGCATGAAGGCCTCCAGCACGTCGTGCGCCTCGGGGCGGTAGGCCGCGAGCCAGAGGTTGCGGTGCACCACGTCGATACCCGCATAAGGCGCAATCTGCTGCCACACCTCGCGCGCATGCATGGCGCGGCGCCAGGTGTCGCCGGGCGCCTGGCCGGTGACGGTGATGAAGCCGAAGTTGCGAATCGACGCGCCCACGCAGGCCGCGTCGCGCTCGACCACGCACACCTTCAGCCCGCGTTGCGCGGCGGTGTACGCATGGGCCAGGCCGACGATGCCGGCGCCGACCACGATCAGGTCGAAATGGTCGGGGTGGTGGGCTTGTGCGGTGCCGGGCATTCAGCGGTGCCTCCAGGTTTGGGTGCGCTCGAGCGCCCAGTGCCCCGCCAGCGCGAACACGCCCCGGCCGGCCGCGGCCGTGAGCATGATCAGCGAGGCCATGGCGGCGGCGGGCGCCACGTCGCCGGCGTCGTCCATGTTCAGCACGGCAACGGCGGCCAGCGAGGTCTGTGGCGAATACAGAAACACGACGGCCGACACGGTGGTCATCGCGTTGACGAAAAAGTACCCGCCCACGTTGAGCACCGTGGGCAGCGCCACCGGCAGGTGCACCAGCCACAGCGTGCGCCAGAACGGCACCCCCATCGACTCCGACACCAACTCGTACTCGCGGTCGAGCTGGCGCAGCGCGGTGAGCGAGGTGAGGTGCGCCACCGAGAAGAAGTGCGCCACGGTGCACACCACCAGAATGGTCATGCTGCCGTAGATGGCACGCAGCGGGTTCGCGGGCGAGATGAAGAAGAAGATGTAGCCCACGCCCAGCACCAGCCCCGGCACCGCCAGCGGCAGGTTGGCCAGCAGGTTGAGCAGCTCGCGCAACAGGCCGAAGTGGCGCGGCTTCTCGACCAGGTAGGCCGACACAAAGGTGGCGAGCGCGCCCGCCACCGCCGCGCACACAGCCAGCCGAAGCGAGTTGACGTAGCTGCCCCAGCCGCCGCCGTCCATGTTGCTGAAGTCGTAGTTCTTGAGCGACGGCGTGAGCTGGTAGGGCCAGTAGGTGGCCAGCGATGCGAACACGGCCATGCCGATCATCACCAGAATGGCCAGCGCCGTGAGCGCGCAGAACGCGAGCAGCGCGCGGTCGCGCACGCGCACCGGCTCAGGCTGATAAGGCGTGGCGCGCGCGGAGAGCGCCGCGGCCTGTTTGCTGCGCACGCGGCGCTCGACCAGAAACGACAGCACCGCCGGAATGAGCAGCACCAGGCCGACCACGGCGCCCATCTGAAAGTTCTGCTGCCCCACCACCTGCTTGTAGATGTCGGTGGCCAGCACGCCGGTCTGGCCGCCCACCACCTTGGGCACGCCGAAGTCGGTGATGACCAGCACGAACACGACCATGGCGGCCACGACGAGGCCGTAGCGCGAGGCGGGCAGTGTCACGGTGCGAAAGATGCGCCAGCGCGAGGCGCCCAGCGTTTGCGCGGCCTCGTAGAGCCGGCCGTCGGAGGTGGCCATGGCGGTGGTGAGAATCAGCAGCGCATGCGGCAGCGTCCAGAACACCGAGCCGAGCACGATGCCCAGCGGCCCGTAGATCGATACGTCGCCGAGCAGGCCTTTGAACAGGCCCTGGTTGCCGAAGAGGTACACGAGGCTGATGGCGGGCAGCAGCGAAGGCGCGAGCAGCGGCACGAGCGCGACGGCGCGCAGCAGGCCTTTCGCAGGCATGCAGGAGAGCGTGAGGCCGTACGCATACACGTAGGCGATGGCGGTGCAGATCACGGCGCTGAGGGCGGCCAGGCCCAGGCTGTTGAAGGCCGACTGCACGAGCGCGGGGTTGTCTAAATAGCGCGCGAAGTTCGCGAGGCCCACGAAGGCCCCTGCGCGGTCGAAGAAGCTCTGGCCGACCAATGCACCGACGGGCAACGCGACGATCACTACCAGCAGCAGCACCATCGTCACGACGGCGGCAGCTGTCAGCCAGCGCTCGCGGTCGAAGGCGCTGCTGCTTTTCGTCGTCAGCGGGATGACGGCGGTGGCTTCTTGGGGGCTGCTCATGGGGCGGACTTCTTCAGGGCGCGTGCACAGGCCACCGGGTACTCCCCTCCGCGAATGTCCCCCGGCCTGCGGCCTCCTCCTTTATTTCGCTGCGGGGAGCACCCGGTGCCCTGTTCACGTGGACACGCTGTCGGTGATCGCACGATCAACGACCGCTCCGCATAACGCTCACGCCGATGGTGGGCTTCTTTTCGCGAAATAAAGGAGGAGGCCGAAGGCCGGGGGACATTCGAGAAAAGAAGCACGCCGTCGGCGTGGGCGCGCCCTGAACGACGCGCACACGAAAAAGCACTCATCTCAATGCGCCAACACAGACAGCGCATTCAACGGCAACTGGATATGCACCATGCTGCTGGGCACCAGCGGCTCCCCGCCACCGCCACGCGCATCGGCCGGCAACTCGGCCTCGATCTCGATCCCCAGCGGCTCGCAGGCCAGCCGCGCAGACGTGCGGTTGCCGAAGAACTCGGTGTCCAGCAGACGCGCCGCAAAACTGTTGGCACCCAGCTCGGTGCCGAAGCGCTTCACCACCACGTGCTCGGGACGAATCCCCACAGTGGCTTGCGAGCCGACGCTCAAGTTGCCCGGCGCGCAGAACAGCTCGCTGTCGCGCACACGAACCTTGCCGTCGGCCAACACCGTGGCGGGCAACATGTTCATGCGGCCGACAAAGCCGGCCACAAAACGCGTGCGCGGCTGGCGGTACAGCTCGTCGGGCGTGCCGGCCTGCTCGATGCGGCCGTTGTGCATCAACACCACACGGTCGGCCATCGACAGCGCTTCTTCCTGGTCGTGCGTGACCATGATCGTGACGATGCCCAGGCGCTTCTGCAGCGCGCGAATCTCGCTGCGCAAACTGGCGCGCACCTGCGCGTCGAGCGCGGAGAGCGGCTCGTCGAGCAGCAGCAGGCGCGGGTTGGGGGCCAATGCACGCGCCAGGGCCACGCGCTGCTGCTGGCCGCCCGAGAGCTGCACCGGATACTTGTCGGCATGCGCGGTGAGGCCGACCAGGTCGAGCATCTCGCGCGAACGCTTGGCCATCTCGCGGGCCAATGCGCCCGTGGGATGCAGGCCGTAGGCAATGTTCTGCGCGGCCGTGAGGTTGGGGAACAGCGCATACGACTGAAACACCACGCCAAAGCCGCGCGCCGCGGGCGGCAGGCCCGCGATGTCCTGGCCGCCCAGCAAGATCTGGCCGCTGTCGGCACGCTCGATGCCGCACACGATGCGCAGCAGCGTGGTCTTGCCGCAGCCCGACGGGCCGAGCAGGCACACGAACTCGCCGGGCTCGATGTCCAGGTCGATGCCGTCGAGCACGCGGGTGGCGCCAAAGGACTTGCCGATGCCGCGAAGGGAGAGAAAGCTGCTGCTGCTCGTCATGGCCGGTTACCGCTTTGATTCGAACAACAGATCAGAGCGGCTTCTTCTCGGACTTCGACTCGTAGCGCTTGGACCACTCCGTCAGGATGCGCTCGCGGTTCGCGGCAGCCCAGGTGAAGTCGTTCTTGGCCAGCAGCTTCTCGACGTCGCCCGGCACGAACTCCAGCTTTTCCTGGATGCCCGGCAGCGCGAGCACCGCGAAGTTCTTCGCGTAGAGCTCGTTGGCCTGCCTGGTCACGGCCCAGTCGGCCAGCGCCTTGGCGGCTTCCTGCTTCTTGCTGGTCTTCATGATGCCGGTGGCTTCCATGTCCCAGCCCAGGCCTTCCTTGGGCAGCACGATGTCGATGGGCGCGCCGTCGCGCTTGGTCTTGTTGGCGCGGTATTCGAAGGACATGCCCAGCGCGAACTCACCCGCGCCAGCCTGGCGGCAGGGCTTGCTGCCCGACTGGCTGTAGATGCCGATGTTCTGGTGCAGCGCGTCCATGTACTTCCACGCGTTGTCTTCGCCCATCATCTGGATCCAGCCCGACACCATCAGGTAGCCCGTGCCCGAGGCGGCCGGGTTGGGCATGGTGATCTGGCCCTTGTAGACGGGGTTGGTCAGGTCGGCCCAGCTGGTGGGCTTGGGCAGGTTCTTCTTGGTCGCTTCGGTGGTGTTGAAGCAGATGGCCGACGACCACACGTCCATGCCGACCCACTTGGGCGGGTTGGCCGGGTCGCGCATGGTGGGCTTGATGGCGTCCAGCCCCTTGGGCGCGTAGGGCTGGAGCATGCCTTCCTTGTCGAGCAGCATGAGCGACGTGGCGGCCAGGCCCCACACCACGTCGGCCTGCGGGTTGGCCTTTTCGGCCAGCAGCTTGGCGGTGACGATGCCGGTGGAGTCGCGCACGAACTTCAGCTCCACGCTGGGGTTTTCTTTCTCGAAGGCGGCCTTGTAGGCCTGCACCTGGTCGGCCTCGAGCGCGGTGTAGACCAGCAGCTCGGTGCGGCCCTGGGCCGATGCGGCAAAGGCCAGCGAGAACAGGGCGGCCGGCACGAAGGCCCAGCGGAGTTGACGGTGCAGCATGGTGAGGTTTCCTCGGGAGAAAAAGGGAGAAACGGGGAGAAAAGAAAGGGCGCGATGCCGGCAAACGCACAGGCAAGCAAAAGTACACAAGCGCTGCGCGGCAACGAATGCGGGCGATGCTGGCAGTGGCATGTGACAGGCATTTGTCAGATGCCTCAAAAAACCCCAAATCCCCAAAACGGCGGCAAAGCTCGGAGGGGTGGCGGCTGTTTCGTCATGCGCATGTCACTGCGTCACGGCAAGCTGCGTGGGTTATTGCCCCGCGCTTTTCGCTTTCGCTGCGTTCCACTTCATGACCCTCGACCTCCCCGAAATCGCCCGCCTGTTCGCGGAACGCGGCGGGCTTGCGTACGCGGGCGAACCGGTGTCGCAAAGCGAACATGCGCTGCAGTGCGCGTGGCTCGCGGAACAGGCCGGCGCCAGTGACGCACTGGTCACCGCCGCGCTGCTGCACGACCTGGGCCACCTGCTGATTGCCGAGCACCAGACGCTGTCGCAGTCGCCCACCGAGCTGGGCATCGACGACCGCCACCAGTACATCGCCCTGCCCTTGCTGCGCGGCGCGTTCGACGCCGCCGTGCGCGAGCCGATTCGCCTGCATGTCGACGCCAAGCGCTACCTGTGCGCCACGCAGCCCGACTACGTGGCGAAGCTCTCGCCGGATTCGGTGCGCAGCCTCGCGCTGCAGGGCGGCGTGATGAACGACGACGCGGCGCTGCGCTTTGCCGCGCTCGCATGGGCGGCAGACGCGGTGCGCCTGCGGCTGTGGGACGAAGCAGCGAAGGTCGAAGGCCTGCGGACGCCACCGCTGGCGCATTTCCTTGCGACCGCGGCCCGGGTCATGCTGCGCTGAGCTGCATCTTTTTCGGTATCAGGCTGCATTTCAGGCAGATTTAATAAGCCTTTAAGAAACCTTTGTTTACTATGTTTTCCTCACGATGACCGGCGCGCGAGCGCCTGCGAGGAAAACCGAATGTCTTCATCCGTCACAGCGCGCGCAGGCTCTTTCGTTCAAGTGCTGCGCCGCGTCTTCAAGCTCGCGGCGCCCTACTTTCAGTCGGAAGAAAAATGGCGCGCCCGCGCCATGCTGCTGACCATCGTTGCGCTCAACCTGTTCTATGTGTACGTGGCCGTGCTGGGCAACGAGTGGTACGGGCGCTTCTACGACGCGCTGCAGACCAAGAACCAGGCCGTGTTCTGGCGCGAGGTGGGCGTGTTCGGCTGGATCGCCTTTGCCAACATCGCGGTGCAGGTGCTCAAGTTCTATGTGACGCAGCTGCTGCAGTTGCGCTGGCGCTCCTGGATGACGCGCAGCTACCTGTCGCGCTGGATGGCCGACCGCACCTTCTATCACCTGGAGCTGGCGCGTTACGGTGGCCAGGCCGGCAAGGCAGGCAACGAAGGCCAGACCCCCGACAACCCCGATCAGCGTCTGCAGGAAGACATGCAGATCTTCACCAGCGCCACCATGACGCTGTCGATGGGCCTGCTGAACGCGGTGGTCACGCTCATGAGCTTCATCGGCCTGCTGTGGGGGCTGTCGGGCAATTTCTCTTTCACCTTCAGCGGCACCACGTACCAGATCGTCGGCGCGATGGTGTGGGTGGCGCTGGTGTACTCCGTCATCGGCACGGTCATCACGCATTTCATCGGCCGCCCGCTGATCAAGCTGAACTTCACCCAGCAGCGCTACGAGGCCGACTTTCGCCACCACCTGGTGCGCGTGCGCGAGTACAGCGAGGCCATTGCGCTGGACAAGGGCGAGAAGGTGGAGCGCGAGCAGCTCGACCTGCGCTTTGGCGACGTGCTGCGCAACTACCTGCAGCTGATCAAGCAGCAGAAGAACCTGGTCACCTTCACCTCGTTCTTCGGGCAGGCGGCGGTGATCTTTCCGTTTCTGGTGGCGGGGCAGCAGTACTTTGGCGGGGCCTTTCAGCTCGGGCATCTGATGCAGATTGGCTCGGCCTTCGGCAAGGTGCAGGAGTCGCTCAGCTGGTTCGTCGACAACTACGACAGCGTGGCCGTGTGGCGCGCCACCACCGACCGCCTGACCAGCTTCGACGACGGCATGCGCGCGCATGCGCAGCGCGACCACGGCCTGCAGCGCACGCCCGCGGACGTGCTGCGCACCGACGACCTCGCGGTGGCGCTGCCCAACGGCACGCCGCTGCTGGCGGGCGCCGCACTGGCGGTGAAGGCGGGCGACAGCGTGCTGCTGCAGGGCCCCTCGGGCAGCGGCAAGTCGACGCTGTTCCGCTCGTTCGCGGGCATCTGGCCGTTCTCCAAGGGCACGCTGGACGTGCCCGACAACGTGGCCTTCATGCCGCAGCGCCCCTACGTGCCCGACGGCAAGCTGCGCGACGCGCTGACCTACCCCAACCCGGCCACCAACTTCAGCGATGACCAGCTGCGCCAGGCCCTGGCCGACGCCCTGCTGCCCGACCTGGTCGCGCGGCTGGACGACAGCGACGCCTGGAGCCAGAAGCTCTCGGGCGGCGAGCAGCAGCGCCTGGCCATTGCACGGGTGCTGTTGAAAAAGCCGGCGTGGCTCTTTGCCGACGAGATCACCAGCGCGCTGGACGCGCAGGCCGAAGGCGTGCTCTACAAGCGCCTGGCGGCCACGGTGCAGGCGGCGGGCGGCGCGATGGTGTCGATCGCGCACCGCGCGGCGGTGGGCGACTTTCACAACCAGCGCTGGACGATGGTGCCGCAGGAAGAGGGAGCGAACGGCGGTGCGCGCTACCGCCTGAACACCTCGGCGGTTCAGCCCGCCGCGGTGTAGCCGATTTAGCCGATGTAACGCTCCCAGCCCTTCTTGCGCAGCTCGCAGGCGGGGCACTCGCCACAGCCGTAGCCCCAGGCCTGGCGGTGCTCGCGGTCGCCCAGGTAGCAGGTGTGGGTTTCTTCCACGATCAGCTCGACCAGCGGCTCGCCGCCCAGGCGGTGGGCCATCTGCCAGGTCTCGGCCTTGTCGATCCACATCAGCGGCGTTTCGATGACCAGGCGGCGCTCCAGCCCGAGCGACAGCGCCAGCTGCATCGCCTTCATGGTGTCGTCGCGGCAGTCGGGGTAGCCCGAGAAGTCGGTCTCGCACACGCCGGTCACGATCACCTGCAGCCCGCGCCGGTAGGCCAGCGCGCCGGCCAGCGTGAGAAACAGCAGGTTGCGCCCCGGCACGAAGGTGTTGGGCAGGCCGTCGGCCTGCATGGCGAAGGCGACTTCTTCCGTGAGCGACGAGCCGCCCAGCTGCGCCAACGCGGCCAGCGTGAGCACATGGTCTTCGCCCAGGCGCGGCGCCCAGTCGGGGAAGCGCTCCCGCATCTTCGCGAGGATGGGGCCGCGCACGTCGAGCTCCACGCGGTGGCGCTGGCCGTAGTCGAAGCCCAGGGTTTCGACGCGCTGGTATTTGGAGAGCGCATCGGCGAGGCAGGTGGTCGAGTCCTGGCCGCCGGAGAACAGAACGAGGGCGGTGGTGTGCAGGGGCATATCCGTCAGCGGCAGCGCCGCTGTAGTCCAAAAGCGCAATTTTCGCAGGCCCTGCCAAGCGCGCGGATACGATCCCGCGCATGAGTACCAAACACCTGGCCGCATGGGCCGTCACCTTCATCGTGCTGCTGGTCATCGACATGCTCTGGCTGGGCGTGGTTGCCAAGAACCTGTACAAGAACGCCATGGGCGACCTGATGTCGCCCAACCCGCGGCTGGCCTTTGCGGCGGTGTTCTACCTGATCTACCCGATCGGCCTGCTGGTCTTTGCGATCGTGCCGGGCGTGGCGGCGCAGGGCGTGCTGCGGGCCGCGCTGATGGGCGGGCTGTTCGGCATGTTCTGCTATGCCACCTACGACCTGACCAACCTGGCCGTGATCCGCAACTGGCCGCTGTCGCTGTCGTTCATCGACATCGCCTGGGGCACGCTGGTGAGCGGCGTGGCGTCGGCGGCGGGCGCGGCCACGCTGCGGTGGCTGGCCGCGCGCTGAGCCGGTTTTCTTCCTCATTTCCATCTAATAAATCTCGCTGAACTTTTTCAGCAGGCGTGACTCGTCACGGCCGAGTCATCTGTAATCTTTAGATTGCACCCCGGATGCGGCGCGCAGCAGGCGCGCCGCTCGAAACAACCATCCGAGGGAGTTGCATGACTCAACGCTACATTGCCCCAGCGCTGCTGGGCGTCTCATTGCTGCTGTCCGCCTGCGGCGGCAGCAACAACAACAGCCCGGTGCTGCCGTTCATTCCGCCAGCGACCACGCCGACACCGCCGGCCGCCCAGGCGCAGAAGAACATCCTGTTCTTCCTGGGCGACGGCATGGGCATCACCACCATGACCGCCGCGCGCATCTACAAGGTCGGCGAAGACGGCGACCTGACGATGGACACGCTGCCCGAAACCGCCTTCGTGCACACGTACTCCAACGACGCCCAGGTGACCGACAGCGCGCCTTCGATGTCGGCCTACATGACCGGCGTGAAGATGAACAACGAGGTCATCTCGATGAGCGCGGACACCAAGGCCGCCGACGCATCGGGCAAGGCCTACCAGACCAACTTCGACAGCACCTGCCCCTCGGGCAACGGCCAGGCGGTGGAAACGCTGCTGGAGCAGAGCAAGGCCAAGGGCTACGCCACCGGCGTGGTGACCACCACGCGCATCACGCACGCCACCCCTGCCGCCACCTACTCGCACGTGTGCCACCGCGACGCGGAGAACACCATTGCAGCGGCGCTGGTGCCGGGCGGCGCGGGCTACAACGCCAAGCTGGGCGACGGCGTGGACGTGTTCTTCGGCGGCGGCACCGACTACTTCAACACCAAGGAAGACGGCGGCAAGCGCAACGACAAGCGCAACCTGATCGCCGAGCTGAAGACCGCCAAGTACAGCTACGCCGCCAACAAGAGCGAGTTCGACAAGCTCCCCGTGGACGGCACCACCAAGATTGCCGGGCTCTTCACCAAGAGCCACATGGCCTACGACCTCGACCGCGACGCCAGCAAGGAGCCGAGCCTGGCCGAGATGACCGGCAAGGCCATCGACGTGCTGGCCGCGCGCAAGAAAGGCTTTTTTCTGATGGTGGAAGGCGGGCGCATCGACCATGCGCTGCACGCCACCAACGCACGCCGCGCGCTGCAGGACACCGGCGCCTTCGACGACGCCATCAAGCTGGCGCTGGAGAAGATGCAGGCCATCGACCCGGGCCTGAAGAACACGCTGGTGGTGGTCACGGCCGACCACGACCACACGCTGCAGCTCAACGGCTATGCCGCGCGCACCGGCAAGACCGAGGCCGGCAAGCCGGGCGTGCTCGGCCTGGTGAAGGACTATGTGGACACCAGCAAGACCAGCAAGGACGTGGACGGCAACCCGTACACCATCATCGGTTTCGGCAACGGCCCGTCGCGCATGGCCACGCGTGGCGCCATCGACAGCACCGCGCTGGAAAGCAAGGACTACAAGCAGGAAGCCGTGGTGCCCATGGACCCCACCAGCGACTCCGAAACCCACGGCGGCGCCGACGTGTTCCTGGGCGCGCAAGGCCTGGGCGCGGACAACTTCTCCGGCGTGATCACCAACACCGACGTGTTCGCACTGATCAAGAAGGCGGTCGGCCTGTGAGGGGCGGCAACACCCCCCGGACGCACACAACCATGAACACGACCATGAACCGCACCCCCCGCTCGATTCGCACCACCCGCCTGGCCGCCGCGCTCGCCTGCGCCGCCGCCGGCCTGCTCTCGGCGGGCGCGCACGCCGCCGGCGAAGCCAAGAACGTCATCTTCTTTCTCGGCGACGGCATGGGCCCGGTCACCGTGACCGCCGCGCGCATCTACAAGGGCGAAAAGCAGCTGGCCGCCAAGCCCGGCTCGCTGGTGAGCCCGGAGCGCGCCAACCTCGTCATGCAGTCGTTGCCCTACGCGGCGCGCGTGAAGACCTTCTCGCTGGACGGCCAGACCACCGACAGCGCGCCCTCCATGGCCGCGTACATGACGGGCGTGAAGATGCGCAACGAGGTGATCTCGATGTCCAGCGACACCACCGCTGTCGACAGCACCGGCAAGCAGTACATCAACGGCGAGAACACCACCTGCCTGCCGACCAACGGCAAGGCCGCCGAGACGCTGCTCGAGCTTGCCAAGGCCAAGGGCCGTGCGGTGGGCGCGGTGTCGACCACGCGCGTGGGCCATGCCACCCCGGCCACCACCTATGCGCACATCTGCAACCGCAACGGCTACAACACCATTGCCGAGCAGAGCGTGCCGGGCCATGCCAACTACAACCCCAAGCTGCTCGACGGCATCGACGTGCTGATGGGTGGCGGCCAGCGCAACTACCTGACGAGCGCCGGCACCAAGCGCACCGACGGCGTCGACCTGGTGGCCGCGATGACGGCCAAGGGCTACACCTACGTGGACAACGGCACCAAGCTCAAGGCCGTGGACACCGCCGCCACGGGCAAGCTGCTGGGCCTGTTCTCGCAGAGCGAAATGGCCTACGAGCTGGACCGCGTGAAGCAGAACCTCGACCAGCCCAGCCTGTCGGACATGACCGAGAAGGCGCTTGGCGTGCTCAGCAAGAACGACAAGGGCTTCTTCCTGATGGTGGAAGGCGGGCGCATCGACCACGCGCTGCACGGCACCAATGCCAAGCGCGCGCTGGAAGACACGCTGGCCTTCGACACGGCCATCCAGACCGCGCTGACCTACATGGAAAAGAAAGACCCGGGCCTGAAGAACACGCTGGTGGTGGTCACGGCCGACCATGACCATGCGATCGCCTTCAACGGCTATCCGAAGATCGGCAACCCGATCTTGGGCCTGGTCAACGGCTACGCCGACGGCAAGCCCTCCAAGGCGATCGACGGCAAGCCGTACACCACGCTGGTGTTCGGCAACGGCGGGCGGCCCAACGCGACAGCGGGCAGCGACGTCAATGCAGAAGACGGCAACAAGAAGTGGATTGCGCCGGCACGCGCGGCCACGCGCGACGACCAGACCGCGATGGACACCACCGACGACAACTTCCTGCAGGAAGTCGGCATCAACCTCGGTTCGCCCGGCGCGGAAACGCACGGTGGCGGCGACGTGATGCTGTTTGCGGGCGGCGCGGGCTCGAAGATCTTCAAGGGCACCATGGAGAACATCAAGGTGTTCAACAAGGTCAAGGAAGCGGCCGGCCTGTGACTGCCTCCCACACCTGCAAGGCGCTTCTGAGCGCCACGGCCCTGGCGGCCTTTTCGCTGGCCGCCAGCGCCGCGGGCGATGCCGCGGCGCCCGACCAGAACCTGCGCATCAGCCACCATGTGCTGTCGATCGGCAAGGACGGCGTGCAGCGCGAGAGCCGCTACGCCGACCTGATGTTCCGCCGCGCCGGCACGGTGTGGATCGAGCGCGAGCTGCCGCCCGTGCTGCGCGCCGACCACGACCATGAGGCCAGCGAAGGCAAGGTGCACATCGGCCACTCGCACGCCGACAACACCGCCGCGCCGCTGTGGCTGCGCCGCGATGCGGCCGGCAAGGTGCAGGTGGGCATGGTGCTGCGCGCGCAGCGCAAGGTGATCGAGGTCGACCAGGCCAACTACGGCAACGTCGGCTACGGCGGCTCGTGGGCCAACGCCTACTGGCTGGTCGACCCGGCCAGCCTGCCGCGCATGAAGGCACTGGGCACGGCCAGCAAGGGCGTGCAGCGCTACGAGCTGCCGCAGGGCGAGAGCACGCTGCGCATCGACTGGGACGTGGCCGGCCGCTACGCCCGCAAGATCGAGCAGCGCAACGCGCACGGCACCTCGCTCAACACCATGACGGCCTCGGCCATCGCGGCGCCCAAGGCGCTGCCCTGGCAGACCGCCGACGCCTACGAGCGCGGCGAGTACTCCGACCTGCTCGACTGAGCCCTGGGCTGCTAGAGGAAGCGCTCGAGCAGCTTGCGCGACGCGCGGTCCAGCACCTTCACATCGGGAATCCTGAACTGCACGCCGTGCGCGCTGGCAATGAGCAGCGCGCCGCCCTCGATGCGGCGAATGTCTTCCTCGGCCTTGAGCACGAACGTGGTGTCACCACGGTCGGTGCTCACGGTCCAGGTGCTGGGCACGCCGAAGCTCGACACGCCATGCAGGCGCAGCAGGGTGGGCGCAAAGTCGCGCACCGCAAGCTCTTCTTCGAGCAGCGCCTTGGTCGACGCAGGCAGTTGCGCCACGTTGTCGACCCAGACCAGCTCGCGCCCCTCGCCGCCCACCAGCGACACACCGTGCGCAGGCGCGCTCAGCGGAAAGGCCCGCACCGGCGTGACGCCCACGTGGCGCTCGCCCTGGGCGTCGGTCAGCACAAGTCGGCCGAAGCTGTCGCGTTGGAGCTCGAAAGATGTGTTGTCGTTGTTCATGCGTCCCCCGCGGGGTGGGCTGCGTGGGTGACTGCGAGTGGTGCCTGTGCCCCGGCGCGCTCGCTGGCCGCGCCTTCGCTCGCATCGTCGTCGCCCTGGCGCAGCTGCGCCTGGTACAGCCGCCAATAAGCGCCCTGCCTGGCCATCAAGGTGTCGTGCGGTCCCACCTCGACCACCTCGCCACGGTCCATCACCACCAGCCGGTCGGCCTTGCGCAGCGTCGACAGGCGGTGCGCAATGGCGATGGTGGTGCGGCCCTGCACCAGGTTGTCCAGCGCCTTCTGAATTTCCTTCTCGGTCTCGGTGTCCACCGCCGAGGTGGCTTCGTCCAGGATCAGGATGCGCGGGTCGATCAGCAGCGCGCGTGCAATGCTGATGCGCTGGCGCTCCCCGCCCGACAGGCCCTGCCCGCGCTCGCCCACCAGCGAGTCGTAGCCGTGCGGCAGCCGCAGGATGAAGTCGTGCGCATGGGCCGCGCGGGCCGCCGCAACCACTTCGTCGCGCGTGGCGTCGGGCTTGCCGTAGGCGATGTTCTGCGCGATGGTGCCGAAGAACAAAAACGGCTCCTGCAGCACCAGCCCCACATGGCGGCGGTAGTCCGCCACGGCAAAGCGGCGAATGTCGGTGCCGTCCACCTTGATGGCGCCGTCGGTCACGTCGTAGAAGCGGCAGATCAGGTTGACCAGCGTGCTCTTGCCCGAGCCGCTGTGGCCCACCAGGCCAATCATTTCGCCGGGCTCGATCACCAGGTCGAGGTTGTGAATGACGGCGCGCGAGCCGTAGCGAAAGCCCAGCCCGCTCATCTCGATGCGCCCTTGCACCCGTTCCACCTTCACCGGGTTTGCCGGCTCGGGCACGTTGCTCACGTGGTCGAGGATGTCGAAGATGCGCTTGGCGCCGGCCGCCGCCTTCTGCGTGACCGAGACGATGCGGCTCATCGAGTCCAGCCGCGTATAGAAGCGCCCGATGTACGCAATGAACGCGGTGAGCACACCCACCGTGATGCTGCCGCGTGCCACCTGCCAGATGCCGAAGGCCCACACCACGAGCAGGCCGATTTCTGTAAGCAGCGACACGGTCGGCGTGAACAGCGACCAGGTGCGGTTGAGCTTGTCGTTCACCTGCAGGTTGTAGGCGTTGGCCACGCGAAAGCGCTCGGCTTCGCGGCGCTCCTGGGCAAAGGCCTTGACCACGCGGATGCCGGGAATGGTGTCGGCCAGCACGTTGGTCACCTCGGACCAGACGCGGTCGATCTTCTCGAAGCCGGTGCGCAGGCGGTCGCGCACCACGTGGATCATCCAGGCGATGAACGGCAGTGGCACCAGCGTGACCACGGCCAGCAGCGGGTTGATGGAGAACAGGATGGCCGCGGTCATCACGATCATCAGCACGTCGTTGGCAAAGTCCAGCGCATGCAACGACAGAAACACGTTGATGCGGTCGGTTTCGGAGCCGATGCGCGACATAAGGTCGCCGGTGCGCTTGCCGCCGAAATAGTCCAGCGGCAGGGTCAGCAAGTGCTCGTAGGTGGTGGTGCGCAGGTCGGCGCCAATGCGCTCGGACACCAGCGCCAGCAGGTAGGTGCGCGCCCAGCCCAGCCCCCAGCCGACAAGCGCCGCAATCAGCAGCCCGCCCAGGTACACGCCCACGCGCATGTTGTCGATCTTCTGGCCGTTCTGAAACGGAATCAGGATGTCGTCCATCAGCGGGATGGTCAGGTACGGCGGCACCAGCGTGGCGGCCGTGGAAATAAGGGTCAGAACAAAGCCGAGGATCAACTGCTTGCGGTACGGGCCGGCAAAACGGCCCAGGCGCAGCAGCACCCAGGTGGACGGCGGGGCCTGCGTGGCGGCGTCGATGGCGCCGTCTTCGCCGTCAGCCGCGTCAAAAATTTGCGGCGTCTCCTTGGCGACACCCTGCGTTCGCTGTCCGAACAATTTGAGCAGCCGCAGCGCAGCGGCCTGCCCGCCCAGCGTGTAGCGCCAGCGGCCCAATTGGCCCGCGGGGCCCGTCAAATCAAGGGTTCCGACGCCGGAATGGTCGGAAAGGCGCAGTTCAAGGGCTGAATCTGTTAGCGCCCACTCACGCCATTCGCCGCCCGAATCGAGCGAAATCAGCCTGTGGTCAGTCAGTGCAACCAGGCCGCGAGAGAAGCGAAGTTGGTCGTCGAGGTCAACCGTCAGTGTTACCAGAACGTTTTCCGCGACTGCGAGACGGTTTTTCAGCAGTGCTGAAGCCGCCTCGGTTTCGCCCTCCCGGGTGCCGACTGGATCGTGATGTTGCATTGTGTTTCTTTGACTCTTGCCCGTCGCGGGCCGCATGGACCGCGTAATGGCGCCCTTCGTCGGGCGCCGATTCTGACCGATCACCATGGGCGCGCTTGAAGGCGCCGTGGTGCTCGGCCAAAGCACATCGAACGTTTGCATGACCCGTTTCGACGACATCCAATTGCTGCGCATCAACTATTTGCGCGGTCCCAACCTCTGGACCTACCGTCCGGTGCTCGAAGTCTGGCTCGACCTGGGCCTGCTGGAAGACTTCCCCTCCAACAAGATCGACGGCTTCACCGACCGCCTGACCGGGCTGCTGCCGGCGCTCATCGAGCACCACTGCGGCGTGGGCGAGCGCGGCGGCTTCATCCAGCGACTGACCGAAGGCACCTGGTCGGGGCATGTGCTGGAGCACGTGGTGATCGAGCTGCTCAACCTGGCCGGCATGCCGACCGGCTTCGGGCAAACCCGCAGCACGTCGGAGCACGGCGTCTACCGCATGGTGTTCCGCGCGCGTGACGAAGAGGTGGCCCGCGTGGCGCTGGCCGAAGGCCACCGCCTGCTGATGGCGGCCATCAACAACGACCCGTTCACCCCCGCCGACGTGCACAAGGCGGTGGACGCGGTCAAGGCCAAGGTGGAAGACTGCTACCTGGGCCCGAGCACCGCGGCCATCGTGGCCGCCGCCACCGACCGCGGCATTCCGCACATGCGGCTGAACAGCGGCAACCTGGTGCAACTGGGCTACGGCGCCAACCAGCAACGCATCTGGACCGCCGAGACCGACTACACCAGCGCCATTGGCGAATCGATTGCCAGCGACAAGGAACTGACCAAGTCCCTGCTGGCCAGCTGCGGCGTGCCCGTGCCCGAAGGCCAGATCGTCGCCAGCGCCGAAGAAGCCTGGGAAGCCGCCGAAGACATCGGCCTGCCGGTGGTGGTGAAGCCCTCGGACGCCAACCACGGCCGCGGGGTGTCGCTCGAACTCACCACGCGCGAAGAAGTGATGGCCGCCTACGCGGTGGCCGAGCCCGAAGGCAGCGACGTGATGGTCGAGCGCTTCATTCGCGGCCACGAACACCGCCTGCTGGTGGTGGGCGGCGAGGTGGTGGCGGCCGCGCGCGGCGAGATCATCACCGTGACCGGCGACGGCGTGGCAACGGTGCGCGAGCTGATCGACAAGCAGCTCAACAGCGACCCGCGCCGCGGCGCCGAAGAAGAATTTCCGCTCGACGTGATCGTGCTCGACACCGACGCCAAGCTGCAGCTCGAACTCAAGCGCCAGGAGCTCGATGCCGCCGCCGTGCCGGCCGCCGGCCGCGTGGTGACGATCCAGCGCAACGGCAACATGGCCAACGACTGCACCGACCAGGTTCACCCCGAAGTGGCGCACGCCGCCGTGCTGGCCGCGCGCGTGGTCGGCCTGGACATCGCGGGCATCGACCTGGTGGCGCAGGACATCTCCAAGCCGCTGGGCCCGCAGCGCGGCGCCATCGTCGAAGTCAACGCCGGCCCCGGCCTGCTGATGCACCTGAAGCCGGCCGTCGGTTCACCCCGCCCGGTGGGCCGCGCCATCTGCGACCACCTGTTCCCCAACGACGCACCCGGGCGCATTCCGGTGATCGGCGTGGCCGGCTCGCGCAACACCGCCGTGCTGGCGCGCCTGGTGGCCTGGCTCATCAACCTGGGCGGGCGCAACACCGGCCTGGCCTGCCGCGACGGCCTGTTCCTGGAGCGCCGCCGCGTCGACGCCCGCGACAGCGCCAACTGGGACGCCGGCCACCGCCTGCTGGTCAACCGGGCCGTGCAGGCCGTGGTGATCGAGAACGGCGCCGAAACCATCCTGCGCGACGGCCTCTCCTACGACCGCTGCCAGGTCGGCATCGTCACCGACCTGGACGGCGCGCAAGCCCTGGCCGACTACGACATCACCGAGAGCGACCAGCTGGTGAAGGTGCTGCGTACGCAGGTCGACGTGGTGCTGTCCGAAGGCACCGCCGTGCTGAACGCCGACGACGCGCGCGTGGCCGGCCTGGCGCCGCTGTGCGACGGCGCGGTCATTCTGTATGCGGCCGACCCGCAGGCCGCCGCGCTCACCGCGCACCAGGCCGCCGGCGGCAAGGCCGTGCTGGTGCGGCAAGACCGCGTGGTGCTGGCCAACGGCAGCAGCGAATCGTTTTTGCCCGGCCTCGGCCGGCTGACCGTGTGGCGCGCCAGCCATGCGGGCGTGAGCCTGGAGAGCCTGCTGGCCGCCGTGGCCGCGGCCTGGGCCCTGGGCATTCCGCTGAACCTGATCGGCGCCGGCGTGGAGGCCTTCGAGGCCGACCTGCAGGCTGCGCTGGCCTCGCTGCAGCTGTCGCAGACCCAGCCTCTCCAAGCTCAATTCATCTGACTGCCGATGCTCGCCCCCAGGCTTCGCGCACTTCGTGTCGCATCTCCCTCCCCCTACCGGGGGGCAACACCATTGGCCGGCAAAGCCGGTTCCACGGTGTTTCTTGAATAGAAACCGCGCCCGCCCATGAAAGTCACCCGCACCCGAGCCCTTCGCGGGCCCAATCTCTGGAGCCGCCACACCGCCATTGAAGCGGTCGTGGCCTGCGAAGGCGATGAAAACGCCATCAGCAAGCTGGCCGGTTTCGAAGCCCGCCTGCGCGCGCGCTTCCCGACCATCGGCGAGCTGCACCCCATGGTGCTGGGCCAGCCCCTGGCACTGGCCCATGTGCTGGAAAACGCCGCCGTGGCGCTGCAGGCCCAGGCCGGCTGCGCCGTCAATTTCGGCCACACCTCGCAGACGCTGGAAGAAGGCGTGTACCAGGTCGTGTTTCAGTACAGCGAAGAGGCCGTGGGCCGCCGCGCCATCGAGCTGGCCGAGCAACTCATTGCCGCCGTGCAGGCCGACACCCCGTTCGACGCCGACGCCGCCATCACCGAGCTGCGCGACCTGGACGAGTCGGAGCGCCTGGGCCCGAGCACCGGCTCCATCGTCGATGCGGCCGTGGCACGCGGCATTCCGTACCGCCGCCTCACGCGCGGCAGCCTGGTGCAGTTTGGCTGGGGCTCCAAGCAACGCCGCATTCAGGCCGCTGAAATCGACAGCACCAGCGGCGTGGCCGAATCCATTGCGCAGGACAAGGAACTGACCAAGCAGCTGCTCAACGCCGCCGGCGTGCCCGTGCCTTTGGGCCGCCCCGTGCGCAGCGCCGAAGACGGCTGGGCCGCGGCCCACGAAATCGGCCTGCCGGTGGTGGTGAAGCCGCAGGACGGCAACCAGGGCAAGGGCGTCACGGTGAACATCACCACGCAAGAGGAGTTGTTCTCGGCTTACGCGTCTGCCGCCGTGTACGGCGAGGTGATGGTCGAAAAGTTTCTGCCCGGCTTCGACTTCCGCCTGCTGGTGGTGGGCGACCGCCTGGTGGCCGCCGCGCGGCGCGACCCGCCGCAGGTCATTGGCGACGGCAGCATGAGCGTGCGCCAGCTGGTGGACACCGTGAACCTCGACCCGCGCCGCGGCGAAGGCCATGCCACCTCGCTCACCAAGATCCGGCTGGACGACATTGCCATCGGCCGGCTCGAGTCGCAAGGCCTCACGCCCGACAGCGTGCCCGCGCGCGGCCAGCGCGTGGTGCTGCGCAACAACGCCAACCTGTCGACCGGCGGCACCGCCACCGACGTGACCGACACCGTGCACCCTGAAGTGGCGGCACGCGCCGTCGATGCGGCGCAGATGGTCGGCCTGCACATCTGCGGCGTGGACATGGTCTGCGAGAACGTGCTGCGCCCGCTGGAAGAACAGCACGGCGGCGTGGTCGAGGTCAACGCCGCGCCCGGCCTGCGCATGCACATCTCGCCCTCGTTCGGCCGCGGCCGCGCCGTGGGCGAGGCGGTGATGGACACCATGTTCGCCCACGGCGACGACGGCCGCATTCCGGTGGTTGCCGTTACCGGCACCAACGGCAAGACCACCACCGCGCGCCTGATCAACCACCTGCTCACCTCCAGCGGCCTGCGCACCGGCATGACCAACACCGACGGCGTGTACGTCGACGGCCGCCAGACCGACAGCGGCGACTGCAGCGGCCCCAAGAGCGCGCGCAACGTGCTGATGCACCCCGACGTGGACGCGGCCGTGTTCGAAGTGGCCCGCGGCGGCGTGCTGCGCGAAGGCCTGGGCTTCGACCGCTGCCAGGTGGCCGTGGTCACCAACATCGGCAGCGGCGACCACCTGGGGCTGAACTACATCACCACCGTGGAAGACCTGGCGGTGCTCAAGCGCGTGATCGTGCGCAACGTGGCCGCCGACGGCTACGCGGTGCTCAACGCCGGCGACCCGAACGTCGCCGCCATGGCCGCGGGCTGCCCCGGCCATGTGATCTTCTTCACCGCCGACCGCATGCACCCGGTCATGGCCACGCACCGCGCGCAAGGCAAGCGCACCGTGTACGTCGACCAGGACACGCTGGTGGCCGCCGAAGGCTCGTGGCGCGAGCGCATCGCGCTGCGCGACGTGCCCATCACGCGCGGCGGCACCATCGGCTTTCAGGTCGACAACGTGATGGCCTCCGTGGCCGCCGCGTGGGCCGTGGGCCTGGACTGGGACACCATCCGCAGCGGCCTTGCGAGCTTCATGAACGACGCGGCCGGCGTGCCGGGCCGCTTCAACGTGATGGACTACCGCGGCGCCACCGTCATTGCCGACTACGGCCACAACACCGACGCCATGCGCGCGCTGGTGTCGGCCGTGGACACGATGCCGGCCAAGAAGCGCTCGGTGGTCATCAGCGGCGCGGGCGACCGCCGCGACTCGGACATCCGCGACCAGACGGCCATCCTCGGCCAGGCATTCGACGACGTGATCCTGTATCAGGACGCGGCGCAACGTGGCCGCGCCGACGGCGAAGTGATGGCGCTGCTGCGCCAGGGGCTGCAGGGCGCGGCCCGCACGCGCCAGATCGACGAGATTCGCGGCGAGTTCGTGGCCATCGACACGGCGCTGGCGCGGCTGCAGCCGGGCGACCTGTCGCTCATCCTGGTCGACCAGGTCGAGGAAGCGCTCGCTCACCTCGCACAGCGCATCGCCGCTGGCTGACGGCCGCGTTGACGGACGTGTCCCACAGCGAGGGGCGCGTCCGGCTCGGCCCGCTGCGTGCGGCTGTCCCACACCGCGCACGCACGGGCCCGCACCACACTGTGGATCCGGTCGCGCACCTGCTGATTCATCAGAAGTACGTGGCCCCACCAGGAGCCCGCATGACAACAACAGTTCGTTCCCTTCTTTCCGCCACCGCCCTCTTCGCGGCCAGTGGCTTCATGGTCTTCGGCGCGCAGACCGCCAGCGCACAGGCACCGGGCTCCGACGCCCGCATGCAGAAAGAACGCGCGGTGTGCGACGGCGTGCAGCAAGACCGCGCCGCGTGCCTGCGTGAAGCCGGCGCCGCAAAGCAGGAGGCCGGCCGCAGCGGCCTGACCACGCCCAGCCCGGCACGCGGCGAGGTCAATTCGCTGGCCCGCTGCAGCGAGCAGCCCGGCGCCGACCAGGCCGACTGCGAAGCCCGCATCAAGGGCGGTGCGCGCACCACCACCGAAGGCAGCGTGATGGGCGGCGGCGTGATCCGCGAAACCGTGACGCCACTGCCGGCCCAGCCCGTGCGTTGAGCCAAGCGAACCGCGCCCGGTTCCACCGCATCCAACATTCGCCAGTTCAGGTTTTTCAGCTCACTCAGCTCACCAGAAGGAGCCTTCCATGACAAACAACACACGCTCGATGATCTTCGCCATGCTCGCCATCAGCGGCATGGCAGCCACCACCATCGCCTCGGCCGCATCGCCGCGGCGCGGTGAGTCCGACAGCACGTACCAGCGCGAGCTGGCCGTGTGCGGCCACAACCAGCAAGAGCGCTCCGCCTGCATCCGCGAAGCCGGTGCCGCACGCCAGGCGGCCGCCCAGGGCGCGCTGACCGGCGCACCCGACTACCGCGCCAACGCCCTCGCACGCTGCGGCCTGCAGCAGCCCGCCGACCGCGCCGACTGCGAAGCCCGCGTGCTCGGTGGCAGCGGCAACACCGCCGCGGCCGTGGAAGGCAGCGTGATGGGCGGCGGCGTGATCCGCGAGTCGGTCACCACCACCATACGGCCCGCCCGCCCGATGCGGCCGATGCCCCCGCGTCCCATGCCCATGGAGCGCGCGCCCGACCCGGCGATGGCGCCCATGCCGGCACCGATGCCGATGCGCTGAGCCCCGGCAATAGCGCCCACCAGCCTGCTCTTCGCGCTGCGCGCCGGGGAGCAGGCCGATGCCCTTCGTTGTCACACGACTGTCATAAAAGGTGTGGGTGTGCTAGCTATAGTTCTCGGTCCCTGCCTACCGAGGAATCCCTTCCCATGAATGCCATCAAGGTCGCTCGCCGATTCATCGAAACGGACCCGGCCAACGAATCGGCCAAGATCCTGGCCCAGCTCGTGTTGGCCCTGGAGTCCGAACGCAGCTTCGAACTGGTCACGCTGTACAGCCTCGACTACAAGAGCTTCGAGCTTGCAATGGACATCCTGAAAGAGTGGCGGCTCGACCGCTACTACGCCAGCAAGTCCAAGCTGTTCGACCTGTCGCTGCAGCTCACCGAACTCGAAAAGAACTGATCCCGTGCTGAGCACGCCCCGTGCTCACACCAGCATCCCGCCCGACACCTCGATGCGCTGGGCATTGACCCAGCGATTGCGCTCGCCCAGCAAGCTGGCGATGGCGCCACCGATGTCGTCCGGCAACCCCGCGCGGCCCAGTGCAGTGAAGCCTGAAACCATGGCGTTCACCTGCGGGTTGTCGCGCACCATGCCCCCGCTGAAGTCGGTCTCGATCGCGCCCGGCGCAACCGTGTTCACCGCAATGCCGCGTGGGCCAAGCTCCTTGGCCAGGTAGCGCGTCAGCGTTTCCACCCCACCCTTCATCGAGGCATAGGCCGAAGCGCCCGCCATGGAGAAGCGCGTCAGCCCCGAGGACAGGTTGACGATGCGCCCGCCGTCGTTGATGAGCGGCAGCAGCTTCTGCGTTAGGAAGTACGTGCCCTTGAAGTGAATGTTGAAGAGCATGTCGAACTGCGCTTCGGTCGTCTCCTCGAAGCTCGCATGCAGGCCCGTGCCGGCGTTGTTCACCAGAAAGTCGAAGCGCTCGCGCTGCCATGTGGCGGCCAGCGCTGCCTTCACCACTTGCGCGAAGGCGGGAAAGGTCTTGCTGTCGCCCACGTCGAGCTGCAACGCCACGGCGCGCTGGCCCTTGGCCTCGATTTCGGCCACCACCGCACGGGCGCTGGCTTCGTTGGACACATAGGTCAGGATCACGTCGACGCCGTCGTCGGCGAGCGCCAGCGCGGCGCTGCGGCCGAGGCCGCGGCTGCCGCCGGTGATGAGCGCGATGCGGGAGGCGGTAGGGTGGGTAGAGCGAGTGGCAGCGGTCATTTCAAAGTCCTTGGAAGTGAATCGGCAAGTCGATTCACGGACTTTAAGAATTACCTGCAGCAAGATAAACCCCGCAGAACCGTGCACACCGTTATCCAAAAAGACAACAATCCAAGGCCATGAATTCCATGAACGCCGACGAATTGCGCATCTTCTCCAGAGTCGCCGAGCTCGCGAGCTTCAGCCGCGCAGCGGACCAGCTGGGCCTGACCCGCGCGCGTGTGTCGGTGGCCGTGCAGCAGCTCGAAGTGCGACTCGGCACGCGGCTGCTGCAGCGCACGACGCGCAGCGTGCGCCTCACAGAAGACGGCCAGCGCTTCCTGGCGCGCTGCAAGGACTATCTGGCCGAAGGCGAGCAACTGGCCGCCATGTTCCGCACGCACGCCAGTGGGCTGACCGGGCGGCTGCGCATCGACCTGCCCAGCGCCGTGGCACGCGACGTCGTCATTCCGCGCCTGCCCGAGTTCCTGGCGCGGCATCCCGCGCTCGAAGTCGGCATCAGCACCACCGACCGCCGTGTGGACCTGGTGCATGAAGGCTTCGACTGCGTGCTGCGCATCGGCGTGCTCGGCGACACCGAACTTGTCGCACGGCCCATCGGCTTCATGCGCATGGCCAATGCCGCCAGCCCCGCCTACCTGCAAGCGCACGGCACGCCGCACACGCTGGCAGATCTGGCGCAGCACCGCATCGTTCACTTCGCGCAGACGCTGGCGTCGAACGACGCGGGCTGGGAATACCTCGACCCCGCCGACGGCCACTACAAGGTGCACCCGGTGCGCGCCACCGTCACGGTGAACGGCACCGACGCCTACCAGGCCGCCGCGCTGGCGGGCCTGGGCTTCATTCAGGCGCCGGCCGTGGGGCTGGAAGCCAACGCGGCCAAAGGGCGGCTGGTGCTGGTGATGCCGGAGTTCAATGCACGCCCCATGCCGGTGTCGCTGCTGTATGCCAACCGCCGACAGCTCGCGCCGCGCGTGCTGGCCATGATGGACTGGCTGACGGAAATTCTCTCGCCCTACTTCGCCGAAGACCGAACCATCAGCGCCCCCAGCGCAGCACCAGCGGATCGAGCCGCTTCGCCGTCTCGATCAGCCCGGCGCGCGTTGCCGGATGCATCGCCGGCAGCGGATGCCGCGGTGCCTCGCAAGCGATCACGCCGCCCTCCTTCATGAGCGACTTGCAGGCCAGCAGGCCCGCTTGCCGGTTCTCGTAGTTGATGAGCGGCAGCCACTGCTGGTACATCGCAAAGGCCTTGTCGCGGTCGCCCGCGCGGTGCGCCTCGATGATCGGGCGAATGCCGTCGGGGTAGCCGCCGCCGGTCATCGAACCGGTGGCGCCGGCGTCCAGGTCGGGCATCAGCGTGATGGCTTCCTCGCCGTCCCACGGGCCTTCGATGGCGTCGCCACCCAGGCGGATCAGCTCGCGCAGCTTGGCCGCCGCGCCGGCCGTCTCTATCTTGAAGTACGCAACGTGCTCGATCTCCGTGGCCATGCGCGCCAGAAACGGCGCCGACAGCACCGTGCCGCTGGCCGGTGCGTCCTGAACCATGATGGGTATGCCCACCGCGTCGGAGAGCCGCGCATAGAACTCATGGATCTGCGGCTCCGGCACGCGGAAGGTGGCGCCGTGGTACGGCGGCATCACCATCAGCATGGCCGCGCCCATGTCCTGCGCGCGGCGGCTGCGCTCGGCGCAGACCTTGGTGCTGTAGTGCGTGGTGGTCACGATCACCGGCACGCGGCCCTTCACGTGTTCGAGGATCTCGCGCGTGAGCACCTCGCGCTCGTCGTCGGACAGCACGAACTGCTCGGAAAAATTCGCCAGGATGCAAAGGCCGTCGGAGCCCGCGTCGATCATGAAGTCGACGCAGCGCTTCTGGCTCTGGATGTCGAGCGCGCCCTGTTCGGTGAAGGTGGTGGGCACCACCGGAAAGATGCCGCGGTATCTGGGGGTCATGTGGTCTTCTTGCGTTGGGTTCTTCAATGCGAATGGCGTGGCACGGCGGAGCCGCGGCAGCCCACCAGAAAGTCGAAGTCGCAGCCTTCGTCGGCCTGCAGCACGTGGTTGACGTACAGCTTCTGGTAGCCGCCGCCGCGCGTGCTCATCGGTTGCGCGTCGGTGGTGGAAAGCGATGCCAGGCGCGCGGCCAGTTCTTCGTCGCTGATGTCCAGGTGCAGCCGGCCCGCGTCGCAGTCGAGCTCGATCCAGTCGCCGTCGCGCACCGCCGCCAGCGGCCCGCCATCCGCTGCTTCGGGCGCGACGTGCAACACCACCGTGCCGTAGGCGGTGCCGCTCATGCGCGCGTCGGAGATGCGCACCATGTCCTTCACGCCCTGGCGCAGCAGCTTGGGTGGCAGGCCCATGTTGCCGACCTCGGCCATGCCGGGGTAGCCCTTGGGGCCGCAGTTCTTCAGCACCATCACGCAGCTGGCATCGATGTCGAGGTCTTCATCGACGATGCGCTCCTTGTAGTGCTCCAGGTTCTCGAACACCACCGCGCGACCGCGGTGCTTCAGCAGCTCCGGCGAGGCGGCCGAAGGCTTGAGCACCGCACCGCGCGGCGACAGGTTGCCGCGCAAAATGCGGATGCCGCCGTCGGCAATCAGCGGGTTGCTCAGCGGACGAATCACCTCGTCGTCCAGGCTCGGTGCTTCGCGCACGTTGTCCCAGAGCGAATGGCCGTTGACCGTGAGCGCATTGGGGTGCGGCAGCAGCCCGTTTTCGCCGAGCCGGCGCAGCACGGCGGGCAGGCCACCGGCGTAATAGAACTCTTCCATCAGGAAGCGGCCCGAGGGCATCAGGTCGACGATGGTGGGCGTGTGGCTGCCGATGCGCGTCCAGTCTTCCAGCTCCAGCTCGACGCCGATGCGCCCGGCAATCGCCTTCAGGTGGATCACCGCGTTGGTGGAGCCGCCGATGGCCGCGTTCACGCGAATGGCGTTCTCGAAGGCCTCGCGCGTGAGGATCTTCGACAGCGTGAGCCCTTCCTTGGCCATCTGCACCGCGCGCATGCCCGACATCTGCGCCAGCACATAGCGCCGCGCATCGACCGCCGGAATGGCCGCGTTGTGCGGCAGCGAGGTGCCCAGCGCCTCGGCCATGCAGGCCATGGTCGAGGCCGTGCCCATGGTGTTGCAGGTGCCCGCCGAACGCGACATGCCGCCTTCCGCCGACAGAAACTGGTGCAGGTTGATCTCGCCTGCCTTCAGCGATTCGTGCAGCTGCCACACGGCCGTGCCCGAGCCGATGTTCTTGCCGTCGAGCTTGCCGTTGAGCATGGGCCCACCCGTGACCACGATGGCCGGAATGTCGCAGCTGGCTGCGCCCATCAACAGCGCCGGCGTGGTCTTGTCGCAGCCCGTGAGCAGCACCACCGCATCGACCGGGTTGCCACGAATGGCTTCTTCTACGTCCATGCTTGCCAGGTTGCGCGTGAGCATGGCGGTGGGCCGCAGGTTCGACTCGCCGTTGGAGAACACCGGAAATTCGACCGGGAAGCCGCCCGCCTCCGAGATGCCGCGCTTCACATGCTCGGCAATCTTGCGAAAGTGCGCGTTGCACGGCGTGAGCTCCGACCAGGTGTTGCAGATGCCGATGATCGGGCGGCCGTCGAACTCGTGGTCTGGAATGCCCTGGTTCTTCATCCAGCTGCGGTACATGAAGCCGTTCTTGTCGGCCGAGCCGAACCATTCGGTGGAGCGCAGCTTCTTCGGGGGGTTCGTGGAGGTGGGGTCCGACATGCGCAGGTGTCCTGAGTGCGAGAGAGAAAAAAGAAAAGAAGGCGTCAGCGCTTCGGCGTGCGCGACGTGAAGAAGCGCTGCAGCAGGCAGAACACGAACAGCAGCGCGCCGACCACGATGCGGGTCCACCACGAGCTGAGCGTGCCGTCGAAGGAAATGAGGGTCTGGATGATCCCGAGCATCAGCACGCCGAACAGCGTGCCCGCCACATAGCCCACGCCGCCGGTGAGCAGCGTGCCGCCGATCACCACCGCCGCAATGGCGTCCAGCTCCAGCCCCACTGCATGCAGGCCGTAGCCAGAGAGCATGTAGAAGGTGAAGATCACGCCCGCCAGCGCCGAGCAGAAACCCGACAGCGTGTACACGCCGATGAGCGTGCGGCGCACCGGCAAGCCCATCAGCATCGCCGAATGCTCGCTGCCGCCAATGGCGTACACCGCGCGGCCAAACGGCGTGCAGTGCGCCACGAACACCGCCGCCAGCAGCACCACCACCGCAATCACCGCGCTGATCGACACCGAGGCCTCGCCCCAGACGGGAATGCGGACCTGCGAAACCTCCGAGTAGAAGGTGTTGGTGATGCTGATCGAGTCGATGCTGATCAGGTAGCACAGCCCGCGCGCCAGGAACATGCCGGCCAGCGTGACGATGAAAGGCTGCAGCCGGTAGCGTTCGATGAGCAGGCCCATGAACGCGCCAAAGGTCGTGCCCATCACCAGCACCAGCGGAATGACGATGGCCGGGCTCCAGCCGTGCTTCTCGACCAGCGAGGCCGACACCATGGTGGTGAGCGCAATGACCGAGCCCACCGACAGGTCGATGCCGCCCGACAGAATCACGAAGGTCATGCCCACGGCCACGACGATGAGGAAGGCGTTGTCGATCAGCAGGTTCAGAAACACCTGGGCCGAGAAGAAGCCGTCGTAGAAAACAGAGCCCAGCGTGGCCACCAGAACGAACAACGAAATCGTCGCCGCCAGCGGCAGGTACTTCGGGTTGAGCCCTTTCTTGCTCCCTCTCCCGCGCGCGGGAGAGGGCTGGGGTGAGGGTCTGGTCTCAATCACCGCACTCATGCCCGTCCCCCGTCATGCACCGGCCGCAGCACCAGCGACCGCACCTCCGCCCTGAACTCCGGCGACTGCATCAGCATCACCGCGAACACCACGCCCGCCTTCACCACGAGGTTGATCTCCGGCGGCACGCCCAGCGAATAGATCGCATAGGTCAGCGTCTGGATGATGAGCGCGCCGATCACGCTGCCCACCAGGCTGAAGCGCCCGCCGGTCAGCGCCGTGCCGCCCAGCGTGACGGCAAGAATCGCGTCGAGCTCGATGAGCTGCCCCGCGTTGTTGCCGTCCGCGCTCTTCACGTTGGAGCTGATCAACAGCCCCGCCACGCCGGCGCATGCCCCGCAGAACGCATAGGCCCCGACGATCAGCCGCCGCGCCTGCACACCGGCCACGCGCGCGGCCGTCGGGTTGATGCCCACGGCCTGAATGAACAGGCCCAGCGCCGTGCGCGTGATGGCCAGGTACAGCAGCACGAACACGGCCGCGACGATGAACAGCGAGAACGGCAGGCCGAGCAGGTAGCCGCTGCCGAGGAAGAAGAAGGGCTTGTAGTAGATGGTGATGATCTGGCCGTCGGCAATGAGCTGCGCAATGCCACGGCCGGCCACCATCAAGATGAGCGTGGCGATGATGGGCTGCATGCCGACCTTGGCCACCAGCAGGCCGTTCCAGAGGCCGCACAGCAGTGCGATGCCGATGGCCGCGGCAATGGCGAGTGGCATGGGGAAGCGGCTGACGTCGTTGGCCACGGAGCCGCCGATCATCCAGGCCGCGAGTGCAGCGGCAATGGCGACCACTGCGCCCACTGAAATGTCGATGCCGCGTGTGGCGATGACCAAGGTCATGCCCAGCGACACCAGCACCAGGGGGGCGGCGCGGTTGAGGATGTCGATCAGGCTGCCGTAGAGGTGGCCGTCGCGCCACTCCAGGTGAAGGAAGCTGGCGTTGAAGGCGGTGTTGACTGCGAGCAGCAGCAACAAGGTGACGATGGGCCAGGCGAGGCGATGGTGCATCGCTGTTGCCAGGGCGGTCTTGTTGTTCGTCATTTGTTTTTCTTACCGTTGCGGTTTGTTCGGTTCGGCTTGTTCGGGGCGCGTGCACAGGCCGCCGGGTACTCCCCTCCGCGAATGTCCCCCGGGGCTTCGCCCCTCCTCCTTTATTTCGCTGCGGGGAGCACCCGACGCCCTGTGCACCTGGGCACGCTGCGGGTGATCGTGCGATCGACCCCGGCTCTGTACAACGCACACGCCGATGGGGTGCCTTGCGCAGCGAAATAAAGGAGGAGCGAAGCGGGGGACATTCGCGGAGCAAGGTACCCCGTCGGCGTGGGCGAGACCTGAACGGCTCCCGCATTCGCAGCCGTGCGAAAGGGAACGCAGTCGTGCCCCCACCCCAGCCCTCCCCCGGGAGGGGAGGGAGACAGACAAGACATCGTGGGAGTTCATGCGGCTGCGATCATTTCGTAGACCTCGTCCTCGGTGGAACCGCCCGGCAGTTCGCCCACCTTCTTTCGGTCTCGCAACACCACGATGCGATGCGCCACGCGCACCACCTCGCTCATCTCCGACGAGATGAAGATCACCGCCATGCCCGCCTTCGCAAGCCGCAGGATCTCTTCCATGATCTCCTGCTTGGCCGCCACGTCGATGCCGCGCGTAGGTTCATCAAGAATCAACAGCCGCGGCTCCGTCGCAAGCCAGCGCGCGATCATCGCCTTCTGCTGGTTGCCACCCGACAGCAACCCGATCGGCGTCTCCACACTCGCCGTCTTGATGCCCAGCGACTTCACGAAACGCTCGGCCATCTCGGTCTGCTCGGCATGCGACAGAAAACGCCTGGCACCCAGACGCGCCTGCAACGCCAACGCAATGTTCTCGCGCACCGACAACTCGGCCACGATGCCGTCGGTCTTGCGCTCTTCGGGGCACAGTGCGATGCCTTCGCGAATGGCGTCGGCGGGGTTCGAGAAACTGACCGAGCGGCCATCGACCTTCAGCACACCCCGGTCCGGCATTTCAAGCCCGAACAGCAAGCGCGCCAGCTCCGTGCGGCCCGCGCCCAGCAAGCCCGCAATGCCGACCACCTCGCCAGCGCGCACACGCAAGTCGGTCGCCTGCAACTGCCCCGCCTGGCCCAACCCTTCGGTCTGCAGCAACGCGGGCGCCGCTTCGTCGAAGGCCGGCAGCGCCGCAGGCCTGGCCGACTGCGCCGCCAGCTCGCGACCCAGCATCGCGGCAATCAGCGCCTGCGGGCCCAGGTCGGCCGCGCGCCATTCACCGATCCAGCTGCCGTTGCGCAGCACCGTGATGCGGTCGGACACCGCGTACATCTGATTCAGGAAGTGGGTGACGAACACAATCGCCAGGCCCTCGCCGCGCAACCGCCGCAGCACCTCGAACAGCTTCTCGACCTCGTCGTCGTCCAGGCTGGATGTCGGCTCGTCGAGGATCAGCACCTTCGACGACACGCCCAGCGCGCGCGCAATGGCCACCATCTGCTGCACCGCCACCGAATAGCTCGACAGCAGACGCGTCACGTCGATGTCCAGGCCAATGCGCGCCAGCAGCTCTTCGGCCCGCCGGTTCACCGCCGCCCAGTCGATGCGCCAACCCTGCGCCACGCCGCAGCGCGGGTAGCGGCCCGCAAACACGTTCTCGGCCACCGACAGGTTGGGGCACAGGTTCACCTCCTGGTAGACCGTGCTGATGCCCAGCTTCTGCGCATCGAGCGGCGACGCCGGGTGAATGGGCTGGCCGTCGAGAAACATCTCGCCGCCGCTGGAGGGCAGCACGCCGGTCAGCACCTTGATGAGCGTCGACTTGCCCGCGCCGTTCTGCCCCATCAGCGCATGGATCTCGCCGGGGTAAAGGTTGAGCTGCACGTCGCGCAGCACCGGGATGCCGCCGAACTGCTTGTGGATGCCACGCAGCGCGAGCACGGGGCTGTTGGCGGTGCCTTCTGTCATGCCGCTGCTACTTGTTCTTGTTGTAAACGTCGATGAACACCGCCGCCAGCAGCACCAGGCCCTTGATGACCTGCTGGTAGTCGATGCCGATGCCCACGATCGACATGCCGTTGTTCATCACGCCCATGATGAAAGCGCCGATGACCGCGCCCATCACCCGGCCCACGCCGCCCGAGGCCGACGCACCGCCGATGAAGCAGGCGGCAATCACGTCCAGCTCGAAGCCCAGGCCCGCCTTGGGCGTGGCCGTGTTCAGCCGCGCGGCGAACACCAGGCCGGCCAGGGCCGCCAGCGCACCCATGTTCACGAAGGTGAGAAAAGCCAGGCGCTGCGTCTTCACGCCCGACAGCCGCGCCGCCTTCTCGTTGCCGCCCAGCGCATAAATGCGCCGCCCGATGGTGGTGCGGTTGGTGACGAAGTCGTACACCACGATCAGCACCGCCATCACGATCAGCACGTTGGGCAGGCCCTTGTAGGTCGAGAGCAGATAGCTGAAGAACAGGATGATGGCCGCGAAGAACAGGTTCTTCACCAGGAAGAAGGCGTACGGCTCCTGCTCCATGCCATGCGCCTTGAGCTTGGCGCGACCGCGCAGCTTGAAGAACACCAGCGCCACGGCGGCCAGCGCGCCGACCACCAGCGAGGTGGTGCGCAGAGTTTCACCGCCGAGCGGATCGGGAATGAAGCCCGAGCTCAGCCGCTGAAAGGCTTCAGGGAACGGCCCCACCGACTGCCCCGCCAGCAGCGCCAGCGTGAGCCCCTTGAACACCAGCATGCCCGCGAGCGTGACGATGAACGACGGTATCTTTCTAAATGCCACGAACCAGCCCTGCGCCGCGCCAATGAGCGCGCCCGCCAGGATGCTCACGATGGCGGTGGGCACGAAGTGCCACTCGTACTCCACCATCAGCACCGCCGCCAGCGCGCCGATGAAGCCGCACACCGAGCCCACCGACAGGTCGATGTGGCCGGCCACGATCACCAGCAGCATGCCCAGCGCCATGATGACCACGTAGCTGTTCTGCAGCAGCAGGTTGGTGAGGTTCAGCGGGCGCAGCAGCGTGCCGTCGGTCAGCACCTGAAACAGCACCATGATCGCGACCAGCGAGATCAGCATGCCGTACTCGCGCAGGTTGTTCTTCAGGAAGCCGGCATGCAGCTTCGGGCCTTCCGCCAAGGGCAGCGCGGGCTTCACCGCGTTGGCTTCAGGCTGCGACATGAACGGTGCTCCCTGCGCTCACGATGGCGTGCATGATGCGTTCCTGCGTGGCCTCGGCCGCCGTGAACTCGGCCACGAAGCGCCCCTCGTTCATCACATAGATGCGGTCGCACATGCCCAGCAACTCGGGCAGTTCGGAAGAGATCATGAGAATGCCTTTGCCCTCGCTCGCGAGCTGGTCGATGATGGTGTAGATCTCGTACTTGGCGCCCACGTCGATACCGCGCGTGGGCTCGTCGAGCATCAGCAGTTCGGGCTGGGTGAAGAGCCACTTGCTCAACACCACCTTCTGCTGGTTGCCGCCCGACAGATTGACCACCAGCTGCTCCACACCCGAGCAACGGATGTTCAGCGCCTTGCGGTAGTCGTTGGCCACCTTGAATTCGCGCCCGGTGTCGATCACCGCGCGCTCGGAAACAGCGTCCAGGTTGGCCAGGCTGATGTTCTTGCGAATGTCTTCTTCCAGCACCAGCCCCAGGCCCTTGCGGTCTTCGGTGACATAAGCAAGGCCGTGGTCGATGGCCTTGCGCACGGTGCTCACGTCCACCGGCTTGCCGTGCATAAGCACCGAGCCGCTGATGCGCTGGCCGTAGGACTTGCCGAACACGCTCATGGCCAGCTCGGTGCGGCCCGCGCCCATGAGGCCGGCAATGCCGACGATCTCGCCCTGGCGCACATGCAGGCTCACGCCTTTGATCTGCTCGCGGTCGGCATGCAGCGCGTGGTGCACGCGCCAGTCGCGCACCTCCAGCACCGTCTGGCCGATTTTCGGCGTGCGCTGCGGGTAGCGGTGTTCCATGTCGCGGCCCACCATGCCGCGAATGATGCGGTCCTCGCTGATGGGCTGGTTGCGGCAGTCGATGCTTTCCACGGTGGCGCCGTCGCGCAGCACCGTCACCGCGTCGGCCACCTTGGCAATTTCATTGAGCTTGTGCGAGATGAGGATCGACGCAATGCCCTGGCGCTTGAGCGCCAGCAGCAGCATGAGCAGCGCGTCGCTGTCCTTCTCGTTCAGGCTCGCGGTGGGCTCGTCCAGAATGAGCAGCTTCACCTGCTTGGCCAGCGCCTTGGCAATTTCCACCAGCTGCTGCTTGCCCACGCCCAGGTCGGTCACCAGCGTGGTGGGCGGCTCGTTCAGGCCCACCTTGGCCAGAAGCTCGCGCGTTTTTGCATAGGCGGCAAACCAGTCGATCACGCCGCCGTGCGCAATCTCGTTGCCCAGAAAGATGTTCTCGGCAATCGACAGCAGCGGCACCAGCGCCAGCTCCTGGTGAATGATGATGATGCCCAGCGCCTCGCTGTCGGCAATGCCCTTGAAGCGGCGCACCTCGCCCTCGAACTGAATGTCCCCGGTGTACGAGTCGCACGGGTACACGCCGCTCAGCACCTTCATCAGCGTCGACTTGCCCGCGCCGTTCTCGCCCACCACGGCATGTATCTCGCCGGCGCGCACGCTGAGGTTGACGTTGCTCAGCGCCTTCACGCCGGGAAAGGTCTTGGTGATGCCGCGCATCGCGAGGATGGCGCCGGCATCGGCGGTGCGGGCATCGCTGCTCACTTGACCTGGCTTTCCTTATAGTAGCCGCTGTCGATGAGCACCACCTTCCAGTTCGAGGCGTCCACGCTCACCGGCTTGAGCAGGTAAGACGGCACCACCTTGATGCCGTTGTTGTAGGTCTTGGTGTCGTTCACCTCGGGTGTCTTGCCCGAGAGCATGGCGTCGGCCATGGCCACCGTCACCTTGGCCAGTTCACGCGTGTCCTTGAACACGGTCGAGGTCTGCTCCTTGCGCAGGATGGACTTCACCGAAGGCACCTCGGCGTCCTGGCCGGAGACGATGGGCATCGGCTGCGAGGCCGAGCCGTAGCCCACGCCCTTGAGCGACGACAGAATGCCGATGGACAGCCCGTCGTACGGCGACAGCACCGCGTCCACCCGGTTCTTGGTGTAGTAGGCCGACAGCAGGTTGTCCATGCGCGCCTGCGCCACCGCGCCGTCCCAGCGCAGCGTGCCGACCTTGTCCATGCCCATCTGCTTGCTGCGCACCACCAGCTTGCCGCTGTCGATGTACGGCTTCAGCACCGAGAGCGCGCCGTTGTAGAAGAAGAAGGCGTTGTTGTCGTCCGGCGAGCCGCCGAACAGCTCGATGTTGAACGGCCCCTTGCCGCCCTTCAGGTCGAGCGCCTTTTCTATCGACTGCGCCTGCAGCACGCCGACCTGAAAGTTGTCGAAGGTGGCGTAGTAGTCGACGTTCTTCGAGCCCTTGATGAGCCGGTCGTACGCGATGACCTTCACGCCCTTGTCGGCGGCCTTTTGCAGCACGTCGGACAGCGTGGTGCCGTCGATGGCCGCGATCACCAGCACCTTGGAGCCCTTGGTCACCATGTTCTCGATCTGCGCGAGCTGGTTGGGAATGTCGTCGTCCGCGTACTGCAGGTCGGTCTTGTAGCCCTTGTCCTTGAAGTACTGAACCATGTTGGCGCCGTCGGCAATCCAGCGCGCCGACGACTTGGTCGGCATGGAGATGGCGATCAGGCCCTTGTCCTGTGCATTGGCCAGCGGCGTGAAGCCCACGATGGCCAGCGCGACGCCCGCGAGCGTTGCCTTGAGGAGGTTGCGTTTCATGGGTGTGCTCTCAGTACTTGCGATTGGGGAATTCCTTGGCGGCAACTTCCATCGGGAAGATGCTCTCCACGGTCACGATGCGCTTGGGCAGCGTCTTGCCGTCCTTGATGTCCTTCACCGCCTGCATCAGCTGCGGCCCGAGCAGCGGGCTGCACTCCACCGACACGTTGAGCTTGCCGGCGATCATGGCTTCGAAGGCGCCCTTCACCCCGTCGATGGAGATGATGGTGATGTCCTTGGCAGGCTTCAGGCCCGCCTCTTCAATGGCCTGGATCGCGCCGATGGCCATGTCGTCGTTGTGCGCGAACAGCACGTTGATCTTCTTGCCGTCGGCCTTCAAAAAGGCTTCCATCACTTCCTTGCCCTTGGCGCGCGTGAAGTCGCCGGTCTGCGAGCGCACGATCTTGAACTTGGGGTCGGCCTTGATGATTTCCTCGAAACCCTTCTTGCGGTCGATGGCCGGCGCGGAGCCCACGGTGCCCTGCAGTTCGACGATGTTGACGTCGCCCTTCTGGTCCTTCATCTTTTCGACCAGCCAGCGGCCCGCCTTGCGGCCTTCCTCGGTGAAGTCGGAGCCCATGAAGGTCACGTAGAGCGTGTCGTCCTTGGTGCTCACCGAGCGGTCGGTCAGCACCACCGGAATCTTGGCGGCCTTGGCCTCGCGCAGCACGGTTTCCCAGCCCGACTCGACCACCGGCGAGAAGGCGATCACGTCGACCTTCTGCGCAATGTAGGAGCGAATGGCCTTGATCTGGTTCTCCTGCTTCTGCTGCGCGTCGGAGAACTTCAGCTCGATGCCCGCGTCCTTGGCGGACGACTTGATCGACTCGGTGTTGGCGGTGCGCCATTCGCTCTCGGCGCCCACCTGGGCAAAGCCCAGCACGAGCTTCTTCTGGGCGAAGACGGACACGGGCAGCATGCTGCCCAAAGCAGCGGCGGCGAGCGCGGTATGGAGGGTGCGGCGATTCATGGTCATGGGATGTCTCCTTCTTGATGTGTTGAGGACTTGCTGGTTGGCTGTCGATGAAACCCCGTCCGGTCAGGCCAGCATGTAGCCGGTCTTGACCGTCGTGTAGAACTCCGCGGCATGGCGCCCTTGTTCGCGCGGCCCGTAGCCCGACCCCTTGCGGCCGCCGAAGGGCACATGAAAGTCCACCCCCGCGGTCGGCAGATTGACCATCGTCATGCCGACCACGGCATGGCGCCTGAAATGCATGGCGTGCTTCAGCGAGTTGGTGCAGATGCCCGCGCACAGGCCGAAGGGCGTGTCGTTGCACAGCGCCAGCGCTTCGTCGTAGTCGTCGGCGCGCAGCACGCAGGCCAGGGGGCCGAAGATTTCTTCGCGCGCAATGCGGTGCGCGGGCTTGGCCAGAAACAGCGCGGGGCTCATGTAGTGGCCGGTGGTGGCGCGCTCCAGCGCCTCGCCGCCCCACACATGCTCCGCGCCCTCGTTGCGCGCAATGCCGACCCAGGCCAGGTTCTGCGCCAGGCGCTCTTCGTCCGCCACCGGGCCAATGTCCACACCGCGCTCCAGCGCATGGCCGATGGTCAGTGCCTTGAGGCGCTGGCGCAGCTTGGCGACGAAGGCGTCGTGCACGGCGGACTCGACGATGAGCCGGCTCGACGCGGTGCAGCGCTGGCCGGCGGAAAAGTAAGCGCCCTGCACCGCGCAATCGACGGCGCGGTCGAGGTCGGCGTCGGCCAGCACCACCAGCGCGTTCTTGCCGCCCGTTTCCAGCTGCACCTTGGCGCGCCGCAGGCCGACCGCCTGCAGCACGCGCTCGCCGTTGGCGGCCGAGCCGGTGAAGCTCAGCGCATCGACCAGCGGGCTGTCGACCAGCGCCTGCCCCACTTCGCGGCCGCTGCCCATCAGCAGGTTGAAGGTGCCGGCCGGCAAGGCGGCGCGGCTGATGATTTCGGCCAGCGCCCAGCCGCAGGCCGGCACCAGCTCGGCGGGCTTGAACACCACGCTGTTGCCATGGGCCAGTGCGGGCGCGATCTTCCAGGCGGGAATGACGAAGGGCGAGTTCCACGGCGTGATGACCCCGACCACGCCCACCGGTTCGCGCGTGACATCGATCTGCACACCCGCGCGCACCGAGGCCAGGTTCTCGCCCCCACCGCTACCGGCACCGCCGCGGATGGCTTCGCCGGCAAAGAACTTGAAGACCTGGCCGGCGCGCGCCACTTCGGCCACGGCCTCGGGCAGCGTCTTGCCCTCTTCACGCGCCAGCAGCAGGCCCAGGTCGTCCTTGCGGGCGAGCAGCTCGGCGCCGATGCGGTCGAGCACGTCGGCACGGCGCTGCGGCGTGCTGTGGCTCCAGTGCGCGAAGGCCTCGGTGGCGGCGCGAATGGCAATGTCGGCCTGGCGGCGGTCGGCCCGTGCGTACTCGGCCACCACTTCGCTGGTGTCCGAGGGGTTGACGCTGACACCGGTGGTCGCGCTGGTTTCCCAGCGGCCGTTGATGTACTGCCGCACGTTCTGATGGATCTCGCCGTGAATCACCGGGCGCGGACCTTGTCTCTGTTGTTATCGAATGTGCAGCAGTCTAGAAACGAAATTGATATCGATCCAATCGTTTTTTACGCAAAATGCATATCGATCGCCGCATTCTGGAAAACCCCATCAGTCCTTCGTTTCCATAGAAATGACCAACTACAACCACTGGTTCATCCGCGCCCGCCTGAAGACCCGGCAACTGCTGTTGCTGGTCGCACTGGCGGAGGAAGGCAACATCCACCGCGCCGCGCAGGTGCTCAACATGACGCAGCCCGCCGCCTCCAAGCTGCTGAAGGACCTGGAGGACGTGCTGGAGGTGCCGCTGTTCGACCGGCTGCCGCGCGGCATGCGCCCCACCTGGTACGGCGAAACCATGATCCGCCACGCCCGCGTGGCCCTGGCCAGCCTGAACCAGGCGCACGACGAGCTCACCGCGCTGAAGGCCGGGCGCTTCGGCCAGGTGAGCGTGGGCGCCATCACCGCGCCGGGGCTCACGCTGATGCCGCCGGCCGTGGCCATGGTCAAGCGCGAGCAGCCTGACCTGCGCGTGTCACTGGAGATCGAGACCAGCCCGGTGCTGATCGAGCGGCTGGAGCAGGGCAAGCTCGACATCCTGGTGGCGCGGCTGTTCGCCGAGCACGACAAGTCGCAGCTGCGCTACGAGGCCCTTACCGAAGAGCCCGTGTGCGCGCTGGTGCGCCCCGGCCATCCGCTGCTGGGCGTGAGCAACCTCACGCTGCGCGACGTGGTGAGCGCAGGCTGGATCGTGCCGCCCTCTGGCAGCGTGCTGCGCCACCGCTTCGAGCTGATGTTCCAGGAGGTGGGCCTGGCCCCGCCGAGCAACACCATCGAAAGCTCCGCGCTGCTGTTCATCACGCGCATGCTGCAGCAGAGCGACATGGTGGCGGTGCTGGCGACCGACGTGGCGCGCTACTACGCGTCGCACGGCATCGTGTCGCTGCTGCCGCTGGACATGCCCTGCCACATGGACGCCTTCGGCATCATCACGCGCACCGACCGGCTGCTGTCGCCCGCGGCCAAGGTGATGATGAAGGCGCTGAAGACCGCGAGCATGAGCGTGTACGGACGCAAGCTCGAGATCGATTGATCAGGTCCAGCCCGCGTCCACCGTGAACTCCTGCGCAGTGCACATCTTCGCGTCGTCCGACGCCAGGAACAGCACCATGCGCGCGATGTCTTCGGGCATCAGCTTGTCGGGCAGACACTGGTTGCGCTGCAGCGACTTCTCGCCCTCCGCATCGAGCCACAGCGCCACCTGCCGTTCGGTCATCACCCAACCCGGCGACACGGTGTTGATGCGGATGCGGTCGCGGCCCAGGTCGACCGCCAGCCCGCGCGTGAGGCCGTTCACCGACGACTTGGCAATGGCGTAGCAGGGGTAGCCCGCGCCCTTGGTCTGCCAGCCGGTGGAGCCCAGGTTGACCACCGAGCCGAAGCCCAGGCGCTTCATGCCCGGCACCACCGACTGAATGGCGAACAGCGCCGGCCGCTCGTTGATGGCCATGCGGTTGTCGTAGTACGCAGGCGTGACCGATTCGAGCGTATGGCGGTCGTCGCTGGCCACGTTGTTCACCAGCACCGCGAAGTCGCCGCACTCGGCGGCTGCGTCGGCCATGGCTTGCTGCAGCGCGGCAATGTCGCGCACGTCGCAGGCGCGCCACCACGGCGCGGCATGGCCGGCGTCGGCAATCTGCTGAACGAGCGCGGCGCTCGCCTCGGCCGCGATGTCGATGAAGGCCACGCGCGCGCCCTGCGCCGCAAACGCCGCCACGATGGCCGCGCCAATGCCGCTGCCGCCCCCGGTGACGAACACCGTGCGGCCCTTGAGGCTGGGATAAACCGAAAGCTGGGGGGAATTCAAGAAAAGTCTCCAGAGTGCACATCTCATGACATTGCAAAACGCATATCAATTGATGCATTAATTTTCAATTTCCGTTATCAATATGCCTTGATACGATCCGCCGCGTCAAGGAGACAACCATGAACGAACAAGAGACAAACACACCTCCCTTGCTGCCGGCACCCACCGTGGCAGGGCCCGCCGAATGCATCTGGCCCGCCGGCGCCAACCTGGGCGAAGGCACGCTGTGGTCGGTGCGCGAACAGGCGCTTTACTGGATCGACATCCTCACGCCGCGCCTGTTCCGACTCGACCCCGCCACCGGTGCGCAACGCAGCTGGGCGTTCGATGAAGAGATCACCGCCATTGCGGAGCGCGCCAACGCACCGGGCCTGTTCATCACCTTGCGGCGCGGCTTCGCGCTGTTCGACACGACGGCGTCCGGCACGTCCGGCACGTCCGGTGACAGTGCCAAACCGCGCTACCTGCACCAGCCCGAAACCGAACGCACCGGCAACCGCTTCAACGACGGCAAGTGCGACAGCCGCGGCCGCTTCTGGGCCGGCAGCATGGACTTCGACTGCAAGGCGCCCACCGGCGCGCTGTACCGCTACGACGCCGACGGCCGCTGCACCCGGCACGACGACGGCTTCGAGGTGACCAACGGGCCGACCTGGTCGCTCGACGGGCGCACCATGTACTTCAACAACACGGTGCTCAACCGCCTGTACGCCTACGACTTCGACATGCACGCCGGCACCGTGTCCAACCGCCGCGTGTGGCACCGTTTCCCCAAGCCCGACGGACTGCCCGACGGCATGACCACCGACGCCGCCGGGCGCCTGTGGATCTGCCACTGGGGCGGCGCCTGCGTCACCTGCCACGACCCGGTGAGCGCCGTGGAGCTGTGCCGCATCGCGCTGCCCGCGAGCCATGTGACCGACTGCGCCTTCGGCGACGCCGACCTGCGCACGCTGTACATCACCACCGCGCGCAACGGCCTCACGCCCGAGCAGCAGGCCGCCGAGCCGCTGGCCGGTGGGCTCTTCAAGGTGCGCATCGACAGCCCGGGCGTGCCGGCGGCGCTGTTCGCGGGCTGAGAAAGACAGTTGCACCGGGCGGTTTTTTCGCCGCTCCGGTGCGTTGCGCGTCAGGGTAAAACCCGATGAGCAATCGTTTGCGCAAACGTTTGCTTTATTGAAATAATCTGCTCCGCCGATGTTCCAGCAGCAGCCCTCCCCCCACTCACCCCCGCCCCGCTTTCCGTCGCCCGACCCGCGCGGCGCCGAGTTCGAAGACGACACCCTGCGCGACCCCGAACCCGGGAGCGCCTTCGCGCCCGCGAACCTGGTGCGCTGCCAGGCGCACGGCGCACCCTCCGCGCACGAGCGCTGGCACTACCACGACGACTACGAGCTGCACCTGATCGTGGCGACCCACGGCAAGGCCTACATCGGCGACGACATCGCCAGCTTTGCGCCGGGCTTTCTGGTGCTCATCGGGCCGCGGGTGCCGCACAACTTCGTGTCGACCGACCTGCCCGCGCAGGGCGTGGCGCTGCGCAGCCTGGCAGTGCAGTTCAAGGAAAGCACGCTGCGCAAGGCCACCGAGCTGTTCCCCGAGCTGCAGGGCGCCATGCGTTTCCTGGAGCGCGCACGGCACGGCATCGAGTTTTTGAACACCGGCGACGACGTGCGCCAGCGCATCCACCGCATGCAGGCGCTGTCGGGCCTGGCGCGCTTCGCGGATTTCGCCGGGCTGCTGAACGATCTGGCGCACTGGCCCGCGTGCCGCCCACTGTGCGCCACCGCCACTGCGCCGAACCGCACCGCGCAGCCGCGCCAGATCGAGAAGGTGCTCGCCCACATCCACGCGCACTGCGCGCAGGAGCTGTCACTGGACAGCGTGAGCACGCTCGCGGGCATGAGCAAGGGCGCGTTCTCGCGCTTCTTCCGGCGCACCACCGGCCACACCTTCACCGAGTTCGTGACGCGCGCGCGCATCGGCGAGGCCTGTCAGCTGCTGCGCGATGGGCGCCAGCAGATCTCCAGCATCTGCTACTTGGTGGGCTTCAACAACATCTCCAACTTCAACCGCCACTTTCGCCGGCTCAAGGGCGTGACGCCCGGCGAGTACCGCAACGACACGGCCTACCGCCGGCCCGTGGCCTGAGCCATTAGGCCCGCCCGCATCAAGGAAGCACGCCGAAGCGGTGCTCCGTCGCCCGCATCAAGAAAGCACGCCGAAGCGGTGCTCCGTCGCGCTGTGAAATCGCTCCCCCGGGCGCAGCACCGTCGACGGAAAGGCCGGCTGGTTGGGCGAATCAGGAAAGTGCTGCGTTTCCAGGCACAGCCCGTCGCCCTGCCGCAGGCTGGCGCCCGCGCTGCCGAACAGGCTGCCATCGAGAAAGTTGCCCGAGTAGAACTGCACGCCCGGCTCGCTGGTGTGCACCTCCATCACGCGGCCCGTGGCCTCGTGCTCCAGCCGCGCCGCCAGCGCGAGACCATCGGCGCTGTGCGTTCGGTCGAGCGCCCAGTTGTGGTCGTAGCCGTGCGCGCGCATCAGCTGCTCATGGCCCTGGCGAATGCGCTCGCCGATGCGCGTGGCCGCCCGAAAGTCGAAGGGCGTGCCGGCCACGTCGGCCAGCCCGGTCGGAATCAGCGTGTCGTCGACCGGGCAGTACCGGCTGGCCGGCAGCGTGAGCCGGTGGTCCATCACCGAGCCGCTGCCCGCCAGGTTGAAGTAGCCGTGGTGGCTCAGGTTGACGACCGTGGGTTTGTCGGTGACGGCGCTGTAGTCGATGCGCCAGGTGTTGGCCTGCGCGGCCAGCGTATAGCGCACCGCGAGCTGCAGCTCGCCGGGGTAGCCCTCTTCGCCGTCGGCGCTGGTGTAGTGCAGCGCAATGGCCACGTCGCTGCCCGACTCGTCGGCCGACAGCGGCACCGCCTCCCAGTAGCGCCTGGCGAAACCGGTGGCGCCGCCGTGCAGCGCGTTGACGCCGTTGTTCAGCCCCAGCTGGTGCGTCACGCCGTCGAGCGTGAAGCGCCCTGCTGCAATGCGGTTGGCATGCCGCCCGACGATGGCGCCAAAGTGCGGATGCGGCTTGAGGTAGTCGGCCAGCGTGGGCAGGCCCAGCACCACGTTCGCGGCCTGCCCGTGGCGGTCGGGCACGCGCAGCGCGGTGACGATGCCCCCGAGGTTGATGACGCTCAGGCTCAGGCCGTGGCCGTTGTCCAGGGTGTGTTCGGTGACGACGCGGCCGTCCGGCATGAGGCCGAACTCGCGCGAGGTGATGGTGCTGGTCATGGCGCTCCTGCGTGTGCTTTTCGTACGGTGGGTTCTGCTTGGACTGCGGGTGTTGCGTGGTGAGCCGGCCTCAAGGCAGCATCGCCTCGCGCGCGCACTGCGACGCGGTGAGCAATGCCACGCGGTCTTTGAGGTCGTGAAATTCGGGCGGCTCGGCCGCGTGGGTGCGCAGCTCGATGCGGTGGCCCGCCTTGGCCACTGCGTCGGCAAAGCGCTGCTGCAGCGCAAAGGGCGTGTTGCGGTCGTCGCGATTGCCGATCAGCACGATGCGCCGCGCCGGGTCGCGCACGATGCCGTTCACATGGTCGAGCGGGTCGTAGAACTGCGTGCTGCCGGTGGTGTCGGTGCGCCCGTCCTGCGAGCGGCCCAGCAGGCGCGCGCGCTCCAGCAGGCCGTAGGCGCCCGAGGTCAGCACCGCGCAGGCCACGCGCGTGCGCCCCAGCGTGAGCAGCGCGGCCCCCGCGGTGGCACCGCCGCTGTGGCCCACGAGGGTCAGGCGCTGCAGCTTGTGGCGCTGCATGAGTGCGTCGAGCGCGGCGTCCAGCGCATGGAACTCGACCAGCTGGCGGCGCTTGCGGTGGTCGCCCGACGAGCCATAAGTGCCGGGCCGCGCCATGAACACCCAGGGCACGCCGGCGCGGTCGCGGCTGCGTTGCGCGTCGAGCATGCGCAGTGCCTCGGTGTTGCCCGGAATGCGCTCGGGCGCCTGGTCCATCACGCCGTCGCGGTCGCCCGAGAACTGCACGATGGCCATGCGCGCGCCCTCGATGTCGCCACTCGCAAAGTAGCGGATGCAGGCCGGCCCTTCCGCCGGTTGCACCCACAGGTAGCCGGGCCGGTCGGGGCAGTTGGCGCGCTCGGCCGGCTGGTTCCAGTGCAGCACCTCGTCGTTGCTGGCGGCGAAGGCACGCGGCACGTCGGGGCCGGTGCGTTGCGCGCACGCTGCCTGCGCCAGGGCCAGCAGCACGATGGCGCTTCGCGCCGCAGGTCGCGCCAGACACCTGCGGGCGACTGCCAGCGCGCGCGATGTGCGCACGTGCCTCGACAAAAAGGCCGCTGCGCTCACAGCTGCTCCAGCAGGCCGGGGATGTGGCCGAAGTCCGACCGGTCGCGGTCGCCCTTCACCAGCACCAGATCGCCGTCGCGCAGAAAGGCGCCCAGGTAGGCGGCCAGCTGCGCGGCGTCGTCGAAGTGCGGGCCGAGCAGGCCGGCCGGCATTTCCTCGCGCAGCCAGCGCATCTCTTCGCCATGCGTCACCAGGTGCGCGATGCCCGACGCCAGCACCGGCGCGGCCAGGCTGCGGTGCATGGCTTCGGCCTCGCTGTCGAGGTTGACGATGCGCCCCAGCACGCCGATCTTGCGCACCACCGGTCCGTGCGGCGCGCGCTGGTAGGTGCGCACGAACTCCATGGCATTGCGCATCGACATGACCTCGGCGTTCCAGCTGTCGTCGATCAGCGTGGCCTGCACGCCGGCCTGGGTGCGCAGCGCGCGCACCTGCATCACCGACGCGGGCAGGCGCACCTGCGGCATGCGCGCGCATGCGGCCTCGCCGTCGAAGCCCATGGCCAGCAGCGCCGCGAAGGCCAATGCCGAGTTGCGCACCAGCCCCGCGCTATCGACCGGAAAAAGGTATTCATGCACGCGCCCCGGCACCGCGATGCGCACGCGGCAACCGCCGCCGGGCTCGGGGCGGGTTTCAAGCACGCGCACGTTGGCGTCGGGCCCGGTGCCCACCACCCAGATGGCGCCCGCGGTGCAGGCCGCGGCCTCCACCACCTGGCGCAGGCAGGCAATGTGGTCGGGCACGACGGCCACGCCGCCCGGCTCCAGCCCTAGAAAGATGCGCGACTTGTAGCCCGCAGTGAGCGCCAGCGTGGACGCCTGGCGGGTCTGCGACAGGCCGATCTCGGTGATGAGCGCCACGTGCGGTCGCGCCATCAGCGAGATGGGGCCGCGGTCCATCCACAGGCCGCTTTGCGCCATTTCGAGGATGCACACGTCGGCGTCGGGCGCCAGGCCGGCCAGCGTGGCGGGTACGCCCACGCGCGAGTTGTAGTTGTCGACGGTGGTGTGCACGCGCGCGCGCTCGGGCAGCAGGTCGCGCAGCATGGCGATGGTGGACGACTTGCCCACCGTGCCGGTGACGCCCACCACCAGGCCCCGGAAGCGCTCGCGCGCGGCGGCGCCCATGGCGAGCATCGCGGCAATGGGGTCGGCCACCTGCAGCAGCGGGAAGGCGGCATCGAGCCCCTCCACCGGGTGCGCGACCACCGCGCCGGCCAATGCCGAATGCAGCGCGGGCAGATCGAGGTGGCGGTCCCAGTTGTCGGTGCGCGGCTTGCTGTAGTTCTCGTGCGCGGCCAGCGTGCGGAAGTCCGACGCGATGAACAGCGCGGGCTTGGGCAGCAGACCCATGTGCGTCGGCCCGCGCACCACGGCGTTGGCGAACCAGCCCGGCGGCGGCGCGACCAGCCACCGACCGCCCGTGGCCTGTTGCAGTTGCGCGGCGGTCCAGACCGGCTCAGGCCCTGCTGCGGCACCGGGGCGGTCGGCCGCGAGCACGGGCGCCGGACGCTGCGGCAGTGGCACGGGCAGCGTCGGCACGCGCAGGCCGCACCACAGCGCGAGCCGGCGTGGCGGCGGCTCGGCCACATCGGCCGCGCTGCTGCGCAGGCGCACTTCGAGCTGCAGCACGTCGCTGGTCATCAGGCCGGCGCGTGGCGGACGCAGGCCGTAGCGGTCGCGGTAGATGCGCCCCGGCTCCCACCGGCTGGTGGGCCACATCCAGTCGCAGGGGTCGTGGTCCATGCTGGCGCCCCAGGCGGGCATGCGGGTGCTGCGCATCGGCAGCGCGCGGAACTGAATGCGCAGGTCGTGCGCCACCGGCGCATCGGCGGTCCAGAACGACTCGACCCACAGCAGCTGGCGCCCCGCGATCTGACGCGGCGCACAGCGCAGGCCCACGAGCCGCAGCGAGCCCAGTTGCAGCGGAGTGATGTGCGCATCGTCTGGCACTGCGTCGACCGTCCACTCGGGCCGGGGCACACGCACGGGACCGACGACAGGGACAGGGCGCGAAGCCGGTGGCGTGACTTCCGCGCGAAGCAGTGCGCGGCCCGCGTGCAGCTCGGGCCGCTCGGGTCGCTCGGGCGGCGACAGCCGCAGCGCGCAGCGCCCGCCCGGCAGCGGCGTCATCTCGGTGCCCAGCGCGCGGCATTGCGCGGCAAAGCGCGCGCTGAGCGCCACGGCCTCATCGCCTTCGCGCTGCCGCGAGAAACCGAAGCCGATGCCGATGGGCGTGAACACCACCTGCTCGACACCGCGCGGCCCCAGCGTGAGCGAGAACACACCGGAGTCGCCCAGGTCGTCGCGCACCGAGTCGAACAGCAGGTCGCCCGCGTCGTGCAGGATAGGCCGGCCGCGGTAGACCTCGATGCCCTGCAGCACATGTGCCGAGGTGCCGAGCACCGCATCGGCGCCCGCATCGACGATGGCGTGGCCCACCGCAATCTCCGCCGCCGAGGGTTCGGTCTCCAGGTTGTCGCCCCAGTGCACGGCCACCAGCACCACGTCGGCCTCGCGGCGCGCGGCCTCGATGCGCGGCGCCAGCGTGGCGTGCCAGGCGGCGGGGTCGTTCAGCGGCAGCCATGCAGCGCCGGGGCGCTCTGCGCTCGCGGCAAAGCGCGGCTGCGTGGCGTCGAGAGAAAACAGCGCCACGCGCACGCCACCGGCGCGGCGCAACGCGGGGCGCAGCGCGGCTTCCAGCGTGCGGCCGGTGCCGGCATGGGCGATGCCCGCGGCGTCGAGCAGGCCCTGCTGCTCCATGAGCGCATCGGGGCCGTAGTCGCCGCTGTGGTTGTTGGCGGTGGCCACCATGCCGATGCCGGCCTCGGTGAGCACCGCGAGCATCTCGGGACGTGCCCGGTAGTAATACGGCGCGGTCTCGTCCTTGTCCACGCCCTGCTCGCCCGCGGTGGCCACCACGCATTCGAGGTTGACGATGCGCAGGTCGGCCTCGCGCAGCGCGGCGATGTCGCACAGCATCTTTTGCGCGCCGCCCAGTTCGTGCAACCGATAGTGCTGGCGGCGCGAGAGGTTGACGTCGCCGCCCCAGGCCACCACGCCGGTGGTGGCGAGCGGGGTGGCCGGGGTGCCCTCGGCGGTGTGCTGTACGTCGTGTGCGTCCTGCTCCTTCAGCATCCGGTGGTACGCCACATAGCCCGACAGGTAGTGCTCCACGTCGTCGATGCGCACCCTGAAGCTGTGGTGCTTGATGAAGAACGAGCCCGCGATGCGCGCCGGGTTGCGAAAGAACATCGCCAGCTCGGGCCAGAAGTGGCCGTTGGCGAGGTAGCGCGCGCGGTACTCCAGCGCGCGGTCGAACTTCTCGCGGTCGAGCCCCGCCAGCAGCGGCTGCAGCGCGGGGTCGGCCTCCATGCGCAGCACCATTTCGCGCGCGGCCATCATCAGCTCCAGCAGCGTGGGAAAGGTGGTGATGCGCTCGAGCACGAAGTCGAGGTAGCCCGCCACATTGCGCAGGCCGAACTCGTAGTAGCGCGTTTCGGGCCGATAGCGCGTGAGCTCGTTCACGCAGTAGCTCAGCCAATGGTCGTGTGCGCGCCAGTGCTCGGCGGCAATGAAGTGCTCGAAGGCTTTTTCGACCACCGCAAGCCAGCGCGCGTCGCGCGTGAGGCCGTACAGCCGCATCAGCCCGAAGGCGGCCTCGCCGTCGTAGTAGATGACGCGGAAATTGTCCTTCACGTCGAGCGCGGGCGCGTTCAGCACATGCACGAAGCTGCCGCTGTGCGCGTCCTGCATGTGGCGGATGCCCAGCGCCAGTTGCTCCATGAGCCGCAGGTGCAGGCGGTCGCCGGTGAGCTCCGTGTACTTCACCAGCGCCAGCAGGCACACGGCGTTGCCGCCCAGCTTGATCTCGCTGCCCACGTCCAGCAGGTAGGCCGCGCGGGTGCCGTCGGGCAGGTTGGCCGGGCGGATGAGGCTGCCCGTCAGCAACGCCAGCGAGCGGTCGATGGCGGCCTTGAGCTTGTCGGCACCGCTATTGCCGCGCGTGATCTCCCAGGCCTCGAGCATCGCGTAGGTCGAGCTGGCGTGGCGCAGCGTGTTGTAGGTGGGAATCGGTCGGTCGAAGCACGGAAACCAGCCGTAGTGGAACTCGCCGTTGGGCTTGACCTGCTCGGCCAAGTAGGCGCTTGCGTCGTCGACCAGCGCATGCACCTGCGGCGCGTGCCAGTCGCTCAGTTCGCGAAAGCCCGCGGCCTGCCCTTCGGCGGTGATCGGCCACGCGCCCTTTGCATCGACGGTATCGACGTACACCGCGCGCGTGGTGAAGCACCACACCGGCGCCGCGTCGTCGGTAGGAAAGTCGATGTCGCGCCCGAAGCGGCGCTGGCAGTGCAGCCGCAGGTTGCCGGTGTTGGGCTCGGCATGGTCGACGTCGCCGTTGTAGAGGATGGCGCTGCCATGCATTTCCTGCGCGAGCAGCGCCACCTCGAAGCCCGCGTCCAGCGCGATGCCCTCGTTGAAATAGTTGCGTTTGGTGCCCGCCAGCCTGGCTTTGAGTTCACCCCACGTCAGGGCCGTGACCCGATCGACCAGCTCGGCACGCAGGCGCTGCGGCGGGCTGGGTGCGCGCTTGGCCTGCACCGCCGCGGCATCGGCGGCGCGACGCCAGGCCGAGGCCATGTCGCTGCCGTGGCCCACGACCACGCGGGCGCGGCTGTCGCTGGCGCCCAGGGCCAGCAGCACGGTGCACCCTGCATCGTCGGTGGCCGCGGGCATGTCGGGCAGCGCGCCGCCCGGGTCCGACAGGGCGTGCCGGGCGCGGTTCAACAGATCGGCGAGAGGGTTCGGGTCGAGGTTCATGCAGCGGCGAATGATGACAGTGCGTACATGGCCGTGTCACCCCACAAACCCAGGGTTCACACGAACTTCGGCAGGAGACCGGACGGGGGTGCGATTTCAGCGTTGATGACTTGCGAAGCGTTGGAGGCTTGGCGTCATGGGCGGCGGGGATCGTAACCCCGCTGCAACGCTGGATGTGGCTTGTGGTTCGGTCAGCTTCGGGTCAGTTTTTGGCTGGTGTTCGTTGCTTGGATGCGGGAGTCATTCAGGGCGCGTGCACAGGCCGCCGGGTACTCCCCTCCGCGAATGTCCCCCGGCCTGCGGCCTCCTCCTTTATTTCGCTGCGGGGAGTACCCGACGCCCTGTGCACCTGGGCACGCTGCAGGTGTTCCGCCGATCAACCCCGGCCCTGAAAACGCTCACGTCGATGGGGTGCCTTGCGCAGCGAAATAAAGGAGGAGGGGCGAAGCCCCGGGGGACATTCGCGGAGCAAGGCACCCCGTCGGCGTGAGCGTCGCCCTGAACGTCGCCCTGAACAGCATCAGCCACACGAACAACAGACGCCCCCTCATACCGCTCCGAGACACAAGGCCACCCCCAAGCCCCCCGGCACATATCGCGCAGACCCCGCAGAATTCGCGCCACCACAGCACCCGCAAGGCCGCACCCCCATGAGAACCCAAAAGCCCCGCCTGTTCGAGCCCCTTCGGCTCGGTGAACTGCAAATAGACAACCGCATCGTGATCGCGCCGATGTGCCAGTACTCCGCCACAGAAGGCACCCCCGGCGACTGGCACCTGATTCACCTCGGCCACCTCGCGATCTCGGGCGCCGGGCTGCTGATCATCGAGGCCACCGCGGTGGAGGCCGAAGGGCGCATCTCGCCCGGCGACCTCGGCCTGTACTCCGACGCCAACGAACAAGGCCTGGCGCGCGTGCTGCACGCCATGCGCGCGCACTCGCCCATCAAGATCGCCATGCAACTGGGACACGCAGGGCGCAAGGCCTCCAGCCGCGCCCCGTGGGACGGCGGCACGCAGATTCGCCCCGACGAGCCCCTGGGCTGGAAAGGCTACGCGCCCTCCGCCGTGCCGCATGCGCCCCACGAAGACCCGCCCATTGCGCTCGACGCCGCCGGCATGGCGCGCGTGCGCGACGCCTTCGTGGCGGCGGCGCGGCGCGCGGCGCGGCTGGGCATCGACGGGCTGGAGATCCATGCGGCGCACGGCTACCTGCTGCACCAGTTTCTGTCGCCCATCGCCAACCACCGCACCGACGCGTACGGCGGCAGCCTGGAGAACCGCATGCGCTTTCCGCTGGAAGTGTTCGACGCGGTGCGCGCCGAGTTTCCCGCCGAGCGGCCGGTGTGGGTGCGCGTGTCGGCCAGCGACTGGGTGCCGGGCGGCTGGGACCTGGACGGCACGGTGGCGTTCTCGCAGGCGCTCAAGGCGCGTGGCTGCGCGGCCATTCACGTGTCCAGCGGCGGCGTGTCGCCGCAACAGGCCATCACGCTGGGCGCGGGCTACCAGGTGCCGTTCGCGGAGCGCGTGAAGGCCGAGGTGGGGCTGCCGACGATTGCGGTGGGCCTCATTACCGAGCCCGCGCACGCCGAAGCCATTCTGGTCAACGGACAGGCCGACGCGGTGTCGCTGGCCCGCGCGATGCTGTACGACCCGCGCTGGCCGTGGCATGCCGCGGCCGCGCTGGGCGCGCAGGTGAACGCGCCGCACCAGTACTGGCGCTCGCAGCCGCGCGAGTTCAAGGACCTGTTCGCGCACGCGCAGTTCGGCGCGCGCTGACGCCGGGCCCGGCGCCCTGCGGCCTTTCAGGTGCTCAACTGCCGGTAGAAGAACGTGGTGGCGCACGGCTCGCCGTCGGGCAGCAGCGCAAAGCCGGGGATGGTGCCCACGCGCGTCCACCCGCTGCGCGCATAGAGCCGCTCGGCTTCGGCGCTGGAGGTGTCGAGCACCAGCAGCGTCTTGCCGTGTTCGCGTGCCACGGTTTCAGCCGCCTGCATCAGCAGCGCGCCGATGCCCCTGCGCCGCGCGCGGCGGTGCACCAGCATCTTGGCGACCTCGGCGCGGTGCGGCTGGTTCTCTGGCTGCGCGAGCACGAGCTGCACGGTGCCGAGAATGCCGTCGGCGTCCTCGGCCACCAGCAATGCACGCTCGCCGCGTTCCACACCTTCGGCCACGTGGCGCCAGAAGGCCTGTGCGCGCTCGGGGCTCAGCGGCCGCATGAAGCTGACCGAAGCGCCGCCTTCGACGCAATCGGCCAGCACGTCGGCCAGCACGTCGGCCAGCGCTTGCAGCTGTGCGTCTGAAACGGATTGAAGAACGTGCACGCGCGGGGCGCCATGGCCCGGGGTGGTGACAGCGGAGGTGGGGGTGAGGGAGGGGGTGGAGGTCGTGGTGCTCATGTTCATCTCGCCGAAAAAGAAAGCCCCGTCGCAATGACGACGGCGTAGCGCGTGGTCTTGCGCGAGGGGTTGTAGTAGCTCATGGGGCGGTCGAGCACCATGGCCAGGCAGTCGCCGGTGGCCAGGCGGTGGTGCTCTTCGCCCAGCGTGATTTCGATGACGCCGTCCAGCACCCACACCTGCTGGTGAACGACGCTCTCGCGCGCAGCGGTTTCATAAGCCACGCGGGCCTTGGGCGGAAACAGCACCTCGACCACCTGAATCGGCGACGAGAAACCGCCGGGCGACACGTTGCGCCGCAGGTAGCCGGAGTGCGGGTCGCGCCACTGAAGCTGGTCGGCCGCGCGCGCCACGGGGTCGGCCACGGGCGCGGGTTCGTCGAACAACGAGGCCAGCGACACGCCCAGGCCGGTGGCCAGCTTTTCGAGCAGCACGGCGGTGGGGCTGCTTTCGCCACGCTCGATGAGCGAGATCATCGAACGGCTCACGCCGCAGTGCGTGGCCAGCGCGTCGAGCGACAGGCCGCGCGCGGCACGCAGCTCGCGCACGCGCTGCGCGATGCGGTCGTTCAGGGAGGGCGGCGCTTCTGTTTCTTTCATATTGGATTGAATATCCAATACAAAGGAAACCAAGTCAAGGCATTCAGACCATCGATGTGCTCTTCAGCGCGAAGTGCCCAGCAACGCGGCGCGCGCCGCCTCCGAAGGAAACACGCAGGCCACGTCGTGCGCGCAGCCCGGCACCAGCACCACCTCGCGGTGCTGTTCGGGTGCGAGCAAGGTGCGGTCGTACTGCGCATAGGCCAGGCCGCGCTGCATGCGGTACGGGCCCTGCGCCATGGCCGCGCACGACTTGTCCAGAATGCCGTAGTACGTGCCCTTGGCGTCGCTGCCGTCGAGCGCACCTTCGAGGTAGCGGATGTCGGCCGCGGCATAGCGCTGGCGCGCCTGCGCGGCACTGCGCCCAAGGTGCCCGGGCAGGCCCTCGGTGCCGTACTTCCAGCGGTTCACGCCGGGGCAGGCGCCTTCGGCCGGTGGCTGCGGGCGCCAGGCGTCGAAGTACAGCCAGGTGCCGGGGTCGGCGACCACGTAGCGCACGGCGAGCGAGGCGGCGCCTGCGTTTTCCTGGTCGGCAAAGCCGATGTAGTGCTGCACCATCTGCGCCCCCGCAGAGAAGCCGGCGATGGTGACGGTGCGCAGGCTGGGCCAGCGCCGCGCAAGCTCGGCCACCAGCGCGTCCATGGCCGCGAACGAGGTGATGCGCGCGCCGTTGCCGGCACGGCCGCCTTCGAGCCAGGAGCCGCAGGTCCAGAGCAGGTCGCCGGGCTGCGCGGGCGGAACGCCTGGCGCGCTGCACTTGGCGGACTGGTCGGCCGCGACCTGGAAAACCGGTGCAACGACCAGCGTGTCGGGCGGCATGTCGGCCCTCGTGTCGGCCCGCATGTCGCCCTGTGGGTCAGCACGCATCTGGGCATTGCTCACGGCCCGCAGCGCGGCGTTGAAGGTCTTCTCTGCATCGCGCGGATGGCCGTGCAGGGCGATGAGGGCCCGGGTCGGCTTTGCCGCGTCATCGGGCGCGAGCGAGGCGTAGTAGTTCAGCGTGCCCTGAGCGCCGGGCGGCTGAAAGGCGCGGTAGCACGCGGGGCCCGCTGCGGCGGTGCAAGCATCCGGCGCGGCAGCGGCCGAGGCCGACCACAGCGCCAGGCCCGCAGCCGCAAGGCATGTCCATCGATTCATGGTGTCGCTCCCTTGGGGTCTCGGTTGCGTTCCCGCTCGTGCGGACGAAACCGGATTCTCCCGCCCGCAGCGGCCTGGTTTTTTATTCTGTGATGAGCCCATTCTTCGAACACAAATTCAGCAACAAGAAGAAGACCATTCAACATCTCACCAGCCCGGGCCTTTTCATGAGCAATTCCAGCGTCGACCCCCTCCCCTCTTGCTTCTCGGACTTCGCTGACGGCGTGGCCCAGCCCTCCGCGTTGCGCGCCGCGGTCACCGCCGCGTACCGGCGCCCCGAGCCCGAGGCGCTGGCGCCGCTGCTCGCGCAGGCCCGCCTGCCGGCCGATCTGGGCCACGAGGCGCAAGCGCTCGCGCACCGCATCGCGCAGCAGCTGCGCAACCGCAAGAACGCGAGCGGGCGCGCCGGCCTGGTGCAGGGCCTGCTGCAGGAGTACGCGCTGTCGTCGCAAGAGGGCGTGGCGCTGATGTGCCTGGCGGAGGCGCTGCTGCGCATTCCCGACGCCGAGACGCGCAACGCGCTCATCCGCGACAAGATCGCGCACGGCCAATGGCAGTCGCACGCGGGGCGCAGCCCGTCGGTGTTCGTCAACGCCGCCACCTGGGGCCTGCTGCTGACCGGCAAGCTGGTCGCCACGCACAGCGAGACGGGGCTGTCGAGCGTGCTCACGCGGCTCATTGGCAAGGGCGGCGAGCCGCTCATTCGCAAGGGCGTGGACATGGCGATGCGCATGATGGGCGAGCAGTTCGTCACCGGCGAGACCATTGCGCAGGCACTGGGCAATGCGCGCGAACTGGAGGCGCAGGGCTTTCGCTATTCGTACGACATGCTCGGCGAAGCGGCGCTCACCAGCGAAGACGCCCGGCGCTACCGCGTGGCGTACGAAGACGCCATTCATGCCATCGGCAAGGCATCGGCCGGGCGCGGCGTGTACGACGGGCCGGGCATTTCCATCAAGCTCTCCGCCCTGCACCCGCGCTACAGCCGCGCCCAGCATGCGCGCGTGATGGCCGAGCTGTACCCGGTGCTGCGCGAGCTCACGCTGCTGGCGCGGCGCTACGACATCGGCCTGAACATCGACGCCGAAGAAGCCGACCGGCTGGAGCTGTCGCTCGACCTGCTGGAGCGCCTGTGCTTCGAGCCGGCGCTGGCGGGCTGGAACGGCATCGGCTTTGTGATTCAGGCGTACCAGAAGCGCTGCCCCTTCGTGATCGACTGCGTGATCGACCTCGCGCGCCGCAGCCGCCACCGTCTGATGGTGCGGCTGGTGAAGGGCGCGTACTGGGACAGCGAAATCAAGCGCGCGCAGGTCGATGGGCTCGACGGCTACCCGGTCTACACGCGCAAGGCCTACACCGACGTGTCTTACCTGGCCTGCGCGCGCCAGCTGCTGGCCGCGCCCGAGCAGGTGTACCCGCAGTTCGCCACGCACAACGCGCACACGCTGGCCGCCATCTACACCGCGGCCGACCCGTCGCGCTACAGCCCGGGGCAGTACGAGTTTCAGTGCCTGCACGGCATGGGCGAGCCGCTGTACGAGCAGGTGGTGGGGCCGCTGGGGCGGCCGTGCCGCATCTACGCGCCGGTGGGCACGCACGAGACGCTGCTGGCCTACCTGGTGCGCCGCCTGCTGGAGAACGGCGCCAACACCTCCTTCGTGAACCGCATCGCGGACCCGACGATTTCGCTCGACGTGCTGGTGGAAGACCCGGTGGCCACGGTGGAACGCATGGGCGCGCAGGAAGGCACGGTGGGCCTGCCGCATCCGGCCATTGCGCTGCCGGCGGCGCTGTACGGCGCGCAACGCGCCAACTCGCGCGGGCTCGACCTGGCCAACGACGACAGCCTGCGTGCGCTGGGCCGTGCCCTGCAAGACAGCGCGCAGACCGACTGGCGCGCCTCCCCGCTGCTGGCCGAGGCCGGCAGCGCCGAAGCGAACCCCTGGGCCGACGTGCGCAACCCGGCGGACCACCGCGACACCGTCGGCCATGTGCAGGAAGCGACGCTGGCCGAGGTCGAATCGGCCATCGCGCAGGCACAAGGCGGTGCCGCCGCCTGGGCCGCCACGCCGCCCGGCGAGCGCGCCGCGATGCTGGAACGCGCGGGCGACCTGCTCGAAGCACGCATGCCCCAACTGCTGGGCCTGCTGGCGCGCGAGGCCGGCAAGACCTACCCCAACGCGATTGCCGAAGTGCGCGAGGCCGTCGACTTTCTGCGCTTCTATGCGGCGCAGGCGCGCAACGATTTCTCGAACGCCACGCACCGCGCGCTGGGCCCGATGGTGTGCATCAGCCCGTGGAATTTTCCGCTCGCCATCTTCACCGGCCAGGTGGCCGCCGCGCTCGCGGCCGGCAACCCGGTGCTGGCCAAGCCCGCAGAACAGACGCCGCTGGTGGCGGCGGAAGCGGTGCGTGTGCTGTGGGAGGCCGGCGTGCCCCGCACGGCGGTGCAGCTGCTGCCCGGCCGTGGTGAAACCGTAGGCGCCGCGCTGGTGGCCGACACGCGCGTGCAGGGCGTGATGTTCACCGGCTCGACCGAGGTGGCGCGCCTGCTGCAGAAAACGCTGTCGCAGCGCCTGGGCGCCCACGGCGCGCCCGTGCCGCTGATTGCGGAGACCGGCGGGCAGAACGCGATGATCGTGGACTCGTCCGCGCTGGTGGAGCAGGTCGTCACCGACGTGATGGCCTCGGCCTTCGACAGCGCGGGCCAGCGCTGCTCCGCCCTGCGCGTGCTGTGCGTGCAGGAGGAAGCGGCCGACCGGCTGGTCGAGATGCTCAAGGGCGCGATGGCCGAGGCCTGCGTCGGCAACCCCGCGCGGCTGGCCGTGGACGTGGGCCCGGTGATCGACACCGAGGCACGCGACGGCATCGAGCGCCACATCGCGGCCATGCAGGCGAAGGGCCGCAAGGTGTTTCGCCAGGGCCGCGAGCATGCGCACGACATGCAGCACGGCACCTACGTGATGCCCACGCTGATCGAGCTCGACAGCATTGCCGAGCTGCAGCGCGAGGTGTTCGGCCCGGTGCTGCACCTGGTGCACTACCGCCGGCGCGACCTGGGCGCGCTCATCGGGCAGATCAACGGCACGGGCTACGGGCTCACGCTGGGCGTGCACACGCGCATCGACGAGACCATTGCGCAGGTGGTGGGGCACGCCAAGGCGGGCAACGTTTACGTGAACCGCAACATCGTGGGCGCGGTGGTGGGCGTGCAGCCGTTCGGCGGCGAAGGGCTGTCGGGCACCGGGCCGAAGGCCGGTGGGCCGCTGTACATGCTGCGCATGCTGGCGACGCGGCCGGACGATGCCGTGGCGCGCGCCATGGGGGACAACGCCGTGGCAGGCGATGTCGATGAAGGCAATGCAGCGGCACCGCGCGCCGCGCTGTCGGCACTGTCGCGCTGGGCCGAGTCCACCGACCGTACCGCGCTGGCCGCGCACTGCGCACGCTTTGCCGCGCAGTCGCGCGCGGGTGCTTCGCGCACGCTGGCCGGCCCCACGGGCGAGCGCAACGTCTACACGCTGGTGCCGCGTGAAGCGGTGCTGTGCCTGGCCGATGCCGAGGCGGACCGCCTGACGCAACTGGCCGCCGTGCTGTCGGTCGGCAGCACCGCCATCTGGCCGGCCGATGCCACGGCGCAGGCCCTTCGCGCGTCGCTGCCGGCCGAGGTGCAGCAGTGCGTGGCCATGGCGAACGACTGGGCGTCTGACACGGTGGTGTTCGACGCCGCGCTGTTCCACGGCGACGTGCAGCGCCTGTCGCGCGTGATGCAGCGCCTTGCGGCGCGGCCGGGCCCCATCGTCGGCGTGCGCGCCTTCGCGCCGGGCGACACCGACATGCCGCTCGAAAGCCTGGTGGTGGAACGCGCGCTGAGCATCAACACGGCCGCGGCCGGGGGCAACGCGAGCCTGATGACGATCGGCTGACGGACGTTGGCTGGCCGGCGGGCCGGTCGGCTCGCGCCTATTTGTCGAACGCCGGATCGATAGGCACGCGGTAGCCATTCACCAGCCGGTTGGTCTCGTTGGCCATGCCGACCACACCCATCAGCTCGGCGAACATGGCCGGCGTCATGCCGGCTTTTTCGGCGCCCGCATGGTGGCTCGCGATGCAGTAGCCGCAGTTGTTGGTGACGCTCACAGCGAGGTAGACCATTTCCTTCACCACCGGGTCGAGCGCGCCCGGTGCCATTACCTCCTTCAGGCTGGCCCAGGTGCGCTTGAGCGTGGCCGGGTCGTTGGCGAGGTACTTCCAGAAGTTGTTGACGTCAGGCACGTTGCGCGAGGTCTTGATGTCGTCGAAGACGGCCTTGACGTCGTCGGAGGCGGTGGCGTATTCGATGGGTTGGGGTTTCATGGGGTCTCCTTGAGGGTGGGCTTGCGGTGGTCTTGGGTGCGGTGCGCCGGCGCATGCGCAACGCGGCGATTTTCCAGCGCCGGGCGGCCCCGCATGTCGCCGTGCGCAACATGCCTCATCTTGAGCCTGAGTATTCTTTGGCAATAAAGTCTGAGACGCCGTAACCGCGCTCACTCAGAGAGCGCAATCGCGCTCCGCGCCGACTTGCCGGCCAATTTGCGGGCAGCGCTGCGCTCGATTTCCTTTAGGAACGCCTGGACGGCAGGGTGATCGCGCTCGCCCTTGCGGTATGCCAACAGAATGCGCCGCTGAATTTCCGGCCGCAGGCGTACTGATTTGACGCCCTTCAGCGGCTTTGTAAGGCGAAGACCGGAGGCAATTGAAATCGAGCAACCGGATGCAACCATGGCCGCCACCATTTCGAAACCCGTGCAATGTGCGTTGATCCGCGGCTCGAACCCAGCTCGTCGGCAAAGACTCGCGATGAATTCACCGAACGAACTGCTGGTTGAATCCAGCGCCCAGGCGGCGTCGCGCAAATCGGAGATTCTCAGCGAGTGTCGGTCAGCCAATGGGTGGGCGGTCGGCAGCAGGATATGCAGTACGTCTTGGGTCAAAGGAAGCAGCTCGTAGGCGTCGTGGCGCACACCCGGGTCGGCGGCCAGGTCGTCGATCACCGCAATGTCGGTACGCCACGCACCCAGTGCCGTCAGGCCTTCCTGTGGCTCCATTTCCTGCAGAACGACTCGCAGATGTGGATGCTGGGATTGCAGCAGATGCACGGTATCGGCGAGAACGGCGACCGCAATCGACGAAAAGGCTGCAACGCGCAGCTCTCCGGCGATGTCGCATCGCAGCCGGGCCAGTTCGGATCTGGCCTCGTCCAATATGCCCAGGATGCGCTCCGTGTGGCGGACAAGCGCGTCTCCGGCAGGCGTCAAGGCAACGCCGCGTCCTCGCCGTTCTGTCAGCGTTGCATCCACGTCGAGTTCAAGTTGAGCGATTTGTTGCGAGACGGCCGATGGCGTCAAGTGCAACGAAGCAGCCGCAGCGGCCATCGTCCCACAACCAGACAGTGCGCGCAGCGTCAACAGCTTGTTGATGTCCATTTTTCGTCGCCTGATCTCGGAAATAAACAGACAGTTTATCTAATTAATACCAACAAAATATATCAGTAGACGTAACGATATGGCATTCCTACCATCGCAACGATTCAGGTGTTGTCCGGAGCCGCCGGCAAACGATCCTTCAAAGAAATTCAAATATGGCACTCAGCGTTTTCGATCTCTTCAAAATTGGAATAGGTCCATCCAGCTCCCACACCGTGGGGCCCATGCGAGCCGCCGCCCTGTTCGTTCGTGGACTGCAGCAGCACGGACAGATGGCATTGATCGCACGCGTAAGCGTTGGTCTGTACGGTTCGTTGGGCGCCACTGGCAAAGGCCACGGCACCGACAAGGCCGTGCTGCTGGGCCTCGCCGGACATGAGCCGGACCAAGTCGACGTGGAACTGATCCCGGCCATTCTCGAGATGATCCGGCGCGTCGGAACCATCAACCTTGCCGGCGTTCACAGCATTGCATTCGACGAAGTGTGCGATGTCGCTTTCTTTCGGCGCGAGTCCTTGCCGTTCCATGCCAACGGGATGACGTTCGCCGCTTATGACTACGGCGGGGCGATGGTGCGTGAGGCAACTTTTTACTCCGTCGGCGGCGGCTTCGTTGTCAGTGACGCCGTCAGCTCGGACGAGGCCATGCAAAAGGTCATTGCGCCCGACAGCACCATCTTGCCTTTCGCGTTCGATCACGCTGACGATTTGCTTGCCTTGACGCAAACCCATGGCATCAGCATTGCCGAACTGATGCTCGCCAACGAGCGCGTTTGGCGAACCGATATGGAGATCGAATCGGGCCTATTGCATATCTGGCGCGTGATGCAAGCTTGCGTGGAGCGTGGGTGCCGTACCGAAGGCGTTTTGCCTGGCGGGTTCAAGGTGACGCGACGCGCAGCGGCCCTCGCACGAAGACTGGGAGAGTTTGATCCAAGGCCGGTCGATGCCATGCGCATGATGGATTGGGTCAACTTGTGGGCATTGGCTGTCAATGAAGAGAACGCCGCGGGCGGACGCGTGGTGACAGCACCGACCAACGGGGCGTCTGGAATCATTCCCGCGGTGCTGCACTACTACACGAAGGCTGTTGCAGGCGCCGACGAGAAAGGTGTCGTCGATTTTTTCCTGACCGCGGGTGCCATCGGCATTCTCTACAAGAAAAACGCGTCGATCAGTGGCGCCGAAGTGGGATGTCAGGGCGAGGTGGGTGTCGCCTGCTCGATGGCCGCAGGCGCGCTGTGCGCAGTACTGGGCGGCACACCTGCCCAAGTCGAGAACGCGGCCGAGATCGGGATGGAGCATCACCTGGGCCTGACCTGTGACCCTGTGGGTGGTCTGGTGCAGATTCCATGCATCGAGAGAAACGCAATCGCTTCAGTCAAAGCCATCAACGCCGCGCGCATGGCGTTGCATGGCGACGGCCAACACCATGTCAGCCTGGACAAAGTGATCAAGACCATGCGCGAAACAGGCGCTGACATGCTCACCAAATACAAGGAAACGTCGCGCGGCGGTCTTGCCGTGAATATCGTCGAGTGCTGACTGCGCACTGCACGCAGTGGAAGCCTTTATGTCGCCCACAGGCTCTCCGACCAGTTCGTACTTCGCCGCATCGCCAGTGCGCCATCCACCTTCCACTGCGCCGTCTTCCGATCGGCGATTTTTCTCGACCTCACCCGAAAGACTGATCACCATGCAAAACAGACGCTTCCTTCTCGCCGCAGCGTTGGCTGCCTTTGCCGCCGTTCCTGCGATCGCGCAGTCCAACTATCCGAACAAACCGATCCGTCTGATCGTGCCGTTCCCGGCTGCGGGGGCCACCGACCTCCTTTCGCGCACGCTGGGCCAGAAGATGAGCGAGAAGCTGGGCACTGTCTTCGTGATCGACAACAAGCCCGGCGCGGGCGGCGCCATCGGCTCGGGTCAAGCAGCCAACGCGGCGCCCGATGGCTACACGATTCTGTTGGCCACCACCAGCACACACTCCATAGGCCCGGCTTTCACCAAATTGCCCTACGACACCGTGCGCGACTTCACACCTATCGCGCACGTGGGCGACGCGACCAGCATCATGCTGGTGCCTGTCAATTCGCCGGCCAAGACTGTGCGCGAGTGGATCGATTACGCAAAGAAGAACCCCGACAAGCTCAACTACGCATCGAGCGGTAGCGGCACCATCGTCCAACTCACGGCCGAGTTGTTCAAGTCGGAGGCCGGCGTGTCGGTCGCGCATATTCCCTACAAGGGCACTGCGCTGGCAATTCCCGACCTCATTAGCGACAAGGTCGATGTCATGTTCGACTCGCTTCCCACCGGCATGCCGCACGTACGCAATGGCCGCCTGCGCGCGCTGGGCGTGACCTCACTCAAGCCCAGCCCGCTCGCACCTGAATTGCCAGCCATTGCCGACACCCTGCCGGGCTTCGAGTCGAACACGTGGTTCGGTTTCTACGGCCCCAAGGGGCTGCCAGCAGACATCGTGGCCAAGCTCAACAAGGCGGCCAACGAAGCGCTCGCCGATCCCGACGTGAAGGCAAAACTTGCACGCCTCGGCATTGAAACCGCGACACCCGGCACGCCAGACCAGTTCGCAAAAATGGTCGCCGTAGATGCCGCCAAGTGGAAGAAGATCGTCGTAGACCGCAAGATTACTAGCGAGTGAAGAGCAAACACCATGCACTTCACTGATCTCTGACGCGGCGAAAGCGAACCCAACGCCTGAGGGCCGTGCCCCGTTCAGCGGGTTGCAATCAGCCTCGGGGGGTTGCATCGCCTGGTTGAATCCGCCGCCGATGGCGGGCCCAGCGGGCATCCGACATTGCGGGTAGCCCGCAAGGCCGGCCCGCTATCCGACTTCGTTGTCTCAGACTTTGTGCGCTGTCTCAGACATCAATGGCAAGGAAGAGCGCCGCAGCGCCAGGCCCCCCTCACTCCACCGTGACGCTCTTGGCCAAATTCCGCGGCTTGTCCACATCGGTGCCGCGCGCGCACGCCGTGTGGTACGCCAGCAGCTGCAACGGCACCACGTGCAGGATGGGCGACAGCGCGCCGTAGTGTTCGGGCATGCGGATCACGTGCAGGCCTTCGCTGCTCTTGATCTGCGTGTCGCCGTCGGCCAGCACGTACAGCACGCCGCCGCGCGCGCGCACTTCCTGCAGGTTGCTCTTGAGCTTTTCCAGCAGCGTGTCGTTGGGGGCCACGGCCACCACGGGCATCTCGCTGGTCACCAGCGCCAGCGGGCCGTGCTTGAGCTCGCCGGCGGCGTAGGCCTCGGCGTGGATGTAGGTCACTTCCTTGAGCTTGAGCGCGCCTTCCAGCGCAATCGGGTAGTGCAGCCCGCGGCCCAGGAACAGCGCGTTGTCCTTGCGCGCGAAGTCCTCCGACCAGCCGATGATCTGCGGCTCCAGCGCCAGCACCGACTGCAGCGCCACGGGCAGGTGGCGCATTTCCTTCAGGTAGCGCGCCTCGTCTTCCGCGCTCAGGCGGCCCTTGGCCTGCGCCACGGCCAGCGTGAGCAAAAACAGGCCGGCCAGCTGCGTGGTGAAGGCCTTGGTCGACGCCACGCCAATCTCCACGCCGGCACGCGTGATGTAGGCCAGCTTGCACTCGCGCACCATGGCGCTGGTGGCCACGTTGCAGATGGTCAGCGTCTGTTCCATGCCCAGCGAGCGCGCATGCTTCAGCGCGGCCAGCGTGTCAGCGGTTTCGCCCGACTGGCTGATGGTGACGACCAGCGTCTTGGGGTCGGGCACGGAGTCGCGGTAGCGGTACTCGCTGGCAATCTCCACCTGCGTGGATATCTTGGCGATGCCTTCGAGCCAGTACTTGGCGGTGCACCCGCTGTAGTAGCTGGTGCCGCACGCGAGGATGAGGATCTTGTCGATGTCCTGGAACACGCGGTGCGCGCTCGCCCCCGTGGCACCGTCCTGGCCGATGCCGTCGAACAGCTCGGGCACGATGCCCTCCACGCCTTCGAGCGTGTCGCCGATGGCGCGCGGCTGCTCGAAGATTTCCTTCTGCATGTAGTGCCGGTACGGGCCCAGCTCGGCCGCGCCGCTGTGGGCGTGCACGGTGCGCACCTGGCGGGTCACGGGCTTGTGGTTCTTGTCGACGATCCAGTACTTGCCCGGCTGCAGGTCGACCACATCGCCTTCTTCGAGGTAGACGATCTGGTCGGTCACGCCGGCCAGGGCCATGGCGTCGCTGGCCAGGAAATTCTCAGCGCCGTCCTTGCCCGCACCCAGGATCAGCGGCGAGCCGGCGCGCGCGCCGACCACGCGCTGCGGCTCGTCGCGGCAGATTACGGCAATGGCGTAGGCACCGTGCAGTTGCAGCACGGTGGCTTTAACGGCTTCGAACAGATCGCCGTCGTACAGGCTGTCGACCAGGTGGGCGATGACCTCGGTGTCGGTCTGGCTCTCGAACACGTAGCCCTTGGCCTCGAGCGCGGCGCGCAGGGGCTCGTGGTTCTCGATGATGCCGTTGTGCACGAGCGCGATGCGCCCGGGGCGTGCGGCTTGCGCGTCGGCGCCCGGGCCGTGGCTGAAGTGAGGGTGCGCGTTGTGCACCACGGGCGCGCCGTGCGTGGCCCAGCGCGTGTGGGCGATGCCGGTGAGGCCTTCGACCTTGTCGTCGCGCACCTGCGTCATGAGGTCCGCCACGCGCGAGGTGGTGCGCGCCCGCGTCAGGCCGCCGGCATGCACCGCCACGCCGCACGAGTCATAGCCGCGGTATTCCAGCCGCTGAAGGCCCTGAACCAGAACCGGAACGATGTTGCGATGGGACGCTGCCCCGACGATGCCGCACATGGTGACTGCCTTTGAATGAAGAAGAGGCTCGATGGTAGGGAGGCGAAGAAGAAATATGTTTTCCAATTTCAATTGATTTCGGACTTTTATTTCTTCATTTCCTTCGTTTGGATTTTTATTCCATAATTTATTCAAATATGGAACCAATATCCCTGGATTCAACAGACCTGCGCCTGCTCGACGCCTTGCAGCGTGATGCCTCGCAGACCAATCAGCGCCTGGCCGCCGACATCGGGATCTCCCCGCCCACGTGCCTGCGCCGTGTGCAGCGTTTGCGCGAGCTTGGGCTGATCGAGCGCCAGGTGGCGTTGCTGTCGGCTGACCGGCTGGCCGAGGTGTTGGGTCACGGGCTGCAGGCGGTGGTGGAAATTTCGCTCGACCGGCAGGACGCCGCTTCGCTCGACGCCTTCGAGGCCCGTGTGATTGCGGACGACGCGGTGCAGCAGTGTTGGCGCGTGTCGCCCGGGCCCGACTTCGTGTTGGTCGTGGCGGCGCGCGACATGCCGGGCTATGGCGCGCTCACGCAGCGGCTGTTCACGGCCGATGCGAATGTGCGCAACGTGAAGGCCTTCTTCAGCCTCAAGCGCGCGAAGTTCGAGCCACGGGTGCCGTTGGATTGAGCTGGCGTTTCTATGGGTTGTGGCGTGTGCTAAGTGCCTTGTTCAGGGCGGCACTCACGCCGACGGGGTGCCTTGCTCCGCGAATGTCCCCCGCTTCGCTCCTCCTTTATTTCGCTGCGCAAGGCACCCCATCGACGTGAGCGTTGTTAAGAGCGGTCGTTGATCGCGCGATCACTCAGAGCGTGCCCCGGTGCACAGGGCGTCGGGTGCTCCCCGCAGCGAAATAAAGGAGGAGGCCGCAGGCCGGGGGACATTCGCGGAGGGGAGCACCCGGCGGCCTGTGCACCCGCCCTGAAAAGGACCGTCAGCCCTTGGGCTTCTTCACAGGCCTCTTCCAATTGGCAAAGCTCACCTGCTTGCCACGCGCCACGGTCAGCGCCCCCGGCTCGGTCGACTTGTTGACGGTCGAGCCCCCGCCGATGGTGCCCCCAGCACCGATCGTGATGGGCGCCACCAGCACACAGTTGCTCCCCACATGCACGTCGTCACCAATCACCGTGCGGTGCTTGTTGGCGCCGTCGTAATTGGCCGTGATGCTGCCCGCGCCGTAATTCACCCGCTCCCCTACCGTGGCGTCGCCCAGATAGGCCAGGTGGTTGGCCTTCGCACCCGCAGCCAGCGTCGAATTTTTCACCTCGACAAAGTTGCCGATGTGCACCTCCGCACCCAACTGCGCACCCGGCCGCAACCGCGCGAACGGCCCCACCAGCGCACCCATGCCCACCGTCACGCCCGCCTTCTCGCCATCGATGTGCGTGAACGGATGAATCACCGCGCCGGCCTCGATGCGTGCGTTGGCAATCACGCAGTTCGCGCCAATGCGCACGCCCTCGCCCAACGACACCGAGCCTTCGAAAATGCAGTTGACATCGATGTCCACGTCCATGCCGCAGTCCAGCGTGCCGCGCAAATCGAAGCGCGCCGGGTCGGCCAGTCGCACGCCCTGCTCCATGAGCGCATGGGCCTGGCGCAACTGCCAGGCACGCTCCAGCGCAGCAAGCTGCGCCGGGCTGTTGATGCCCGCCACCTGCAATGCATCCGTGGTGACATGCGCGACCACGGGCACACCGTCGGCCGCCGCGAACTTCACCACGTCGGTCAGGTAGTACTCGCCCTGCGCGTTCTTGTTGTCCAGCCGCGCCAGCCAGCCCTTGAGCAGGCGCGCGGGCACGGCCATCACGCCGCTGTAAATCTCGCGCACCGCGCGCTGGGCGTCGGTGGCATCCTTGTGCTCGACGATGGCGGTCACGTCGCCACCGGCGCTGGAGCGGGTGACCCGGCCGTAACCGCTCGGATCGTCGAACTCGATGGTCAGCAGCGCCAGACGCTCGCCAGCACTGGCCGCGATGAGCGCACGCAAGGTGTCCTCGCCAATCAGCGGCACGTCGCCCGACAGCACCACCACCGTGGCGTCGTCCGCCAGCAGCGGCGCGGCCTGCTGCACGGCGTGGCCGGTGCCCAGCTGCGGCTCCTGGCGTGCAAAGCGCAGGTTGGCGCCCGGTACGGCACCGGTCATCGCAGCCTCGACCTGCGCCGCGCCATGCCCGGTGACGAACACCACGTCGCGCGCGCCAATGCGCGCGGCAGTGGCGGCCACATGGCCCAGCAATGCGCGGCCGCCCAATCGATGCAACACTTTGGGCAACTTGCTTTTCATGCGCGTGCCCTTGCCGGCGGCCATGATGACGACGTCGATCGGCCCTTGGTTGTCTTGTTGCGGAGTCTGATTCATGCGTTTTTCTTCCCGATTTCGTTGCGCTGCGGTGGCGCGGATTATCGGCGTGCTGCTGATTGCGGCGGGCATCACCGGCATGCTCGGCGCCTGCAGCGCCATCAAGCTGGCCTACAACAACCTGCCCACGGTGAGCTACTGGTGGCTCGACGGTTACCTCGACTTCGACAGCGAGCAGACCCCCAAAGTGCGCGACGAGCTGGCGCAACTGCTGGCCTGGCACCGCCAGAACGAGCTGCCGCGCCTGGCCGTGCTGCTGCAGGACGCGCAGGCGCTGGCACCCGGCGAGGTGACGCCGGCGCAGGTCTGCGCCGTGGCCGACCAGATCCGCGAACGCCTGCTGGCCGTGAGCGAGCGCGCAGAGCCCGCCGGCACCGCGCTGGCGCTGAGCCTCGCCGACGCCCAGCTGCAGCAGCTGGAGCGCAAGTACGCCAGGAACAACGCCGACTACCGCAAGGACTGGCTCGACCGCACCCCCGCGCAGGTGCAAGAGAAGCGCTACGACCAGTTCCTCGACCGCGCGGAAGATTTCTACGGACGGCTGAATGCCGAGCAGCGCGACCTGCTGAAGCAACAGGTCGCGCAGTCGGTGTTCGACCCCGTGCTGGCGGGCGCCGAGCGCCGCAAGCGCCAGCAAGAGGCGCTTGTGCTGTTGCGTGGCTTTGCCGCCACCAGGCCCGCGCCGGCCGAAGCGCGCGCCGCGCTGCACGGCTACATCCAGCGCATCGCCGAGCCGCCGCCCGGGCCGTGGCACGACCAGCAGCAGACCTTGCTGCAGGAGGGTTGCCGCAACACGGCGGCGCTGCACAACGTCACCACCGCGAGCCAGCGCGCGCAGGCGGTGCGCCGGCTGCAGGCCTACCAGGACGACCTGCGGCAGCTGGTGGCAACGCGCTGACGCGGCAGGGCTGCGGCACTGCAGCCCCCGCGCGACCTCAGATCAGGGTCAGATCAGAGGTGTGGGCCGCATCGGGCGCTCGAAGTAGTCGCCCAGCGTTTCGAGCGCATGCGGCTCCAGCACGCGCAGCCAGCCGGTGTCGATCTTGTAGAGCCCCAGGCGCTGCAGGCGCCGCAGCGTCTTGTTGGTGTGCACCAGCGACAGGCCAAGCGCGTCGGCAATGTGCTGCTGGTTGAACGGAAACTCCACCCAGCCGTCGCGCACCATGCCCACCCGCTCCGCGCGGCGGTACAGGTGCATGAGCAGCATGGCCACGCGCTCGCTGGCATTACGCCGACCGGCGGTCACTAGCTGGTCGTCGACCATTTTTTCCTCGCGCGCGGCCAGCCAGGTGATGTCGTAGCCGATCTTGGGCTGCGCATGGAACAGGCCCCAGAGCCGGTCGCGCGAAAAAGCGCACAGGGTGACGTCGGTGACCGCCTCCACGCCGTGCGTCTGGCCGTCGGCAAACTCGTCCTGCAGGCCGATGAAGTCGCCGGGCAGCAGAAAGCTCAGAATTTGCCGCCGGCCGTCGCTCAGCGTCTTGTAGCGAAAGGCCCAGCCGGAATAGAGGGTGAAGAGCTGCGGGCTGGGGCGGTGCTCGTCGATGACCGAACCACCCGCTTCTATGCGCCGCGCGCCCACGCGAAACGACTGAATGGTCTTGAGTTCTTCGTCGGAGGAAGGCAAAAATGCCTCGAGCCGGCGCAGCGCACAGTCGTCGCACGGATTGGCGCCTTGGGGCGGCGCGGCTGCTGCGGGGTAGTCCTCGAATTTCACGGTGCACTATAGGCGCTGGCGCTGTGTCTTTTGACATTTCGCCACGTTCGGGGGGTACCTACACTGCGCATCGCCTTCCTTTTCAAGACGCATGACCGAAGCCAAACTGCCGCTGCCGCCGCTCTACGAAGTTCTTTACTGCAGCACGCTCGCCCCCGACCAGTCCCCGACCACCGTGGGCTCGATCACCTCCCGGGCGCGCACCCGCAACGCGCAGCGCGGCATCACGGGCTTGCTGGTGTTCGACGGCCAGCGCTTCTGCCAGCACCTGGAAGGCCCGCGCGAAGCGGTGGACACGCTGATGCAGCAGATCGGCCACGACCCGCGGCACACCGACATTCGCGTGGTGTACGAGGCGCCCCTGGTGGTGCGCCGTTACACGGGTTTTGGCATGGGCCTGGCCGAAAGCGAGGGGCCGGACCTCATGGCGGGGGTGCATGTGCTCAGCGGCGAGGTGGCACTGCGGCACTTTCTGGCGCTGCTGCCAAGCTTCGACATCAACGGCTGAACGCGCCGGCATACCCGGAAAGAAGCTTCAAAAAGAAAAAGGCGGCCGAGGCCGCCTTTTGCGCTCCGGGAGGCCGAACAATCAGGCGTTGTCCCAGCTGTAGGTGGCGCCGTAGCCGTCCCAGGCCTCCATCACGATGCGCTGGCCTGCGGCCACCGTCATCGATTCGCCGGGTGCCAGCACCAGGTCTTCGCTGGGGTTGGCCAGGGTGGCGTCGGGCGTGACCCATACCCGGCCCTGCTTCACGCGCAACACGCTGGCCGACCGCGCCTTCAGGCTCATCGCTTCGCCGGGCGCAATCTGCCAGGCACCACGGCGAACGGCCGGCGGAATTGCGGCAGCGGTGCGGGTGGTAACGGACAGGGGCGAGAGCGATTCGGTGGTGCAGATGGCGGTGGACATGGTGAAACTCCTAGGGGCTTTGCCGAAGCGCTTGCAAGGGGGCAATGGCGCAGTTCGGGAATGAATGATCGTTTTTCAGGCGCCGGAGGTCCAATGAAAACGAGGTAGGCTACTGATGCGTGTTTCGCATCAATCGACGCGAACCCGGCTTGCGCCCTCAAAGTCATACCCATGCAACATTCGCAAACCCATCTGCGCTCCCGCCCCATCTCCGCCGGCCACCTGCGCGCCTTCGAGGCGGTGGCCCGGCACCTGAACTTTCGCGCCGCGGCCGAGGAAATGGCCCTCACCCAGTCGGCCGTGAGCCGCCAGATCCAGTCGCTCGAAGAAGAAGTGGGCGTGGGGCTTTTCCTGCGCCACACGCGGGCCGTGGAGCTCACCAGCGCCGGCGCGCTGCTGCTGCTGGCGGTGCAGCAGTCGCTGCCGCGCATCGACACGGCGGTGCGGCAGATTCGCCACAGCGCGGGGCGCCAGAGCGTGTCGCTGACCACCTTTGCGTCGTTCGCGTCGATGTGGCTCATTCCGCGGCTGGAGGCGTTTCAGCGCGACAACCCCGAGATCGACATCCGCATCGACGCCAGCGACGTGGCAGTCGACCTGGAAGTGGCCGACGTCGACATTGCCCTGCGCTACGGCCCGCCAGAGTCCATGCCGGCGGGCGCGGCGCGCCTGTTCGGCGAAACGCTGACGCCAGTGGCCAGCCCCTGGCTGCTGAAGAGCAACCCGCCCATCAAGACACCCGCCGACATGGCCCGCTTCACGCTGATCGAGGCCGGCGACGCCCACCGCACCCACCTGGAATGGCTGACCTGGCGGCGCTGGTTCGAGGTGAACGGGCTGGAGCGCGCGCAACCCAAGCGCTGGCTCTACTTCAACTACGCCTACCAGATGGTGCAGGCCGCGCTCACCGGCCAGGGCGTGACGCTGGCGCGCAGCTCGCTGATTGCCGAGAGCCTGGCCAACGGCGACCTGGTCGAGGTGCTGCCGCAGCACCGCCTGGATTCGCCGATGGCCTACTGGATGATTGCCGGCCCGCGCAGCGCGTTGAGGCCTGAGATTCGGGCGTTCTGCGACTGGCTGCAATCGCAGGCCGCCACCACGCGCGCCACCATCGGCGAGGTGCCGGACCCGGACACGGTCGACAACCTGGACTGAGCGGCGGACCTGGCCCGCCGCCCGGCGAGCTCAGCTCAGCCCAGTTCAGCTCATGGGCCAGACGACGCCGTTGTCGTTCAGGATGGCGTCCAGCGGCAGGTCGTGGCCTTCGGGCTCGAAGTCTTCCAGAAAGCCGTGCGTGAACCCCAACCCCACGGTGAACGGCCGCGGCTCCAGCGCCGCCAGCGTGCGGTCGTAGAAGCCGCCGCCGTAGCCCAGCCGGTAGCCACCGGCGCTGTAGCCCACGCAGGGCACGAACAGCAGGGTCGGCACGATGAGCTCGGTGTCCTTGGGCTTGGGAATGCCGTAGGCGTCTTCTTCCATCTGGCAGCCCGGGTACCAGGCATGGAAGGTCAGCGTCTTGTGAACTTTGTCGATCACCGGCAGTCCGATGCGGCGACGCTGCGTCTCTTCCATGAGCTCGCCGTCTTCCTTCCAGCGGTGCAGTGCGGGCAACGGATCGAACTCGCCCTTGATCGGCCAATAGGCGCCGATGACGGTGTCGGGCCGCCCGACCAGCCAGATCCGCATCACGCGCTGCAGCAGGTCCGCGCGTGTCAGCCGGTCAGGCATTGCCAGGCGTTGTTCGATCAATGCCTTGCGCAGCTGATCCTTCAGAAAACTCGCCGTCGCCGAGGTGTCGGCATCCTTTGACTTGTCCATAATCCCCCGATGCAGTTCCCAAGCATTTTGGCACCCCAGCGCCCCAGCCACCGCGCCTATCGCCGCAACTCGGCACCCGCGCTGGTTTTTTCCGCAGTCCTGGCCCTCGCCGCGTTGTTCTCGCAGCAACCCGCCGCCGCCCAGGGCAATACAAACACCAACGACGACGTGCTCGTCCAGATGAAGCAGGCCTTCCAGCGCGGCGACAAGGCCCGCCTGACGGCCTTGCTGCCGCAGGCACGCGGCCATGCCCTGGAACCTTGGGCCGCCTACTGGGAACTCAAGGCGCGCCTGCAAGAGGCCGCCCCCAACGAAGTGCAGGACTTCTTCGCGCGCTACCCCGGCACCTACCAGGAAGACCGCCTGCGCAACGACTGGCTGCTGCTCACCGGCCAGCGCCGCGACTGGGACAACTTCTCCGCCGCCGTGGCCGGCTTTCGCATGAACGACGACGCGCAGGTGCGCTGCTACGCCGTGCTGGCCGACACGCTGCGCACCGGCACCGCCACGCAGGCCCAGGCCGACCAGGTGCGGCGTGACTGGCTGGGCCAGAAGGAAGCCGACGACGGCTGCCTCAACGCGGCCGACCGCCTGATCGCCGCCCGCCTGCTCTCGCCCAACGACGCCTGGAAGAAGGCACGCCTGGCCATGGAGGTGAGCCGCCCGCAGGCTGCGCGCGGCGCCGTCAACATCGCCGCGCCCGATGCGCTGCCGCTGTTCGAAGAGCTGAACGCCAGCGCGGCCAAGTTCCTCACCGGCCGCGCCTTCGTGGCCGCCAAGTCGCGCAAGGAGCTGGTGGTGCTCGCGCTGGTCAAGGTCGCCGTGGCCGACCCCGAGCAGGCCGCCTCGCAGCTCGACAGCAAGTGGGGCCCAATGCTTTCCGCCGAAGAGCGCAACTGGCTCTGGGGCACCATCGGCCGCGCCGCCGCGCTCAAGCTGTGGCCGCAGGCGGGCACGTACTTCGGCAACGTCACCAAGAACAGCGACCTGTCGGACGACATGCTCGGCTGGCGCGTGCGCGCGGCCTTGCGCGCCGGCCAGTGGAAAGAGGTGGCACCCGCCATCAACGCCATGAGCGAGACGACCCAGCTCGACCCGACCTGGGTCTACTGGAAGGCCCGCGCGCTCGCCTCCGAGCGCAGCGACGAGCGCCGTGCCCAGGCCCGCGAGCTCTACCAGAGCATTGCCGGCTCGCGCGGCTTCTACGAGATGCTGGCGCTGGAAGAGCTGGGCCAGCGCACCGTGGCCGCCACCCGCCCCGCGCCGCTCACCCCTGAAGAAAGGGCCGCCGCGCGCGCCAACCCGGCGCTGGCACGCGGCCTGTACGCCATTGCGATCGGCCTGCGCTCCGAAGGCACGCGCGAGTGGAACTACGCCACCAACCTGCACGACAAGGGCGGCATGGACGACCGCGCGCTGCTGGCCGCGGCCGACTTCGCCTGCCAGCGCGAGGTGTGGGACCGTTGCATCAACACCAGCGAGCGCACCAAGGGTGTGGTCGACGTGGAGCAGCGTTTCCCGATGCCGTTCCATGACACGGTGCTGCGCAAGGCGCAGGACATCGGCCTCGACCCGGCCTACGTGTACGGCCTGATCCGTCAGGAAAGCCGTTTCATCATGGACGCACGCTCGGGTGTGGGCGCCTCCGGCCTGATGCAGGTGATGCCTGCGACGGCGCGCTGGACGGCCCGCAAAATTGGCCTGAGCGACTTCACGCCGGGCCAGATCAACGACCGCGAGACCAACATCACGATCGGCACCAACTATCTGAAGCTGGCGCTGGACGACTTCGACGGATCGATGGCGCTGGCCGCCGCGGCCTACAACGCCGGGCCGGGGCGCCCGCGCAGTTGGCGCAACGGGCCGGTCGTGGAAGCGGCCATCTGGGCCGAGAACGTGCCATTCAACGAGACGCGCGACTACGTGAAGAAGGTGCTGGCCAACACCACCAACTACGCGGCGATCATCAGCGGGCGGCCGCAGTCGCTGAAGGAGCGATTGGGACGCGTGGGGCCGCGCGATGCGGCTGAGCCTGAGCCCAATAAAGACCTTCCTTAGGATTGCTGCTTTTCTTTGTCGGGTGGAGGCGCTGCTGTTCGGGGCGACGCGCTGCTGTTCAGGGCGGCGCCCACGCCGACGGGGTGCCTTGCTCCGCGAATGTCCCCCGCTTCGCTCCTCCTTTATTTCGCTGCGCAAGGCACCCCATCGACGTGAGCGTGTTCAGAGCTGTCGTTGATCGCGTGATCACTCAGAGCGTGCCCTGATGCACAGGGCGTCGGGTACTCCCCGCAGCGAAATAAAGGAGGAGGGGCGAAGCCCCGGGGGACATTCGCGGAGGGGAGTACCCGGCGGCCTGTGCACACGCCCTGAACAGGAGGGGCCTGAACAACAGCGCCCTGAACAGAGACACACAAACCGAAAACGAACAATGACCTGGCGCGACGAAATCCTCAACACCATCGCCTCCGAGTTCTCGGACGTGACCGACATCACCCAGCTCACCCGCATCGTGCTGCGCCTCACCCTGGCCGCACTGCTGGGCTTCGTGCTCGGCTTCGAGCGTGAACAACAAGGCAAGGCGGCCGGCGTGCGCACACACATGCTGGTGGCCATCGGCTCGGCCATGTTCGTGCTCATTCCGCAGCAGACAGGCATCGTGCCGGCCGACATGAGCCGCGTCATCCAGGGGCTGGTGGCGGGCGTGGGCTTTCTTTGCGCCGGCACCATCCTCAAACAAGGCAAGGACGAAAACCACGTGCAGGGGCTGACCACCGCCGCCGGCCTGTGGATGACCGCCGCCATCGGCATGGCCTGCGGGCTCGGGCGCGAAGCCACCGCCGTGCTGAGCGCACTGCTGGCGCTGGCCGTGCTGTCGCTCGTGCCGCGCATCGTCGGCCTGCTCGAACGCGCCGTGGGCCCGAGCCCCTCGCAAGACGAAGACAAGAACGCTCGCCACGTAATCACAGCGCCGGACGACACCCCAGGCCGCTGAACAGCGGAGCCCTGCACCGCCGCATCAATTCGCGCCGCGTCAGGCATCAATCGCCACGCGGCGCACGGCTAGCATCGACAGCTTTGTTTGAACCGCAACGGACCGGAGACCCCTCATGCGCAAACTCTACATCGGCAACAAGAATTACTCGTCGTGGTCCATGCGACCCTGGGTGCTGATGAAGCAGGCCGGCATCGACTTCGAGGAAGTCATGGTGCGCTTCGACTCCTTCGACGCCGGCTCGGCATTCAAGGGCGCCATCGCGGCCATCAACCCGGTCGCCAAGGTGCCGGTGCTGACCGACGGCGCGCTCGTGGTGTGGGACACGCTGGCCATTGCCGAATACCTCGCCGAGACCTTCCCCGAAAAGCAGCTCTGGCCCCAGGCCGCCGCCGACCGCGCACGCGCACGCAGCGTGTGCGCCGAAATGCACGCGGGCTTTGGTGGCCTGCGCGGCCACTGCGGCATGAACATCGAAGCCTCGCTGCCCGAAGTGGGCGCTCGGCTCATGAAAGAAGAACCCGCCGTCGCCAGCGACGTGGCGCGCATCGTGCAAATGTGGAGCGGCCTGCTCGACGCGCACGGCGGCCCGATGCTGTTCGGCACGTTCAGCATCGCCGACGCCTACTTCGCACCCATCGGCACGCGCATCACGACCTACGGCTTGCCCGTGCCGGCACAGATTTCGGCCTACATCGCGCGCGTGCAGGAGCTGCCGGGCGTGAAGGCCTGGCTCGACGAAGCACGGGCGGAAAAAGATTTCCTGCAGTTCGAAGAGCCTTACCGCACAGGGCGGTAAGGCGTTGAAGGCAGGCGGTGGCGCTCAGAACCGGTAGGTTGCCGCCAGGTAGGTGACGATCGGGTTCAGCTTGAGGCTGGCTTCGCTCGTGGCCACGGGCAGGCCGGTGATGGAGGTGGTGGTCAGCTTGGCCTTGGTCTTCAGCGGGATGTACGACACCGAGAACGACAGGCCCCAGTGCTTGTCGAACTGGTAGGCCACGCCCACGTTGACCACCGGCGCGAACGAGCTGTCGAGCTTGGCCGTGGTGTTGACGGCCAACGGCGACTGGCGGAACTGGCTGGCCAGCGCGCTCTGCATGTTGGAGGTCAACCTCACGTCGCTGTACCAGACATAGGTACCACCCAGGCCCACATACGGACGAAAGGCGGAGGTGCCCTCGTTGAAGTAGTACTTGGCCAGCAGGGTCGGGCTCCACTGGCGGGCCTCGCCGAGTTCGCCGACGCGGCCCAGCGTGCCGGTGCCGTTGAGCTTGAACTTGGGCGGCACGCCGAACACGCCTTCCACCGCCCAGTGGCTGTCGAGAAAGTACATGGCGTTCAGGCCGAGCGTGTCGGAGTCGCTCACGCTGGCACCCGAGCCGGGCAGCACGGCCGGAATGGGGGACGTCACGGCCAGGGGCTTGCTCGAATCCTGCGGTGACAGATGAAACCAGCCCGCGCCCACGATCCAGTCGCCGGCCTGTTGCGCCATGGCACTCCCGGACGCCAGTGCGCCCATGGCGGCCAGCGCAATCATTGTTTTCTTCATGATGTGAATTGCTCCTTGAGTTGAAAGATCCCTCTGCAAAACTGGGCGCTGGCTTGTGTCTGCCGCTGGAATCCGCTCGATGAACAAACGATTGCCCGGTTCGCGGCGGCGATTATCGAACGACCGTTCTTTTTTGTAGGTGAGGAGTATCCCTACACTGCCGCGATGAAAATTTTTCTTGTCGGCGGTGCAGTGCGCGACCGCCTGCTGGGCCGCCCGGTGTCGGACCACGACTGGCTGGTGGTGGGCGCCACACCCGAAAACATGGTGGCCCGCGGCTACCTGCCCGTGGGGCGCGACTTTCCGGTGTTTCTGCATCCGCGCACACGCGAGGAGTACGCGCTGGCCCGCACCGAGCGCAAGAGCGCGCCCGGCTACCGCGGCTTCACCGTGCATGCCGCGCCCGACGTCACCCTGGAGCAGGACCTGGCGCGCCGCGACCTGACCGTCAACGCCATTGCGCTGCCGGCCGAACGCGTGGATGCAGACGGCGGCTTCGACCCCACGCCCGACACGCTGGCCGACCCCTTCCACGGCCAGCGCGACTTGCGCGACAAGGTGCTGCGACACGTGACCGACGCCTTCCGCGAAGACCCCGTGCGCATCCTGCGCGTGGCGCGTTTCGCCGCCCGCTTCGACGACTTCAGCGTCGCGCCCGACACCATGGCACTGATGCGCGAGATGGTCGCGGCCGGCGAGGCCGATGCGCTGGTGGCCGAGCGCGTGTGGCAGGAGCTGTCGCGCGGCCTGATGGAAACGCGCCCTTCGCGGATGTTCGAGGTGCTGCGCGATTGCGGCGCACTGGCCGTGCTGCTGCCCGAGCTTGACGCTGCCGGCCCGCCGGACCACTGGATGGCGGTGGTCGACACCGGCGCGCGGCTGCAAGCCTCGCTGGCGGTGCGCTTCGCGTGCCTGGTGCGAGGCCTGGCGCCCGATCTGCAGCCCTTGCACGCGGTGTGCGACCGCTGGCGCGTGCCGCTGGACATCCGCGAACTGGCCGAGGTGGTGGCGCGCGAGCAAGGCTGCATCGACGAGAGCAGCGCCCTCGACGCAACCGGCTTGGTGCGCCTGCTGGAGCGCTGCGACGCGTTTCGCAAGCCCGCGCGCTTTGCCGAAGCCTTGCTGGCCTGCGAGTGCGCGGCACGCGGCCGGGTAGGCGCGGAGGACTCCGCGTACCCACAACGCGCGCGCCTGCTCGCCGTGCTGGCCACTGCCGCCGCCGTGCCGACCGACGTTGTGGCCCGCGCCGCCCAGCAGGCCGGTGCCACCGGGCCGAAGATCGGCGAGGCGATCCACAAGGCACGCGTAGAGGCCGTGGCCGCATCGCTGGCCTGAAGCTTTCGGGATTTGCTCCTTCCCCTCCCGGGGGAAGGCCGGGATGGGGGCAGGCCTTCGCGCAGGCGCCGCGCTCGTTCGGGCGCCGTCGTGCCCCCACCCCAGCCCTCCCCCGGGAGGGCTGGGAGCCATACCAATACGTCATGGACCCCATCGAACCCACCTTCCGGTTTTGGCCGACACGCACCGCCGGTGACGCGTGTTATTGTTTTTGCCAATGCCAAAGTCCACCAGCAGCAACGCACAGTTGCCTCCTCCGTTGGGCCGTGATGCAGCCCTTTTTCTCGACTTCGACGGCACGCTCGTCGGCCTTGCGCCCACGCCCGAAGCCATCGAGATTCCCCCTGCCCTCGTCGCCCTCCTCCGTGACCTGAGCGACCAGCTCGGCGGCGCGCTGGCCGTGGTGTCGGGCCGCCAGATCGATTCCATCGACCGCTTTCTGGCGCCGCTGCGCCTGCCCGCCGCGGGCGAGCACGGCGTGCAGCGCCGCGACGCCAAAGGCCACACGCAGGAGCAGCACGCGCCCGACCTGGTGCCCATCCTCGAGGTGGCCAACGAGCTCGCACGCGTGCACGAAGGCCTGCTGGTGGAGCGCAAGCACGCGGCCATCGCGCTGCACTACCGGCTGGCGCCGCAGCTCGAGGCGGTGTGCCGCGACGCCATGTCGCGCGCCATTGCGCACCATCCGCAGTTCGAGCTCATGCACGGCAAGTTCGTCTTCGAGGTGAAGCCCGCGGGCGTCAACAAGGGCACGGCCATCGACGCCTTCATGACCGAGGCGCCGTTCGCAGGCCGCACGCCGTTCTTTCTGGGTGACGACACCACCGACGAAAGCGGCTTTGCCGTGGTGCAGCCGCGCGGCGGCATCGCGGTGAAGGTGGGTGCCGGGCCCAGCCTGGCGCTGCACCGGCTCGAGTCGCCGCGTGCCGTCTACGAATGGCTGGTGCAGGCGCGCGACCAGCTGGCGGGCCCGAAGACAGCGCCGAGCCCCACCCCAGATTCCCCGAGGAGCCCCGAATGAGCGAACAACAACTGGCCACGGCGCCCACGGAACAAGCCTCCGCCAAAGGCGCAACGGGCACGACCGGCCCCCACGCCGCAGCCGCCCCCGGCACGCGCGGCTTCGCTCCACCCGCCGAGCCTTCGCTCAACGTCGGCGTGATCGGCAACTGCGCCTACACCGCGCTCATCGACGCGCGTGGGCGGGCCGTGTGGTGCTGCCTGCCGCGCTTCGACGGCGACCCGGTGTTCAACGCCCTGCTGCACCCCGGCGAGGAAGCCGGCGCCTGGGCCATCGAGATCGAGGACTTTGCGCAAGCCAAGCAGTGGTACGAGCCGAACACCGCCGTGCTGCGCACCCAGCTGTTCGACAGCACCGGCCAGGGCATCGAAATCACCGACTTCGCGCCGCGCTTCTACAGCCGCTCGCGCTACTTCCGCCCGCTGATGATGGTGCGCCGCGTGCGCCCCATTTCCGGCGCGCCGCGCATCCGCGTGTCGCTCGACCCGCGCTTTCAATGGGGCGCCTCGGCGCCGGTGGAAGTGACGCGCGGCAGCAACCACATTCGCTACGTCGGCCCCGACCTCACGCTGCGGCTGAACACCGACGCCTCCATCTCGCACATCCTCTCGCGCCAGCCCTTCGTGCTCTCGCGCGAGTACAACTTCATGTTCGGCGTGGACGAGACCCTGCTCGACGGCATTGCCGACACGGCTCGCAAGTTCGAGCAGGAGACCATTGCCTACTGGCGCACCTGGAGCAAGCGCCTGGCCATTCCCTTCGAGTACCAGGACGCGGTGATCCGCGCGGCCATCACGCTGAAGCTCTCGCTGTACGAGGACACCGGCGCCATCGTCGCGGCCATGACCACCAGCATCCCCGAGGCGCCGGGCAGCCAGCGCAACTGGGACTACCGCTACTGCTGGCTGCGCGACGCCTTCTTCGTGGTGCGCGCGCTCAACTCGCTGAGCGAGGTGGGCACCATGGAAGACTATTTGCGCTGGCTCGGCAACGTGGTGATCGGCTCGCACGGCGAACACATTCAGCCGCTGTACGGCATTGGCCTGGAGCGCGACCTGCCCGAGTCTTTCGTGGAAGGCCTGCCGGGCTACCGCGGCATGGGCCCGGTGCGCGTGGGCAACCAGGCGCAGGAGCATTTTCAGCACGACGTGTACGGCAACATCGTGCTCGGCGCGGCGCAGGCCTTTCATGACCACCGGCTGCTCAGCCGCGCGGGCGTGGCGGAGTTTCCGCACCTGGAGGCGGTGGGCGAGCAGGCGGTGCGCGTGTACGGCACGCCCGACGCCGGCATGTGGGAGCTGCGCACGCGCGCCCGCGTGCACACCAGCTCGGCGCTGATGAGCTGGGCCGCCTGCGACCGGCTGGCCAAGATCGCCCATGCGCTGGCGCTGCCCGATCGCGCCGCCTACTGGGGCGACCATGCCGCGCGCATGAAGGAAGAAATTCTCGAAAAGTCCTGGTGCGAGGAGCGCCAGGCCTTTGCCGAAAGCTTTGGCGGTCACGAGCTGGACGCCAGCATCCTGCTGATGGTGGAGGTGGGCCTGATCGACGCGCTCGACCCGCGCTTCATCTCCACCGTGGACGCCATGGAAAAGTCGCTGTGCGACGGACCGTACATGCGCCGCTACGAGGCCGCCGACGACTTCGGCAAGCCCGAGACGGCGTTCAACATCTGCACCTTCTGGCGCATCGACGCGCTGGCCAAGATCGGCCGCAAGGCCGAGGCCCGCCAGATCTTCGAGACCATGCTCGCGGCGCGCAACCCGCTGGGCCTGCTGTCCGAAGACACCCACCCGGTCACGGGCGAGATGTGGGGCAACTTTCCGCAGACCTATTCGATGGTCGGCATCATCAACGCGGCCGTGCGCCTGTCCGCGCCCTGGGATTCCTGCATATGAGCCGTCTTGTCGTCGTTTCCAACCGCGTGGCCGACCCACGCAAGCCCGCGGCCGGTGGCCTGGCCGTGGCACTGGGTGAATCGCTGCAGCAAAGCGGCGGCCTGTGGTTCGGCTGGAGCGGCCAGATCGTGGAAGGCGGCCCGACCGGCGAAGGCGAGCTGCACAAGCACCAGGCCGGCAAGGTGACGCTGGCCACCATCGACCTGAGCCGCGACGACCACGACAGCTACTACCTGGGCTACAGCAACGACGTGCTGTGGCCGGTGTTCCACAACCGCCTGGACCTGGCCCACTTCGAGGCTGGCTTCATCGGCGGCTACCGACGCGTGAACCAGTTGTTCGCGCGCAAGCTGATGCCGATGTTGAAAGACGACGACATCATCTGGATCCACGACTACCACCTGATGCCGTTGGCGGCCGAGCTGCGCGCCATGGGTTGCAAGCAGCGCATCGGTTTCTTCCTGCACATTCCGCTGCCGCCGCAGATCATCATCGCGGCCATTCCGCAGCACGAGTGGCTGATGCGCTCGCTGTTCGCCTACGACCTGATCGGCTTTCAGGCGCAGCAGGACGTGCAGCACTTCGAGCACTACGTGCGCAACGAGGCGCGCGGCGAGTACCTGGGCAACGACATGTACCGCGCCTACGGGCAGACGGTGCGCTGCAGCGCCTTCCCCATCGGCATCGACGTGGACGAGTTCACCGCGCTCACGCATGCCAAGGAGGCGCGCGACATGTACGAGACGATGAAGCGCGAGTACTCGAGCCGCAGGCTGTTGCTTGGCATCGACCGGCTGGATTACTCCAAGGGCATTCCGCAGCGGGTGCGCGCGTTTCGCGAGTTGCTGGCGCATTACCCGGAGAACCGGCGCAGCGCGACGCTGATTCAGATTGCCTCGCCCACGCGCGAGACGGTCGACGCGTACGGGGACATTCGGCGCGAGCTGGAGTCTCTGTGCGGTGCGATCAACGGCGACTATGGCGAGCTCGACTGGATGCCGGTGCGCTACATCCACCGGATGGTGGCGCGCAAGCGGGTGCCGGGGTTGTGTCGTGCGGCGGCGGTGGGATTGGTGACGCCGTTGCGTGACGGCATGAACCTGGTGGCCAAGGAGTACATCGCGGCACAGGATCCGGAGGACCCGGGTGTGTTGGTGTTGTCGCGCTTTGCGGGTGCGGCGGAGCAGTTGAAAGAGGCGCTGCTGGTGAACCCGTACGACACGCACGGCACGGCGGAGACGGTTCAGCAGGCATTGCAGATGCCGTTGGAAGAGCGGCGCGAGCGTCACCAGAAGCTGCTGTCGCGCATCCGCGAGCAGGACATTCATTGGTGGCGGCGGTCGTTTCTTGATGCGCTGCGTGAGGCTGCGAGCGAGCGCTGAATTTTCTTTGCGCTGCGTTGTTGTTCAAAGGGCGCTGTTCAGGGCGTCGCTCACGCCGACGGGGTACTCCCCTCCGCGAATGTCCCCCGGCCTGCGGCCTCCTCCTTTATTTCGCTGCGGGGAGCACCCCATCGACGTGAGCGAGTTCAGAGCTCTGGCTGATCGAGCGGAACCACGACGGCGCCTCTCGTGCGAAGGGCATCGGGTGTCTCCCGCAGCGAAATAAAGGAGGAGGGGCGAAGCCCCGGGGGACATTCGCGGAGGGAGACACCCGGTGGCCTTCGCACGCGCCCTGAAGCAACTCTCACCACCCAGTAAGCAGCCGCACAAAGCGCATCACAGGCCGAGGTTCAGGCAAAACCGGCACCGTCATCGGCGCATGAACCCGCAGGTGCACAGACGACAACGCCACCACCTCGATCCACCCGCCAAGGGCAAGACGATGCACATCCCCTTCGGACAGCACCGTCTGCGCGGTGAACACCGTGTCCCCGAACCAACTGGGCGGAGACACCACCCGAACGCGGCCTTCAGCCACCTGCAACCAGGCCCCCGCATCAAGGGCTACGCGCAAGGACTGCCCCGTTTCCAGAACGACGGAATCCGGTGCGCAAGTGAGAGTGGTGATCATGGCGGGCCTTCAAGAGCAGTGACTTGGACATGAATCGTAGGAATTCAGCCGCCCAAAAAACAGGCACACACCATGGCTATTGCGACCGGAACAGCCGGCCCTAAAAAGCATCTGTTATGGTCTTTTTCCCGACCAACTGCATCTGTTTTTCGATGCGCGATGCAGGGAACATCGAACCCATGGACTCGCTACCGCTCTACCGCCAGCTCTCCGCGCACTACGTGGATGCGATCCACACCGGCTCCCTCAAGCAAGGCGACAAGCTACCCTCGCTGCGCACCCTCATGCGGCTGCACAGCATCAGCCTGTCGACCGCGCTGCAGGTCTGCCGCGCCATGGAAAGCGACGGCTGGGTCGAGGCGCGCGACCGCTCGGGCTACTTCGTGCGGCGCCCCCAGCGCATGGCCATCGCGCCAATGGAAGAGCCCGTGGCCGACGTGCCGCCCGACCCGGCGCAGCTCGTCAGCATGCGCGCACGCATGGCCAACTTCATGGCGCGCGGACGGCACACGGGCGTGAAGCTCAACTTTGCGATTGCACGCGCGGCCCCCGAGCTGTACCCGGCCGAGGCGCTGCGCAACTCCATGACCCGCGCGCTGCGCCAACGGCCCGAGCTGCTGACCACCGCTTCTTCGCAACGCGGCCACCTGCAGTTTCGCGAGGCGCTGGCGCAACGTAACCTGCGCATCGGCATGACGGTGGCGCCCGACGAGGTGCTGGTCACCAACGGCTGCATCGAGGCGCTGAACCTCGCGCTGCGCGCCATCGCCAAGCCCGGCGACACGGTGGCGGTGGAGTCGCCCACGTTCTACGGCCTGCTGCAGGTGCTCGAAAGCCTGGGCTTGCGCGCGCTGGAAATACCGACCAGCCCGCAGACCGGCATGTCGCTGGAAGCGCTCGACCTGGCCATTCACACCTACGACGACATCAAGGCCGTGGTGGTGGTGCCGCACCTGCAGAACCCCATCGGCAGCGTGATGCCCGACAGCCACAAGCAGCGCCTGGTGCACCTGTGCGAGAGCCACGGCATCGCGCTGGTCGAAGACGACACCTACAGCGACCTGGTGGAAACCGACACGCCGCTGCGCGCCGCCAAGTCATGGGACCGCACGGGCAACGTCATTTATTGCGCGTCGCTGCACAAGGTGCTGGCGCCGGGGCTGCGGCTGGGCTGGATCACGGCCGGGCGCTGGCATGCGCAGGTGGAAATGCTCAAGTACGCGCAAACGCGCAACAACGAGGCGCTGGCGCAGATTGCCGCGGGCGAGTTCGTGGCCAGCGGCGCCTACGACCGCCACCTGCGCCGCCTGCGCGAGCGGCTGCATGTGCAGCGCGACCAGACGGCCGACGCCATCGCCAAATACTTTCCGCCGGGCACGCGGCTGAACCTGCCGCGCGGCGGGCTGCAGCTGTGGGTGGAACTGCCGGAGCAGCGCTCGTCGGTGGCGGTGTTCGAGGCCGCGCTGCGCGAGCACATGCTGGTGGCGCCGGGCGCGCAGTTCTCGAACTCAGGGCGCTTCGACAACTACCTGCGGCTGAACTGCGGTTGGCCGTATTCGAAGGCGGTCGACGAAGGGCTTCGGCGGCTGGGCGAAATCGTGGCAGCCGTCAGGCCGCCCGGCTGACAGCTCAGGCGATGTAGAAGACGACCGCGTCGCGCCGCTCGGCGGCACCCGCAAAAAAGCGCTTCACATCGTGCAGACAGCCTGCCAGGTCGCGCGCGCCGTCCTGCCAGACCTTGGCCCAGTAGAGGTCGGCGAACCGCTCCGGCTCGCCCGTGAAACGCCCGACCAGCGCCTGCACATCGCACTGCGCCAACCGCGCCGCCGCGCGCTCGACATGCGCGGCCGTGAGGTAGATGCAGCCCAGGCCGTCGGTGCCGTCCAGCATCTCGCCGTCCACTGCATCGGGCAGCAGCGTGCGCACCACGTCCCAGGCCTGCTCCACCGTCTGGTGCGCGTGCGGGCCGCCCTGCGTTGGCGGCGTGTTCAGGAAGCCGGACACGGTCGACGGATCGATCACCAGCGCGCGCAGCCGGTAGCGGTCCAGCGCATGAAAGGCCCCGCCAATGCTCATGTGCTGGGCTCCATGCGCGCGGCGCGCGCCACCGCCGCCAGCACCATGCTCACGTCGTCGACGTTGCGCTGCGCGCCCGCGATGTTCTTGAAGTGGTCGGGCGTGCAGATCTGGTTGAGCAACAGCGTGCGCTGAAAGTGCATCAGCGCCTGGCGCAGGTCGCCCTCGTCCTGCGCGATGAGGCCCAGGTCGTTGTGCGCGTTGGCCGCGGCGGTCGATATGCCGCGGCAGCTGCGCTGCTGAATGGCCAGCGAGCGCTCGTACAGAGGCCGCGCGCCATCGAAGTCGCGCCGCGCCATGCGCAGGCCGCCGAAGTTGTTGAGCATGTGGGCATGCAGCTCGGCATCGCCCTGCACGTTGGCTTCGCTCATCTTGTCCAGGTGCACCAGCGCGCGGGCGTAGCAGAGCTCGGCCTTGGCTTCCTGGCCCGACTCGGCATACAAGAACGCCAGGTTGTTGAAGGCGCGCACCACGCTGTCGCTGGAGCCACCCTTCGCCTCGGCGACGGCCATGGCAATGGTTTTCTTGTAAAGCGCCTCGGCCTCGTCGGCGCGGCCGGCCGCGGCATGCAGCAGCGCCAGGGTGTTGGTCGGCCCACGCCGCCAACCATCGTCAAGGCCCAGCTCGCCGATCATGGCCAGCGCCTCGTGCGCTGATGCCTCCGCCTTGTCGTTCCACTGCAGCCGGCGGCACAGCTCCGCGTAGGCGGCCAGCTGGCGCACCACGGCCTTGCCGGGGCCGCCGCACAGCTCGCGGCTGGCGGCAACCGCCTCGGCGCCCAGCTTCTCGGCGCGCTGCAGGTCGCCATGGGCCAGCGCCTCGTGGCAGCGCGTCTCGCGGTCTTCGAGCAGGTTCATCAGCACGGCGGCCTGGTCGGACGCCGCTCCGCTTGCGTTGCGCTGTGCAATGCCCGCCAGGGTGACGGCCAGCGCCTTGCGGGCGATGTCCATGTCTTCGTCGGGCATGCCGACCTTGCGGCCGATGGCCAGGCTTTCTTCGATGGCGGCCTTGGCCTTGTCGAAGGCCTTGAGCTGGTAGCAGGCTTGGCCCAGCATGCACAGCGACATCGCCAGGTTCTGGTGCGGACCCTGGAACACACCGCGCGCGGTGGCGACGATCTGCTCGCCGATGGCCACGGCCTTCGGCCAATCGTGCGCCTCCGCAGCGGCGACGAACTGCGCCTGCAACTGGTCGGCTTCGGCGAGGCCGGCGGGGTCGTAGTCCCGCGTTGGCGCGCGGGCGGAACGCTGGGCACCCTGCGGCCCCGCATGCCGGGTGCGGCGGTACACCCAGTAGATGTCGAACAGCAGCCACGGCAGCAACAGCAGCAGGCCGAAGCGCGCGCCGCGCTGGCCGCTGAGCCCGAACGACAGCAGGGCCAGCTGCCCGGCACCGCCGACATAGCTGCCCAGATAGAAGCGGTGCGCACCCAGCCAGCCGCCCACGGCAAGCAGCAGGTAGGCGAAACCGGGGCGGCGGGGCGACGCGTTCATGGGGCGCCGGGTTGTCTTGGAGAAAGTGGCGCGCCTGCTCAGTCGAGCAGCGCCAGCGCGGCGTAGTCGCCGACCTTGTCACCCAGGCCCGCGGGCACGAGCGTGACACCGCGCGTGAGCGGCAGCAGCTTGCCGTCGATCTGCGCCTGCAGCCGCGGCAACAAGAATTCCTGGTGGTGCCAGAACACGCTGCCCCCCAGGCTGATGCGCTGCAGGTCGAGCGTGATGACCAGGTTGTAGAGCATGCGGCCCATCACGCGGCACAGCGCGTCGACGGTTTCGAGCGCCTTCGGCTCGCCGGCCGCCGCGGCCGTGAAAAGTTCGGCCGGGGGCTGGCCGAAGCGCCGCGCAATCGAGTTGCCGGCAGTCAGCCCCTCGACGTCACCGACGTTGCCGCAGCCGCACAGCGCGTTGCTGTCGTCGTCCACCACGAAGCTGTGGCCCGCGTGGCCCGCGTTGCCGTTCTTGCCGCGCAGCGCCCGGCCCCCCACGCACAGGCCCACGCCCACGCCGGTGCTCCAGGTGACATAGGCGCAGTCGTCGATGCCCTTCAGCGCGCCCCAGTGGCGCTCTGCCTCCAGCGCGGCAACCGCGTCGTTCTCCACGCGCACGTGGGCAAAGCGCTTGGCCAGCGGTGCCTCGACGATGGCGGTCATCCATGCATTGGGCAGGCCGCGCGAGGGGCCGGCAATGCCGCCGCAGATGTTGGGCGTGGCCAGCTCGACCATGCCGTCGCGCAACTCGAAGGGCCCGGTGGAAGACACGCCCACGCGCTCGATGCTCGCCGCGTCCACCCCTTGTTCAGCGCAGACCTCGTCGATCATCCGCAGGATCTGCACCGCCACGGCGTCGTTGTCGCCGGTCTTGGCGGTCGGCTCGCTGCGGCGACCGACCAGCGGTGCCTCGCTGGAAGCGGAAAGGCTCACGGCCACCTTGGTGCCACCGATGTCTACGCAGGCTCTCATTGCGGTTTGTCTTTTCTACAGAAGGCGCGCGACCAGCGCGGCAATCATGCTCAGCACCATGGTGCTGGCAATCGGCAACTGCCACGCGCGGCCGAAGGCGCGGAACTCGAAGTCGCCGGGCAGCCGTCCGAAGCCGAAGCGGCGCAGCCAGGCGGTCAGGCCGCTCATGAGCACCAAAGCAAGGACAACGACGATCAGCCAGCGAAACATGCAGACAGTCTAGGCCGAGAGCACAGCCATTGCTTGTCGGTGAAGTTCGTGCGTTGCGGCCGCAATCACCCGTCCGTCGGACTTCAGGCCCAGCGGCTGGCCCTGCCAGTCGGTGATGACGCCGCCGGCCGCCTCGATCAGCCCGGCCGGGCCCAGGTAGTCGTAGGGCTGCAGGCCGGTTTCCACCACCAGGTCGATGGTGCCGCCCGCGAGCTGGGCGTAGCCGTAGCAGTCGCCGCCAAAACGGCGCATGGCGCACTGGCGGCTGAGCCGGTCGAAGGCCTGCCAGTCGGCCGGCGCAAAGATGTCCGGCGAGGTTGTCACGATGCGGGCCTGGGCCACCTCGGTGCAGCCACTCACGCGCACGGGCTGGCCGTTTCGCGTGGCGCCCTTGCCGGCCTGGCCGATCCAGCGCTCCTTGAGCACCGGCATGTCGACCATGCCCAGCACCACGCGCCCGGCCTGCAGCACGCCGATGAGCGTGCCCCACAGCGGCGAACCGGTAATAAAGCTGCGCGTGCCGTCGATCGGGTCGAGCACCCACACGCGCTCGGCCTCCAGCCGCTCCGGGCCGTGCTCTTCGCCGTAGATGCCGTCGGCGGGCACGCGCTGGCCGAGGATCTCGCGCATGGCCGTCTCGGCGGCGCGGTCGGCCAGCGTGACGGGGCTCTCGTCGGCCTTGGTGATGATGTCCAGCGGCGTGCGGAAGTAGTGCATCGACTGCGCGGCGGCGGCATCGGCAAGCGCCTGGGCAATCGACGACAGGTCGGGGGTCACGGAGGGGGAGGAGCTCATGGGAGAGAGGAGAACACGTGCCAAAACCTGCGATTAGACCCGAGCCGGCCGGGGTTTGACACGGCGGGGCCGATGCACCTAGCATGGCCCGGAAATTGCCAGCTAAAGCAACACATGGCACACCACATGGCTTCCTTGAAACACCTGCGCGCGGCGCTGCTCACGCTCCTGCTGGGCGCCTCCGCCCTGCTGGCCCACGCCACCCCCTCCGCCACGGAGGGCCAGCTGATCGACACGCTGATCCAGCGCGTGGCGAAGATGTCGTCGATGGTCTTCCTGCGCAACGGCAGCGAATACAACGCCGCCGACGCCGCCAAGCACATGCAGGCGAAGTACGACCACTTCAAAAAGGAGCTGGTCACGGCGGAAGACTTCATTGCGCGCTGCGCCTCGCACTCTGAAATGACGGGCCAGGCCTACCGGGTGAAGCTGCACGATGGCGCGGTGCGCGACGCCAGCGAGTTTCTCAACGGCGAGCTGCGCGCGCTGCGCCAGGGCACGAAGAAGTCCAGCAGCTGATCGGCCTTGACCGGCTTCAGCGCTGCTGGCCCCAGCGGCGCACCGTGAGCCGCTCGAGCGTCTTGAAGCCCAGGGTCTCCACCAGCAGGCCGATGAGCACCACCATGGCCAGGCCCGCGAACACGCGGTCGGTGTAGAGCTCGTTGCGGTTCTGAAAGATGTACCAGCCCAGCCCGCCCTTGCCCGACGACGCACCGAACACCAACTCGGCCGCAATCAGCGTGCGCCACGCAAAAGCCCAGCCGATCTTCAACCCCGAAAGAATCGACGGCAGCGCGGCCGGCACCAAGATCTGCAGCACATAGCGCAGCCCCTTCAGGCCGTAGTTGCGCCCCGCCATGCGCAGCGTTTCGGGCACGCCCTGAAAGCCCGCATAGGTGTTAAGCGCCAGCGGCCACAGCACCGAATGAATCAGCACGAACACCAAGCTGCCCCGCCCCAGGCCGAACCACAGCAGCGCCAGGGGCAGCAGCGCAATCGCGGGCAGCGGGTTGAACATGGCGGTGAGCGTGTCCAGCAGGTCGCGGCCGATCTGCGTTGACACCGCCAGCGTGGTGAGCGCAAAGGCCAGCAGCACGCCGGCGATGTAGCCCTGCAGCAGCACGGCGAGCGAAATGCGCACCTTCTCGATCAGCTCGCCGCTGGCGATGCCCTCGACCAGCGCGCGTGCGGTGGCGGTGAAGGTGGGCAGCAGCAGGTCGTTGTCTTGCCAGCGCGCGGCCAACTCCCACAGCACGGCAATGACGATGAGGATCAGGCCCTTGCGCAGCCAGGCCTGCGACCAGATGCGCGTGCCCAGGGGCAGGCTGCGTTCGACGGGCAGCTCGGTGAAGGGCTCGAGTGTGCGTTCGTATTCGGGACGGATGGGAGGCGTGAGAGTGCTCATTGGGTATTGCTCCTTCCCCTTCCGGGGGAAGGTTGGGATGGGGGCAGGCCTTCGATAAGGCGCCGCGTTGTTGCGGAGGCCGCTGTGCCCCCACCCCTGCCCTCCCCCGGGAGGGGAGGGAGGAAGACCGGGCTCATGGCACGGCCGCCGCTTCGGGTTCTTCCTCGAACAGCATGTCGTGAATGCGCTGCGCCGTGCTCTGAAACTCCGCACCCCCCAGGCTCGCCAGCGAGAAGCCGTGGCTGTTGATTTCCGCGCGCATGCGCCCCGGGTGCGGCGACAGCAGCGCGACGCGGTTGCCCACCACCAGCGCCTCTTCGATCGAGTGCGTGACGAACAGCAGCGTGAAGCGCACCTCGTCCCACAGCTCGAGCAGCTCCTGCTGCATCTTGCGGCGCGTGAGCGCGTCCAGGGCGGCAAAGGGCTCGTCCATCAGCAGCACGCGCGGCTGCATGGCCAGCGCGCGGGCAATGGCCACGCGCTGCTTCATGCCGCCGGAGAGCTGGTGCGGATGCACGTCGGCAAACCTGGCCAGGCCCACCTTGTCGAGGTAGTGCAGCGCGCGCTCGGCGGCTTCCTTGCGGCCCAGCGTGCGCGAGGCCAGCAGCGGGAACATCACGTTCTGCTTGACCGTCTTCCACGGCGGCAGCTGGTCGAACTCCTGGAACACGACGATGCGGTCGGGGCCGGGCTGCATGACGCGCGCACCGCCCAGGCGAATCTCGCCTTCGACCGGAGGAATGAAGCCGGCAATGGCCTTCAGCAGCGTCGACTTGCCGCAGCCCGAGGGGCCGAGCAGCACGAAGCGGTCGGCGGCGTGCACGTCGAAGCTCACGCGGTGCGTGGCGCGCACGACGCGCTCGGGGGTGCGGTAGTCGAGGCTGACGGCGTCGACTTGCAGCAGCGGCGGCGCCTCTTGCCCCCTCTCCCGCTCGCGGGAGAGGGTTGGGGTGAGGGTCGGCGACGATGCCAAAGGCTCCCCCCTCACCCCCGCCCTCTCCCGATGGGAGAGGGAGTCAGCCCGGGAAGGCAATACCGCTGCGGTGCCCATCAATTCCCCGACGCATTCTGCGCATCGTCAAAGAAATAATCCTTCACCGAAGCAGGCTTGTTCTTGATCGCCCCCACCCGGTGCATGAACTCCGCCAGCGGGTACGTGTTCTGAGGCGTGGTCTTGAACTGCACCTCGGGGTTCTTGATGATCTTCAGCAGCAGCTCGCGGTCGAGCTTGGCGTTGCTCACCTTCAGGTAGATGTCCGCCGCCTTCTCCGGGTTGGCCGTGACGAACCTGGCGGCTTCATCGAGCGCATCGACGAAGGCCTTGTACGTCTTCGGGTTCTCGTTGCGGAATTTCTCCGTCGCGTACAGCACGGTGGCCGACGACGGCCCGCCCAGCACCTGGTAAGAATTCAGCACGATGTGCGCATTCGAATTACCCGCAAGCTCCTGCTCCTGAAACGGCGGGTTGCCGAAGTGCCCGGTGATCTCCGTGCCGCCCTTGATGATGGCCGCGGCCGCATCCGGGTGCGGCAGTGCCACGCTGATCTTGTCGAGCCGGTTGAACTCCTTGTCGCCCCACAGCTTGGCCGAGGCGAACTGCAGCACGCGCGACTGCACCGACACGCCCACGGCGGGCAGCGCGATGCGGTCCTTCTCCGTGAAGTCGGCAATGCTCTTCACCTTGGGGTTGTTGCTCACCAGGTAGTACGGAAAGTTGCCCAGCGAGGCCACGCCCTTCACGTTCTGCTTGCCCTTGGTGCGGTCCCACAGCGTGAGCAGCGGGCCCACGCCGGCGCCCGCAATTTCGATGTTGCCGGACAGCAGCGCGTCGTTCACCGCCGAGCCGCCCGAGAGCTTGATCCACTCGACCTTGGCGTCCACACCCGCGGCCTTCGCATGCTTCTCGATGAGCTTTTGTTCCTGCGCCACGTTGAGCAGCAGGTAGACGATGCCGAACTGCTCGGCAATGCGGATCCGACCTTCGGCGTGCGCGGAAACAGAAAGAGAAAGGCTGCCGGCAAGAAGGCCGAGGCCGGTGACGAATGCGGCGGCTTTGCGCGTGAAGCGGTTCATGGAAATCGGTCCGAAAAAGAGGAAGGCGAAGGAGAAGAAATCAGAAAGGCGTGTCGCCCACGATGGTGGTGCGGTTCAGCCTGCGGCGCAGGTGGTCGGGCGTGCCGGCCGCCAGGTGCATCAGCGATCGGTTGTCCCAGAACACCAGGTCGTGCGGTGCCCACGTGTGGCGGAACACGAACTCGGGCTTCACGCTGTGCGCGAACAGCTCGGCCAGCAGCGCGTCGCTTTCGTGCTGCGGCAGGCCGACGATGCGCGTCGTGAAATGCTCGCTGACGAACAGCGCCTTGCGGCCGGTTTCAGGGTGCGTGCGCACCACGGGCTGCACGGCGGGCGCCACCTGGTCGATCTGCGCCTGCGAGAGCTTGGGGCGCCAGGGGTTCTTGGCGCGCAGTTCTTCGTACTTGGCAAGGTAGCTGTGCTCGGCCTTCAGCGGCAACACGCGCTGCTGCAGCGCGGGGCTCAGCGCGTCCCATGCAAGGTGCTGGTCGGCAAAGAGCGTGTCGCCGCCTTCGCTGGGCAGCTCTTGTGCATGCAGCAAAGAGCCGAGGCTGGGCTTCGGCTTGTACGAGATGTCCGAATGCCAGTAGACGCCGGCGTCGCCCAGCCCAATGGGTTCGCCGTTCTCCTTGATGTTGGAGACGATGAGAATCTCGGGGTGGTTCTTCAGCTGGAACTGGTGCAGCACATGAATCTCGAGCGGGCCGAAGCGGCGGCTGAAATCGATGTGGGCCTGCGGGCTGACCTGCTGGTCGCGAAACACCAGCACGTGGTGATCGAGGTGCGCGCGGTGAATGCGCCGGAAGTCTTCGGCGTTGATGGGCCGGGCGATGTCGAGGCCGACGATTTCAGCGCCCACCGGGGCGCGGAAGGGGCGCACTTCAAAATGCTGCGTGGGCGCCTCGGCCTCTGGTGCGTGGGAAAGAACGGCTGTCATGCCGCGAATGTAGGGGCCTGCCCGCCGTTCCCAAACGAACTCTTCGTTGCTAGCTTATGACTTTGTTCGGAGCCCCCGGGCCCGTCGGCTCACAGCGTGTGGCTGCGGTCGCCTTCGGCAAAACCCATCGCGTCCCACGGCTGGCCGACGGCAAAGCCCACCACCTTGAACAGCTCGCCCATCTCGTGCTCGTGAATGAGCCGCGCCGCCATCGCGCGCTCGGCGACCGACCCGGCCTCCATGTGCGCCAGCAGCCCGCAGTTCAGCAGAAACCGCGCCTGGCTCGTGTAGCCCAGCACTTCGAGCCCCGCGTCCTGCCCGGCCAGCGCGATGCCGGTGAAGTCCACATGCGCGGTGATGTCCTTGTAGCCCACGTCGGCCAGCGGATCGCCATCGGCCTGGTGCGCGCGGTGGCACATCACGGTGCCCATGTGGCGCTGCGGGTGGTAGTACTCGCCCTCGGGAAAACCGTAGTCGATGAAAAAGGCCGCGCCCTTCTTCAGCCGGTCCGCCAGCGTCGCAATGAAGGCCCTGGCCTGCGGATGAATTTCCGTAAGGTAGTCGTGTTCGCCGGCCGGCTCCACCGGCGGGCGCAATGCGGTCTCGCGGTCGGCCCAGGTCCAGCCGTTGCCTTCGGCGTTGCGCACCACCCCGCGCTCGAACCACTGGCCGCCGACGCGCGCCAGCAGCTGCACCGGCATCGCGTCGAGCACCTCGTTGCCGACCACCACGCCTTCCATCGTCTCGGGCAGTTCGTTGAGCCACTCGACGCGGCCCGCATGCCGAACCAGCGCCTGCTGCTGGCGCTCGCGCAACGTGCCCGACAGGTCGACGATGCGGTAGCGCACGTCGGTGCGGCCCATTTCATCCAGCGCATGCAGCAGCTGCACCGCCAGCGCGCCGGAGCCCGCGCCAAACTCCCACACCGTGTCGGTTCCGGTCTGCGCCAGCGCCTGCGCCACCTGCGCGGCCAGGGTGGCACCGAACATCGGCGTCAGTTCGGGCGCGGTCACGAAGTCGCTGCCCGACGAAGGCATGTGGCCGAACTTGGCCGACGTGTTGGCGTAATAGCCCAGGCCCGGCGCATACAGCGCAAGCGCCATGAAGCGGTCGAACCCGATCCAACCGCCCGCACGTTCGACGGAACGCGCAATGAGGTGGTCGAGGGCGGTGGGTAAACTGCTGGGGGTTGTCTTTGTCGTCACGGCGCCATTGTCTCTCCGTCCTCTCTCCGCTCTCTCTTTCCTCCGAGTTCTTCCGCATGAGCACCGCACGCCCCACCCCTCCCCGCCGCACCGTTCTCGTCACGGGCGCAGGCCGCAGGCTGGGCCGCGAGATTGCGCTGGCGCTGGCCGCGGGCGGCTGGCAGGTGGCGGTGCACTACCGCCATTCGCGCGCCGAGGCCGAGCAGACGGTGGCCGACTGCGCGGCGCTCTCGGGCGACTCCGCGCACTTTGCGGCTGACCTCGAAGACGAGGCCGCCACCCGTGCCCTGCTGCCCCGCGTGGTCGCGCGCTTTCGCGGCATCGACGCGGTGGTGCACAGCGCGGCGCTGTTCGAGCACGACGAGGCCGCCACCTTCAGCTACGCGCTCATGGAGCGCCATGCGCGCAGCAACACCGGCGCGGCCATCCTGCTGGCGCAGGCGCTGCACGAGCACCTGGCCGCGCGCGACGCGCACGGCGCGGTGGTGCACCTGCTCGACCAGAAGCTGTGGAACCCGAACCCCGACTTCGTGAGCTACACGCTTTCCAAGGCCGCGCTGGAAGCCGCCACCCCCATGCTGGCGCTGGCGCTGGCGCCGCGCGTGCGTGTGGTGGGCGTGGCGCCCGGCCTCACGCTGGCCAGCCACATGCTGGACGACGCCACCTTCGCGCAGCTGCACAAGCTGTCGCCGCTGGGCCGCTCTTCCACCCCCGCCGACGTGTGCGCCACGGTGAAGTTCGCGCTGGAAAACAGCTCGATCACCGGCACCACGCTGCTGGTGGACGGCGGCCAGCACCTGATGAAATTCGAGCGCGATTTCTCGCTCATGTGAGCAGCACCATGTCCACCCCCACCGCTACCGCCAACCCCACCGCCACGCAGGGCCGCCAGACCCTCACCCTGCAGGGCCTGCGCTTCGACGCCAACCTGGGCATCCTCGAGCAGGAAAAGACGGCGCCCCAGCCGATTCTGGTCGACGCCGAACTCAGCCTCGGCCCGCAGCCGCTGCTGCCGCAGGACGACGACATCTTTCACGTGCTCGACTACCGCAAGGTGCGCCGCATCATCATCGACGAGTGCACCGCCGAGCACGTCAACCTGCTCGAAAGCCTCATCGGCAAGCTGGTGCAGCGCCTGCTGCAACTGCCCGGCGTGGTGGGCGTGCGGGTGAAGATTGCCAAGCTCGAAATCTTCGACGACTGCGAAGTCGCGATCCGCATGGAAGCCGGCGACTGGTGACCGGCGCTGCACCGGTCTCACGCGGCTGAGCCGCAGGCTACGGCGGGCCTGGAACCCGCAGGCCACATCCGCACGCCGAGCGCACCCAGCGCCGACAACGCAGCCATCAGCGCCACACCCGACCAGCCCCACTGCGCCAGCACCAGCGCACCCAGCGCCGAGCCGGTCGCCATGCCGATGAACACCCCCGTGAAGAACACCGCATTGAGCCGGCTGCGCGCACCGGGGTCGATGCCGTAGACCACCGTCTGGTGCGCGATGAGCGCGGCCTGCAGGCCGAAGTCGAAGCCGATTGCACTGGCCACGATCAGCGCGAGCCGCGCGGCGGGCGCCATCAGCGGCGCGAACAGCATCGCGGCGAACGACACCACCACCAGCGCGGCGCCCATGCGAATCACCAGCTCCGGCCCGCGCCGGTCGGCCAGGCGCCCGGCAATGGGCGCGGCCAGCGCACCCGCCGCACCGGCCAGCCCGAAGGCACCGGCCGCGGCGCTGCCCAGATGGAACGGCGCGCCGTGCAGCATCACGGCCAGCGTCGACCAGAAGGCGCTGAAACCCACCGACAGAAGGGCCTGCGCCAGGGTGGCGCGGCGCAGCGCGCCATGGCGCTGCCACAGCTTGCCGAGCGAGCCCAGCAAGGCGCCGTAGCCCAGTTGCGTGGTCGCTCGCAGGTGCGGCAGGCCACGTGCCGCCGCGGCACCGACGAGCGCGATGCTCACCGCCGCCAGCGCGAACATCGCGCGCCAGCCGAAGTGCTCGGCCACGAAGCCGCTGAGCACGCGCGACAGCAGGATGCCCAGCAGCAGCCCCGTCATGACCGTGCCGACGATCTTGCCGCGGTGCGCCCCGGGCGCCAGCGCGGCGGCGGCCGGCACCACGTCCTGCGCCAGCGTGGCCGACAGGCCGATCACCAGGCTGGCCACCAGCAGCGGGCCGACCGAAGGCGAAAACGCCGCGCCAAGCAGGGCCAGCACCAGCACCGCTGCCTTCGCAAGGATGATGCGGCGCCGGTCGAAGCGGTCGCCCAGTGGCGCCAGCAACAGAATGCCCAGCGCATAGCCCAGTTGCGTGAGCGTGGGCACAAAGCCCACCGACCGCGCCGACGCGCCGATGTCGGGGCCCAGCACGCCCAACATGGGCTGGCTGTAATACAGCGCCGCCACGCCGAAACCCGCGCTGGCTGCCAACAGCAGGATCAGCGAGGCGGGCAGCTTTTCATGCGTTGATTGAATGGGAGACATGGTGTTAACCCTTGGATTCGATGACAAGGGCGGGAGTGTGCGCGTCAGCCGCTCCCCAAGGTAGTGCCTTGGCTCGAACAATAGATATACGCTTGGCGCATGGCCACTTCGCTCCCCACCTCCGCCGACCGCATCGAGCTGATGCAGACCTTCGTGCGCATCGTCGAGGCCGGCAGCCTGTCTGCCGCGGCTGCGCAGATGGGCACGACCCAGCCCACGGTGAGCCGCCGCCTGCAGGCGCTGGAGCGTTCACTGGGCGTGCGGCTGCTGCAGCGCTCCACCCACGCCATGAAGCTCACGGAAGACGGCGAGCGCTGCTTCGAGCGCGCCCGCGAACTCATCCTGAGCTGGACCGCCTTCGAGGCCGAGGTGCGCGGCGCCGGCGACCAGCCCGAGGGGCGGCTGCGCGTGGTGGCGCCGCATGTCTTTGGGCAACAGTTGCTGGTCGGCCCGCTGGCCGCCTACCTGCACCGCTATCCGCAGATGACCGTCGAGTGGCTGCTGCACGACGGCCCGCAGGACCGCACGCCCGACTTCATTGCCGAGGGCGTGGACCTGGCCATCCGCGTCGGCGAGGTGACCGACCCCGGCGTGGTCGCGATCCGGCTGTCGGAGGTACCGCGCATTGCGGTGGGCGCGCCCTCGCTCTTCACCGACGGGCCGCCGCCGGTGCACGCCCGCGACCTGGAGGCGCTGCCCTGGCTGGCCGCGCGCAACTTCTACCGCACCGAGGTCGTGCTGACCCACGAGACCACGGGCGAGGCGTACCGCGTGCAGATTCGCCCGCGCATGATCACCGACAGCCTCAATGCGCTGCGCAGCGCGGCGGTGCTGGGCGTGGGGGTGGGCGTGCTGTCGACCTGGATGCTGGCCGACGAGCTCGCGGCCGGGCGGCTGCTGCACCTGGCGCCGCAATGGCAGGCGGCGCCTGCGCCGGTGTACGTCGTGTACCCGTATGCACGCTTCTACCCGGCCAGGCTGCGGCGCTTCGTGGAGGCGATGCGCACGGCGTTTCCGGCGGCCTGAGCCTCTCAAGGCGCCGAAAAACCGTCGATAAAGGGCCTGGATGGCAGGCGCCATGGGGATCGGGGACAATCGCACCCTCCCCCGACTCCCCGAAGCAGCCTGACCATGAACGCCGTCTGGATCGACGAGGCGCCCGCCGCCGACGACGCCACCGCCAACTCCCTGAAGATCGAACGCGAAACGCACAAGCTCGAAAAGCGCCTGTGCCGCGAAGTCGGCAAGGCCATCGTCGACTACAACATGATCGAGGAGGGCGACAAGGTCATGGTGTGCGTGTCGGGTGGCAAGGACAGCTACGCGCTGCTCGACATCCTGCTCAAGCTGAAGGCGCGCGCGCCCATTCATTTCGACATCGTGGCGGTCAACCTCGACCAGAAGCAGCCCGGCTTTCCCGAAGAAGTGCTGCCCAGGTACCTGAGCGACCTGGGCGTGGACTTTCACATCGAGAACCAGGACACCTACAGCATCGTCAAGCGCGTGATTCCCGAGGGCAAGACCACCTGCGGCCTGTGCAGCCGGCTGCGCCGCGGCATCCTGTACCGCGTGGCCGACGAGCTGGGCGCCACCAAGGTCGCGCTGGGCCACCACCGTGACGACATGCTGCAGACCTTCTTTCTCAACATGTTCTTTGCCGGCAAGCTGAAGAGCATGCCGCCCAAGCTGGTGAGCGACGACGGCAAGCACGTGGTGATTCGCCCGCTGGCCTACGTGGCCGAAAAAGACACCGTGCGCTGGGCCCAGCACCGCCAGTTCCCCATCATTCCGTGCACCCTGTGCGGCAGCCAGGAAAACCTGCAGCGCAAGCAGGTCGGCGAAATGCTGCGCGAGTGGGAAAAGAAGCACCCCGGGCGCGTGGAGAACATGTTCACCGCGCTGCAGAACGTGGTGCCGTCGCACCTGCTGGACGGAACGCTGCACGACTTCAAGGGTCTGAAGGCGACGGGCGTGGCGGACGACAACGGCGACAAGGCCTTCGACACGCCCTCCTTCGACCTGCTCTCCCAGGCACCCTCGGCCCTGCGCATCGTTCAGGGCTGACCGGGCAACCCAGGGGAATTCGGGGCCTTGGTGCCCTTTGTGCCCTTTGCGTTATTTGCTCCCGGAGACCCTCATGAAACGTGCGCTTTCCGCCCTCTTTCTCATCGCAAGCCTGAGCGGCTGCGCCACCTCCTGGGTGGTCGACAGCGACGTGAAGAGCTTTGCCTCCCCGGGCGCCATTGCGCCCGGCGCCACCTACCGCTTCGACCGCCTGCCCTCGCAGCAGGCCGACGGCGCGCGCCAGGAGTCGCTTGAGGCCATGGCCGGTGCGGCCCTCGACAAGGCCGGCCTGCGGCGTGACGACGCCAAGCCCCAGTTCACCGCGCAGATTGCGGCGCGCGTGTCGGCCGGCGTGTCGCCCTGGGCCGATCCGTGGTTCTACGGTGGCTATGGTGGTTATGGTGGCTACGGCGGCTATGGCGGCCCGTGGGGCTACGGCCATGGCGGCTACGGCTACTACGGCCGGCGCTGGTACGGCGGCGGCTGGTACGGCGGCCCGGCGTTCGCGCCGCCCGCCAACCCCTGGTACGAGCGCGAGGTGAGCGTGGTGCTGCGCGAGGCGGGCTCCAACCGCGTGGTGTACGAAACGCGGGCCCGCAACGACGGGCCCTACAACCTCGACGCGGCCATCCTGCCGGTGATGTTCGAGGCCGCCCTGCAGGGCTTTCCCAATCCGCCGCAGGGCGAGCGCCGGGTCAACATCGAGCTGTCGACCGCCAAAAAGTAGCGCTTCTAGAATCCCGCGGATGGAAGAAGCCACCCGTCTGATTGCCGTGCGCCACGGCGAAACCGCCTGGAACGTCGACACCCGCATCCAGGGCCACCTGGACATCGGCCTCAACGCCACCGGTCTTTGGCAGGCGCAGCGCGCCGGCGGGGCGCTGGCGGACGAGCCCATTGGCGTGGTGTATGCCAGCGACCTGTCGCGCGCCTGGCAAACCGCCGAGGCCATCGCCAAGCCCCACGGCCTGGCCGTGCAAGCCGAGCCGCGGCTGCGTGAGCGCGCCTTCGGCCATTTCGAGGGCATGAGCTTTGCAGAGATAGAGGCCACCCTGCCGGAGCAGGCCAAGCGCTGGCGCGAGCGCGACCCCGAGTTCGAGCCCGAAGGCGGCGAAAGCCTGCTCACGTTTCGCGACCGCGTGACGGGCGTGGCGGCCGAACTGGCGGCGCGCCATCCGGGCGAGCTGGTGGTGCTGGTGGCGCACGGCGGCGTGATGGACGTGCTGTACCGCGCGGCCACCCGCCAGCCGCTGCAGGCGCCGCGCACCTGGCAACTGGGCAATGCGGCCATCAACCGCATGCTGTGGACCTCCGGGGGCTTCAGCCTGGTGGGCTGGAGCGATACGGCGCACCTGGCTGCCGGCAACACGCTCGACGAAACGACGACGTAACAGGCCTGCGCGCAGCGCCGCCGCGCAACAGAAGCAAGCGATTTGCCGAATGAAAAGAACAAATTCCGAATCCTCCGCCTATGCCAGCTGGGACGCCTCCCTGGCCCTTTCGACCCCCTGGATCGAAGCCACCCATCTGGGCAGCATCATCAGCTTGGCGACGGGCCACGTGCTGGCCCGGGAAGGCGAGCGGCACAGTTATTTCTATCTGCTGCGATCCGGGTTTGTGCATTCGACAATTCAGCGCAGCAATGGCGCGGAATTTTTGCTGGAGATATTCGGGCCGGGCGCAATCTTCGGCGAAGGCCCGGCATTTGCCAACCAGCCTCGCCCCACCACAACGCAAGTGGTGGCGCCGGCGACGCTCAGCCGCTATCTCCCCGGCGATATCAGCCAAAAATTCTCCACCATGCCGGCGCTTGCGAATTCGCTCATTCAATTGCTGGGTTTCAAGAATCAGATGATTGTTGAAAAACTTGCAGGCGTTGCGTCGGCGCCTCCCAAGGAGCGGGTGATCGACCTGCTTTTGCGCATTGCGCGATTGCAATCGAACAGCGAATTGCCATTGACGCAGGAATCACGCAATTTTCACGTCGACCTCACGCACGAGAAAATTGCCGCAATGACGGCATTGAGCCGCGTCACGGTAACCAGAACCCTGAACCTGCTGGCAAAAGAAGTGGCCATTGAAACGCGCGCCAGGCAAGTCGTCATTTTCGATGTTTCGGCATTACGCAGTTTGCATTACAAAAATAGCTGACTTTCTGTATCCCTGGATACCACCAAAACCCCGACTTGGCACCATCATCGCCCCACGATTCAGGGGAAATGATGGCAGAGGAAAAGAAATGGTTGGTTGAAGATATTCACCGTGCGGCGCCCGACCTCACGGCGATAAAGAAATTTTCAACCGGAGACCGAGCCGGACTGCGGTTCAAGAATTTTCTACAGGAGTATCAAACCGATTTGATACTCCATGCCATTTCAAAAATAGGCATTGAATATTACAACGGCGACGACAAGGCCGGCGGCGTCGTTCGCAAAGGCAAGCTAGGCCCCAATTTCTTTCGCTTCAAAGACGACCACGGCGAATATTTCCGCCGGGCGCGCATCTTTGAAAAGATATTCGAAGAGCGAATTCTCACGCTGGTCAATTTTTTTCCTCGTGTGCAAGAGGTCGCGTCGAAGGCGTTTGCCCTGGGACACGGCGTTGCCGAGCACCAGCACAGGCGAATGATGAATTTCACGGTACGCGTTTTGCCGGAAGCGCCCATTCATCGCGACTGGATGCCGGGCGAAAACACCGGCCTGTCATTCGCGCCGCACCTGAGCGATCAGTTTGCCTGGAACATCTACCTGAAGACGCCGGAGTCCGGCGGCCAGACACGCATCTACAAAGAGCAGGACCCTGCGCTGGCCAATGAACGAAGCGAATATGTCGATGTAGCCCCCCGTGTCGGGGAGTTGATCATTTTCCGCTCCACGCAGGCGCATGCCGTATTGCCAAGCAATGGCGAGCGACTGACCCTTTCGGGTTTTTTCGGAATTACGCCAGAAAAACTCCTGTTCTGGGTGTAAACGCTCCAATGGAAAAATCGCTTTCCAGGTCAATGGGAATTTCGCACGGCTGGATTGCAGCGCTGCCTTTCATTCCCAAGGTTCTTGCGTTCGGCCTTATTGTGGGCGTTGCCAGCAAAAACGCCGACTGGTCGCTGGCCGAATTGATTTTCGCCGCCTTGAGCATCAATGCCGCCACCGCGCAATTGGCCGCACTGGAATTCAACAAATCGGCCCACATGGGCGCATTGATTGCATTGACCATCGGGCTCAACGCCAAGCATCTTATTTTCACGGCCTCGCTTTGGCCCTATCTGAAGAATTCCAGCAAATGGCGCACCTGGCTGGCCGCGATGATGGTGACCGACAGCAGCTGGACTGCATGCCATATTGCGGCGCAGCGCGGCCCGATCAACGTCAATTTCATTCTGGGCAATTCTTTGGCCCTGACATTGGCTTGGACGGCGGGCTGCATATCCGGATTTCAATTCGGTGCGATATTCACCCCGCAAATGCTCTATCGCTTTGGCATGGACGCACTCGTTCCGCTTTCAATGGCGTTGTTGCTGCCCATTGGCCTTAAAAAGAACCCGCGCCATCTGATGCCTGTTGCCACCGGCGCGGCAGTCGGTTTGATTTGCTGGTGGTTGACCGATCAACAAGCCGCGGCGGTGCTGTTGGCGGGCCTGGCCGGAATGGCCGCCACGCTGTGGGCCCACCAAAGAAGGCGGCCATGACCGCCATCGTCGTCATGGCGTTGATCACCATTGCCATTCGCCTGTCGGGTCTGGGCGCTGCGCAATGGCTGTCGCGTTGGCCGGCGGCTGAAATTGCATTGTCGAACGCGGGCCCCAGCCTGATGGGCGCCTACCTCTTGATTCAGATCTGCATGGCGCCGACTCTGCTTCTGCCTGTGGCCGTCACCATGGCGGTGGTGTGGCGCTTCGGCGGACTGCAGATTGCGTTTCTCGCCGGCTGGCTCGCACTGATGGCCGCTCGGCATCTGTGAAGCAGGCAGCTGCGCAAGGCAACTTCGACCTGAGCGCGAGTGCAGAGCCGGAGTCGATCGAGAGATCACCAGCAGCGTGCCCCAGTGCTCAGGGCGTCGGGTACTCCCCGCAGCGAAATAAAGGAGGAGGCCGCAGGCCGGGGGACATTCGCGGAGGGGAGTACCCGGCGCCCTGGGCACCCGCCCTGAACAAGACCCTCCCTGAACAAGACCCGCCGTAAAGCGCTAGATGTGCGAGGCCACCGGCCGCCCCGTGTCACCGTCGGCTTCGGCTTTGGCTTGCGCCTCCCCAGGCAACTCCACCATCGGCCCCGTGCCGCTGTAGCGGTCCAGCGCCAGGTAAATGGCCGGCGTGATGTACAGCGTGATCACCTGCGAAAAGATCAGCCCGCCCACCACCGCCACGCCCAGCGGCTGCCGCAACTCGGCACCGGCTCCCAGCCCCAATGCGAGCGGCAAGGCCCCCATCAGCGCGGCCAGCGTGGTCATCAAGATCGGCCGAAAACGCAACCGGCAAGCCTCGCGGATCGCGTCCACCGGCTTCATGCCCTCGGTGCGCTGCGCGTCCAGCGCAAAGTCGATCAGCATGATCGCGTTTTTCTTCACGATGCCGATCAACAGCAGGATGCCGATGGTGGCAATCAGCGTCAGGTCGAAGCCGAAGAGCTTCAGCGACAGCAGCGCCCCCACCGCCGCCGACGGCAGCCCCGCCAGAATCGTCAGCGGGTGGATGTAGCTCTCGTACAGCACGCCCAGCAGCACATAGATGACCAGCACCGCCAGCACCAGCAACACCGCCTGGCTGGACTGCGAACTCTGGAACACCGCCGCATCGCCGCCGTAGGTGGTGATGATCGACGGCGGCATCTTCAGCTCGTCCTTGAACTGATCGATCTTGGCGGTCGCGTTGCCCAGCGGCACGTCGGGCGCCAGGTTGAACGACACCGTCACCGCCTGCAACTGCCCCTGGTGGTTGACCGAGGTCGGCCCCACCGTGCGGTTGATGGTGGAGAACGCCGACAGCGGCACCAGCCGGCCGGTGGTGCTGCGCACCGACAGGCGGGACACGTCGTCCTCGAACTGGCGGTCGCTGTCGGCGGCCGACAGAATCACCTGGTAGGTGTTGCTGGCCGCGTAGATGCTGCCGATCTGCCGGTCGCCATACGCGTTGTAGAGCGCGGTGCGCAGGTCGCCCACGGCCACGCCCAGCACGCCGGCCTTGTCGCGGTCGATGTCCAGCGTGGCCTGCAGGCCGCGGTTCTGCGAGTCGCTGGTCACGTCGCGAAAGGCCGCGTCGGCGCGCATGCGCTCCATCAGCTTGGTGGCCCACGGCACCATCTCGCCCGCGTTCACGCTTTGCAGCGTGTACTGAAAACGCGCCTTGCTCTGCCGCCCGCCCAGGCGCAGGTTCTGCACCGGCTGCATGTAGACCGCCACACCCGGAATTTCGCGGAAGCGCTGGCGCAAAGACTCCAGCACCTTGGCCATCTGCGGGCGCTCGCTGCGCGGCTTGAGCACGGCGAACAGCCGGCCTGAGTTCTGCGTGGCGGTAGGGCCGCCCACGCCCACGAACGAGCTCACGTAGTCCACGCTGGGGTCGGCCTGCAGCGCGTCGGACACGCGCGCCTGCAGCGCCTTCATGGCGGTGAAGGAGATGTCTTCGGCCGCCTCGGTGGTGATCTGGATCTGGCCGATGTCTTCCTCGGGGAAAAAGCCCTTGGGAATGGTGGCGAACAGCCAGCCGGTGACCACGAAGGTCAGGCCCGCAATCAGCAGCATCACCTTGCGGTGCCCCAGCGTCCAGTCGAGCGAGCGCATGTAGCCGCCGTGCACCGCGCGGTAGCCGCGCTCGAAGGCCCGGCCGATGGCGGTGCCGGGCTCGGGGTGCTGCTCTTCGTGGTCCGTGTCACCGTGCACGCCTTCCTTGCGCGGCACGTGCTTGAGCAGCCGGCTCGCGAGCATCGGCACCAGCGTGAGCGACACCACGGCCGACACCAGCACGGCCAGTGCCACCACGACCGCGAACTCATGGAACAAAAGGCCGATGACGCCCGGCATGAAGAAGATCGGGATGAACACCGCCACCAGCGAGATGGAGATCGACACGATGGTGAAGCCCACCTCGCGCGCCCCGCGCAGCGCCGCCGCAAAGGGCTCCATGCCCTTTTCGACGTAACGCATGATGTTTTCGAGCACCACGATGGCGTCGTCCACCACCAGGCCCACGGCCAGCGTGATGCCCAGCAGCGACACGTTGTCCAGGCTGTAGCCGAAGGCATAGAGCAGCGCCACCGCGCCAATCAGCGAAATGGGAATGGTGGCCGCCGGAATCAGCGTGGCCACCAGCCGGTGCAGAAACAAGAAGATCACCAGCACCACCAGCGCGATGGTGCCCAGCAGCGTGAGCTGCACGTCGTGCACGGCTTCGCGGATGGAGAGCGAGCGGTCGTTCACCATCTGAATTTCGACCGACTGCGGCAGCTCCGCCTTGAAGCGCGGAATGAGCGCGCGCACCGCGTCCACCACCTGCACGGTGTTGGCATTGGGCTGGCGCTGCACGGCCAGAGAAATGGAGTCCTGCCCATTGAAGCTGCTCGACGTTTTCACCGACTCGAAGCTGTCTTCGACGGTGGCCACTTCGTCGAGCCGCACCGGCGAGCCGTTGCGCTGGCCGACGATGAGCTTGGCGAAGTCGGCGGCTTTGACGAGCTGGCGGTTGGCCTGGATGGTGAGCGTCTGGCGCGGCCCGTCGAGCACACCGACCGGCGTGTTGGCGTTGGCCGAGTTCACTGCCTTGGCCAGTTCGTCGAGCGTGATGTTGCGTGCGTTCAGCAGGTCGGCATTGGCCTTGATGCGCACCGCGAAGGCCTTGCGCCCGTACACGCCCACCTGGGCCACGCCGTCGATGGTCGAGAGCGTGGGCGAAATCAGGTTCTCCGCATAGTCGTTGAGCTCGGCCGGGTTCATGGACGGCGAGATCAGCGCGATGAACAGCACCGGCGCGTCGGCCGGGTTCACCTTGCGGTACGACGGCAGCTGCGTGAGCTCCTGCGGCAGCTGGCGCTGCGCGCGCAGCAGCGCGGCCTGCACGTCGACGGCGGCGGCGTCGATGTCGCGGCTGCTCACGAACTCGAGCGTGAGCGAGGTCACGCCCTGCGTGTTCACCGAGCTGATGGTCTGCAGGCCGGGAATGGTGGAGAACTGCTTTTCCAGCGGCAGCGCCACCGAACTCGCCATGGTGTCGGGGCTGGCGCCCGGCAGCTGCGCGTTGACGTTGATGACCGGCGTGTTGTAGCTGGGCAGCGCAGCCACCGGAATGCTGAAGTACGCAAAGATGCCGATCACCACCACGGCGGCGGAGAGCAGCACCGTCATGGCGGGGCGGCGGATGCAGAGCTCGGAGATGTTCATCGGGAAACCTCCGCGCTGCGCGCTGCGGTGCTCGGCTTGGGAATGCGCCGTTGGGTCCGGCGGATTCGGCGCGTCATGCGCGTTCCTGCTGCGTTGGCTTGGCGACGGTGCCGTCCGAAGAAGCGGCGCTGCCGGGGGAGACGCTGGAGTTGCCCTTCGACGGGGAAGCTGGTGAACCTGGTGAACCTGAAGAAGCAGGCGCACCTGGCGCAATGGCCGGTGGCTTCTCGTCCACACGCACCTTGCCGCCCGGACGCACGTTCTGGTTGCCCTCTATCACCACCTGCTCGCCGGGCGCCACGCCGCTCACCGCAACCTGGGTGCCGAAGGTGTGCAACGTCTTCACCTTGCGCCGCGTGGCGGTCTTCGCCTCGTCCACCACGTAGAGCGAGGTGCCGTCGGCCAGCATCATCAGCGCCGCGGCCGGCACCACCGTGGCGCCTTCCAGCGTACGCACCGTGATGCGCGTGCCCACGAACTGCCCCGGCCACAGGCCCTGGTCGGCATTGGCGAACACCGCCTTGGCACGCACGGTGCCGATCTGCGGGTCGACCGTGTTGTCGACAAAGTCGAGCGTGCCGCTCAGCGGCTCCTTGCGCCCGGCCACCACGGCCTCGACCTTGGAGCGCGCGCGCGCGGCGCCAAGCAGGTCTTGCAGGTTGCCCTCGGGCACCGGAAAGCTCACGGCAATCGGGTCGAGCTGCGTGATGGTCACCAGCGACAGCGTCGGCTGCACCAGCGTGCCCGGGTAGATATTGACGGCGCCAATGCGCCCGGCAATGGGCGCGCGCAACGTGGCATAGCCCAGCGCCACCTGCGCCGACTGCACGGCGGCACGGTCGGCGGCCACGGCGGCGCGCTGCGCCTCCAGCTGCGACAGCGTGGCGTCGGCCGCGCTCTTGGCAATGAAGTTCTGCGCCACCAGGTCCTGGCTGCGCTGGTACTGGCGCGCCAGGTCGGCCATGGTGGCCTCGTCCTTTTGCTGCTGGGCCCGGGCGCGCGCCAGGTTGGCCTGGTCGTTGCGGTCGTCGAGCGTGAAGAGCAACTGGCCCGACTTGACGAACTGCCCCTCCTTCACGTGCACCGCGCTCACCGTGTTGGTCACCTGCGGGCGCAGGTCGACGCTGTTGAGGGACACCACGCTGCCGTTGACCTGCACGGTGACGGGCACGTCCTGCTTGCGGGCGGTGGCCAGCGTCACCAGCGCGGGGGCACCTGCGCCCGAGCCGGCGGCGGCCGGCGCCTTGGCAGTTTTTGCACCGCCCTTGCCGCCGGACATGCTCCACCATCCGCCTGCGACAGCTACGATCAACACGCCCGCAAGGGCAACGGCAACATTTTTTTTCATGGGGTTTTTTTGTGCACTTTGGGCTGACATCGGCTATTGAATCAGTGGCCGACGCGCAGTGTTCACCACTCCTGTAAAGAAATGTAAAGCAAGTCAGGTTCAAGCCTGCACACCACCCGCCGTGGACGGCCCGCAGGGGCAACACCCCCTCGTTAAAATGCCCGCTCCACAGCCTCTGGATAAACCCCATGAACCGCTGCAAGACACCCACGAACGCACTCTCTTTCATTGCCTTTTGCGCAGCAGCCGCCAGCCTGGCCGGCTTGTTCTGCCTGTCCGCCCATGCGCAGGACGAGGTGCCCCGCCCGCAGACCCAGAACGAGTCTCTGGTGGGCGGGCGCAACTTTCCCATTGGCACGCTGCGCGGCAAGTTCATGGTGGTGGACGCGCCCGATGTCGAGCTCGACGGCAAGGTCGACCGCCTGGGCGCCGGCGCGCGCATTCGCAGCCCACAGAACATGCTGGTGATGCCCGGCGCCATCATCGGCCAGAAGTATTTGGTCAACTACACGCGCGACGCGGCCGGCCTGCTGCGCGAGGTGTGGATCCTCACGCCAGATGAAGCCATGGCCCGGCGCGAGTCGCTGGACAAGCCGCTGCTCAACATCTGGCCGTTCACCTCGAACGACACCGTCAACACGCAATAAACAAAGGCGTGGCGCGCCCCGTGCGCCCGCCGCCCTCCCTCCCCGGAGGGCACAGAGAGAGTTCCCCATGAAAAAAGTATTCATCAAGACCTTCGGCTGCCAGATGAACGAGTACGACTCGGACAAGATGGCCGACGTGCTGCACGCCGCGCAGGGCTACGAGCCCACGCAGAACGTGGACGAGGCCGACCTCATCCTGTTCAACACCTGCTCGGTGCGCGAGAAGGCACAGGAGAAGGTGTTCTCCGACCTCGGCCGCGTGAAGCACCTGAAGGCCAAGGGCGTGAAGATTGGCGTGGGTGGCTGCGTGGCCAGCCAGGAGGGCCAGGCGATCATTGCGCGCGCCCCTTACGTGGACATCGTGTTCGGCCCGCAAACATTGCACCGCCTGCCCGAAATGCTGAACGACCGCGAGCGCCTGGGCCGCCCGCAGGTGGACATCAGCTTTCCCGAGATCGAGAAGTTCGACCACCTGCCGCCCGCGCGCGTCGAGGGCTCGACGGCCTTCGTGTCGATCATGGAAGGCTGCTCCAAGTACTGCAGCTACTGCGTGGTGCCCTACACCCGCGGCGAGGAAGTGAACCGCCCGCTGGACGACGTGCTGGTCGAAATTGCCGGCCTGGCCGACCAGGGCGTGCGCGAGATCACGCTGCTGGGCCAGAACGTGAACGCCTACCGCGGCACGATGGGCGACACGGCTGAAATTGCCGACTTCGCGCTGCTCATCGAATACGTGGCCGAAATCCCCGGCATCGAGCGCATCCGCTACACCACCAGCCACCCGAACGAGTTCACGCCGCGCCTGATCGAGGCCTACGCCAAGGTGCCGCAACTGGTGAGCCATTTGCACCTGCCGGTGCAGCACGGCAGCGACCGCATCCTGATGGCCATGAAGCGCGGCTACACCGCCATGGAATACAAGAGCACGGTGCGCAAGCTGCGCGCCATTCGCCCCGACCTGGCCCTGAGCAGCGACTTCATCGTCGGCTTCCCCGGCGAGACCGACGAAGACTTTGCCAAGATGATGAAGCTCATCGACGACTGCCAGTTCGACAACAGCTTCAGCTTCATCTTCAGCCCGCGTCCCGGCACGCCGGCCGCCGCGCTGCACGACGACACGCCGCACGCGGTGAAGCTCGCGCGCCTGCAGACGCTGCAGCGCGTGATCGACGGCAACGTGCACCGCTTCGGCGACGCGCTGGTGGACAGCACCCAGCGCGTGCTGGTGGAAGGCGCCTCGCGCAAGGACGCCAACGAGCTCATGGGCCGCACCGCCTGCAACCGGGTCGTCAACTTCGAGGGCGACGCGCGCCTGATCGGCCAGATGACCGACCTGCGCATCACGCGCTCGGTGGGGTACACGCTGCGCGGGGAGGTGCTGACGCGCGAGTCGGAGCTGGCCCTTGGCGCCACGGCCCCGGCCTCCGCTGCCGCCGCGGCGCTCGCCCACTGATGGCGAAGCGTCCGTCCATCCGGGGCTCGTTCCAGCAGTTGCTGCTGTTCGCCTTTTTGCTGATCACCGCGCTGCTGGTCGGCGTGGCGTTGCGCTCGGTGCTGCAGTACGACGTGCTCATGACGCAAAGCCGCGACGCGGCCGCGCGCGCGCTGCGCCTGTCGGGCGCGGCGCAGTCGCTGGCCGAACGCAGCGCGGCCATGGAGCGCGCCGGGCGCCAGTCGCTGGTGCTGAACGACGCCGTGCTGCGCCGCCGTTTCGACGACGCCGCGCGCGAAGCGCACCAGGTGCTGGAGCGGCTGGAGAACAACGGCCTGGCGCCCGCCGGCATCGAGATGTGGCGCACCCAGCTCGGCGTGATCGAGGGCCTGATGAGCGGCAACGCCGACAGCGCGCTGGCCCGCGAAAGCACCATGGCCATGCAGTTCCGCGAACTCGACGCGCTGAACACCAACCTGGCGCAGCAGGCGCAGTTCCTCATCGAAACCCAGAACGACGCGCTGGCCAAGCGCATCGAAAACGCACGCCGCCGGCTGATGCGCGAAGTGGTGGCCGCCAGCGTGCTGGCCGTGTCGCTGGCGCTGGCCTTCGGCATCTGGCTGGCGCGGCCGTTCAAGCGGCTGGAGCACGCCATCGTGGGCCTGGGGCAGAACCGGCTGGACGAGCCCATCGACATTCGCGGCCCGGCCGACGTGCGGCGCGTGTCGCAGCAGCTCGAATGGCTGCGCCTGCGGCTCACTGAACTCGACGCCGACAAGGCGCGCTTTCTGCGCCACGTGTCGCACGAGCTGAAGACGCCGCTGGCCGCGCTGCGCGAAGGCGTGTCGCTGCTCGAAGACGGCGTGCCCGGCCCGATGAACCCCGCGCAGCTGGAGGTGGCGCAGATCCTGCAGCAGAACACCATTTCCTTGCAGGGCCAGATCGAGGCGCTGCTGCGCTTCAACGCCGCCGCCTTCGAGGCGCGCGAACTGCGCCGCGAACGCACCGAGCTGCTGCCGCTCATCGAGGAACAGATCGAGGCCCAGCGCCTGCAATGGCAGTCGCATGGCCTGCGCGTGCGCGCCGAGGGCCAGCCCATTGCCATCACGGTGGACCGCACCAAGCTCGGCACCGCCATTGCCAACTTGTTGAGCAACGCCATTCGCTTTTCGGTAACCGGCGGTGTCATCACCCTGGCCGTGTCGGGGACGCCCGAGGCCGTCTACATTGACGTGAACGACGCGGGGCCGGGCATTGCCGAAGGCGACCGCGACCGGATCTTCGAACCGTTCTTTCGCGGCGAGCGCCAGCCAGAGCACACGGTGAAGGGTACCGGCATCGGACTTTCCATCGTGCAGGAGTACATTGCAGCCCACGGGGGCCGCATCACCCTGCAGCCTGACGGTCCCGGTGCACGCTTTCGCATCGAACTGCCGCGCACGGCCTGACAACGCCGCTCCAGTCACCCCGCTTTCTGCTCCCCCATCGCAACACCGCCTCACCGCCTCGCGTCCTTTCTTCGACCCATGCTTTTTTCGTTCGTCCGCCGCCCCTTCCTTGCCGGGGCGATGACCGTGCCTTTCGTCCTGTTGCTGGCCGCCTGCGCCGTTCAGCCCAAGCCGCCCGCGGAAGCCGATGCGCTGCCGCCGCCGGTGGTGGTGCCGCGCGTGATGCCGGTCGAGGCCGAGCCCCGCGCGCCTGCCACGCAGCCCGCCTCGCTGTTCACGCTCATCACGCAGGGGCCGGTGGCGGCCATGCTGTCGTATGCCGACAAGATGCGCTCGCTCAACGGTGGCGACCTGAGTGCCGAAATCTCGCGCCTGGGCGACCCCGGCGATTCGCCCACCACCCAGATGCAGCTGGCGCTGCTGCTCTCGCAGACCCGCGTGCCGGCCGACCTGGCGCGCGCGCTGGGGCTGATGCAGCGCGTCGTTGCCAACCCCTCGCCCGAGGCGCAGCCGCTGCAGCCGCTCGCGCGCGCCCTGGCCGCGCGCTACGTGGAGCAGCGCCGCGTGGAAGACGACCGCGACAAGCAAGTGCAGCAGCTGCGCGACAGCCAGCGCCGCATCGACCAGCTGAACGACCGCATCGAAGCCCTGCGCGCCATCGAGCGCAGCTTTGCCCGGCCCAACATGGCGCCGGCCGCTCCGGCGGCGCCGAACGCAAGCAAACCGACCCCGTGAGCGCAGCGCCGGGCGGCCCCAAGCAACCAAGCGCGCACCGCGGTGCGACGCACGGAGGTTTTTGAATGAGCAACACCGGTGCCCGCCTTCTCGTGGTCGACGACGACCCGGACATGCTGCGGCTGCTCTCCATGCGGCTGAGCTCGGCGGGCTACCAGGTCACGGCCGTGACCTCGGCCGAAACCGCGCTCACGCAGCTTGAAATAGAACATCCGCAACTGGTGCTGAGCGACGTGCGCCTGCCCGGGCGCGACGGGCTGCAGCTTTTCGACGAAATTCGCAAGCGGCATCCGTCGCTGCCGGTCATTCTGCTGACCGCGCACGGCACCATCCCGGACGCGGTCGAGGCCACGGCGCGCGGTGTGTTCACCTACCTCACCAAGCCCTACGACGGGCGCGAGCTGCTCGAAAAGATTGCGCAGGCGCTGGCGCTGGGCGCACCCACCACCACGCCCAGCAAGACCGGCGACGACAGCTGGCGCTCCGAGATCGTGAGCCGCAGCAACCGCATGGCCGAGCTGCTGGCCGAGGCCCGCATGGTCGCCAAGTCGGACGCCTCGGTGCTGCTGCGCGGCGACTCCGGCGCGGGCAAGGAACTGCTGGCGCGCGCCATCCACAAAGCCAGCGCGCGCGCCGACAAGCCCTTCGTGGCGGTCAATTGCGGCGCCATTCCTGAAGCGCTGCTGGAGTCGGAGCTGTTCGGCCACATGAAGGGCGCCTTCACCGACGCCCATGCCAACCACAAGGGCCTGTTCCAGCAGGCCGACGGCGGCACCTTGCTGCTGGACGAAATCGGCGACATGCCGCCCGCCCTGCAGGTCAAGCTGCTGCGCGTGCTGCAGGAGCGCGCGGTGCGCCCGCTGGGGGCGAGCCAGTCGATCGAGGTGGACGTGCGCATCGTCTCGGCCACCCACCGCGACCTGGACGCCGCCATGGAAGCCGGCCAGTTCCGCGAAGACCTCTACTACCGCCTGAACGTGGTCACGCTCACGCTGCCGCCGCTGTCGGCGCGGCGCGAGGACATTCCGCTGCTGGCCAATCACTTTCTGCAGCGCCTGTCGACCAAGTACGGCAAGCGGCTGTCGGGTTTTGCGCCCGAGGCGCTGAAGGCGCTCACCACGGCCGCCTGGCCGGGCAATGTGCGACAGCTGTTCAACGTGGTGGAACAGGTGTGCGCGCTGTCGAGCTCGCCGCTGATTCCGCTGGCGCTGGTGCAGCGGGCGCTGCGCGTGCCCACGGTGGAGGTGCAGACCTATGCCGACGCCAAGCAGCGTTTCGAGCGCGATTACCTGGTCGGCCTGCTGAAACTGACCGACGGCAACGTGGCCGACGCGGCCCGCCTGGCGGACCGCAACCGCACCGAGTTCTACCGCCTGCTGCAAAAGCACGAGCTCACGCCGGGTCACTTCAAGGCCGACGCTGTCGCTAATGGCAGCGAGCCTGTCGCTGAGTAGCGACGTACCTAAGTCGTTGATTTATATAGCCATTCCCTCAGGGCCTCTCAGCCTTGTCGGGATTCGGCGACAAAAACAGGGGTTTGGCGCCCTTCCAGCGGCCTCCAACCCCGAAAAAAGCCTTCGCCTCGACGTAAGTCGTTGACCTGAAAGCGTTTTTCCAGCCTGGCACAGGGTTTGCCCCTGTACTGGCATGACAGCACTCACCAGCCCAACTTTCGCACTGCGCCAGCAGCGCGACGGCCTGCGTCAAAAGCAGTTTTCCCCCTCGCGGCCCCGTGCCGCGGGCTATTCGCTGGCCGCGCTCGCAAGCGCTGGCGGCGCCGAACCGGATTGCGTGATCAAGCGCTTTCCTGCCATTGGCGACACCCCTTCCCTCGACAAGCAACGTTGGTAAATCCCATGAAGCCAAACGACTTTTCGCAATTGAATGTTCTGGCCGACAGCGACTTTTCGCACCGCAGCGCGGTGCGTGAAGAGCGTCACCCCAACGCCGCGACCGCTCCTCCGGTCAACCGCGGCTCCATGACGCCGCGCCCCTGGCGCGGTTTCTGGAACAGCCTGGGCACCGCCGCCTTGGTGAAGCTGGGTGCCGGGCGCAACGCCGAAGCCGGCGTGCAGGCAACCACACCCACCACCCAAGCCAAGCAGCCCTGGCAACGTGCCGCGGCCCAACGCCGCCTGGCCTTCATGCTGCTCACCGTGCTGAGCACCGTGATCGCATCCACGCTGTTTGCCGGCGTGCAACCCGACTACGACAACGTCTGGCTCGAATACGGCCAGATCGGCCTGTACGGCCTGCTCTCGGGCTGGGTTGTCACCGGCTTCGTGACCGCGCTGATGGGCTTCTATGTTTCCGTGCGCGGCGACAAGCACGCCCTGTCGGTCAAGCAGGTGGCCAACCACCCGATGAACCCCGAGGCACGCACGGCCATCATCATGCCGATCTGCAACGAGGACGTGGCCACCGTGTTTGCCGGCCTGCGCGCCACCTGCGAATCGGTTGCGGCCACCGGCCATGCCAAGCAGTTCGACGTGTTCGTGCTGTCCGACAGCTACGCCCCCGCGACCGCCGCCGCCGAGCGCGCCGCCTGGGAAGACCTGCGCGCCGCGCTGGCCGAAAGCCCGAACCAGCCGCAAGTGGAGGTGTACTACCGCCTGCGCACCCGCCGCACGCACCGCAAGGCCGGCAACGTGGCCGACTTCTGCCGCCGCTGGGGCAAGGACTACCGCTACATGGTCGTGCTCGACGCCGACTCGGTGATGAGCGGCGACTGCCTGACCTCCATGGTCAAGCTGATGGAAGCCAACCCCACCGCCGGCATCATCCAGACCGCGACGCAGGCCATCGGCCACGTCACGCTGCATGCACGTGCCCAACAATTCGCCTCCCGCGTGACGGGCCGCCTGTTCACGCTGGGCATGCAGTTCTGGCAACTGGGCGAGTCGCACTACTGGGGCCACAACGCCATCATCCGCGTCGAGCCCTTCATGAAGCATTGCGCGCTGGCCCCCATCAAGGGCACCGGCGGCATGTCGGGCGGCATCATGTCGCACGACTTCGTGGAAGCCGCGCTGATGCGCCGTGCCGGCTACAACGTGTGGCTGGTGTCCGACCTGGTCGGCAGCTACGAACAGCAACCGCCGGACCTGCTGGCCGAGCTGCAACGCGACCGCCGCTGGTGCCAGGGCAACCTGCAGAACGCCCGCCTGATGATGGAGCCCGGCATTCACCCGGTGCACCGCGCCATGTTCGTGACCGGCACCATGGCTTATGTGTCCGCCCCCCTGTGGCTGGCTTTTCTGACGCTGGGCACCGCCCTGTGGCTGAGCGGCTCGAGCATCGGGTCCAGCTGGAATGTGCTGCCCGCCGAACTGGCCGGCCTGTGGGTGTGGACCCTGTGCCTGCTGTTCCTGCCGCGCGTGCTGGGCATCGCCGCCGTGCTGATGCGCGGCGAGCAACGCCAGTACGGTGGCCTGTGGGGCCTGGTGAAGAGCTCGGCGCTCGAAAGCGGCCTGGCCATCGTGCAAGCCCCGGTGCGCATGCTGGCTCACTCGCTGTTCGTGCTGGTCGCCCTCACCGGCATCAAGCTCGACTGGAAGTCGCCCCCGCGTGAAGCCGCTGCCGTGCCATGGAAGATTGCTGCCGCGCAACTGGCCCCCATGACCGTGGTGATCGCCATGCTGGCCGTGGGTGTCGCCATGATCGACCCGAGCGCGCTGATCTGGCTCATGCCTGTCGGCCTGCCGTTGCTGCTGGCGATTCCGCTGACCGTGCTGACCAGCCAGATCGCGCTGGGCACCACGCTGCGCGACCGCGGCTTCCTGCTGATTCCCGAGGAATCGCGCTCGCCGGCGGTGCTGCGCCGCGCCTGGATGCACGCTGTGCGCCTGGCCCGCCCGGCGGCCCTGGCCACCGCCTGAGGCTGCGCGCCGAGAAGGCGCTCCACCCTCCCCAAGAAGCCGGCCATTGCGCCGGCTTTTTTCATGGCGCAGACCTGTCCCCCCGCGTCAAAATAGCTGTGGCCTCCATAGGAGCGGGGCGGGAATAAAGGAGGAAAGTGGCTCAATACGGGACAAGCAACCGAACACAGTACCGTGGCGAGGTTGGCAATGCAGCAAAGCGCAGCGTTGGAATTGGTTGTGCGAGAACTTGCAATGGGCAAGGGACCCCGACTCAGCCACGCGCGATGGTTTTGCCCATCCATGCATACAGGCACAGGCAGGTCGACAGCCGGATCAACTTGAAGCGAACGCTCCACATCAACAACGTTTTGGGGTACCCGCAAGAGTCCCGCACAACGCCCGAGTCGCTGCGCTCCACTCATGACGTGCCTTGACCCCGTCCCTATCGCTGCCGGAGATATCCACCTCTGGTTCAGCTTCCACGGCGAGCATGGGGATGTCGCCTGGAGCAATCGCTGTAGCGCACTGCTCGAAGCACATGAACTTCGCAAACAGGCGGCGTTCCATTTCGCGCGCGACCGCCACCAGTACCTGCTGACACGCGCCTTGGTCCGCACGGTGTTGTCACGCTATGCGCCCGTAGCCCCGCAGGAGTGGCGCTTCACTGCCAATGCCAACGGGCGACCGCAACTGGTTGACCCGGGCACCGTGCAGACACAGGGGCTGGAATTCAACCTGTCGCACACCCGCGGGCTGGTGGTGATGGGGGTTACACGCCACGCCATGCTGGGGGTGGACGCGGAGTACCTGTCACGCCCCGCCCCGCTCAGCATCACTGATCGCGTCTTCTCGGCCGACGAGTCGTGCGCGCTGCAGTCGCTGCCGCCCGCGCGCCAGCCGCAACGCTTCTATGAGTTGTGGACGCTCAAGGAAAGCTACGTGAAGGCACGCGGCTTGGGCATGCAGATCCCGCTCGACCAAGTCGGCTTTTTGCTGGACCAAGAAGACCGCATTGAACTGAATGTGGATGCCGAACTATGCGACGCGCCAGAGCGATGGGACCTGTGGCAGTTGCGCCCCAGCGCAGATCACCTCGTCGCTGTATGTGCCGAAACACCCACATCGACATCTTCTCGCGTCACCTGCCGCGACATCTTTCCTATGCTCTGGGAAAAGGACTTTGCAGTGCCCGTCACACGCCGCACGATGCATGGAGTTGAAACTTGAGCCCGTCGAGGCGCACGACACGCTCTACGACGTGCAGACCTGAAAGCAAGAGGGCCCGCCGGTTCGCACCGGCGGACCCTCTTATATAGAGACGCGGCGTTCGCTCAGAACGGCAGCTTGGGGCCGCCGGGTCCACCCATGCCGCCCATGCCCTTCATGCCGCCCATCTTCTTCATCATCTTCATCAGGCCGCCGCCCTTCATCTTTTTCATCATTCCCTGCATCTGCTCGAACTCGTTGAGCAGGCGGTTCACTTCCTGAACCTGCACGCCCGCGCCGGCCGCAATGCGGCGCTTGCGCGTGGCCTTCAGCAGCTCGGGCTTGCGGCGCTCCAGCGGGGTCATGCTCTGGATGATCCCTTCCTTGCGGCGGATATCGCGCTCGGCGCGGTTCATGTCGACCTCGGTCGCCTTGGCGGCCATCTGCGCGGGCAGCTTGTCCATCAGGCTGGAGAGCCCGCCCATCTGCTTCATCTGCTGCAGCTGGCCCAGGAAGTCGTCCAGGTCGAAGCCCGCGCCGCTCTTGACCTTGGCCGCCAGCTTCTGCGCCGCCGCCACGTCGACACCGGCCGTTACCTGCTCGACCAGCGCCACGATGTCGCCCATGCCCAGGATGCGGCCCGCGTGGCGCTCGGCGTCGAACACCTCCAGGCCGTCGATCTTCTCGCTGGTGCCGGCAAACTTGATGGGCACGCCCGTTACCTGGCGCACCGACAGCGCCGCACCGCCGCGCGAGTCGCCGTCGGTCTTGGTCAGGATGATGCCGGTGAGCGGCAGCGCGTCCTTGAAGGCCTTGGCGGTGTTGATCGCGTCCTGGCCCTGCATGGCGTCGACCACGAACAGGGTTTCGACCGGATTGAGCTCGGCGTGCAGCTCCTTGATTTCGTTCATCAGCACTTCGTCGATGGCCAGGCGGCCGGCCGTGTCGACCAGCAGCACGTCGAAGTAGTGGCGCTTGGCGTGGTCGAGCGCGGCGCGCGCAATGTCCAGCGGCTTCTGGTCGGGCGTGCTCGGGAACCATTCGGCGCCGGCCTGCCTGGTGACGGTCTTCAGCTGCTCGATGGCGGCGGGGCGGTACACGTCGCCCGACACGGTGAGCACCTTCTTCTTGCGCTTCTCGATCAGGTGCTTGGCCAGCTTGGCCGTGGTGGTGGTCTTGCCCGCGCCCTGCAGGCCGGCCATGAGAATCACGGCGGGCGGCTGGGCCACGAGGTTGATGTCCGAGATGCCCTCGCCCATGGTGGCGGCAAGTTCGCGGTTGACGATGCCCACCAGCGCCTGGCCCGGCTTGAGCGAGCCCAGCACTTCCTGGCCGAGCGACTTTTCCTTCACGCGGGCGACAAAGTCGCGCACCACGGGCAGCGCCACGTCGGCTTCGAGCAGCGCCATGCGCACTTCGCGCAGCATGTCCTGCACGTTGCTTTCGGTGATGCGCGCCTGGCCGCTCATCGTCTTGACAAGGCGGGAGAATTTTTCTGTGAGGGCGGTGGCCATGAGCGGAATGCCTTGCTGCCCGCGGGAGCGGGTCATTGGAAAGTCGTGTACCTGAAATCGGCGGCTTGCTGCTCCTTCGCGAGACACCGAGGAACCGGCTTTGCCGGGCCTCGGGTGTCGCCCCCGGTGAGGGGGTTGGCGCTGCAACGCGAAGTGCGCAAGCCTGGGGGAGATAAACTCCAGCCGATGATTTTAGCGATCCCCTCTCCACTCGGCGTGGCGCTGGGCATCGCCACCGCGGTTGCCTATGGTTTTGTTGCCGCCGCCGGCGCCAGACTGAGCCGCCAATCGACCCAATGGGTTCTGGGCATTGCATGGCTTTTGCACGCCGCGGTGCTGGCCCATGGCCTGATCGGCAGCGAACCGCGCTTCGGTTTCGCGCCTGCCCTGTCGGTCACCGCGTGGCTGGTGCTCACTGTCTACGCCATCGAAAGCCGCATGTACCCTCAGCTGAAGGTGCGCCGCGCGCTGGCCTGGCTGGGCGCGGCGGCGGTGCTGCTGGCCATTCTGTTTCCCGGCACGCCGCTGCACGTCACGGCCTCGCCGTGGCTGCCGCTGCACCTGGCGCTGGGCATTGCCTCGTACGGGCTGTTCGGCGCGGCCGTGGTGCACGCCTGGCTGATTACCCGCGCGGAAAAGCAGATTCGCTTGGCCACCGCAGAACCGCAGGGCGGCGTGCCGCTGCTCACGCTGGAACGGCTCACCTTTCGTTTTGTCACCGCCGGCTTCGTGCTGCTGTCGGCCACGCTGCTGGCCGGCCTGCTGTTCAGCGAACAGCTGTACGGCGCCGCCGGTCGCATGTGGAAGTGGGACCACAAGACCACCTTCTCGGTGCTCGCCTGGCTCACCTTCGCGGTGCTGCTGATCGGTCGGGCCCGCTTCGGCTGGCGCGGGCGCACGGCGCGCCGCGTGCTGTATGCCGGCTCGGCGCTATTGCTGCTGGCCTATGTGGGCTCCCGCTTCGTGCTCGAAGTGGTGTTGGCGCGTCCTCCTGTATGAAGTACCTCCTCGTTTTCGCGGTCCTGTGGGTCGCCATCTGGCTCTGGCGCAAGAACCGCCGCGAAGAAATGCGCGACGCCCAGCGCGAACGCGCGGCCAAGGCCCAGGCCCAGCAACGCGCGCCCGCGAAGGTCGGCGCGCCGCAGGCCATGGTGCGCTGCGGCCACTGCGGGCTGCACCTGCCCGCCACCGACGCCATTGCCGGTCCGGCCGGCACGGTCTACTGCAGCACCGCGCACCGCGAAGCCGTCACGGCGAAATGAGCGCCCCCCTCTGGTCGCGCGGCGATCCGGTCACCGACTGGGACGTGCTCGACCTCGGCCCCGGCGAAAGCACCGCGCTCACGCGCCTGTGGCGCGGCTTCATGGGCGCGCGCTGCTTCGTTGCGCTGGTGCTGGTGGTGCTGCAGGGCGTGGCCTTTGCGCTCGGCCAGCCGATGCAGCCGGTGCCCATTGCCATTGCCGCGCTGTACGTGGTGGCCAGCTGGCTGGGCATGCGGTACACGCGCTTTCAGCCGCCGATTCGCGGCTTCACCGCGCTGTGGCTCTTGACCATCGGCATCGACCTGGGCGCCTTCACCGCCTTGCAGGTGATGCAGGGCGGCAGCGTCAACTACACGCCGCTGTTCGCGCTGCCGGTGCTCATGAGCGCGGTGCTCGGCACCATGAGCGTGAGCCTGGGCACCGCGGCCGGCGTCACCCTGCTGCTGCTGGCCGACGCCGGCTGGCACTGGCTGCAGCAGCCGGTCGACTCGTCGGGGCGCTTCGTGCAGGCCGCGCTCACCGGCACGGGCCTGTTCGTGGTGGCGCTGCTGGCGCATGAACTGGCCCGCCGGCTGGCGCGCGAGGAAGCCGTGGCGCAGCGCAGCCGCATCAGCGCGCAGATGCAGGCGCAGGTCAACAACCTGGTGATCGAGACGCTGAGCGAAGGCGTGCTGGTGATCGACACCGACGGCCTGGTGCATGCGGCCAACCCGGCGGCCGACGCCATTCTGGGCCAGGGCCTGGCCAAGCTGGCGCTGCCGTTCCCGCTGCATGCGCAGCCCGCGTGGCATGCGCTGGCCGCGCTGGCGCGCCAGACCTTCGCGCGCCGGGCGCCGCAGACAGAAGAAATTCCGGTGGCGCAGGCCCGCGGCGCGGCGCGCGAAGTGCGCGTGCGCACGCGCCTCACGCCCACCAGCGAGCAGCGCGTGGACAGCCTGTGCGTGATGTTCCTGCAGGACCTGCGCGAGCTAGAGGCGCGCATCCGCACCGAAAAGCTGGCCGCCATGGGCCGCATGTCGGCGGCGGTGGCGCATGAAATCCGCAACCCGCTGGCGGCCATCACGCAGGCCAGCGCGCTGCTCAACGAAGACCTGACCGACCCCGCGCACCGCAAGCTCACGAGCATGGTGCAGCACAACGCGCAGCGGCTCGCGCGCATCGTGGACGACGTGCTCGACGTGTCGCGCGCCCGCCAGCAGCGCGTGCTGTCGCTCGGCGAGCAGGTGGTGCTCGACCCCGCGGTGCAGGTGCTGGCCGAGGAGTGGGTGCGCCAGTCGCAGCGCAAGGGCGTGCGCATTGCGCTCGACGCGCCCGGCAGCGACGTGCGCTTCGACGCCGAGCACCTGCGCCGGCTGATCGTCAACCTGCTGGACAACGCGGCGCGCTATGCCGGGCAGCGCGAAGACTCGGTCCAGGTGCTGACCACGCTGCAGCGCGGCGGTACCGCGCGCCCCAGCCTCATGGTGTGGAGCGACGGTGCGCCGCTGGAGCCGGCGGTGCAGCGCCACCTGTTCGAGCCCTTCTTTTCTTCCGAAAGCCGATCGAGCGGGCTCGGCCTGTTCCTGTGCCGCGAGCTGTGCCGGCGGCATGGCGCCACCATCGGCTACGAGCGGCGCGCGCTGGTGCCGGGCGGCCCCGAGGGCAATGAATTCTTCGTCAGCTTCGCCGTCAGCGAAAACCGGCTGACACAATAGCGCCGTGAGCATTCCCCCCTCTTCCACACAGCGCCCGGCGCAGATCCTGGTCATCGACGACGAACCCGACCTGCGCACGCTCTACGAGCTGACGCTGCTGCGCGAGGGCTACCGCGTGGAGGCCGCGGGCAGCGTGTCGGAAGCCTGGCAGCACCTGGAGGCCGGCCGCTTCGATGCGGTGATCACCGACATGCGGCTGCCCGACGGACAGGGCATGGAGATCATCCACCGCATCCAGAGAGAGCAGCGCAGCGAGCGCTGCGTGGTGATGACGGCCTACGGCTCGGCCGAGAACGCGGTGGAGGCACTGAAGGCCGGCGCCTTCGACTATCTGACCAAGCCGGTCGACCTGAAGCAGTTCCGCGCCGTGGTGGCATCCGCGGTGCAGGCGCGCAACGCCATGCCGGCGGCGGTCAAGCCGGCGCAGGTGGCGTCTGTGGTCGGCAACGCCAACGAGGCTGAGTCCCTTGGTCTTGGTGCGGGAACAGGCACGACAACAGGGATCACCGCGCTCGATCGGCTCGTGGGCGAATCGGAGCCCATGCGCCTCGTCAAGTCGCGCATCGCCAAGGTCGCGCGCGGCATGGCGCCGGTGCTGGTGCGCGGCGAGTCCGGCACCGGCAAGGAACTGGTGGCGCGCGCGGTGCACGCCTGCAGCCAGCGCAGCGACGGCCCGTTCGTGGCGGTGAACTGCGGCGCGATTCCAGAGAACCTGCTGGAGGCCGAATTCTTCGGCGCAAAGAAGGGCTCGTACACCGGCTCGGCGCAAGACCGCGACGGCTACTTTCAGGCTGCGCGTGGCGGCACACTGTTTCTCGACGAAATAGGCGACCTGCCGCTGGCCATGCAATCGAAGCTGCTGCGCGCCATTCAGGAGCGCAGCGTGCGCTCGATCGGCTCGACGCAGGAAGAAGCGGTCGACGTGCGCATCGTCAGCGCCACCCACAAAGACTTGCACGCCGAAGTGCAGGCCGGGCGTTTTCGCCAGGACTTGTTCTACCGCCTCAACGTGATCGAGATCGCGGTGCCCGCGCTGCGCGAGCGCCGCGAAGACCTGCCCGCGCTGTGCGCCGCGCTGCTCGCGCGCATCGCCCAGGACGGCGGGCTGCCGGTGCCGCACCTGTCGCACGACCTGCTGCGCCGGCTGTCGCTGCATCCGCTGGACGGCAACGTGCGCGAACTCGAGAACCTGCTGCACCGCGCGGTGGCGCTGAACGACGGCGACGAACTGCACCTGGACCTGATGGGCGGCTTCACCGCCGCCGCCGAGGCCGCCGCGTCCGCGCCCGCGCCGCTGATGCCGGCCTTCGACATGCCGGCGCCGGGGCCTTCACTGTCGCCCGCGCCGCCAGCATTCGCCAAGGCGGCACCGCCGCCGCTGCCGTCCGACCTGCAGGCCTACCTCGACCAGCAGGAGCGCGAGATTCTGGTGCGCGCGCTGCACGAGAGCGGCTTCAACCGCACCGCGGCGGCCGCGCGCCTGGGCATGAGCCTGCGCCAGATTCGCTACCGCATCGCGCGGCTGGGCATCACCACACCCAACGGCGACGATGGCGCAAGCAGCCATGCCGACGACTGACGCCCCCTTCGAAGCGCCCGCCGACGACGGCCTCTGGCAAGCCGGCTGGTACCGCTTTGCAAAGGCGCTGCGCTCGCCCAACTTCGGCCCCCGCCCCGCCACCGCGCCCACCGACCTGGTGGTGCTGCATTCCATCAGCCTGCCGCCCGGCGTGTATGGCGGCGACGCCGTGCAGCAGCTCTTCACCAACCGCCTCGACTGGGACGCGCACCCCTACTTCGCATCGATCCGCGGGCTGGCGGTGTCCTCGCATTTCTACGTGCGGCGCAACGGCGAGCTCTGGCAGTTCGTGAGCTGCGACGACCGCGCCTGGCATGCCGGCGTGTCGTCTTGGCGCGGGCGCGGCAACTGCAACGACGACTCCATCGGCATCGAACTCGAAGGTCTCGAAGGCCAGCTGTTCGAGGAGCCGCAATACGAAACGCTTGCCAGCCTGTGCGCGGCGCTGGCGCAGCACTACCCGATTGCGTTCATCGCGGGCCACGAGCACATCGCGCCGGGCCGCAAACAGGACCCGGGCGCCGGCTTCGACTGGCGCCTGTTGCGCGAACAACTCGGCTGGAATCCACAGATGTTTCCGGCGCAGGTGGTGCAGCGCTAATTTTTTCAATCGCGTGACGTACCGCGATGCGATGCGCTTGGCGCGCATCCGCACCCGAATTGCAAACGTCACCGCCAGCAACCATGCGGGCTGCAAGCCCAAATCGGCCTGCAAGCCAAGCGCCATGCGGGTTGCGCCAACATAGGCCAGTGTTCACGCGGCATCTCTGGCCTCGGGCCTTGCCGAATGAAGTTTGTCCGGTGTGTGCTCCGGGGCAAAAACACTACCGGTAGTGGCTTGTGGGGTGTCCAGACCCTAGATATAGTGTCCTCCGTCCGGTCATCAGCACCGATGCGACACCCCGGCCCGGCCCAGCCCCGGCGTCGCCAACCAACAAGAATTGCCAACCGAGAGGAAGCGAATGCAAACAGCCCTGAACCCCCAATCGACTTCGCGCGCCATCCCGTCGTCGCCCGTGCAGCAGCAGCGAGACACCGCTGGATCGCCCGCCGGCCAGAACCTCGCGCACTACCAGATCATTCGCCGCAACGGCGCGGTCGTGCCCTTCGAGCCGAACAAGATCGCCATCGCGATGATGAAAGCCTTCCTGGCCGTACACGGCACCCAGGGCGCGGCCTCGGCCAGCGTGCGCGAAACGGTCGACGTGCTCACGCAAGGCGTGATCCGCGCCATGGTGCGTTCGCGTCCGGGCGGTGGCACCTTCCACATCGAAGACGTGCAGGACCAGGTCGAGCTCGGCCTGATGCGCGGCGGCCACCATGAAATTGCACGGGCCTACGTGCTGTACCGCGAACGCCGTACGCAGGAGCGTTCCAAGCAGGGCGAACACGAAATGCCCGCCGTGCAGACGCTGCATGTGCTGGACAACGGCGAGCGCGTGGAGCTCGACCTGAACGAGCTCAAGGGCCTGATCGAGTCGGCTTGCGAAAACCTGGGCGACAGCATCACCTCCGCGCCGATCGTCGCCGAGACCATGCGCAACCTGTACGACGGCGTGCCGCTCGACGAGGTCTACAAGGCGTCCATCCTCGCGGCCCGCACGCTGATCGAGAAAGACCCCGACTACACCTTTGCCACCGCGCGCCTGCTGCTGCACACGATCTTCAAGGAAATCGTCGGCCGCGAAGTGATGCCGGTTGACCGTGCCACCGCCTACGCCGACTACTTCCCGCAGTTCATCAAGAAGGGCGTGGAGAACGAGCTGCTCGACGAGAAGCTGCTGCAGTACGACCTGCCCCGCCTGGGCGCCGCCCTGAAGGCAGAGCGCGACAACCAGTTCGACTACCTGGGTCTGCAGACGCTGTACGACCGCTACTTTTTGCACGTGCGCAAGACCCGCATCGAGCTGCCGCAGGCGTTCTTCATGCGCGTGGCCATGGGCCTGTCGCTGAACGAAATCGACCGCGAAGCGCGCGCCATCGAGTTCTATGAAGTGCTGTCGTCGTTCGACTTCATGTCGAGCACGCCCACCCTGTTCAACGCCGGCACGCTGCGCTCGCAGCTGTCCAGCTGCTACCTGACCACCGTGCCCGACGACCTGGACGGCATCTACGAGTCGATCAAGGAAAACGCGCTGCTCTCCAAGTTCGCGGGCGGCCTGGGCAACGACTGGACCCGCGTGCGCGCACTCGGCAGCCACATCAAGGGCACCAACGGCGAATCGCAGGGCGTGGTGCCGTTCCTGAAGGTGGTGAACGACACGGCCGTGGCCGTGAACCAGGGCGGCAAGCGCAAGGGCGCGGTTTGCACGTACCTGGAAACCTGGCACCTCGACATCGAGGAGTTCCTGGAGCTGCGCAAGAACACCGGCGACGACCGCCGCCGCACGCACGACATGAACACCGCCAACTGGATCCCCGATCTGTTCATGCGCCGCGTGATGGAAAAGGGCACCTGGACGCTGTTCTCGCCCTCCAACGTGCCTGACCTGCACGACCTGTTCGGCGCCGACTTCGAAAAGGCCTACGTCGCCTACGAAGAGAAGGCCGCCCGCGGCGAGATCAAGCCCGCGCGCACCCTGCAGGCCACCGACATGTGGCGCAAGATGCTCACGATGCTGTTCGAGACCGGCCACCCCTGGATCACGTTCAAGGACGCCTGCAACGTGCGCTCGCCGCAGCAGCACGCCGGCGTGGTTCACTCGTCGAACCTGTGCACCGAGATCACGCTGAACACCAGCGACACCGAAACCGCCGTGTGCAACCTGGGTTCCGTGAACCTGCTGCAGCATCTGAAGGACGGCAAGGTCGACCAGGAAAAGCTCAAGCGCACGATTTCCACCGCGATGCGCATGCTCGACAACGTGATCGACATCAACTACTACGCCGTGAAGAAGGCGCGCGACTCCAACCTGCGTCACCGCCCGGTCGGCCTGGGCCTGATGGGCTTTCAGGACTCGCTGTACGAGCTGCGCATTCCGTACGCATCGCAAGAGGCCGTGCAGTTCGCCGACGAATCGATGGAAGCCATCTGCTACCACGCGTACTCGGCGTCGGCCGACCTGGCGCGCGAACGCGGCAAGTACTCGAGCTACAAGGGCTCGCTGTGGGACAAGGGCGTCCTGCCGATCGACACGCTCGACATGCTCGAAAAGGCACGCGGCGGCTACGTGGAGGTCGACCGTTCGTCCACGCTCGACTGGGACGCGCTGCGCTTGAAGATCAAGAACCAGGGCATGCGCAACTCCAACTGCGTGGCCATTGCTCCAACGGCAACCATCTCCAACATCATCGGCGTGGACGCCTCGATCGAACCTTGCTTCGGCAACCTGTCGGTCAAGTCGAACCTGTCGGGCGAATTCACGGTGATCAACCACTACCTGGTGCGCGACCTGAAGCGCCTGGGCCTGTGGGACGACGTGATGGTCATGGACCTGAAGCACTTCGACGGTTCGCTGCGTCCCATCGACCGCGTGCCGCAGGACATCAAGGCGCTCTACGCCACCGCGTTCGAAGTGGAAACCACGTGGCTGGTGGAAGCCGCCTCGCGTCGCCAGAAGTGGATCGACCAGGCGCAGTCGCTGAACATCTACATGGCCGGCGCATCGGGCAAGAAGCTCGACGACACGTACAAGCTCGCATGGCTGCGCGGCCTGAAGACCACCTACTACCTGCGCACGCAGAGCGCGACGCACGCCGAGAAGTCGACGGTGCAATCGGGCCGCCTGAACGCGGTGTCCTCGGGCAACGATGCACCTTCGGGCATGAGCGCACTCGACGTGGCGGCCGCTGCGGCGCAAGCGCAGATGAGTGCAATGCCTGCTACCGACATCGCGTTCTGCGGTGTGGACGATCCGACCTGCGAAGCCTGCCAGTGATGTGCAAATGAAGCGTTGCAGCGCATCCGAAAAATGCGCGCAACGCTTCAGCGAATCAGCGAGGTGCATGCGAAAGTCGCGCGACGTTCATTCAATGACGGCATTGACTGACATCGCGCGATGCATGCGAGCAACATAACAACCACATAAATGGCGTGCGATGTGAACGAGCACTTTGCAACTCACATCGTTACTCCGATAATTTGAGCATTGGATTTTTCTATGTTGACCTGGGACGAAGAAGTCAAGCCCTCCTTACCAAAGGACATGCAACAAGGATTGCAGCACCACAACGCATCGACCGTCGGCTCGCCCGCAGGTCGTTCGGTGGACGCTCCGACTTCGTCGATTGCACAACCCGCACTTCGCACGAACAGCGCGCTCAATGACGGCGCTGCCCCGCTGCGATCGGTTGCTGCCGCAGCAACGCCCGCTGCCGCCCAACGCGTCAAGGCTTCCGACAAGCGCATCATCAACGGCCAGACCGACGTCAACCAGCTGGTGCCGTTCAAGTACAAGTGGGCGTGGGAAAAATACCTCGCCACCTGCGCCAACCACTGGATGCCGCAAGAAGTGAACATGACGCGCGACATCGCGTTGTGGAAAGACCCGAACGGCCTGACCGAAGACGAGCGCCGCATCGTCAAGCGCAACCTCGGCTTCTTCGTGACCGCCGACTCGCTCGCCGCCAACAACATCGTGCTGGGCACCTACCGACACATCACGGCCCCCGAGTGCCGCCAGTTCCTGCTGCGCCAGGCCTTCGAGGAAGCGATCCACACGCACGCGTACCAGTACATCGTCGAGTCGCTCGGCCTGGACGAGAGCGAGATCTTCAACGCCTACAACGAAGTGCAGTCGATCCGCGAGAAGGACCAGTTCCTGCTCCCGTTCATCGACGCCATCAGCGACCCGCACTTCAAGACCGGCACGCACGAAACCGACCAGACGCTGCTCAAGTCGCTCATCGTGTTCGCCTGCCTGATGGAAGGCCTCTTCTTCTACGTCGGCTTCACGCAGATTCTTGCGCTGGGCCGCCAGAACAAGATGACCGGCGCCGCCGAGCAATACCAGTACATCCTGCGCGACGAGTCGATGCACTGCAATTTCGGCATCGACCTGATCAACCAGCTCAAGCTCGAGAACCCCGGCCTCTGGACGCCAGAGTTCAAGGCCGAGATCAAGGACCTTTTCATGAAGGCCGTCGAGCTCGAATACAAGTACGCCGAAGACACGATGCCGCGTGGCGTTCTCGGCATGAACGCCTCCATGTTCAAGGGCTACCTGCGCTACATCGCCAATCGGCGTGCACAGCAGATCGGCCTCGAAACGCTCTTCCCGAACGAGGAAAACCCGTTCCCCTGGATGAGCGAGATGATTGACCTGAAGAAAGAACGCAACTTTTTCGAGACCCGCGTGATCGAGTACCAATCGGGTGGCGCGCTGTCCTGGGACTGAATCTTTCGACACGAAATAATGATTTCAAGAATTGCCCTTGCCACCGACCGCGCCAAAGAGCGCGGCATGGACGAGGGCTCAGGTGTTCATGGTGCTGGAGCTCAGATTCCAACGCCATGAATCACTTCACGCTACCCAACGTGCGTGGAGTGCTTCAATAGGTTGATTTTTTCAACTTGATCAAGGAGAAATAGAAATGGCAACTGCAAAGAAAGCGCCGACCAAGAAGGTCGCTGCAAAGAAGGCTCCGGCAAAGAAGGTCGTGGCTGCTAAGAAGGCTCCGGCCAAGAAGGTAGCTGCAAAGAAGGCCGCTCCCGCCAAGAAGGTCGCTGCCAAGAAGGTAGCCGCCAAGAAGGCAGTGCCGGCAAAGAAGGTAGCCGCCAAGAAGGCAGCACCGGCCAAGAAGGCCGCTGCCAAGAAGGCTCCGGCGAAGAAGGTAGCCGCCAAGAAGGCAGCACCGGCCAAGAAGGCCGCTGCCAAGAAGGCTCCGGCGAAGAAGGCCGCCGCCAAGAAGGCGCCTGCGAAGAAGGCTGCTGCCAAGAAGGCGCCTGCGAAAAAGGCCGCGGCCAAGAAAGCCGCGAAAAAGCCCGCTGCCGCCAAGCCTGCCGCTGCTGCCAAGCCCGCTGCTGCTGCAAAGCCGGCTGCCGCTGCCAAGAAGCCTGCTGCAAAGAAGGCTCCCAAGGCAAAGGCCGCTGCACCTGCAAAGGCTGCCGCCGTAGCGCCCGCTCCCGCGGCGCAAACGACGCTGAACCCTCAGGCAGCCTGGCCGTTCCCCACGGCCAGCAAGCCCTGAGTTTTCTCAGCGGCCTTGAAGGCGCAAAAGCCCGACACCTCACGGTGTCGGGCTTTTTTCATGGGCGCTCGCTGGCCTGCACCAGGCAGATTCACCGGGCCAGTGAACCGCCCCGGTGCGACGACGATCAGAGCCCCAGGGCCTGGCGATCGATCTCGTAGTTCTGCGGACCGCGCTGCGCGATCTTGATGGCGCCGACCTTGTTGCCCAGCGCCGCGCACTGCGCGAGCGACCAGCCCTTTTCCAGACCGAACAACAGCGCACCGCGCCAGGCATCGCCGCAACCCGTAGGCTCGACCACCTCGGTCGCAACAACTCCGGGCACGTGTTCGCGTTCGCCGTCGACCCACACCTCGCAGCCCTCGGCCGCCAGCGTGACCACCAGGCCGCGCACGCGCTTGGAAATCTCGGCCAGGCTCCAGCCGGTGCGCTGCGAGAGCATCTTGCCCTCGTAGTCGTTCACCACCACCCAGCTGGCCAGGTCGACGAAGTGGCGCAGCGCCTCGCCGTCGAACATCGGCAGGCCCTGGCCCGGATCGAACACGAACGGAACGCCCGCGGCGGCAAACTGCTCCGCGTGCTGCAGCATGGCGTCGCGGCCGTCGGGCGCGATGATGCCCAGCTTGATGTCGTCGCGCGCAGCCACCTGGGTGATGTGCGCCTGCTGCATCGCGCCGGGGTGGAAGGCGGTGATCTGGTTGTTGTCGACGTCGCTCATGATCATCGCCTGCGCGGTGAAGGTGTCGTCGAGCTGGCGCACGAACTCGGTGTCGATGCCCAGCGTGCGCATGCGCTCCAGGTACGAGGCGCCGTCGCTGCCAAGGGTGGCCATCGGCAGCGCCGTGCCACCCAGGGCGTTGAGGCTGTACGCGATGTTGCCGGCGCAGCCGCCGAAGTCACGCCGCAGCGTGGGCACCAGGAACGACACATTGAGGATGTGCAACTGATCCGGAAGGATCTGGTCGGCGAACCGGCCCTCGAAAGTCATGATGGTGTCGAACGCGAGGGAACCGCAAATCACTGCTGCCATGGGTGAACCGTTGGTTGAAGGTGGATGAATGAGGAAACGAGAACGGGGCGCGTGCAGGCGCCCCGCTCAGGGATAGAAGGCTTCGACGCGGTAGCCCGCAATGGGCGGCAGCGCCGCGGCTTCCGAGGCCGACAAGGTCAGTGGCAGCGAGGCCGCACGGTCGGCGCGCCCCTGCAGCACAGTCGGCGCGCCGTAGTCGGCAGGCATCAGCACGCGGCGCACCACGGCACGCTCCTGCGTGTCGAGCAAGGAGAGTTCGACCGCCGGCATGGCGAGCGGCACCGTGGCACCGTTGCGCAAGGTGAAGCTCAAGCGGTAGTCGTTGCTCCCCCCCTTTTCGCGCGCGAAGGCCGCGCCCTCGATCACGATGTCGCCGATCTGGCGCAGGGCCGCAAGCTCGCAGCCGGTGTACTGGCACAACATGGCCAGCGCGGGGCGCAGATTGGGCTGCCGTGCGGCGATGCCGTTGCGCTCCTGGCGCAGCACCTGCACGGCGAGCAGCAGCACGGCCAACAGCACGAACAACGCCAGCACCAGGCGCACACCCTTGCGCTGCCAGAAGCTCGGCCGTGCATCGGCTGGCGCCTCTTCATTGGCGAACGGATGGCCCACCGGCGGCTCGAAGGCCGAGGAGAGCGAATAGTCGGGCTCGCTGGCCACCTGCACCACCGATGCACCAGCGGCCTTGGCTGCCGCGGCTTCATCGCGCGCCTTGGCGCCCGCGATCTTGGCCGACTTGGCGCGGGCGCGGCGCAGTGCCTTCTGCATCTGCACCTGGTCGTGGTCTTTGGCTTCCTGCTCTCGCTCCCCTTCCCCGTCGTCGCTCGCACGCTCGATCAATCCACGCGTCTTGATGCGCGAGGCCATCGGCAAGGGCGGCGCAGGCGGGCGCACCGAGGGCGGGGACGACGCCAGATTCAGATCGATGTTGGGGAACGGCGGCAGCGTGCTGGGCGGCGGGCGCCACGCGGGCTCGCTGACGTCGAGGTCGGACCAGGGCTCGTCCGCGGCGATGCCGTGGTCGGGCAGCTTGAGGGAGAAAGCAGGCTCCGCAGGCGCGGGCGCAGATGGCTTGGCAGCAGGAACCCCCAGTTGCGCCTGAAGCGGCAGCGGGCCGGTTTCTTCGTCGAAGAAGTCCGCGTCTTCCGACTGCGGCGCAAGCGGCGCAGCAGGTTCGGCCTGATCAAGCGAAGAAGATGAAGAAGGCGGCGGCAGTGCGATTTCGGGAGCTGTGGGTGCGGGTACCGTGGCCTCGCCCGAAGGCTCGACCAGCCCCGGCATGTAGCCCCCCTGCGTCGGCGATGGCGACGCGCCATCGGGTGCCTCTTGCAGGTCGAGCGTGGCATCGAACACATGGCTGCATCGACCGCAACGCACCCACCCGTCGGAGATGCGAAGCTGGTCGCGCACCACCTTGAAGGTAGTGGTGCAGGCTGGGCAGCGTGTGACGAGGCTCATGAACGGGCGATTGTAGGGTTGGACCCCTCGCCCTCCTCAGCCCTTGCGTGCAGCAGGCTCAGCAGCGCGCGGTCATGAGGATCCAGCCGTCCTCGGTGTCGCTGACTTCGAGCTTGGCATACGGCGCGTAGGCTTCCTTCAGCTCGTCGGCCTGGCGCGCGAGGATGCCGGCCAGCACCAGCGAGCCGCCGGCCTTCACATGGCTGCGCAGCAGCGGTGCAAGCACCTTGAGCGGCGTGGCAAGGATATTGGCCAGCACGGTGTCGTACTCGCCCTTGGCCGCCTCGGGCAGACCGGCCTTCAGTTGCACCGCATTGGCCTCGGCGTTGAGCACGGTCGAGGAGACCGCGGCTTCGTCGATGTCGACCGCGTCGATGTCGGTGGCGCCAAACTTGGCCGCGCCAATCGCGAGAATGCCGGAGCCGCAGCCGTAGTCGAGCACGCGCTGGTTGCCCAGCACGCCCTGCGTCGCAATCCAGCGCAGGCACATGCGCGTGGTGGGATGCGTGCCGGTGCCGAAAGCCAGGCCGGGGTCGAGCCGAATCACCTGCCGGGCCTGCGCGGGCGGCTCGTGCCAGGTGGGCACGATCCAGAACTCGGGCGTGATTTCGACCGGCGCGAACTGCGACTGCGTAAGGCGCACCCAGTCCTGCTCGGGCACCGACGCAATGCCCAGCACCTCACAGCCTTCGAAGAAGTCCTGCAGCGCGAGCACCGACGCGGCCTCTTTCGCAAGCGCCTCGTCGGGGAACAGCGCGATCACGCGCGAGCGCTGCCAGCCCTCCTTGGGCGGCGGCATGCCGGGCTCGCCGAACAGCGCCTGCTCGGCGTCGGTCTGCGCGTCGGCGTCTTCCACCGACACGCTCAGCGCATCGAGGGCGTCGAGCGCATCGCTGAGCGTTTCGACCCGGTCTTCCGGCGCCATCAGGCGAAGTTCAAACATGGCTTTGCGCGTCCGGTCAGCGCTTGTGCGCCGCCAGCCACTCTTCGAGGTAGTGGATGTTGGTGCCGCCGGTCATGAACTTGGAGTCGACCATCAGCTCGCGGTGAAGCGGAATATTGGTCGAGATGCCTTCGATCACCGTCTCGTTCAGCGCCGTGCGCATGCGGGCCATGGCCTGCTCGCGGGTGTCGCCGTACACAATGATCTTGCCGATCATCGAGTCGTAGTTCGGTGGCACGAAGTAGTTGGTGTACGCATGCGAATCCACACGAACACCAGGGCCGCCCGGCGGGTGCCACATGGTGATGCGGCCCGGCGATGGCGTGAACTTCCACGCGTCCTCGGCATTGATGCGCACCTCGATGGCATGGCCGCGCATCTCGATCTGGCGCTGCGTGAACGGCAGCTTCTCGCCGGCCGCAACCATGATCTGCGTCTTGACGATGTCGATGCCCGTGGTGAACTCCGTCACCGGGTGCTCCACCTGCACGCGCGTGTTCATCTCGATGAAATAGAACTCGCCGTTCTCGTAGAGAAACTCGAACGTGCCGGCGCCGCGGTAGCCGATCTTCTTGCAGGCGGCCGCGCAACGCTCGCCGATCTTTTCGATCAGCTTGCGCGGAATGCCGGGGGCCGGTGATTCCTCGATCACCTTCTGGTGGCGCCGCTGCATGGAGCAGTCGCGCTCGCCCAGGTAGACGGCGTTCTTGTGCTTGTCCGCGAGGATCTGGATCTCGATGTGGCGCGGGTTCTGGAGGTACTTCTCCATGTACACGGCCGGATTGCTGAAGGCCGCGCCAGCCTCCGCCTTGGTCATCTGGATCGCGTTGACCAGCGCTGCCTCGGTGTGCACCACGCGCATGCCGCGACCACCGCCGCCGCCAGCGGCCTTGATGATCACCGGGTAGCCGATGGCACGCGCAATGCGCTTGTTGGTGGCGGCGTCGTCCGACAGCTCGCCCTCGGAGCCAGGCACGCAAGGCACGCCGGCCTTGATCATGGCCTGCTTGGCCGCGACCTTGTCACCCATCGTGCGGATGTTGTCGGGCGTCGGGCCGATGAACTGAAAACCGCTCTGCTCCACGCGTTCGGCAAAGTTCGCGTTCTCGCTCAGGAAGCCGTAGCCGGGGTGGATGGCCTCGGCGTCCGTCACTTCGGCCGCCGAGATGATCGCCGGCATGTTGAGATAGCTCAGCGCCGACGGAGCCGGGCCGATGCACACGGCTTCTTCTGCAAGCTTGATGTACTTGGCGTCGCGGTCGGCCTCGGAATACACCATCACGGCCTTGATGCCGAGTTCGCTGCAGGCGCGCTGAATCCGCAGGGCGATTTCGCCGCGATTGGCGATCAGGATCTTCTTAAACATAGGCGCCCTCGCGGTTGCATCGCCCGCACGCTGCCCGTGCCAGTGCAATTTGACGGTCTGCGCCCGTCCGCGCCGAGGCGCGAGCCCCGCGGTTCGCAACCAGAATCTTCTTGAACATGGTCACTCGATGATGAACAGCGGCTGTCCGTATTCGACCGCCTGGCCGTTTTCGCCGAGGATCTGCGTGATGGTGCCGGACTTGTCGGCTTCGATCTCGTTGAGGATCTTCATCGCTTCGATGATGCAGACCGTATCGCCCTCGTTGACTTTGCTGCCGATCTCGACGAATGCGGCGGCGCCCGGGCTGGACGAACGGTAGAAGGTGCCGACCATCGGCGACTTCACGGCATGGCCGGCGGGTGCGGCTTCGACCGCTGGTGCAGCAGGTGCTGCGGCAGCGCCGGCGGGTGCGGCCTGAGGCGCGGCCAGCGTTTGAACATACTGCACGGGGGCGGCACCGCCGCCCTTGACGATGCGGACCTTGCCTTCGGTCTCAGTGATTTCCAGTTCGGAAATATTCGATTCGGACACCAAGTCGATCAGTGTCTTGAGTTTGCGCAGATCCATGGGACTCCAGTGCCGGCTTAGCCGGTCTTCAGGACATAACTTGTTCGAAAATCGTTGATTTTCGGCGTTTGGCGTTTAACGCCAGCGGAAGGGGGCCGATTCTAACCGTGAACAAGTTCACGCCGCCATGTGTCCAGGTCGGCGGGTTCGAGCTTGCCCATTTTACGAGCCGCCACGGAACCGCTCGCATTCAGCACCAGCGTGAAGGGCAACCCGCCCCCGGTGTTGCCCAGATTCTTGACCAGTTCGGTGCCCTGCAGACCGGCCAGGCCGGTCGGGTATGTCACCGGGGTGCGCTGCAGGAACTTGCGCACGGCACTGGGTTGATCGATAGCCAATCCAACCACTTGCCAGCCGTTGGCACCATGTTGCTTGAAAAAAGCGTCGATCATCGGCATTTCTTCGACGCAGGGCGGGCACCATGTGGCCCAGAAGTTCAGCAGCAGCGGCTTGCCGCGCAGACTCGACAGCGCGAGGTCCCCGCCTTCAGGGCGCTCGAAGCTCTGGGCCCAGAAAGCCGCGTCGAGCACCTCGCCGCCTGCTGCATTGCTGCGTTCCGTCCACCAGGCGCGACCGAGCCCGGCGGCCGCAGCCGCTGCCGCCACGCCGGCATAGAGCATGCCGCGACGGGTAGGCGAAGAAGTCATTCACTTGTCCTTTTCTCGTTCAATCAGGCGGCGCAAAGCTGGCAGGTCGCCCCGCGGTGTGCGCCCCTGGGCGTCGGGCCTCAGGGCACCGCGCAGGTCGTCGAGGTCGTACACCAGCAGGTGCACGCCAATTTCTTCGCCAAGCGCTCGGCTCGGGGCATGCACGCTCAAGGCCTCGACGTGCTCGCCATGGAAGCCGGTCACCATGCGCGGCTCGTAGTCCACATGGTGATCGATCAGGGCGATTTCGGCCGACTTGGAATCATCGCAGAACAATTGAATATAAATGTCTGACAAACGGGTGGCCGTTCCATGCCACACGGCGCCGCCAAGATGGGGGCGGAACACCGCCATGCGTTCCATCCATTCGAGCGCCAGCATGCGCAAGGCATGCAGCTCCACGGGCTGGGTGTCGGCGCAGAAGAGCTCGATGTACTCGCGCACCTCGGCCTCGACGTCGTCGTTGTTCGGCAGCGCGGTGCGCGCCGACAACCCCAGGTCGCGCAATGCCCGGCGCTTGGCCGGGCCGTATTCCAGTCCCTCCTCGACCACGAGGCGGGCTGCAGTGGCGGCAATTTCGCGCTTGGGCGTGTCCATCGGCGCATTTTGCCCGCGGAAGCCATCCCTCACATCAACATCAGTACGGCACGCAGGACAAACGCGGGGCCGCGCCCCGGGACGCGTGGGGCGCTTCCCTAGAATCGACCGATGCACATTCATATTCTGGGTATCTGCGGCACGTTCATGGGTGGCGTAGCCGCCCTGGCGCGCGAGGCAGGCCACCGGGTCACGGGCTGCGACGCCGGCGTGTACCCGCCAATGAGCGACCAGTTGCGCGCCCTCGGCATCGAACTGATCGAAGGCTTCGGCGCCGACCAGCTCGCCCTGTCCCCCGACATGTTCGTGGTCGGCAACGTGGTCTCGCGCGGGCGCCTGCCCGACGGCAGCCCCAAGTTCCCGCTGATGGAGGCCATCCTCGACGCGGGCAAGCCCTACACCAGCGGCCCGCAGTGGCTGGCCGAGCACGTGCTGTTCGGGCGCCACGTGTTGGCGGTGGCCGGTACGCACGGCAAGACCACCACCACGTCGATGCTGGCCTGGGCGCTGGAAAAAGGCGGCAAGGCGCCCGGCTTTCTGGTGGGCGGCGTGCCGCTCGACTTCGGTGTGTCGGCGCGACTGGGCGACGGCCCGGCATTCGTCATCGAGGCCGACGAGTACGACACGGCCTTCTTCGACAAGCGCAGCAAGTTCGTGCACTACCGGCCTCGCACCGCCGTGCTGAACAACCTGGAGTTCGATCACGCCGACATCTTCGACGATCTTGCCGCCATCGAGCGGCAATTCCATCACTTGGTGCGCACCGTGCCCAGCAGCGGACGGATTGTGGTCAACGCGACCGAAGACAGCCTGCAGCGCGTGCTGGCGCAAGGCTGCTGGAGCGAGCTGGCCCGCTTCGGCGCCGGCGGCCCGACCATCGAATGGCAGGCGCGCGGCTCGCACGACGCCTTCGACGTGCTCCAGCGCGGCGAGGTGGTTGGCCGGGTCGAATGGGAGCTGTCGGGCCTGCACAACCAGATGAACGCCCTGGCCGCCATCGCCGCGGCCGAGCACGTCGGTGTGCCGCCGGCCAAGGCAGCCCGGGCGCTGGGCAGCTTTCGCAACGTGCGCCGACGCATGGAACTGCGCGGCGCGGTCGAGCGCACGGGCGGCGCCATCACTGTCTATGACGATTTCGCCCACCATCCCACGGCCATCCGCACCACGCTCGACGGGCTGCGCCTCAAGCTGGACGCCGCAGGCAAGAAAAGTGAGCGCATCCTCGCAGCCTTCGAGCCGCGCAGCAACACCATGAAGCTCGGCGTGATGGCGGCCCAGTTGCCATGGAGCCTGGCGTCCGCCGACCTCGCGTTCTGCCACACGGCGGGCCTCGACTGGGACGCCGCCGCGGCGCTCGCGCCGATGGGCGATCGGGCGCAGGTGGCTGGCGCCATCGAACCGCTGTTGCAGCAACTGGTGGCCGCGGCCCGGCCGGGCGATCACATCGTCTGCATGAGCAACGGCGGTTTTGGCGGCGTGCACGACAAACTGCTTGCCGCGCTGCGCGAGACGCCCGCATCATGACCCCCATGGCCGTCCCGCGCGCACGCGAACTGATCGACACACTGAAGCTGCAGCCCCACCCTGAGGGTGGTTGGTACAGCGAGGTGTTTCGCTCGTCCGCGAGCGTCACGCCGGACGACGGCCGCGCGCCACGCAACGCACTGACCAGCATCTACTTCCTGCTGGAAGCCGGCCAGTGCTCGCGCTGGCACCGGGTGCTGTCGGACGAAGTCTGGGTTTACCTGGAAGGCGTGCCGCTGGCGCTGTGGACCTGCGACGCCGCGATGCGCACCGCGCCGGCCCACGCCCGCCTGGGCCCGGTCGACGCCCACGGCACCCGGCCCCAGCATGTGGTGCCCGCCGGCCATTGGCAGGCGGCCCGCCCGGTTCACGGCGACATCTCGGGCGACACCTCGGGCGAATTCACGCTGGTCGCCTGCATGGTCGGGCCGGGCTTTGTTTTTGCCGACTTCTCACTGGTGCCGCCCGACAGCGACGAGGCGGCGTCGATGCGGCACCACTGGCCCGACCTGGCCAGCATGCTCTAGGCCCCTGTCTCGAGGCCCTTTTTTCAGCCCCGGCGCTGCTTGACTGCCTGCGATAGCGTGTCCAGCACCTGCACCGAATCGTCCCAGCCGATGCATGCATCGGTGATGCTCTTGCCGTACTCGAGGTCCGCGAGCTGGTCCTTGCCCGGCGTGAACTTCTGCGCGCCCGGCTGCAGGTGGCTCTCGACCATCACGCCGAACACACGGTTGGAGCCGCCGGCAATCTGCGTGGCGATGTCCTTGGCCACGTCGATCTGCTTCTGGTGCTGCTTTGAGCTGTTGGCATGGCTGCAGTCGACCATCAGCGTGGGCGGCAGCTTGGCGGCCAGCAGGTCATTGCAGGCCGACTCGACACTTGCGGCGTCGTAGTTCGGGGCCTTGCCACCGCGCAGGATCACGTGGCAGTCGGGGTTGCCGTTGGTCTGCACGATCGCAACCTGGCCGTTCTTGTGCACCGACAGAAAGTGGTGGCCGCGCGCCGCCGCCTGGATGGCGTCGGTGGCGATGCGGATGTTGCCGTCGGTGCCGTTCTTGAAGCCGATCGGCGCCGACAGGCCCGAGGCCAGCTCGCGGTGCACCTGGCTTTCGGTGGTGCGCGCACCGATGGCGCCCCAGGAAATCAGGTCGCCGATGTATTGGGGCGAGATCACGTCCAGGAACTCGCTGCCCGCGGGCAGGCCCAGGCGGTTGATGTCGATCAGCAGCTGCCGCGCAATGCGCAGGCCTTCGTCGATGCGAAAGCTCTCGTCCAGGTACGGGTCGTTGATGAGGCCCTTCCAGCCGACCGTGGTGCGCGGCTTCTCGAAGTACACGCGCATCACGATCTCCAGCGTGCCCGCGTACTTTTCGCGCTCCACCTTCAGGCGGCGGGCGTAGTCGAGCGCCGCGGCCGGGTCGTGAATGGAGCACGGTCCCATGATCACCAGCAGCCGATCATCCTTGCCCGCCATGATGTTGTGGATGCTGCGGCGCGTGCCTTCGATCAGCGTTTCCACGGGCGTTCCGCGAATCGGGAAGAAGCGGATCAGATGTTCGGGAGGGGGAAGCACGTTGATGTCCTTGATGCGTTCGTCGTCGGTCTTGCTGGTTTTTTCGACGCTCGCATACCAGCTGTCGCTGGCGGGGGCAGTGTTCGTGCTCATGGGTGCTTCCTTGTTGGAGTGAATATCGTCAGGGCATGAAAAAACCGCCGGGGCTTGAGGCCGTCGGCGGTTCTGGGAGGGTGTTCGTGTGCGTTTTACGCGCTCGCCTCTCGTCCGCCGGAAACCGGGAACCAAAAGTAGGCAAAGAAATAAGCGCGGAGGGCGGACATGTGGGCGGAATGTAGCACGGAAAAAGAAAACCCGGCACAGGGGCCGGGCGTTCGTTGTGTTCAGCGGTAACCCGATTCGTTCGGGTTGTGAATGATCCAGATCAGGTTGCCGCTGGAGAAATCGCCCATGCCGCCACCCGCGAAGATCAGGCGGCCCTGGCCCTTGTAGGTCATCTCGAACCGATGGCGGTCGCTGCCGAAGTAGAAGGGAATGAAGGCCTTGCCCGTCATGTAGGCGCCCTGGTCGGTCGGCTGGCCGGCGAGGTCGGTGACCTGGCGGGTGCTCATGCCGATCTGCAGCCGCGCGAACTTGCTGTTGCGCCCGGGGTTGCCGGTGATCTCGCCTTCGTAGCCATTCAGGCCCTTGACGGTACGTCCGCTGCCGGCCTCGATCTTCGACGAGTCGACCACGTTGCCCTGGGCGTCCATGCCGGCCTTGGCGCCGCCACGGGCGGGCGCCGCCGGAGCGCCGGCGGGCACTGCCGCAGGCTGACCGCCATTGGATGCGCCACGCGACGCGCAACCCACGCTCGCCAGTGCCACGACAGCAGTCACAGCCAGCAAAGCGGCGGACGAATTGATCCTGATCCTCATCAAACGCTCCTAATCGTAAATAGCGAAGGAGCGCAGCTTAACAAGCTCTTACAGGCCTCAGGCCGTGCCGCCTACGGTCAGGCCGTCGATGCGCAACGTCGGCTGGCCCACGCCCACGGGCACGCTCTGGCCTTCCTTGCCGCAGGTGCCCACGCCCGAGTCGAGCGCCATGTCGTTGCCGATCATGGTCACGCGGGTGAGCGCGTCGGGGCCGTTGCCCACGATGGTGGCGCCCTTCACGGGGTACTGGATCTTGCCGTTCTCCACCCAGTAGGCCTCGCTGGCCGAAAACACGAACTTGCCGCTCGTGATATCCACCTGGCCGCCGCCGAAGTTGGTGGCGTACAGGCCCTTCTTGATGCTGGCGACGATTTCCTTGGGGTCCTTGTCGCCGCCAAGCATGTAGGTGTTGGTCATGCGCGGCATCGGCACATGCGCGTAGCTCTCGCGGCGGCCATTGCCAGTGGGCTTGACCTTCATGAGGCGCGCGTTCATCGAGTCCTGGATGTAGCCCTTCAGGATGCCGTCCTCGATCAGCACGTTGCGCTGGCTGGCGTTGCCTTCGTCGTCGACGTTGAGCGAGCCGCGGCGGTCGGCGATGGTGCCGTCGTCGAGCACGGTGACGCCCTTGGCGGCCACGCGCTCGCCGATGCGGCCGGCGAAAGCGCTCGAGCCTTTGCGATTGAAGTCGCCCTCCAAGCCGTGGCCGATGGCTTCGTGCAGCAGGATGCCGGGCCAGCCGGAGCCGAGCACCACGGTCATCTCGCCGGCCGGGGCCGGGCGGGCGTCGAGGTTGGTCAGGGCGGCCTGCACGGCATGGTCGACGTACTCGGCGATCTGCTCGTCGTCGAAATAGGCCAGGCCGAAGCGCCCGCCGCCGCCGCCCGAGCCGACTTCGCGACGACCGTTCTGCTCGGCAATGACGGTGACCGACAGGCGCACCAGCGGGCGCACGTCGGCGGCCAGCGTGCCGTCGGCACGCGCGACCAGCACCACGTCGTACTCACTGGCCAGACCGGCCATGACCTGCGCCACGCGCGGATCACGCGAGCGGGCCAGCTTCTCGACCTTTTCGAGCAGCTTCACCTTGGCGGTGCTGTCCAGCGTGGCAATGGGGTCGATACCGTCATAGAGCGAGCGGCTCGACGCAATCTTGCGGGTGGCCGTCTTCACGCGGGCGGTGCGCCCGGCGGAGGAAATCGAGCGCACGGTGCGCGCCGCGTCGAGCAGCGAGGCCTCCGAAATGTCGTCCGAATAGGCGAAAGCGGTTTTCTCGCCGCTGACGGCACGCACTCCCACACCCTGGTCGATGCTGAAACTGCCGGTCTTGACGATGCCTTCTTCCAGGCTCCAGCCTTCGCTGCGCGTGTACTGGAAGTACAGGTCGGCGTCGTCCACCCGGTATGCGGTGATCTCGGCCAGGGCCTTGCTCAGGTGCGATTCGTCGAGGCCGAAGGGCGTGAGAAGAAGCTGTTGCGCCGTGGCAAGGCGCTCGATGGTGGGTTCGCGAGAGATCATGACGGATTATTGCTCGCCCCCAGTCTCGGCGCACCGCGTGGCGCTTCTCCCCCCCTCTGCCGGGGGCAACACCCTAGGCCCGGCAACGCCGGTTCCTGGGTGTTTCCGGCATCGTCAGTTCTGCGCCAGCTTCCTCGCCCGGGCGATCGACATCAGAATGCCCAGCCCCAGCCCCAGCGTCACCATGGCCGTGCCGCCATAGCTGATGAACGGCAGCGGCACCCCCACCACCGGCAGGATGCCGCTGACCATGCCCATGTTCACGAAGGCGTAGGTGAAGAAGATCATGGTGACCGCCCCCGCCAACAGGCGGGAGAACAGCGTCGTGGCGTTGGCCGCGATGGTCAGACCGCGAAAGATCAGCAGGATGAACGAGGCAATCAGCGCCAGATTGCCCACCAGGCCGAATTCTTCGGAATAGGCGGCAAAGATGAAGTCGGTGGTGCGCTCGGGAATGAATTCAAGGTGCGTCTGCGTGCCCTGCATGAAGCCCTTGCCGCCCACGCCGCCCGAACCGATGGCGATCATCCCCTGGATGATGTGGAAGCCCTTGCCCAGCGGGTCCTTGGTGGGATCGAGCAGCGTGCACACGCGCTGCTTCTGGTAGTCGTGCAGCACGCGCCAGTCGACGCCGTCGGCGCACAGCTGCGACTCGAACCCCACGATCAGCGTGACGGCCACCGCGCCAAGCAGCACCGGCGGCACGATCAGCTTCCACGGCAGCCCGGCAAAGAAGATCACCGCCAGCCCGGCCGCCAGCACCAGCAGCGAAGTGCCCAGGTCGGGCTGTTTCATGATGAGGCCGACCGGCACCGCCAGCAGCACCGTCGCCACCACGAAATCGAGCGGGCGCAACTGGCCTTCACGCCGCTGGAACCACCACGCCAGCATCAGCGGCATGGCGATCTTCAGGATTTCGCTGGGCTGTATCACCAGGCCCACGTTGATCCAGCGCTGGGCGCCCTTCTTGGTGATGCCGAACAGCGCCACCGCCACCAGCAGCGCCACGCCCATCGTGTAGAGCGGCACGGCGGCCACCATCAGCCGCTGGGGCGGCACCTGCGCCACCACGAACATGATGAAGCCCGCCAGCAGCATGTTGCGGCCGTGGTCGATGAAGCGCGAGCCGTGGTCGTACCCCGACGAATACATGGTCAGCAACCCGGCAAAGGCGAGCAGCAGCACGGCGAAGGCCAGAAAGCCGTCGAAGCCCTGGAAGATGGGCGCGATGCGACGCGCCAGGGAGGGCTGATTGAACACGGCAGACATGGGGGCGGATTATCCCCGCCCTGGCGTCCGCCTCAGTCGAAAGAAAGCTGAACGACCGTGCGCCCAGGTCGGCTTTCCACCACCAGGCCCGCGCCGATGGCCCCCGCGCGCTCCGCCAGCGCCCGCGGCGCGCGCGTGGCGTCGAAGCCCTTGCCGTTGTCGATCACGCGCAACAGCAATGTGCCGCCCCGCATGTCGGCCTCCATGCGCAGCACGCTGGCCTGGGCGTGCTGCAGCACGTTGGATATCGCCTCGAACAACAGGAACTGAAGTTGCCGCATGGCCTGCGCGTCGAGCCGCGCCACCGGCGTCACTTCTTCCACCGCCCATTCGAGCGCAATGCCTGCCGCCGCCAGCCGGGGTTCCAGCCGGTAGCGCGCCGCCGCCAGCAAGGCGCCCACGTCGCCTGGCGGCAGGTGGATGGAATCGATCGACAGCTTGAGCTGGTCCAGCGAGTCGCGCAGCGTGCGCAGCAGGTCGCCCGAGCTGGTCTGGCCCGACTGCAGTTGCCGAATCGCCGAGCTGATGTGCGAGCCCACGCCGTCGTGCATGTCGCGCAGGATGCGCTCGCGCTCGTGAGTGCGCGCCTGGTCGCGCGCCGCCGCCTCAAGCTCGGCGTAGGTGGCCGCGAGTTCGCGCTCGCGCTGGGCCACGCGGTCGGCCAGCGCCGTGACCCATCCACGCGACTGCACGGTGGCGGCACGAAAGCGCCGCAGCACGATCAGCAGCAGCGCCACGCCGAAGAACACCGACGAATAGCGCACCCAGGTGGTTTCTCCATAAGCGTCGCTCAGGCGGATCACCAGCCAGTCGCGCACGCCGAATGCCAGCGACACCAGCGCCGCGCCGGCGACCAGCCACTGCTCGGTGCTCGGGCGGCGCACCGTGGCCACGAAGAAAGCACCCACGAAGCCAGCAACGAACACGATCTCCACGGCCAGCCAGCCAGTCAGCCACAGGGGCTGTTCGCGCTGCAGGGCCAGCGTGCTCGCGGCCGCGGTACCGACGACCACGGCGGCCAGCGGCCAGCGCAGCCACTGCAGGCGCGGGTTGCGCGCCCAGCCGGACAGATGAAAGCAGAACATCATGGCCGAGGCCGTCCAGCCCGCGTAACAGGTGGCCATGAGCACGCCCCAGGCGCCCCACGGCAGCGGCGGCTCCGCGAGCACCCCGTCGCCCACGCGCACGGCCCAGCAGAACTCGGCCAGCGCCACCCACAGGTAGATGCCGTCGCGCTGCGGCCCGCCCGCGCCTTGCACGCCGACCTGCGTCAGCCACAGCCCCAGCGCGACGCCGCCCACCACCAGGCTGAAGGCCGTCAGCAGCACCGAGCCGGTGAAGCGCCACGTGTAAGCGCTCTCGAACAGTTCGGTGCGCACCGGCGCCGCCGGCCCGATCACCACGCGCGACAGGCCCGCGCGCCGTGCGGTGTCGGCCCGCAGGCGTATCTGCAGGCGGTTGTCGCCCTGCTTCAGCAGCCGCCCAGGCACCGCCACATAGATGGGTGCCTTGGCATAGTCGGCGTCGTTGCCGCGGCCAAGGTCGCCGTAGACCTGCAGCAACGCGTCGTTGAGCTGCACCTCGAAGACATTGCCCACGCGCGGAATGAAGATGCCCCACGGGGTCTCGGGCGCCGCATCGAGGTGGAACGGCAGGTCGAAGCTCGCGAACCCGGAGCGCCCGTGCTGCTCGCGGTCCCAGTGATAAGAGAGATCGACCGGCGCCGTGCGCGCGACGCCGTCGACAGTGGTCGTCACGGTGCCGTGGCGCAACTCGATCGGCGCCTCCGACGCATGCGCCACCGACATCGCCGGCAGGCCGACCAGACTGGCCAGCAGCATCACCAGCCACAGCAACAGCAGCGACACCCGCCTCGGCCGCATCTGGCGTCAGCCCGGGTGGGACAGCAGGCCGAGCCGCGTCGCTTCAAAAACCGCTTCGCTCTTGGAATGCACCGCGAGCTTTCCGTAGAGGTTCTTGATGTGGGTCTGCACCGTGTGCACGCTCAGTCCCTTGAGCCGGGCAATCTCCGCATAGGAAAAGCCTCGCGCAATGAGCGTGAGCACCTCGTGCTCGCGTGCCGACAGCAGCCCGCGGTCGGACTCCTCGGTGGCCGCTTCGGGCATGGCGCCCGGCGCGAGGCCCGCAGAAATGCCGGCACCCATGCCCGCCGCAATGCCCGGGAGTGCCGCCGATTGCAGGCTGCGGTACTTGGCCAGCACACGCCGCGCGATCATGGGCGAGATCGGCGAGGCGCCGGCCTTCATCTCCACGATGGTCTGCGCAATGTCTTCGGGTGCGGCGTCCTTGTGGATGTAGCCGACGGCGCCGGCCTCGATGCTGGCGAGCACGTTCTCCTCGTCGCCGAACACCGACACCACCAGCGGCTCGCAACCGGGAAAACGCGCCACCGCGTCGCGAATCACGTCAAGCCCGGTGCCGTCGGGCATGCCCAGGTCGACCAGCAGCACGTCGGGAATGGTGGTGGTGCGGGCCAGCCAGGCCAGTGCTTCCTGCACCGTGCCCGCGCTGCCGAGCCAGTAGAGGCGCGGGCTGCGCTGCACGCTGGCCTCGAAGAAGGCGCGCGCGCGGCTGTCGTCCTCTACCACCAGCACGCCCCAGCGGCGTGGCGTCGCATCGTGCTGAGCCTCAGTGTTCATGGACGGAAGCATAAGCCGCGCGGTGTGCCGGAAATCCGGGCATGCCTCCCTCGTTCATGGGATGCACGCAACAGAACCGGGCCCGACACTTGCGCCGCTTTCAGCGGCATGAACAGCGCCATGGCCTACGGTTCATGACTGCCTTCACGCGGATGAAGTAGCCCGAACGTAGGCCATTCAAGCTTCCATGGCCACGCTCTGAATACTTTTGAATTCCTCGCATGCGACAACACCCGACAAGGGTGCATGCGGGAAGCCTCAGCACCCTGTCATCGGTAACTTCCGTCTTTACCGAAGAACCCCGCCCAGAGGGGTTTTTGTACGTTGGAAGCGGCCTCGCGAGAACAGACCTCATGCAAAATTACCTCGCCCCGACACCTGGGGTGCAACGTCAGTACCCGCCGTCTCTTCCTCGCATGGATCCGCAAACCACTCACCTGCTGTACCTGCATGGCTTTCGCTCCTCGCCTCGGTCGACCAAGGCGCGGTTCATGGCGCAGCGCGTGGCGCAACACCATCCGGACCTGCACTGGTGGTGCCCCCAGCTGCCGCCGTCGCCGCACGACGCCATCGACATGGTGATGAAGGGCATTGCGCACTGGCCGCGCAAGTCGATGGCGGTGGTCGGCTCTTCGCTCGGCGGCTTCTACGCCACCTACGTGGCCGGCATGACGCGCTGCCGCGCGGTGCTGCTCAACCCGGCGGTGCATCCGGCGCGCGACCTCACGCGCTACATCGGCGACCAGACCGTGTGGCACGACCCGTCCGAGCATTTCTACTTTCGCCCCGAATACATCCACGAGCTGCGCGCCATGGAAGTGGGCCAGCTCACGCGGCCGGAGCGCGTCTTCGCCATCATCGCCAAGGGCGACGAGGCGCTCGACTGGCACGAAATGTCCGCGCGCTACCCCGACAGCAACATCAAGCTGCTGGAGGGCAGCGACCACGCCCTGTCGGATTTCGAGACAGCGCACCTGGACGACGTCATGTCGTTCATCAACCCGGTCTGAACACGCCCGGGCCGGACGGGCCCCTGCTGCATGGGAGAATCCGGCCCATGTTTGTATTGTTTGAAGAAGCCGGCAAGTACCTCGGCGGCCGCGTGCTGTCGGAGGCCGAATCGTCGGCGCAAGTCGAGCTCGACACGGGCAAGCGCGTCAAGGTGAAGAGCGCTAACATCGTGTTGCGTTTCGAAAAGCCCTCCCCCGCCGACCTGATCGCCGAGGCGCGCACGCTGGCCGCCACCCTCGACCTCGACCTGGCCTGGGAATTCGCAACCGACGGTGAATTCGGCTTTGCCGAACTGGCCGCCGACTATTTCAGCGACAAGCCCTCGCTGGCGCAGCAGGCCGCGGCCTTGTTTGCGCTGTTCGAGGCACCGCACTACTTCCGCCGCGCGGGCAAGGGGCGCTTCAAGAAAGCGCCGGCCGAGATCGTGCAGCAGGCGCTGGCCGCCATCGAGAAGAAGAAAGCCGTGCAGGCGCAGATCACCGAGTGGGCCAGCCAATTGGCAGAGGGCGTGTGCCCCGCGCCCGTGCGCGAGCAGCTCTACAAGATACTGTTCCGCCCCGACAAGAACGCGCCCGAATACAAGGCCGTGGTCGACGCATCGCGCGCCACGCAGCGCGCGCCGCTCGACCTGCTGGAACGCGCCGGCGCCATCGATTCGCCCTACCAGTTCCACTGGCGGCGCTTTCTGTTCGAGAACTTCCCCAAGGGCACCGGCTTCCCGGCGCTCGCGGCACCCGCCATCGTGGACGACCTGCCGGTGGCGTCCGACGTGCAGGCCTTCTCGATCGACGATTCGCAAACGACCGAAATCGACGATGCGCTGTCGGTGCAGGGCCTGGGCACGGGCACCGTCACGGTCGGCATCCACATTGCGGCGCCGGCCCTGGCGCTCACGCCCGGCGGCGCCATCGACACCGTGGCGCGCGCGCGGATGTCCACCGTCTACATGCCCGGCTACAAGATCACGATGCTGCCCGACGAGGTGGTCAACACCTACACGCTGCTCGAAGGCGGCGACCGCCCGGCCGTGTCGCTCTATGCGCGCTTCGACGAAGCCACGCTGGAGCCGCAAGGCACCGAAACCAAACTGGAGCGCGTGCCCATCGTGGCCAACCTGCGCCACGACCAGCTCGACGCCGTCGTCACGCAGCCCTGGCTGGAAGACGCCGCGTTCCAGAGCGACAACACGCCCGACGCCGCGGCGCAACTGCGCGCCCCGCTCTCCTTCCTGTTCCGCCTGGCCAAGCAGCTGAAGGCGCAGCGCGAGGTGGTGCGCGGCAAGCCCGAAAACTTCAACCGGCCCGACTACAACTTTCGCCTCGTCGGCAACGACGGCAACGAGCCCGTAGGCAACGAGCAGGTGCAGATCAGCACGCGCCAACGCGGCGCGCCGCTCGACCTGATCGTGTCCGAGGCCATGATCCTGGCCAACAGCACCTGGGGCAGTTGGCTCGGCGAGCTGGGCGTGCCCGGCCTGTACCGCAGCCAGGCGAGCCTGGCGCCCGGCATCAAGGTGCGCATGGGCACGCGCGCGCTGCCGCACGCGGGCCTGGGCGTGAAAAGCTACGCTTGGAGCACGTCGCCCCTGCGCCGCTACACCGACCTGGTGAACCAGTGGCAAATCATTGCCGCCGCGCGCCACGGCAAGACCGCCGCGCTGGCCGCGCCGTTCAAGCCCAAGGACGCCGACCTGTTCTCCATTCTGTCGGGCTTCGACGCGGCCTATGCCACGTACAACGCCTACCAGGGCGGCATGGAGCGCTTCTGGACGCTGAAGTACCTGCAGCAGCAGGGCATCACCGAGCTGGAAGCCACCGTCATCAAGGACCTGCCCAACGGCGCGCTGGTGCGTGCCGAGACGCTGCCGCTGGTGTTCCCGGTGGCGGGCCAGCAGGAACGCGGCGCACGGCTGCGCGTGAAGCTCGGCGAGGTCGACGAGATTGCGCTCGACGTGACCGGCACGGTGCTCGAACGCCTCGACACGCCCAAGACCGATGCGGCCGATGCCGCCGGTGCGGAAGAAGAGAGCGACGAAGACGACGTGGTGGCCGGCCCGATCGCCATTGCCGTCGACCTGACAGACACCGAGGCCGCGCCCGAAAACACGCCTGCATGAACACCGGCAGGTCGTCCGGCGAAGTGCGCCCCCTGGAGGAATTTCGAGCATGAACTTCAAGGACCTCAGCACGCTGCAGATTGCCCTGGGCGTGTCGGTCATCGCGCATGTCGCGCTGCTTGCGGTGCGCTTTGTCGACCCCGAGTCGTTCAACAAGGTCTTCAGCGAAACGCCGCTCGAAGTGATCCTGGTCAACAGCAAGACCAACGACAAGCCCGATGCCAGCGCGCGCGTGATGGCGCAGACCTCGCTGGCCGGCGGCGGCGACCTCGACAAGGGCCGCGCCACCAGCCCGCTGCCGCCGTCGAGCTTTACCACCATGGGCGACTCTTTCGAGGACTCGCGCCGCCAGCTGGAGGCCATGCAGGCCCAGCAGATGCAGATGCTCGCGCAGCTCAAGCGCGAACTCGCCGCCATGCCGGTGCCCGACCCGCGCGCCGCCGGCGAGCCGACCGAGGTGGTCGCGCGCGAGGAAAAGCGGCGCCAGATGGTCGAGCTGCTCGCCGAAATAGAACGCCGCGTGAACGAAGAAAACGCGCGCCCCAAGAAGCGCTATCTGAGCCCCGCCACGCGCGAGGCCGCGTATGCCATCTACGTGGACACGCTGCGCCGGCGCATCGAGCTGAAGGGCACCGAAAACTTTCCCACGGCCGCCGGCAAGAAGCTGTACGGCGAACTGAAGATGACCATCACCGTCAACTTCGACGGCCGGGTGCTCGACACGTCGGTGGACGAAAGCTCCGGCGACGTCACGCTCGACCGGCGCGCGCAGGCCATCGTGCGCAGCGTGGGCAACTTCGGCAAGTTCACCGACGCCATGCGAAAGCAGACCGACCAGATCGTGCTGCAGTCGCGCTTCAAGTTCACGCGCGACGAGACCATCGAGCTCTCGTCCCAGTAACACCGACCACCAAGACCACGCCACCGGCGGCAGCGGAGACAAGGCCATGGACCTGTACTGTGTAATGGGCAACCCCGTCGAGCACAGCCGCTCGCCGCGCATCCATGCGCGCTTTGCCGAACTCTGCGGCCAGCAGATGGACTACAGCCGCCGGCTGGTGCCGCTGGGCGCCTTCGCCGAAGGCATTGCGGCCTTTCGCCGGGAAGCCGCCGAGCGCGGCGACACGGCACGCGGCTGCAACATCACCGTGCCCTTCAAGTTCGACGCGGCCGCGCTCGCGCAGCACACCACTGAACGCGCCACGCTCGCGCAGGCGGTGAACACGCTGCGCTTTGCCGACGACGGCAGCCTTCATGCGGACAACACCGACGGCATCGGCCTGGTGAACGACATCGTGCGCAACGCCGCGGTGCCGCTCCAGGGCAAGGCGCTGCTGCTGATCGGCGCGGGTGGCGCGGCGGCCGGCGTGCTCGGCCCGCTGCTCGACGCGGGCGCCGCGCGCGTGGTGGTGGCCAACCGCACCGTCGGCAAGGCCGTCGAACTGGTGCGCCGCCATGCGGCCATTGCGCTGCGCCACGGCGCCGCGCTGGAGGCCTGGGCGCTCGACGAAGTGCCGGGCAGCTTCGACGTGGTGGTCAACGCCACGGCCTCCAGCCTGGCGGGCGACGCGGTGCCGGTGCATGCCGCCGTGCTGCGCGAAGGCGGGCTTGCGGTCGACATGATGTACGGCCCCGCGGCCGCGGGCTTCATGGGCTGGGCGCGCGCGCATGGCGCGGTGGCGCGCGACGGGCTCGGCATGCTGGTGGAGCAGGCGGCCGAGGCGTTCGAGGTCTGGCGCGGCGTGCGCCCGCCGTCGGCGCAGGTGCTGGCCGAACTGCGTGACGAGTTGCGCGACCAGCTTCGCGCCGAACTGAAATGAAAGCCGTGCTGCGCCTGATCGCCTGCCTCTTGGTGGCGGGCGTGGCCCTGGAGCTGTTCTTCGTGGCGCGCATCGCGGCCATGGCCGTGGTCGATCCGCAGAGCACCGCGTTCCAGCGCTCAGAGGCCTGGCAGATCGCCATCCACCAGGGCAGCGAAGGCGGCTGGCGGCAGCAATGGGTGCCTTACGGACAGATCAACGACACGCTCAAGCGCGCCGTCATCGCGAGCGAGGACGCGGGCTTCGTCGACCACAACGGCGTGGAGTGGGAAGCCATCGAGCGCGCGCGCCAGCGCAACGCCAAGGCCGAGGAGCTCGCCACCAAACGCGCCGCGCGGGCCGTGGCGCGCGGCAAGCCGGTGCAGCCGGTGCGCCTGCGCGGCGGCTCGACCATCACGCAGCAGCTGGCCAAGAACCTGCTGCTCTCCGGCGAGCGCACCATGCTGCGCAAGGGCCAGGAGCTGGTGCTCGCCACCTTGCTGGAAGTGTTCCTCGACAAGCGGCGCATCCTGGAGCTGTACCTCAACAACGTGGAGTGGGGCGAAGGCGTGTTCGGCGCGGAGGCCGCATCGCAGTACTACTTCAAGAAGCCCGCGGCGCGCCTGAGCGCCAACGAGGCCGCGCGCCTGGCGGTGATGCTGCCCAGCCCCAAGTTCTTCGAGCGCCGGCCCGGCTCACCCTACCTGAGCGGCAGGGCCTCGACGGTCATGGCGCGGATGTCCTCGGCCGAACTGCCCTGAGCGCATCGCGCAGGTTTTCCAGGGTCAGCACGGCCGCGAAGCCGATCACGTAGGCCAGCACGTCCCACCAGTCGGCGGTGCTGCCGAGCACGATGCGCAGCGCGCGGTTCGAAATGCGCAGTTGCCACACCGACGCCAGGTACTGGCCCAGTTCCACCGCGCACCCCACGCCCAGCGCGGCCAGCGCCAGCGGCCACACGCGCGTGCCGATCGCCGTCTTGAACACGAAGTACACCCACACCACGGCCAGCACATCGCCGAAGAAACTGCGCACCCAGCCCCATCGCGCGCCGACGGTGGCCAGCAGCACGAGCAAGATGAAAAGGGCCACCGCCCATGCCAGAGAAAGAGGATCGAAACGCCATCGCATGGCCCGTATCATCGCGCCCATATGCTGGCAAAGCTCACGGGTTGGTTGTTGTTGGGAATCGTACGGTTGCTCACGGGCGCGCAAGCGCGTTGGTATGGCTGTCCGCCGAAAGCCGAGCAGCGCATCTATTTCGCCAACCACCAGAGCCATGCCGACCTGGTGATGATCTGGGCGGCCTTGCCCGAGGAGTTGCGCAGCATCACGCGGCCGATTGCGGCGCGCGATTACTGGGCCAACACACCGTTCAAGCGCTGGATCACCACAGAGGTGTTCAACGCTGTGTACGTGGAGCGTGCAGCCGCGGCGCCTGCGGCAGCGCCGTCCCCAGTTGCTCCCGCGCCGGCCGTACCCAACGTGGTGGTGTCGACACCACCGACCGAGCGCATCGAGCCCTCGATGGAACCCTTGCTGCCGCGAACGCCGGTGCCGCCGTTGATGCAGTTGATGCAGTTGACGCCTGTCGAGTCGACACCCGAGGCGCAAGGCCGGCTCGATCTTCCAGAGCCGCCCGCACCGCCGCCGCTGCCTGAGCCCGAGCCAGAACCTGCGCAGCCCGAAGCACCGGCCGTCGCGGAGGCTCCGCTCTCCGACCCGCTCGCCCCACTCATCGAGGCCCTGCGCAGCGGCGACTCGATCATCATCTTTCCCGAAGGCACGCGGGGTCACACCGGCGAGCCGCAGAAGTTCAAGTCGGGCCTCTATGCGCTGGCCACGATGTTCCCCGACGTGGTGCTGGTGCCGGCCTGGATCGACAACGTGCAGCGCGTGATGCCCAAGGGCGAAATCGTGCCGGTGCCTATTCTTTGCTCGGTGACTTTCGGTGCGCCCATACGTGTCGAAGAAGGCGAGGAACGGCGCACGTTTCTTGATCGCGCGCGTGCTGCGGTTGTCACTTTGCGCGATGTCTGAGATGACACCTGCGTTCTTTGTTCGATGCGCTCGTCATTCAGGGCGCGCACACGCCGACGAGGTACCTTGCTCCGCGAATGTCCCCCGGGGCTTCGCCCCTCCTCCTTTATTTCGCTGCGCAAGGCACCCCATCGGCGTGTGCGTGTTCAGAGCCGGAGTTGATCGGCGAGCACACAGAGCGTGCCCGGTGCACAGGGCGTCGGGTACTCCCCGCAGCGAAATAAAGGAGGAGCGAAGCGGGGGACATTCGCGGAGGGGAGTACCCGGCGGCCTGTGCACGCGCCCTGAACAAGAGCCCCGAACAAGCGCCCAGAACAACAGCACTCGCAAAAGCGCAGTGAAAACCTGAAATGAACCAGTTCCTGCGCAACCTCACCCCGACCCAACAGGTCGCGGCCCTGTTCCTCATCGTGTTCGGCGTGCTGGTCATCGTGAGCACCACAGCCTTCTTCCTGAGCTTCAGGGAACGCCGCAACCCCGTGCACGACGCCACATGGCAGGCCGAACTGGCGCACTTCCGCGGCCTGCTCGGCACCACCTGGGCCATGGTCGTGATCTTCTGGGTCGGCTGGGCGCTGGGCGAAACAGTCGCCATCGTGTTGTTCGCGTTGATCTCCTTCTTTGCGTTGCGCGAGTTCATCACCCTCTCGCCCACACGTCGCGGCGACCACCGCAGCCTGATCCTTGCCTTCTTCGTGGTGCTGCCCATTCAGTTCTGGCTCGTGGCCACCGCGCGCTTCGACCTGTTCACCGTGTTCATTCCGGTCTACGTGTTCCTCGCCATTCCGGTGGTCAGCGCGCTGTCGAACGACGCCAGCCACTTTCTGGAACGCAACGCCAAACTCCAGTGGGGCATCATGGTCTGCGTGTACGGCATGAGCCACGTGCCCGCGCTGCTGCTGCTGACCTTCCCCGGCTACGAAGGCAAGAGCGCCTTCCTCGTGTTCTTCCTGGTGTTCGTCGTGCAGACCTCGGTGCTGGTGCAACACCTCATCTCGCGCCGCATGCAACGCACACCCTTTGCGCCCAACGTGAGCCGCAGCTTCAACTGGACCAGCTGGGGCATCGGCATCGGGGTGGCCAGCCTGGTGGGCGCGCTGTTCTCGTTCATCACGCCGTTCAAATTTGGCCAGGCGCTCGCGGTGTCCGTCATCGCCTGTATCGCGGGGTCGATGGGGCACCTGGTGATGAAGGCGCTCAAGCGCGACCGGGGCATTCCCAACTGGGGCAAGAAGGGCGTGGGCGTGACCGGTGCCAACGGCCTGCTCGACCGCGTCGATGCCCTGTGCTTCGCCGCCCCCATCTTCTTTCACTCCATCCGCTGGTACTTCAACGCCTGAAGCGCCTCAGGCGCCTCAGGCGCCTGAAGCACCGCCAGGCCTTCAGGCCTTGCGGCGCACCACGCGGTCGAACACCTGCTTGGCCATGCGCCCCAGCGCCTTGGCCTTCACGGCCTGCAGCTCGCGCGCCATGCGCGTGCGCTGCGGCGCTGTCAGCGCGGTGCCGAACCGGCCCAGCGCCTGCTCCAGCGCCGCACGCTGCGACGCCACATTGCCCTGCCGGCCTTCGGCCTCGGCCAGCCATTCGCAGGCATTGGCCACACGCTCGCGCAAGGCCGCGTCGCCCGACTCGCCGAAGCGCGCAATGAGCACGCGATACGCCTCGGCCTGCCCGGCCGTGTCGCCGAGCTTTTCGAGCACCTTGGCCTTGTTCACCAGCGACTTGGCGGCCCAGAGCTGAAGCGCGCTTGCTCGGGCGGCGGCGGTGCGCGCAACCACCTCGTCGTAGCAGGCGATGGCCTCGGCCAGCCGCCCGGCCTGGCGCAGCGTGGCGCCCTTGCGGAACAACGCGCCGGCCACGCGCGCACGCAGCTCGGGCAGATCGGAGTTGCCCCAGCGCGCGACGATCTGGTCGTGCACCCGCATCTCTTCCTCGGGCTGGCCCAGGCGGTCGAGCGCGGTGCTCTTGTACTGCAGGCACAGCGCCACCTGCTCCTGCATGGCCGTCGATGCGTCGGCGCCGTAGCTCGCGTCCATCGCGTCGGCCGCCTCGGCAACTTCGGCGAAGCGCGCCAGCGCGATCAGGCAGAAGGCCTTGTGCACCAGCGCTCGCGCGCATTGGCGGCGCAGCTCGGGGTGCGTCGACGCGGCATGCGCGGCGAGCACCTCGTCGAACAGCGCGATGGCCTGCAGCGGCTCGCCCGCATCGCCGTGCTTGCGGCCGTCCCTGAGCTTGTCGCGCACCGCGTCGCGCGTGGCGACGGAGAGTTCGCCCGCATCGGACGGCCCTGCCCTGCGCAGCCGCTTCAGGCAGGCCAGGCGCCCCGACGTCGCCTTGGCCAGGGTCGCCTGCAGCTCGGGTGCCGTGGCATCGTGCAAGGCGGCCGTCAGCCGCTCGTACACCGCGAGTGCATCGTCGGCTCGGCCCAGCAACTCGAGCAGCACAAAGCCCTGGTTGAGCCGCGTGCTCGTCACCGTGCGCTGCACGGCGGCATCGGTGTCATAGGCGAAGGTGGCCAGCAGCCGCTCGCAGGCATCCAGCGCCGCCGTGCCGTCGCCCTGGTCGCGCAGCCCCACGGCCCAGTCATACGCGCGCACGACCGCCATGCGCCGCACCTGCGAGGAGGCATCGCGCCCATACCGCTCGAGCAGCCAGCCCACCAACTCGGCGCGGCGCGCCTGCTCGTCGAGCCCCAGCCCGTCGAAGAACAGCGTGAGCGCGCGCACGCCCTCCACGCGCAGCTCGGGCGCCGCATCTTCCAGGCCGGCCTCGATCTGGTCGGCCACCTGCAGGCACAGCACCTGGGCCTGGGTGTGCTGCGCCAGTTCGCGCAGGTTCAGCACTGAGGCGAGCCGTGCCCGCGCCACGCGCAGCACCACGCCGGGATCGGTGTCGGCATCGAAGCGCTCGATGGCCGCGTCGAGCGTGGCCAGGGCGCTCTGCGGCAGGCCGCGATGGTGTTCGATCTCGGCCTTCAGCAAGCGGGCGTCCATGCGCCATGCATCCAGCGCGGCATCGGCCTGCGCATCGAGCAGCGTGCTCATGAGGTCGCAGGCTGCGCAGCGGGCCTCGGGCTCGTCGATGAGCCAGGTGCGCTGCAACAGCGCGTGGGCCATCTGCGCGCGAATCTCTGGCTCGGCGCGCTGGCCATGCGCCGCCACCAAGCGGTCGAGCGTGGTCAATGCATCGCCGGAGCGGTGCAGCTGGCGCAGCATGTGCGCGATCAGTTGCAGCGCCTGGCAGCACGGCACCACCACGCCGGCCTCGGGCCGGTCCGCAAACGCCTCGAGCAGCCGGCTGCAAGCGGCCAGCGCATCGCCGTGGCGGCCCAGGTCGTTGAGCAACTCCGCATGGCGAAAGCTCGCGGCGGCCCGTTCGGCGGGATGCTGCAGGCGCACCATGTCGGCCTGTGCGTCATCCAGTTGCTGCAGCGCGGAGGACTCGACTACATTCACATTCGCTTCCTTGTGTGGCGCGCCCCGCACACGGAGCGGGGCTGGCTGTACGAAGGGGCGGATTCTGCCCGCGATCGCACGGCTTTTTCGCGGGCTTTCACACCCATTTCGACCCTCTTTACCCGGGCTTAGGCCTTTACGTTTCCTTTCATGCGCATTCTTGGCATCGACCCCGGCTTGCAGACCACCGGCTTCGGCGTGGTCGATGCGGACGGCCATGCGCTGCGCTACGTGGCCAGCGGCACCATCAGCACCCGGCACCTGGGCACAGGCAATCTGCCGGCGCGTCTGAAGGTGCTGTTCGACGGCATCGCGGAGATCACCGCGCGCTACCAGCCCGATGCGTCGGCGGTGGAAATCATCTTCGTCAACGTCAACCCGCAATCGACGCTGTTGCTCGGGCAAGCGCGCGGCGCCTGCGTGACGGCGCTGGTCACGCAGAACCTCTCGGTGGCGGAGTACACCGCGCTGCAGATGAAGAAGGCCGTGGCCGGCCACGGCGCTGCCGCCAAGGCGCAGGTGCAGGAGATGGTGAAGCGGCTGCTCGACCTGCCCGGCCTGCCGGGCGCCGACGCGGCGGACGCGCTGGGCATTGCCATCACGCACGCGCAGGTGGGGCGTTCGATGGCGCGGCTGGCGCAAGCGGCGGAGTTGTCGAAGACGCATGCCGGCACGTACCGGCAGGGACGATCGCGCTGAGGGGCGCGCGTTGAAGCGCCAGCGCGCCTCGTAAAACTCAGGCGACGCGCTCGGCGATCAGCACCGCGAAGAAGCCGAACGCCGCAAGCAGCGTCCACTTCAGCACGATCCAGCCGAAGCGCCGGTACTTGACCTGCCCGGTGCCCGCATAGAACGCGAAAGACACGCCCGCCACCAGCAACAGCAGCAGGATGGCCCAGCGGAACAGAAGCATGAGAGAAGCGCGGCCTTACCAGGCGCGCGCAACTTCGCCGAAACCGCGCGGTGCGCGCTTCTCGTCGTCGAAGGTCACGACTTCGTAGGCGTCGCTGTGCGAGAGCAGCTCGCGCAGCAGCTTGTTGTTAAGCGCATGGCCCGAGCGGAACGCCGTGTACGCGGCCAGCAGCGGCTTGCCGATGATGTACAGATCGCCCATGGCGTCGAGGATCTTGTGCTTCACGAACTCGTCGTCGTAGCGCAGGCCGCCGGCATTGAGCACCTTGGTGTCGTCCATCACGATGGCGTTGTCCAGCCCGCCGCCAAGCGCAAGGCCCTTGCTGCGCATGTACTCGACCTCCTTGGTGAAGCCGAAGGTGCGTGCGCGTGCGATGTCGCGGCTGTACGAGTCGGTGCCCAGGTTGAACTCCACGCGCTGGCCGGTGGAGTTGACGACGCGGTGGTCGAAGTCGATCTCGAAGCTCAGCTTGAAGCCGTGGTACGGCTCCAGGCTCGCCCACTTCTCGTTGGCGCCCTCGCCTTCGCGCACCTCGACCTTGCGGGTCACGCGAATGAAGCGGCGCGGCGCCTTCTGCAGCGCGATGCCCGCGCTTTGCAGCAGGAACACGAAGGACGAAGCCGACCCGTCGAGGATCGGCACTTCGTCCGCCGTGATGTCGATGTAGAGGTTGTCGATGCCCAGGCCAGCGCAGGCGGACATGATGTGCTCGACCGTCTGCACCTTTGCGCCACCTGTGGACACCGTGGACGCCAGGCGCGTGTCGGTGACCGACTCGGCGGTCATGCGGATCTCGACCGGCTCGGGCAGGTCGACACGGCGAAACACGATGCCCGTGTCGGCCGGTGCCGGTCGCAGCGTCAGCTCCACGCGTTGACCGCTGTGCAGCCCCACGCCCACGGCGCGGCTGATCGACTTGAGGGTTCGTTGTTGCAGCACGGCGGCGATTTTAGGCGCCCGATGCCCATGACGCCCTATGCCCTTGGCTATGTCACCGATAGACATGGGTTTTCTGAAAAGCTCCGGCGGTGGACGCAAGGGGCACGAAGCGAACGCAGTGCTCAGAGCCCAGCAGAAGTCCCTTTCAGGTCTTCCCTGTGCCCCTTGCGAACCTTCGTGCCCTCTGCGTTTGGTCAGTCGATTCGCGGAACACCGAGGAACCGGCTTTGCCGGGCCTCTGGTGTTGCCCCCGGTAGGGGGTTGGCGAAGCGACACGAAGTGCGCGAAGCCTGGGGGTGAGCCCAGTTCAGTCTGCCTGGCGACGCAGGAAGGCCGGAATCTCGAAGTCGTCCATGCCGCCCGAAGACAGCGCGTCGACCTTGGCGGCGGCCATCGTGCGGTTGGTGCGCCACACGCTGGGAACGGCCATGCCGTCGTAGTTCGGCTGGCTGCCATGGCCACCGCTGCTGGCGTGGCCCGTGCCGCCGAGCGTCGGCACGGTGAAGCCGATGTTGTCGGTGCCGGTGCGAATCACTTCCAGCGTCGGGGCCTGGCGGCGTGCGTCGACACGCGACAGGCCCGTGGCCACCACGGTCACGCGCATTTCGTCGCCCAGGCTGTCGTCGTAGGCTGCGCCGTAGATCACGTGCGCGTCCGGCGAGGCGTAGGCGCGGATGGTGTTCATCGCCAGCTTCGACTCGTTCAGCTTCAGCGAACCCTTCGATGCCGTCACCAGCACCAGCACGCCCTTGGCGCCCGACAGGTCGATGCCTTCGAGCAGCGGGCAGGCCACGGCCTGTTCGGCGGCGATGCGCGCGCGGTCCGGGCCCGCGGCCGCGGCCGTGCCCATCATGGCCTTGCCGGGTTCGCCCATGACGGTGCGCACGTCTTCGAAGTCGACGTTCACGCCGCCGTACTCGTTGATGATTTCCGAGATGCCGCCCACGGCGTTCTTCAGCACATCGTTGGCCTGCGCGAAGGCTTCGTCCTGCGTGACGTCTTCACCCAGCACGTCGAGCAGCTTCTCGTTGAGCACCACGATCAGCGAGTCGACATTGGCTTCGAGCTCGACCAGGCCGGCGTCGGCGTTGGTCATGCGGCGTCCGCCTTCCCAGTCGAAGGGCTTGGTCACCACACCCACGGTGAGGATGCCCATTTCCTTGGCCACGCGCGCAATCACGGGTGCCGCGCCGGTGCCCGTGCCGCCGCCCATGCCGGCCGTGATGAACAGCATGTGCGCGCCGTCGATGGCCGCGCGAATGTCGTCCACCGCGAGCTCGGCCGCCGCACGGCCCTTGTCGGGCTTGCTGCCCGCGCCCAGGCCGCTGGTGCCGAGCTGGATGATCTTGTGCGCATTGCTGCGTTGCAGTGCCTGTGCGTCGGTGTTCGCGCAGACGAACTGAACGCCCTGCACGCCACGCTCCATCATGTGGGCGACCGCATTGCCGCCGCCACCGCCAACACCGATCACCTTGATCTGCGTGCCCTGATTGAACTCTTCGACTTCGATCATTTCGATGGTCATTTTTAACTCCTTGAATCTTGCAGTTGCCGTTGTGTATCTGTGAATATTCTTCTGCCGTGACGAGATCAACGTTCGAGCGTCATGGCGGTGGACCTGTGCGTCGCCATCGCTCGTTGAAATGCAAGGGGGGGCTGCCGCGGGCAAGCCACAGTGGAGACTTGATCATGGCTAGAAATTCCCCACGATGAAGTCTTTGAAACGTCCGAATGCAGTCTTTACCGACCCATTCTTCTGTGCCACCTTGAAGCCACGCATGCGTGCGAAGCGTGCCTCTTCGAGAAGGCCCATGACTGTAGCTGCGCGAGGCTGCGCAACCATGTCGGACAAGGCGCTCGAATACTTCGGAATGCCGCGTCGCACGGGCTTCAGAAAGATGTCTTCGCCCAGCTCGACCATGCCCGGCATCACCGCGCTGCCGCCCGTGAGCACCACGCCCGACGACAGCACTTCTTCGTAGCCCGACTCGCGCACCACCTGCTGCACCAGCGAGAAAATTTCTTCGATGCGCGGCTCGATCACACCGGCCAGCGCCTGCTTGCTCAGCATGCGCGGACCGCGGTCGCCCAGGCCCGGCACTTCCACCTGCGACTCGGGGTCGGCCAGCAGTTGCTTGGCGTAGCCATGCTCCACCTTGATGTCTTCCGCGTCCTTGGTGGGCGTGCGCAGCGCCATCGCAATGTCGCTGGTGATGAGGTCGCCCGCAATCGGAATCACCGCCGTGTGGCGGATCGCGCCGTTGGTGAAGATCGCCACGTCGGTGGTGCCCGCGCCAATGTCCACCAGCACCACGCCCAGCTCGCGCTCGTCTTCGGTCAGCACCGCCTGGCTCGAGGCCAGCGGGTTCAGCATCAGCTGGTCGACCTCCAGGCCGCAGCGGCGCACGCACTTGATGATGTTCTCGGCCGCGCTCTGCGCGCCGGTCACGATGTGCACCTTGGCTTCAAGGCGCATGCCGCTCATGCCGATCGGCTCCTTCACATCCTGCCCGTCGATCACAAACTCCTGCGGCTCCACCAGCAGCAAGCGCTGGTCGCTGGAGATGTTGATGGCGCGCGCCGTCTCCACCACGCGGGCCACGTCGGCCGGCGTCACTTCCTTGTCCTTCACCGCCACCATGCCGCTGGAGTTGATGCCGCGGATGTGGCTGCCGGTGATGCCGGTGTACACGCGGCTGATCTTGCAGTCGGCCATCAGCTCGGCCTCCTTCAAGGCCTGCTGAATGCTCTGCACCGTGGCGTCGATGTTCACCACCACGCCGCGCTTCAGTCCGTTGCTGGGCGCAATGCCCAGGCCGGCCAGCTTGAGCTCGCCCCCGGGCAGCACCTCGGCCACCACCACCATGACCTTGGCGGTGCCGATGTCGAGTCCTACGACCAGGTCTTTGTATTCTTTGGGCATTGATATGTCCTCGATTCCTCGGTGTTCGCTACTTGATTTTTCTTGGGGTCTCTGGCGAGACCGTGGTGACGCCGCGCAGCCGCAATGCATACGCGTCGTTGTGGCGCAGATCAGCGCCTTCGACATCGGCGACCGAACGCCGGTACTGGGCCGCGACCTGGGTCACGGTCTTCAAAAAGCGCTGCAGCCGGGCCGTCACTTCCTCGCTCTGGCCGCGGCCGAGTTCGATCTGCGCGCCGCTGTCGAGCACCACCTTCCAGCTGCCGCGGCTCGACAGCGTGAGCTCGTCGATGCTCAGCTCGTAAGGCTCGAACTGCGGCTGCAGCACGCGGTACATGCCCAGCACCTGCCCGGCTTGCTCCACCGGGCCGTCCAGGCGCGGCAGGTTGTCGTCCACCTCCGCCACGTTGGCCTCGAACACATCGCCAAAGCCGTTGATGAGCTTGGAGCCCGCGTCGTCGCCCCAGGTGGCCACCGGCACCTGCTCGGTCAGCGTCACATGCAGCTTGTTGGGGAACTCGCGCCGCACCACCGCGCTGCGCACCCACGGCACCGACTCGAAGGCGGCACGCGCGCGCCCCAGGTCGATGGTGAAGAAGTTGCCGTTCAGCTGCGGTGCCACGTTGGCGCGCAGGGTCACCGCGTTGTTGTGCGTCACCTCGCCGTCCACCTTGATGCCGGCCAGCGGAAAGAAGGGTTGGCGCAGCACCCACCAGGCGCCCGCCGCCAGCAGCATGAGCGTGACCATCACGAAGGCGATGTTCGCGACGATGTTCATGAGCTTGACGTCGAAGGGCGCGGGGATGCTGTCGGCCATGGCTATTGCGAGCCTCCCGTAGCGTCCAGCGAAGCCGATGCCAGCACGCGCAGGCACAGGTCTTCGTAGGCAATGCCCGCGGCGCGCGCGGACATCGGCACCAGCGAATGGCTGGTCATGCCGGGCGAGGTGTTCATCTCCAGCAGAAAGGGCTTGCGGTCGCTGGCGCGAATCATCACGTCGGCGCGGCCCCAGCCGCGGCAGCCGAGCGTGCGGTACGCGGCCAGCGTGATGCGCTGGATCTCGTGCTCTTCGGCTTCGGGCAGGCCGCTCGGGCAGTGGTACTTCACGTCGTCGGTGAAGTACTTGTTCTGGTAGTCGTAGGCGCCCTCGGGCGCGGCGATGCGCACCACCGGCAGCGCGCGCGCGTCCAGGCCAAAGCCCAGCACGGCGCAGGTCACCTCTTCGCCTTGGATGAACTCTTCGCAGAGCACATCGGCGTCGTATCTGGCGGACAGCGTCACCGCGTCCTGCATCTGCGAGTAGCCCTCGACCTTGGTCACGCCGATGGACGAGCCCTCGCGCGGCGGCTTCACGATCAGCGGCAGGCCGAGCACGTCGGGCACGGCCATCACCTGCTCGCGGCTTTGCTGGTCGAAGGCCAGGCGCACGTACTTGGGCGTGGGCAGGTTGTCGGCCTGCCAGATGCGCTTGGTCATGACCTTGTCCATGGCCACGCTCGAGGCCATCACGCCAGAGCCGGTGTAGGGAATGCCAAGCAGCTCGAGCGCGCCCTGCACGGTGCCGTCTTCGCCGTGGCGGCCGTGCAGCGCGACGAAGCAGCGCGCGAAGCCTTCGCGCTTCAGGTCGGTGAGCTCGCGCTGCGACGGGTCGAAGGCATGGGCGTCCACGCCGCGCGAACGCAGGGCCTCGAGCACGCCGGTGCCCGACATCAAGGAGACTTCGCGTTCGGCGGAGCTGCCGCCGAACAGCACGGCGACCTTGCCGAAAAGCTGGGGGTTCTGAAGGCTCATTCGGCCCTCCCTGTGAGCGCGTCGCGCTGCGATGTTGAAGATGCGGCGGCCACCGAGCCAAGCTCGACCACCTTGCCCGGCACCGCGCCAATCGATCCGGCGCCCATGGAGAGCACCACGTCGCCCGCGCGGGCGTTGTCCAGAATGGCGCGCGGCATGGCGGCGATGTCGTCGACGAACACCGGCTCCACCTTGCCGGCCACGCGCAGTGCACGCGCCAGCGTGCGGCCGTCTGCCGCCACGATGGGCGACTCGCCGGCGGCATACACCTCGCCCAGCAGCACCGCGTCGGCCGTGCCGATGACCTTCACGAAATCTTCGAAGCAGTCGCGCGTGCGGGTGTAGCGGTGCGGCTGAAACGCCAGCACCAGCCGGCGGCCCGGGAAAGCGCCGCGTGCGGCGGCAATGGTGGCGGCCATTTCGACCGGGTGGTGCCCGTAGTCGTCGATGACGGTGAAGGTGCCCGTGGCACCCTCGCCCTGCACCGCCACTTCTCCATAGCTCTGAAAGCGCCGGCCCACACCCTTGAAACCGGCCAGCCCGCGCTGCACCGCCTCATCGGGAATGCCCAGCTCCACCGCCACGGCAATCACCGAAAGCGCATTCAGCACGTTGTGCTCGCCCGGCAGGTTCAGCACGATGGGCAGGTCGGGCAGCGTCACGCCATTGCGTCGCTGCGCGGTGAAATGCATCTGGGCGCCGACCGGGCGCACGTCGATGGCGCGCACCTGGGCGTCTGCGCCAAAGCCGTAGCTGGTGACGGGGCAGGTCACCTGCGACACGATCTCGCGCACCGCTGCGTCGTCGGTGCACAGAATGGCCACGCCGTAGAACGGCATGCGGTGCAGAAAGTCGACGAAGGCCTTCTTCAGGTTCGCGAAGTCGTGCCCGTAGGTCTCCATGTGGTCGGCGTCGATGTTCGTCACCACCGCCATCACCGGCAGCAGGTTCAAGAACGACGCGTCCGATTCGTCGGCCTCGACCACGATGTAGTCGCCGCTGCCCAGCTGCGCGTTGGCGCCGGCGCTGTTCAGGCGCCCGCCGATCACGAAGGTCGGGTCCAGGCCCGCGGCGTCGAGCACGCTCGCCACCAGGCTGGTGGTGGTGGTCTTGCCGTGCGTGCCGGCAATGGCAATGCCCTGCTTCAGGCGCATTAGCTCGGCCAGCATCACCGCGCGCGGCACCACCGGAATGCGCTTCTCGCGCGCGGCCAGCACCTCGGGGTTGTCCGACTGCACGGCGGTGGAGGTGACGACCGCGTCGGCGCCCTCGATGTTCGCGGCCGCATGGCCCACGAAGGTGCCGATGCCCAGGCCCGCCAGGCGGCGCAGCGTGACGCTGTCGGCCAGGTCGGAGCCGGTGATGCGGTAGCCCAGGTTCAGCAGCACTTCGGCAATGCCGCTCATGCCCGAGCCGCCGACGCCGACGAAATGGATGTGACGAATCGCGTGCTTCATTTGGCAAGCTCCTCGCAGGCGCGAACAACGGCGTCTACTGCTTCGGTCTTCTGCAGGGTCTTGGCCTTGGCGGCCCGTTCGATCAGCGCGGTGCGCCCGGTTTTCTGTAGCAAATCAGCCAGCAATTCAGGAGTGAGGTCGGCCTGCTGCACCAGCCATCCGCCGCCCGCGTCCACAAGGAAGCGTGCGTTGGTGGTCTGGTGGTCGTCGACCGCCGAAGGGAAAGGCACGAACAGCGCTGCTGCGCCGACGGCCGCGATTTCTGTGACGGTGCTGGCGCCGGCGCGCGCGACGATGATGTCGGCGTCCGCATAGGCCTGCGCGGTGTCTTCGATGAAGGGCGTGAGCTCGCCCTGCACGCCGGCCGCCGTGTAGTTGGCACGCAGCTCGTCGATCTGCTTGGCGCCGCTCTGGTGCAGCACCCGCGGGCGCGCCTCGGGCGCAATGCGCGCCAGCGCCTGCGGCACCACGGTGTTGAGGCCGCGCGCACCCAGGCTGCCGCCCACCACCAGCAACTTCAGCGGACCGGTGCGGCCCGCGAAACGCGTGGCCGGATCGGGCTGCGAGGTGAACGCGGCGCGCAACGGATTGCCCACCCACTGCGCCTTCTTCAGCACATCGGGGAACGCTGTGAACACACGGTCGGCCACGCCCGCCAGCACCTTGTTGGCGAGGCCGGCCACCGAATTCTGCTCGTGCAGCACCAGCGGCTTGCCCATGAGCACGCCCATCATGGCGCCCGGAAAGGTGATGTAGCCGCCCAGGCCCACCAGCACGTCGGGCTTCACGCGGCGCACCACGCCCAGGCTCTGCCAGAAGGCGCGCAGCAGGCGCAGCGGCAACAAAAACAGCGTGAGCGGGCCCTTGCCGCGCACGCCGCCGAACTGCACCGGCTCGAACGCGAAGCCGCGCGGCGGCACCAGTTTTTCTTCCATGCTGCCGGGCGCGCCCAGCCAGTGCACGCGCCAGCCGCGCTCGCGCAGGGCCTCCGCCACCGCGAGTCCGGGGAAGATGTGGCCGCCCGTGCCGCCGGCCATGACGAGTGCGGTGCGCCCGGTCATACGCGGCCCCCACGCATCAGCACGCGGTTTTCATAGTCGATGCGCAGCACGATGGCCAGCGCCACCATGTTCATCAAGATGGCCGAGCCGCCGAAGCTCATCAGCGGCAGGGTCAGGCCCTTGGTCGGCAGTGCGCCCAGGTTCACGCCCATGTTGATGAAGGCCTGAAAGCCGATCCACACACCCACGCCCTGGGCCACGAGGCCCGAGAACACGCGGTCGAGTGCAATGGCCTGGCGGCCGATGTGCATGATGCGGCGCGTGAGCCACAGGAACAGGCCGATGATCAGCAGCACGCCGACCAGGCCGAACTCTTCGCCGATCACCGCGAGCAGAAAGTCGGTGTGCGCCTCGGGCAGCCAGTGCAGCTTTTCAACGCTGCCACCCAGGCCCACGCCGAAGATCTCGCCGCGCCCGATGGCGATCAGCGAGTGCGACAGCTGGTAGCCCTTGCCCAGCGCGTGCTCCTCGCTCCACGGATCGAGGTACGCAAAGATGCGCTCACGCCGCCACGGGCTGCTTGCCACGATGCTGCCGAAGGCCACCACCACCAGCGCGGCAATCACGAAGAACATGCGCGCGTTCACGCCGCCCAGAAACAGGATGCCCATGGCGATCACCGCGATCACCATGAACGCGCCCATGTCGGGCTCGGCCATCACCAGCATGCCGACCACCACCACCGCAATGCCCATCGGCAGCACGGCGCGGAAGAAGCGCTCCTTGATCTCCATCTTGCGCACCATGTAGCTGGCGGCGTAGAGCACCATCGCCAGCTTGGCGAGCTCCGATGGCTGAAAGCGCATGAAGCCCATCGGCAGCCAGCGGCGCGCGCCGTTCACGTTGATGCCGACGTGCGGAATGAGCACCGCCACCAGCAGCAGCAGCGACGCCACGAAGAGCCAGGGCGCAATGCGCTCCCAGGTCTTCATGGGAATCTGAAAGGCCAGCAGCGCGGCGACGAACGCAATGGCCACCGACGCGGCATGCCGCGTGAGGAAGAACGAAGCGCTGTAGCCGGCGCGTGCAAAGCGCGGGTTGTCGGGCAGCGCGATGGAGGCCGAATACACCATGATCAGGCCCCAGGTCAGCAGCGCGACCGTGACCCACACCAGCGCCTGGTCGAAGCCGAGCACGCGCATTGGCGTGGCCTTGGTCTGCGCGATGCCAGCGCCGCCCAACCGCACGGGCAGGTGCACCGGCAGCGCGTCGATCCCGCTGCGGGCGCGCCTGAACCAGCCACCGAAGCGGCTGGTGCGGGTGTTGGGCGTGGCGCCCGCGGCGGCAGGGTTCAAAGCGGTTCCTCCGTCGAATCTGAAGCCTGGCCGTCGGCTTCCACCAGGCCGCGCGGGCTGTCCTCGTAGGCCTGCACGGCCCCGCGGAACACCTCGGCGCGGTGCGCGTAGTCCTTGAACATGTCGAAGCTCGCGCACGCGGGCGACAGCAGCACGGCATCGCCCGGGTTGGCGCGCGCGCCGGCCAGCTGCACGGCCTCGTGCATCGAGGCGGCATGCTTGATGGTGACGCCCGTTGGCGCCAGCGCGGCCTCGATGAGCGGCGCGTCGCGCCCGATGAGCACCACGGCGCGTGCGTACTGGCGCACCGGGTCGGCCAGCGGCCCGAAGTCTTGCCCCTTGCCTTCGCCGCCAAGGATCACGACCACGCGGCGCTCTTCACCCAGGCCGACGAGCGCGGCCACGGTGGCGCCCACGTTGGTGCCCTTGCTGTCGTCGAAGAACTCGACCTCGTCCACGATGGTGACGGCTTCCACGCGGTGCGGCTCGCCGCGGTATTCGCGCAGGCCGTAGAGCATGGGGCCGAGCGCACAGTCGGCGGCACTGGCCAGCGCCAGCGCGGCCAGTGCGTTCAGCGCGTTGTGGCGGCCGCGAATGCGCAGCGCGTCGGCGGGCATCAGGCGCTGCAGAAAAATTTCTTCTTCCACCACCGCGCCGCGCTTGCGCTTCTGCGTTTCGTCGGCTTCCAGCGCGCGCACCAGCCAGGTCATGCCGTTGACGCGCTCGATGCCGTAGTCCCCCGGGCGCAGCGGCATGGCCGAGCCGAAGGTGACGTGCGTGCGAATCTGCGGGCGCTGCAGCTTGGCGCGCACCGGCGGGGGCAGCAGGGCCATCACGCCGGCGTCGTCGCGGTTCAGCACCATGAGGCCGCGCGCGCCGAAGACGCGCGCCTTGGCCGCGGCATACGCCTTCATGTCGCCGTGCCAGTCGAGGTGGTCCTGCGTGAGGTTGAGCACGGTGGCGGCGGTGGGCTCGAAGCCCTGCACGCCGTCGAGCTGAAAGCTCGACAGCTCGAGCACCCACACGTCGGGCAGCGTGTGGGCGGCCATGTGTGCCCACAGCGTGTCGAGCAGCGTCGGGCCGATGTTGCCGGCCACGGCCACGCTCTTGCCCGCGCGCTCGACCAGCTGACCGGTGAGCGCGGTGACGGTCGTCTTGCCATTGGTGCCGGTGATGGCGAGCACGGCGGGCTTGTAGCCCTTGGGCGCTTCGGGCTCGACCGGGGGTGCCAGTTCGAGCTGAGGCGTTTCTTCTTCCACCGCGGCAGAAGCCGGGTTAGTGGCGGCGAGTTCGGCGATCTTGGCGACGAACTCCGCGGCTTCCCTGGCGGCCGTGGGCACGTAGGGCTTGCCGGTTGTGGGGAGGCGGGAGATGGTCGCGGGTGCGGGTGTCGCTTCAGGCGCTTCAGGCGCTTCGGGCGCTTCTGCTGCTTCTGCTGCTTCGGCCACTTCAGGCAGTTCACCTGCATCAACCGGCTCGCCCACGGGCACTTCAACCGCAGCCTCTTGCGAGACCACGTCGATGTCGCTCGCTGCGGGCACCGTCGGCTCGGTTGTTGCGTCGGCAGCGACAGGCTCGGCCGGCGCTTCTGGTGGAACGGGCACGGCCACGCTGATCGCCGGATCGCGCGGGATCGCTTCCGCCATGGCGGGAGCGGTCGGCTCTGCCTGGGCTTCAACAGGCTCTGCGGCTGGTGCGGCCTCCACCGGTTCCGCGGCAGGCACCACGGGTTCAACGGCCTCGCTCGCGTCGACCACTTCAGTTGGCTCGGCTTCGCCAGCCACTTCCGCTGCGGCTTGCACACCGGCTTCAGCTTCGGATTCGGGCTCAACCTCGGCCACCGGCACTTCGACCGTCTGCAGATCGAGCAAGGCGCGCGCGAACAGGTCGAGCTCGCCGCCGACCGGCAGGCCCATGGCCCGCGCCGCGTCGGCCACCGGCGCGATGGTCTCGGGCGAGAGGCCCGGCGAGCGGTACACCGCGCGAATCGGCGTGCCTTCGACCAGCGCGGCCGAGAACGGCCCGCCGACGAAGCTCACCTCCGGCAGTTCCGCCTTCAGCGTGGCCAGCGCCGCCGGCGCCTCGCGCGTGTCGGCCACGGTCACGACCGCGCCGTGGCGCGCGCACCAGCGCGCCATCGCCAGCCCGGACGCACCGAGGCCGAGGACGAGAACGGGGAGGTCTTTCAGATGCCGCATGTTGGCGTTACCGCAGCTTCAGCGTGGACAGGCCCACGAGGCACAGCAGCATCGTGATGATCCAGAAGCGCACCACAACCTGCGTCTCGCGCCAGCCGCTCTTCTCGAAGTGGTGGTGCAGCGGCGCCATCTTGAGCACGCGACGGCCTTCGCCGTAGCGCTTCTTGGTGTACTTGAAGTACATCACCTGCGCCATCACCGAGACGGCCTCGACCACAAAGATGCCGCCCATGATGAAGAACACGATTTCCTGGCGCACGATGACCGCGATGGTGCCCAGCGCGCCGCCCAGCGCCAGCGCGCCCACGTCGCCCATGAACACCTGCGCCGGGTGCGTGTTGAACCACAGAAACGCCAGGCCCGCGCCGGCCATGGCCGAGCAGAACACCAGCAGTTCGCCAGAGCCCGGAATGTTGGGGAACAGCAGGTACTTGGAATACACCGCGCTGCCCGCGACATAGGCGAACACGCCCAGCGCCGAGCCCACCATCACCACCGGCATGATCGCCAGGCCGTCCAGGCCGTCGGTCAGGTTCACCGCATTGCTCGAGCCCACGATCACCAGGTACGTGAGGATGACAAAGCCGATGCCGCCCAGCGGGTAGCTCACTTCCTTGAAGAAGGGCACCAGCAGGTTGATCTTGGGCGGAAAGTTGAGGTCGAAGCCCGACTGCACCCAGGCAAAGAACAGCTGCAGCACGCGCCAGTTGGAGCTTTCCGAGATGCTGAACAGCAGGTAGAAGCCCGCCAGCAGGCCCACCACCGATTGCCAGAAATACTTCTCGCGCGAGCGCATGCCTTCCGGGTCCTTGCGCACCACCTTGCGCCAGTCGTCCACCCAGCCAATGGCGCCAAAGCCCATGGTGACCCACAGCACGATCCACACGAACCGGTTCGACATATCGAACCACAGCAGCGTGGCAAAGGCGATGGCAAACAGCACCAGCACGCCGCCCATGGTGGGCGTGCCGCTTTTGGTCAGGTGCGTTTCCATGCCGTAGCCGCGCACCGGCTGACCGATCTTGAGCGCGGTGAGCCGGCGGATCACGAAGGGGCCGGCCACCAGGCCGACCACCAGCGCGGTCAGCGCGGCCATCAGCGCGCGGAAAGTGAGGTACTGAAAAACGCGCAGAAACCCGAATTCGGGCGACAGCGTTTGCAGCCATTGGGCAAGGGTCAGCAGCATGTGTTTTCGCGCGGCTCATGCGTCATGACCGGCCTCCTTTTGTTGTTGTGCCTCGATGGCTTTCACGACGCGCTCCATCTTCATGGAACGCGATCCCTTGACCAGCACGCTGCCGACGTGCGGCAGCCGCGCGAGCACGGCCGCGCCAAGCGCGTCGTACCCGTCGAAATGATGAGCGTCGCCTTCCTTGGCGGCTCCCTGAAAAGCAGCGACGGTGTGCGCCGTGGCGGCGCCCAGCGTGTACACGGACTCGATGCCGCACTGCCGTGCCCGGGCGCCGACTTCGGCGTGGAACTCCGGCGAGCGGTTGCCCACCTCGGCCATTTCGCCGAGCACCAGCAGGCGCGGCCCCGGCAGGGCGGCGAGCACGTCGATGGCGGCGATCACGGAATCGGGGTTGGCGTTGTAGCTGTCGTCGACCAGCGTGAGCGCATGGCCGTCGGCCAGCACGACCTCGTTGGCGCGCGAGCGGCCCTTGACCGGCTCGAAGGCATCCAGGCCCGCGGCAATGGTGTCGATCGACACGCCCGCCGCCAGCGCACAGGCAGTGGCGGCGAGCGCGTTGACGACGTTGTGGCGCCCGGCAATGTGCAGGCGCGTGCCGAAAGCGCCCAGCGGCGTGCGGATGCGCACGGCCCAGGCGCCCTGCGCCCACGTGGCGCTGTCGAGCGAAATGTCGGCCGCCTCGGCCTCGCCGAAGGTGATGCAGCGGCGCGCACCGCCCGCGCGGGCCATGTCGGTCCACAGCGCGGTGAAGGTGTCGCCGAAGGGGAACACGGCGGTGCCGTCGTCGGGCAGCACCGCGAACACGGCCGCGTTCTCCACGGCCACCGCCTCGACGGTGGCCATGAACTCCTGGTGCTCGCGCTGCGCGTTGTTGACCAGCGCGATGGTCGGGCGCGAAATGGCGGCCAGCCGCGCAATTTCGCCGGGGTGGTTCATGCCCAGCTCGATCACCGCGCGCCGGTGCGCCGCGCGCAGGCGCAACAGCGTGAGCGGCACGCCGATCTCGTTGTTGAAGTTGCCGGCCGTGGCCAGCGCCTGATGGGCGCGGTCCGCGAACAGCACGGCCGCAATCATCTGCGTGACCGTGGTCTTGCCGTTGCTGCCGGTGACGGCGATGAGCGGCAGCGCAAACTGCGCGCGCCAGCCGGCGCCCAGCGCACCGAGCGCGGCCAGCGAATCGAGCACCTCCAGACCGGCCAGGCCAGCGGCCTCCAGGCCGTGGTGCGCAATGGCGGCCACGGCGCCCTGGTTCCTGGCGTCGGCCAGGAAGTCGTTGGCGTCGAAGCGCTCGCCCTTGAGCGCGACGAACAGGTCGCCCACCGCGAGCGTGCGCGTGTCGGTGTGCACGCGGGCGATGACAGTGGCGCCGTCGCCGACCAGGCGCGAGCCTGGAATCCATTGCTGCACGTCGGCCAGCGTGAGGTCGAGCGGCGTCATGTCGATGGTGAGGGTGGTGTCGGTCATGCCTGACCTCGTCGGGCCAGCGCGTCCAGCGCGTGGGCCTTGTCTGAAAAGGCGATGCGCTCACCGCCAATGTCCTGCCAGGTCTCGTGGCCCTTGCCGGCGATGAGCACCACGTCCTGCGGGGCCGCCTGCGCCAGCACGTCGGCAATGGCGGCCGCGCGGTCGGGCTGCACCTGCGCGGCCTCGGGGCGCGAGAAGCCGCGCAACACCTGGGCAATGATGGCGTCGGGCTTTTCGCTGCGCGGGTTGTCGCTGGTGACGACCACGCGGTCGGCCTGACGCTCGGCCACGGCGGCCATCATCGGGCGCTTGATCGGGTCGCGGTCGCCGCCACAGCCGAACAGGCACCACAGCGCGCCGCCGCGTTGCTTTGCAAGCATGCGCAGCCCGATGAGGGCCTTGTCGAGTGCGTCTGGCGTGTGGGCATAGTCGACCACGGCCAGCGGCATGCCCTGGCCATTGCTTGAGTTGCTGACGCGGTCCATGCGGCCCGGCACGCTGGTGAGGTTGGCGCATGCCGCCACGGCGCGCGACAGCGTGAGGCCCAGCGCGCGCAGCGTGCCCAGCACGCCCAGCAGATTGGCCACGTTGTACTGGCCGATGAGGCCGGTCGACAGGCGCTCCACCGCTACGCTGCCGTGTTCGGCCACGGAGAACTGCAGGCCCTGCACGCCGTAGCCGATGTCGCGCGCCATCAGGCGAGCCGGCTTGCCGTCGGCAGACACGGTCCACACGTCGAGCGCGCCGATGCCGGCGTCGAGCAGGTTGGCGCACAGGCTGGCGCCGTGCGTGTCGTCGATGTTGATCACCGCCGCGCGCAGGCCGGGCCAGCGGAACAGCTCGGCCTTGGCTTGCCAATAAGCGTCCATGCTGCCGTGGTAGTCGAGGTGGTCCTGCGTGAAGTTGGTGAACACGGCCACCGCGATCCGCGTGCCGTCGAGCCGGCGCTCGGCAATGCCGATGGACGAGGCCTCGATGGCGCAGGCGCCGAAGCCGTTCGATACCAGCGCGCGCAGTTCGCGCTGCAGCATCACGGGGTCGGGCGTGGTGAGACCGGTGTAGGTGAGCGCGGGCGGCACGCCGATGCCCAGCGTGCCCATCACGGCGCAGGGCGACGGCGCATCGCGCTGCACCGTGCCGTCGAGCGTGAGGGCGCGAACGCCGCCCGCCGCGCGCAGCGTGGAAAGCGCCTCGGCCAGCCACCAGGCGGTGGAGGTCTTGCCGTTGGTGCCGGTCACGGCCAGCACGTCGAGCAGGGCCGAGGGGTTGTCGTAGAAGGCGGCGGCAATGGGGCCGGTGGCGGCCTTCAGGCCGGGGTAGCTCACGATGCGCTCGTCACCCTCGAAGCCGAAGGCTTCCACGCCCTCGTGCTCGACCAGGCACGCGGCGGCGCCCTGCGCCAGCGCGGCCCCCACATGCTTGCGCCCGTCGGTGGCGGCGCCGGGCCAGGCGACGAACACGTCGCCCGCACCCACGGCGCGGCTGTCGGCGTGCATGTGCGACTGCGGCGCATGCTCCTTGAGCCAGGCCGCTGCCACGAGGGGGGAAGTGAAGGTCAGCATGTTCAGAAGCTCTCGTCGACGCCCTGCGTCATCACAAGCGGTTTGACTGCCAGATCGGGCGCGACGTTCATCATGCGCAGCGTCTGCTGCACGACTTCGCTGAACACGGGGGCAGCGGCCACGCCGCCGAAGTACTGGCCGTCGCTGGGCTCGTCGATCATCACGGCCACGATGATTCGGGGCTTCTCGATGGGGGCCATGCCGGTGAACCAGGCGCGGTATTTGTTGCTTGCGTAGCCCTTGCCCACCTGCTTGTGCGCCGTGCCCGACTTGCCGCCGACCGAGTAGCCGATGGTTTGCGCGCGCGTGCCCGTGCCGCCGGGGCCGGCAGCCATCTGCAGCATCTTGCGCACGGCCAGCGCGTTGGACGGCGAGAACACCTGCACGCCGACCGGCGGCTCGGTGTTCTTCAGAATGGTGACCGGAATGAGCGCGCCGTCGTGCGCAAACGAGGTGTACGAATGCGCCATCTGGAACAGCGACGCCGACAGGCCGTAGCCGTAGGCCATGGTGGCTTGCTCGACCGGCTTCCAGGTCTTCCAGGGGCGCAGCCGGCCGGTAACGGCGCCGGGGAACTGAATCTGCGGCTTCTGGCCGTAGCCCAGCGCGGTGTAGGTGTCCCACATCTCGTGCGGGGTCATCTTCTGGGCGATCTTGAGCGCGCCGACGTTGCTCGACTTCTGGATCACGCCCTCGACCGTCAGCGTGCCGTAGTTGTGCGTGTCGCTGATGGTGAAGCCGCCGATCTGAAAGCGGCCGGGGCCGGTGTCGATCAGCGTGGAGGGCTTCACGCGGCCGGCTTCCAGCGCCATGGCCACGGTGATGGGCTTCATGGTGGAGCCGGGCTCGAAGGTGTCGGTGAGCGCGCGGTTACGCAGCTGCTCGCCGGTGAGGTTCTGGCGCTTGTCGGGCACGTAGCTCGGGTAGTTGGCCAGTGCCAGCACTTCGCCCGTGATGCTGTCGAGCACCACCACGCTGCCGGCCTTGGCCTTGCGGGCGGTCACGGCGTCGCGCAGCTTCTGGTAGGCGAAGAACTGCACCTTGCTGTCCACGCTGAGCTGAATGTCCTTGCCGTCCAGCGGCGGCACGGTGTCGCCCACGCCTTCGACCACGCGGCCCAGGCGGTCCTTGATGACGCGGCGCGACCCGGCCTTGCCGGCCAGGTCCTTGTTGAAGGCGAGCTCGATGCCCTCCTGCCCGCTGTCTTCCACGTTGGTGAAGCCCACCACATGCGCGGCGGCCTCGCCTTCGGGGTACTGGCGCTTGTATTCACGGCGCTGGTAGATGCCCTTGATGCCCAACGCGGCAATCTGCTTTGCAATGGGCTCGTCGACCTGGCGCTTGACCCACACGAAGGTCTTGTCCTCGTCCTCGAGCTTCTTGTCGAAGTCTTTCTGCGGCATCTCGAGCAGCTTGGCCACCTGCTTGAGCTTGGCGCGCACCTCGGGGTCTTCGCGCTCGATGTCTTCGGGAATGGCCCAGATGCTGGGTGCCACCACGCTGGACGCGAGGATCAGGCCATTGCGGTCCAGGATGCGGCCACGGTTGGCCGGCAGCTCCAGCGTGCGGGCAAAGCGCACTTCGCCCTGACGCTGGAAGAAGCTGTTGTTGAGCACCTGCACGTATGCGGCCCGGCCCGCCAGCATGACAAAGCCCAGCGCGATGCCGGCCACGATGAACTTGCTGCGCCACACCGGCGTCTTGCTCGCGAGCAAGGGGCTGGTGGTGTAGCGCACGCTGCGGCGGCTCATCGCGGGGCCCTCGTTGCGGTGACGGGCCTGGCCGGCTTGGCGCCAGTGGTGGCGGGCACTGTCGGCGCCACCGGGGCCACGGCCGGGATCACCGAGCCGTCGGGGCGCACGTACTGCGTGATGGCCGGCGAGGTGGTGCGCATCTGCAGCTGCTCCTTGGCGAGCTTTTCCACGCGCAGCGGTGTGGCCTGGGCACGCTTTTCAACCTGCAGGCGGTCGCCGTCCAGCTCCAGGCGGCGGGCGTCCTGCTGCACGCGGTCCAGCTCGGTATAGATCTGGCGCGACTGGTACTGCGTGTGCACCAGGAACAATGCCGTCGCAATGACGGCAAGCATCAGCAGCAGGTTCACGCGGGCCATGTCAGTCAGCCTCCGTGCGTTCGGCCACGCGAAGAATGGCGCTGCGCGAGCGCGGGTTGCCGCGCACTTCGTCTTCGGACGGCTTGATGCGCTCCAGCGCGCGCAGCTTCATCACCTTGGGCGCGGCAAAGGGCGCGCGGCGGTCGTAGACCTCCTTGGAGTGCTTGGCGATGAACTGCTTCACGATGCGGTCTTCCAGCGAGTGGAAGCTGATCACCGCGAGCCGCCCACCGGGCTGCAGCACCGACAGGCTGGCCTCTAGCGCCTGTTGCAGCTCTTCAAGCTCGGCGTTGATGAAAATCCGAAAAGCCTGAAATGTGCGCGTTGCAGGGTTCTGGCCCTGCTCGCGGGTTTTGACCGTGCCAGCCACGAGCTCGGCCAGTTCGGTGGTGGTTGAAATTGGGCCCCGTTCTTGTCGGCGAGCAACAATCGCCTTTGCAACCTGAACAGCAAACCGTTCTTCGCCATAGTCACGGATCACCTCTGCAATCTGCTGAAGTTCGGCTGTTGCCAGCCACTCGGCCACGCTCTCGCCGCGCGTGGTGTCCATGCGCATGTCGAGCGGGCCGTCGAAACGAAAACTGAAACCGCGCACCGGGTTGTCGATTTGCGGCGAACTCACGCCCAGGTCCATCAACAGGCCGTTGACGCTCGCGTCGGGCAGCTCGCCCAGCGAGCGGAAGCCTTGGTGCCGGATGGAAAAACGCGCATCGGAGATGCGCGCTGCTTCGGCCACTGCTTCCGCATCCTTGTCGAATGCGATCAGCCTGCCCTGCGGCCCCAGCCTGGAGAGAATTGCGCGCGCATGCCCTCCCCGTCCGAAGGTGGCGTCCACGTAGGTGCCGGCGGCCTCCGTGCTGCCTGAAAGAAGAGCTTCCACCGCTTCGTTCAGCAAGACGGTCGTATGGGTCCATGGGGTGTTCACGTGAGTCCTCAGAACGCGAAGTCCTGAAACACATCCGGCATCTCGCCCTGGGTGGCCTCGGCCTCCTTGGCCTCGTACGTGGCCTTGTCCCAGAGTTCGAAGTGGTTGCCCATGCCCAGGAGCAGTGTCTCGCGCGTGATGCCGGTGGCCGCACGCAGTTCGGGCGACACCAGGATGCGGCCGGTGCCGTCCATCTCGACGTCCATGGCATTGCCCAGGAAAACGCGCTTCCACCACTGTGCCGACATCGGCAGTGCGGCAATGCGCTCGCGAAATTTTTCCCATTCGGGACGGGGGAACACCATCAGGCATCCGTGCGGATGCTTGGTGACCGTGAGTTGGCCGCCTGCCGTGGCGCTCAGGACGTCGCGATGCCTGGTCGGCACTGATAGCCGCCCCTTGGCATCCAGACTGAGCGATGAAGCGCCTTGAAACACGACCACGAAACCCCTGTGTTGGGAGGTGCTGCAACGCCCAGAACAGGCACTACTCGCACTTTTTCCCACTTAACTGCACTTTTTTGCACTGTAGCAGGAAACACTTAGGAAGCAACTGGCCGTTGGTGGTATTTTTTGTAATGGAATCAACGACTTAGCGCCGATTCCAAATGCTTGGAATCGGCGAATGTCGTTGAGAGTGAACTACTTAGCTCACGCAGTGAAAGTGATGCGTGAAGCATTGCCCCGTAACAGAGGCAAGAGAAGCGGCTTCAGAGGATGAAGCGCGAAAGGTCTTCGTCGTGACTTAGTGCCGCAAGGCGCTGGTCGACGTAGGCAGCATCGATGCAGATCGATTGCCCTTCGAGGCGGGTCGCGTCGAAGCTTACCTCATCCAGCAGACGCTCCATCACGGTCGACAAACGGCGCGCGCCGATGTTCTCCGTGCGCTCGTTCACCTCGTACGCAATGGTGGCCAGGCGGTTCACGCCGTCGGGCGTGAATTCGAGCGTCACGCCTTCCGTGGCAAGCAACGCCTGGTACTGCTTCACGAGCGAGGCGCGTGTTTGCGTGAGGATGCTCTCGAAGTCCGACACCGAAAGCGACTGCAGCTCCACGCGAATCGGCATGCGCCCCTGCAGCTCCGGGATCAGGTCGCTCGGCTTGCTCAGGTGGAACGCGCCGCTCGCAATGAACAGCATGTGGTCGGTGCGCACCACGCCGTACTTGGTGGTGACCGCCGTGCCTTCCACCAGCGGCAGCAGGTCGCGCTGCACGCCCTGACGCGACACGTCGGAGCCCTGGGCATCGCTGCGCGTGGCAACCTTGTCGATCTCGTCGATGAAGACGATGCCGTTCTGCTCCGCGTTGTGGATGGCCTGCGCGCGAATCTCGTCTTCGTTGATCAGCTTGCCCGCTTCTTCGTCGATCAGCAGGCGCATGGCTTCGGAGATCTTGAGCTTGCGCGTCTTGCGCTTGCCGCCGCCCATCTGGCCGAACATGCCGCGCAGTTGCTCGGTCATTTCCTCCATGCCGGCCGGGCCCATGATCTCCAGCGGCGTGCGGGTCTCGGCAAGGTCGAGCTCGATCTCCTTGTCGTCGAGCTGGTGCTCGCGCAGCTTCTTGCGAAAGGCCTGGCGGGTGGGGTTGGGCGCGTCCAGGGCAGGCGTGCCGACGGTGCCGCCCGTGTTTTCGCTGCCGCGCGCGGGCGGCAACAGCACGTCGAGAATGCGCTCCTCGGCCGCGTCTTCGGCACGCGCGCGCACCTTGATGCTTTCCGATTCGCGCGTCTGCTTGACGGCAATTTCGGCCAGGTCGCGAATGATCGAATCGACGTCCTTGCCCACGTAGCCCACCTCGGTGAACTTGGTGGCCTCCACCTTGATGAAGGGCGCGTCGGCCAGCCGTGCAAGGCGGCGCGCAATTTCGGTCTTGCCCACGCCCGTGGGGCCGATCATGAGAATGTTCTTGGGCGTGATCTCGTGGCGCAGCGTTTCGTCGACCTGCTGGCGGCGCCAGCGGTTGCGCATGGCGATGGCCACGGCGCGCTTGGCCGCCGGCTGGCCGACGATGTGGTTGTCGAGCTCGGAGACGATTTCCTGGGGGGTCATGGACATGGTCAGAGCGCTTCCACGGTGTGGTTCATGTTCGTGTAAATGCAGATTTCTCCGGCGATCCCCAGCGATTTACGCACGATCTGCTCGGCCGAAAGCTCCGTGTTGTCGATCAGCGCCTTGGCCGCCGCCTGCGCATACGCGCCGCCCGAGCCAATGGCGATCACGCCGTCTTCAGGCTCCAGCACGTCGCCGTTGCCGGTGATGATGAGCGAGGTGGTGGCGTCGGCCACGGCCAGCATGGCCTCGAGCTTGCGCAGCACGCGGTCGGTGCGCCAGTCCTTGGTGAGTTCGACCGCCGCGCGGGTCAGGTGACCCTGGTGCTTTTCCAGCTTGGCCTCGAAACGCTCGAAGAGCGTGAAGGCGTCGGCTGTGGCGCCGGCAAAGCCAGCGAGCACCTTGCCGTGATACAGGCGGCGCACTTTGCGCGCAGTGCCTTTGATGACGATATTGCCGAGAGTGACCTGCCCGTCCCCGCCAATGGCGACCTGATCGCCTTGGGGGGTCTTGCGGCGCACGCTCACGATGGTGGTGCCGTGAAACTGTTCCATCGCAGCCACTTGGGGATGGCCGATGGCAATGCAACCCGCACAAGGGCGGGCCGGGGCTCTAGTTTTTTCTAACCGCCACCGTGGCGTGATCGGCAATGCCTACCAGGTTGAACAGCGCGGCAATCAGCCGGTGGGTGTCCACGAACTGCACCCGCTCGCCGTTGGCGTCGCGGGCGCGCACCCAGCTCAGCAGCGTGCCGGCGGCGGCCAGGTCCATGCGCAGCAGCGCCGCGCACGAAATGACCGGCGCGGTGGTGTGCCGCAGGTCGTGGTCCAGCCGCTGCCAGTTCGACAGCGACTCGCCCCGCAAATCGCCCGCCAGCGCGGCAAAGCCGCTGTCGGTGGACGGAAAGCTCTCGGAGTCGCCCCCGACCGACAGCAGCGACCACACCGAGCTGTTGCGGCTGGCCGGCGGCGCGGCCAGCGCGGTGCATTCGCCGCGCGGGTCTTGCCAAGGCGGCGGCGACACCTCGTAGGTGATGCAGTAGTTCAGCGCCACCAGCTCGAAGTCGTCGGGCAGGTGCATCAGCCGCAGCGCGGCCAGGTGCAGCTGCCACCACACGTCGTTCGTGTCGCGCTCGTTGTTGGGTGCCGCCTCGGACAGCACGGCCAGCAGCTGGGCCGAGCCCATGAAGCGCAGCTGCACCGGCGAGTCGGACCAGTGGTTGAACAGCACGCGCAGCGGCGCGGCGGCCTCCAGTTCGATGCCGCTCAGGCCGCGCCAGTCGAGCGTCCACACCGAGCCGGCCTTCGACAGCGCGCGCGTGAGCTCCACCAGCCCTTCGCGCGCCAGGCGCGACGCGCAGCTCCAGTCGGCCTGGGCACCGGCGTCGGCGGCGGCTTCGGCGGCCTCTTCGCTGGCGGTGACGGCCTTCACGCTGCGGGCCAGGTCTTCGAGCGACACCCAGTCGGGGCCCATGCGCCGCATGCGCTGGGCATAGCGCATGCGGGCGGCCGCGAACTTGGCGGCGGCACCCGTGGCGCGGTACAGGTCGAACAGGGCGCGCCAGCGGTCGTCGTCGCGCTCGGCCGCGGGGCCATGCTCGGCCTCGCCGGGCGGCGCGCTGTCGGAGGCCAGCGCCTGCAGCAGGATGGCCTCGGCGCCCGTGTCGTCGCCGTGCGCGAAGCGGATTACCGCCTCTTCGAGCGCGCCGTCGTGCGACAGGTGCGACGCGGTCAGCGGCGCGGCGGCGGCGGCTGCTGGGGCTGGCGTTGGTTCTGGTGCTTCGACCGGCGCCTGGGCCTGCGGCTCGGTCGGAGCGTGGGCGACGGGAGCGGGCGCGACGGAAGCAGGCGCATGAGCGGCTGCGGCCCGCGCTTCCTCGGGCACGTCGTCGTCCAGCACGGGCGGGAGCGTCTCGGCGCCGGCGTCAGGCGGCGGGCTGGCCAGCGGTTCGCCGTTCGGCCCGCGGCCCTTCCACCACTGCTGCGACATCTGCTCTTCGATCTCGTCGATCTTCTTGAGCGTGAGCGCGCGGCCCTCTTCCTTGCCGGAAGAGCTGTTGACGTTGAAGGACGACGGCGTGACCGTCGGATCGAGGGCGTGCGCGGCGGCCTCGCGCTGGCGCAGCTTGCGCAGCATGTCGAACTCGCGCCGGCGCACGAAGTCGTTGCGCTGGCGCCGCTCGATCATTTCCTTCAGCATCTCGCGGCTGTAGGTTTGATCGGGCAGCGAGGAATCGGACGCGGCCGGCGCGTCGAGCTCCGACCAATCCTTCAGGGGATTGCGAACAAACTTGGCCACCTTCGAAAAAAGGCGGCCCGATTCTTCCTTGGCCATGCGGTGAAGACTATCGAGCGAAAAGTGTCCCGGGCTTGTGCGCGCTCAATCCCCGAACATTTTTTGCTTGAGCTCGCGGCGTTGCTGCGCTTCGAGCGACAGCGTGGCCGTGGGGCGCGCCAGCAGGCGGCCCACGCCAATGGGCTCGCCCGTTTCGTCGCAGTAGCCGTAGTCGCCGGCGTCGATGCGCTGGATCGACTGCTCGATCTTCTTCAGCAGCTTGCGTTCGCGGTCGCGCGTGCGCAGCTCCAGGGCGTGCTCTTCCTCGATGGTGGCGCGGTCGGCCGGGTCGGGCACCACCACGGTGTCTTCACGCAGGTGCTCGGTGGTCTCGCCGGCGTTTTCCAGAATGCCGCGCTTGAGTTCCTGGAGCTTCAGGCGGAAGAACGCCATCTGCTTGTCGTTCATGTACTCCTCGTCGGGCATGGCGATGACTTCGGCATCGAGCAGCTCGGCGGGCGTCTTGGTCTTCCAGTTGTTGACCAGCTTCGGGTCTTTCTTCACGGCCAGGGGCGGCGGCGGCACCAGCGCGGTGGAGGGTGCCTGCGAGAAGCTGGATTTGGCGGCCGTGGATGCCACCGACTGCGGCATCGAGGGAACGGTCAATTGCGACAGCCGGGACACGCGGCCACCACGCGCGGGAGCGGGCGTGGCGGTTTGAGCGGGCATCGAGGGTGTCGCCGGGGCGGAAGTGGAGGCGGCAGCCGTTTTTTTCATGGGACTCGAGGGGACAGAAGGAACGGCAGCAGGGCGGCCGACAGGTTTGGATGACGAGGGACCCGCGCCTGCGGTCTTGGTCGCAGCAGTTGCAGGCTTGGCGGGCTTCTTTGTCACAGCGGTCTCGGCCTTGGCCGGTGGTGCTGCGGGCTTTTTGGATGCGCTTTTCTCCGTCGCGGGGGAGTCATGTGCAGCGGCTGAAACCTTTTTTGCCGCAGGTACAGCCTGCTTCGTCGGCGGCGCCTTCTTGGTGGCGGGCTTGGTTGCTGGCGTGGCCTTGGCGGCGGGTTTCTTCACGGTGACTGGCTCCTTTGACGAACTGGAACGCGCTTTCACTGGGTGTCTCCTCCCATCGAGAGCTCGGTGGCCTGTGGCCGCGCGGGATCTCTGTTGTCGGGGTGCTCGCCAGTGACGAACCCCGGGGTTATACCCCCGAAAGCCCGCCACAAACGTGCGGCGCCCCGTGCCGTAAGTCACATCCTGTCCATGTGGATGGGGTGTGGCTGGCGGAACAGGCGCGCGATTGTATAGAGAACTCGCCAGCGCGTGCGTTGTCCGCGTGTACAGGGCGACGCCCTCGGCAACTCCGTTAGCATCGCGCGGCGTTGTCGGCGAGGGCAGCGCGGGTCCGCGCGCACCTGGCTTTGTCCATTCGGCGGCGGGGGCCTATCCGATCATTCGACATAAAAGAGAGAAAAACCTTGAGCAAGAAAGCAGTTCTGGGAGTTTTGGCCGCGGCCATCGCGGTGGCTTACGGCGGCAGCACCTGGTGGGCCGGCACACAGATCAAGTCGCGCTACGACGCCGCACTAGACGAGTTGCCGAAGCAGACCGCGATGGTGCGCGTGACCGATCGCCAATACGAGCGCGGCTTCTTCGGTGCCGTCAGCACCGTGACGCTGGAAATCGGCTGTGCGCCCGACGCCACCGCCGCTGCCACGCCGGCCCCCGCCAAACCCGCCGAAGGCGAAGAAGCGGATGCCGACGACGAAGAAGAAGCCGCCGCGCCGGCCAAGCCGCTGCGCATCACCATTCGCGACACCATCCACCACGGCCCCATTGCCGGCGGCACGCTGGCGGGCGCCACCATCGACAGCGAGCTGGTGCTCGACGAGAAGACCCAGGCCAACGTGAAGAAGCTGTTCGGCGAGGCCAAGCCCGTGAGCGCGCACACCAAGGTCGGCTTTGGCGGTGCCTTCACCACCGACCTGACGGTGGCCCCGGCCAAGCTGGCCGAGGCCGGCAAGGGCCAGTTCGCCTGGCAAGGCGCGCAGGTGCGCATGGACGTGAACGCGGCGCGCACGCAGGCACGCTACGAGCTGACCATGCCCGGCATGGACTTCGACGACGCGCGCACCGGCGTGAACATGAAGATGGGCAAGCTCACGGCCAAGGCCGACATGGACAGCAGCGCCGGCTGGTTCCTGGCCACCGGCAAGACCGAAGGCAAGCTGGACGCGCTGTCGTTCACCGTCAAGAAGACCGGTGGCCCGCTGGGCGCCGAGGCCGTGCCGGCCGACACCCCGCCAAAAATCGTGACGACCGTGGTGCTGGAGAACATCGACCTGCTGGGCGACGCGAGCATCAAGGACGGCCTGTATGCATCGAGCGGCACGGTCAAGGGCGCCGGCAAGATCGGTGCGACCAAGATCGACAAGTTCGAGCTGACCAGCAGCGCACGCCACATTCACGCCGTCACCTACAAGAAGCTGGCCGATGCATGGATGCAGTCGAGCGCGGCCAATGGCTGCGGCAAGGGTGGCAGCAAGGCGGCGCGCGCCGCAATGCAGGCCATGGCCGACCAGCTGGCGCCTGACCTGAAGGCGATGGCCAAGTACAGCCCGGAGGCGGGCATCGACAAGATGGTGGTGGAGATCGACGGCAAGCGCGGCGAAATCAGCTACATGGCCGGCATGGCCGGTGTGACGGACGAAGACTTGCAGTTGCCGGGCACGGCCTTGCTGATGAAGCGCGGTGTGTTGAAGGCGAATGCGCGGCTGCCGATGAAGTGGCTGGAGAAGGTGGCCGAGACCGGCGCCGCCAGCGGCCAGACGCCACCGCCCGAAATGGTGGCGGGCCTGGTGGAACAAGGCGAGCAGCAGGGTTTCGTCAAGCGCGAAGGCGATGACGTGACGGGCCAGATCGAGTTCAGCGAAGGTACGTTGAAGATCAATGGCAAGCCGATGGGCGGCGGCATGGGCAAGTAAGCCTTACTGCCCTTGCAAAAAACGGCGCTGGCCTTGCGGTCAGCGCCGTTTTTTGCTTTGGGGTTCGGAGGGGTCAAGGGGCATTCAGGGCGTGTGCGAAGGCCACCGGGTGCTCCCCTCCGCGAATGTCCCCCGGCCTGCGGCCTCCTCCTTTATTTCGCTGCGGGGAGCACCCGATGCCCTTCGCACAAGAGGCGCGACTGTTGATCCGCTCGACCAACCTCGGCTCTGAACTCGCTCACGCCGATGGGGTGCCTTGCGCAGCGAAATAAAGGAGGAGCCGAAGGCGGGGGACATTCGCGGAGCAAGGCACCCCGTCGGCGTGAGCGTCGCCCTGAATGACCCCGGCAACTAGCCAACGCCCTAGAGACAACTCAAACCAGGCACTGCTCCAACCCCTGCTCCAGAATCTCGCGCGGCAGCTCGATGCCGATGAACACCATGCGGCTCTGACGCACCTCGTCAGCACCCCATTCCGGGCCCAGGTCGCTGCCCATCAGCTGGTGCACGCCCTGGAAAATGACCTTGCGCTCGGTGCCCTTCATGCTCAGCACGCCCTTGTAACGCAGCATGCGCGGGCCGTAGATGTTGACGATCGCACCCAAGAAGTCTTCCAGCTTGGCCGGGTCGAACGGACGGTCGGACTTGTAGACGAAGCTCTTCACGTCGTCGTCCGTGTGGTGATGGTGACCGTGGCCTTCGTCCTTGTGCGACGGATGGTCGCAGGCCTCGCCGGGGGCGTGGTCATGACCCGCATGGTCATGCCCGTGGTCGTGGTCGTCTTCCTTCAGAAAGTCGGGGTCGATGTCCAGCTTGGCATTCAGGTTGAAGCCGCGCAGGTCGAAGATGTCCTTCAGCGGCACATCGCCAAAGTGCGCCTTCTGCTGCGGCGCGCGCGGGTTCATGTGCTTCAGGCGGTGAATGAGCGCCTCGGTCTCTTCGGCCGACACCAGCTCGCTCTTGCTGATGAAGATCTGGTCGGCAAAACCCACCTGGCGGCGCGCTTCCTGGCGGTCGTTGAGCTGCTGCGGCGCGTGCTTGGCGTCCACCAGCGTCAGGATCGAGTCGAGCAAATAGCTCTCGGCAATCTCGTCGTCCATGAAGAAGGTCTGCGCCACCGGGCCGGGGTCGGCCAGGCCGGTGGTCTCGATCACCACGCGGTCGAAGTCCAGCAGGCCCTGGCGCTTCTTGGCGGCCAGCATCTGCAGCGCCTCGCGCAGGTCTTCACGGATGGTGCAGCACACACAGCCGTTGCTCATCTGCACGATCTGCTCCTTCGACTCCGTCACCAGAATGTCGCTGTCGATGTTCTCCTCGCCGAACTCGTTCTCGATGACCGCAATCTTCTGGCCGTGGGCTTCGGTCAGGATGCGTTTGAGCAAGGTCGTCTTGCCCGAGCCAAGGAAGCCGGTGAGGATGGTCGCGGGAATGAGGGCCATGAGGAAAGTGCTCCGGAAGCGGACAACAGGAAAAAAGGGGCGAAAGAGGCGAAAAAAGACTCGGGCCGAAGTTTAGCCAATGCCACTGAGTTGCGTTGGCGAAGGGGTCAAGGCCCCTGGCCTTCGCACGTTCGGCGGCCTCAGAGCGGCTTGCGCACCACCACCAGCCCCTTGAGGTACTCGCCCTCCGGAAACTCGATGGTCATCGGATGGTCCGGCGCGGCGCCCAGGCGTTCGCTGATGTAGCCGTCGACATGCGCGTCCAGCCCGGCCGAGGCCACGATCTTGTGGAACAGGTCGGCACCGATGCCGCCCGAGCACGAAAAAGTCAGCAGCACGCCGCCCGGCTCCAGCAGCTTGAGCGCCAGGCGGTTGATGTCCTTGTAGGCCCGCGCGGCGCGCTCGGCGTGCGCCACGGTGGGCGCGAACTTGGGCGGGTCGAGCACGATGGCGTCGAAGGTGCGGCCCTGGTCAATGAACTCGCGCAGCACCGTGTTGACGTTGGCGTCCATGTACTCCGTCTTCACGCCGGAGCCCTCGCCGCCGAAACCGTTGAGCGTGACGTTGGCGCGCGCCAGGTTCAGCGCCGGCAGCGACGAGTCGACCGACACCAGCTCCGCCCCCTCCAGCGCATCGGCCGCCTTCAGCCCGGCCAGCGCCGCCACGGTGAAGCCGCCCGTGTAGCAGAAGCAGTTCAGCACCCGCTTGAAGCGGCGTTGCTGCGCCAGCTCGGCAAAGCGCTGGCGGCTGTCGCGCTGGTCGAGGTAGAAGCCGGTCTTGTGGCCGGTGGCCACGTCGAGCGACAGCTTCCAGCCGTGCTCGCGGATGGTGATGGCGGTCGGGCCTTCGCCGCGCAGCCAGCCCGTGACGGGCTTCAGGCCCTCGCGCTCGCGCCCGCTGGCGTCGGAGCGCTCGTAGAGCTTGGTGAGGCCGGTGGCCGCGAGCAGCGCGTCGGCCAGCACGTCTTTCCAGCGCTCCACGCCGGCCGAAAGAAACTGCGCCACCAATGTGTCGCCATAGCGGTCGACGATGAGCCCCGGCAGGCCGTCGGCCTCGCCGTGAATCACGCGCACGCCGTCGCTCTGCAGGTCGAACAGGCCGCGCGCCTTCACCGCGCGCACGCACACCGACGTCAGAAAAGCCGCGTCGATGCGCTGCGTTTCCACAAAGCTCCAGGCCCGCGCGCGGATCTTGGAAATGGGGCTGAACGCCGCCCAGGCCAGAAAGGCGCCGTCGTGGGACTCCACGCGCACCGTTTCGCCGGAGTCGGCGGCACCGCGCGCAATGGCGGATTCGAAGATCCAGGGGTGGCGGCGCTGCAGCGAGCGCTCTTTGCCGGGTTTGAGGCGAAGGATTTTCATGTGTTCACTTGTCTTTGTCTGCCCGGGATTTGGCTCTCGGGTGGGCCTGGTCGTAGACCTTGGCCAAATGCTGGAAATCCAGCCGCGTGTAGACCTGCGTGGTCGAAATATTGGCGTGGCCCAGCAGCTCCTGCACCGCGCGCAGGTCGCTGCTGGACTGCAGCACGTGGCTGGCGAACGAATGGCGCAGCATGTGCGGATGCACCGGCGCGGCCAGGCCGGCCTTCAGGCTGCGCTCGCGCAGCAGCTTCCACACAGCCTGCGACGACATGCGCACGCCCTTGGCGCTGATGAACAGGGCCGCGGCCGCCTGCGGGTCGCGCAGCTGCGCCATGGTGACGGAGGGGCAGTCGCCGCGCACCGCGAGCCAGTCGCGCAGCGACTCCAGCGCCTTGCTGCCCACCGGCACGATGCGCCGCTTGCTGCCCTTGCCCAGCACGTTGGCCTCGGCCGCGTCCAGGTCGATCCAGCCGCGCGCCGTGTTGCTGGCCTGGGCATCGAGCCCCGTGAGCTCGCTCACGCGCAGGCCGCAGCCGTACAGCACCTCCACGATGGCGCCATCGCGCGCCTCGGTCCAGGGGTTGGCCTCGGGGTCGTACAGCTCGGCCAGGCGCACCGCGTCGTCCACGCCCAGGGCCTTGGGCAGCGGCTTGCCCGCCTTGGGGGCGTGCACGTCCTGCACCGGGTTGAAGCCGATCAGGCCTTCATGGCCCAGCCAGCGGTAAAAGCTGCGCCAGCACGACAGCACCAGCGCAATGCCGCGCGGCTCGCGCCCGGCGGAGTGCAACTGAGCCATCCAGCGGCGCACGTGGGCGGTCTGCACTCGGTCCAGAGGCAACTTGGCCTCGGCGGCGTTGTCGGTCAGCGACTGCAGGTGAAAGGCGTAGAGCTCCAGCGTGCGCGCCGCAAGACGGCGCTCCACGCGCACATGCGCGAGGTACTTGTCGATCCAGCCCGAATCGGCCGGAACCGCCAGCTCAGAAGAGGAATCCACGGAAGGCATTGTTCACGATGGCGGCCGGCTCGCGCAACGCGCCCTTCGAGAACGGCCCCAGCGCGGTCCAGCAAGAGGTGGGCGCCGCGGCGTACTGCACGTCGAAACTCTGGTCGAAACCACTCATCTTCACCAGCCGCGCCACGCGCCACAGATGAAAGGGCTCCGACACGATCACCACGCTGCGCACCCCCGCCGCCAGCAGCAGCGGGCGCGACAGCGACAAGTTAAGCCGCGTCGAGGTCGATGCAGGCTCCATCAGCATCGGCCCGGCAAAGCCCGTGGCCACGGCGCGCTCGCGCATCGCCACGGCCTCGGTGCGGCCATCTTCCGAATCGACGCCGCCCGTGAAGGCCAGCTGTTTGACAAGGCCGCTCCGGGCCAGCGCCACCGCCGTGTCGACCCGGCCTGCCAGGCACGGGTGCGGCTTGCCGTCCAGGTAGGCGCGGCTGCCGAGCACCAGGGCGGCATCGGCCGGGCGCTGCGGCGGGTTGGCCAGCAGCGCTTCGGCCTGCCACCACACGAACGCACCGATGCCCGCGTAGGCCAGCACGCCGGCCAGCGCCATGCCCGCCAGCGCGACTTGCCAGGGCCGCCGCAACCAGCGCAAACGGTTCAAGGACGCAGCCGCGACAGCCCGCCCGAGGCCAGCTCGGCGATGCGCTCCAGAAAGTCGGTGCCCATCTCGGCGTTGAAGCGCTGCGCGTCGGGCGACGCCAGCACCAGCATGCCGAAAGCCGGCGACTCAGGGTCGGCACGCAGCGGAATCAGCGCAATCGACATCGCGGCCGCCGGCTCCGGCAGCCACTTGGCCGCCTCGAAGCCCGAATTGAGCCCGCAGTAAGGCGAGCTCAGCGAGGTGGCCAGCGCCTTCACGTCGTCGCTCACCCACTGGGCGTAGGCCTCGTTCAGGTATTCGCTGCTGCAGTCCCACACCTTGATGGCCGTTTGCGGCACCAGAAACAGCGACTGCAGATCGACCGCAATGCGGTACGGCAGGCTGCGCGGGTCGCGCGTGGTCAGCAGGCCCTTGGTCCAGCGCTGCAGGCGGTCGGCAATGACCACGTTTTCGGTGCCGTGGCGCACCATGTCCATCAGGCGGTGCTCCAGCGCCTTGATTTTTTCGCGCAGCATCTCGGCCTGGCGCTCCTGCAGGCTCACGGCGCGGTTGCCGTGCGGGCTGGTGAGCTGAACCTGCGCCAGCAGCTGGGCATGGCGCTCGAAAAAGTCCGGGGTGTTCGCCAGGTAGTTGGCAATGTCGTCCTCGGTGATCGGGTTCATGGCGTGCGCGTCGTTGTTGTTGTTGGAAGAAGTCATGTCAGATCGGGAACCTCGATATCGCCTTCGAAAACCGTGGTGGCCGGGCCGGTCATCAGCACCGGCTGACCCTCGCCCTGCCACTCGATCGTGAGAATGCCGCCGTGCGTCTGCACGTCGACCTTGCGGTCCAGCAGGCCGAGCCTGATGCCCGCCACCACCGCCGCGCAGGCGCCCGTGCCGCACGCCAGCGTTTCGCCGGCGCCGCGCTCGAACACCCTGAGCTTGATGTGCGCGCGGTCCACCACCTGCATGAAGCCCGCGTTCACCCGCTGCGCAAAGCGCGGGTGATGCTCGATCTGCGGGCCCTGCTCGGCCACCGGCGCCGTGTCGACGTTGTCGACCACCTGCACCGCATGCGGGTTGCCCATGGACAGCACAGCCACCGCAACGATGGGGCTGCCCGCATGCGTGCCCAGCGCAAGGTGCCACTTTTCCCAAGCACCGTCGGGCTGCGCATCGAGCCCGGCGGGGTCGAAGGGCACGCGCGCGGGTTCGAACACCGGGGCGCCCATGTCCACCGTGACGCGGCCGTCGGCGCCCATGCGCGGCGCAATGACGCCGGCCAGGGTCTGCACGCGCACCTCGGTCTTGTCGGTGAGCTTGTGTTCGCTGACGAAGCGCATGAAGCAGCGCGCGCCGTTGCCGCACTGCTCCACCTCGCCGCCGTCGGCGTTGTGAATGACGTATTGAAAGTCGATGCCTTCGGCGGGCGAAGGACGCACCGTGAGGATCTGGTCGGCGCCGACGCCGAAATGGCGGTCGGCCAGAAAGCGGTACTGCGCGGCGCTGAGGCCCAGCGTGCCGCGTGTTTCGTCCAGCACGACGAAGTCGTTGCCGGCGCCCTGCATCTTGGTAAAGCGGATTCGCATTGGGCGATTATCCGCCGCGGGCTTGGCGCAGCCGGTCCAAAGCCCTGTCCAGAAACATCAGCCGGTCCTGCCCCCAGAAGCGCTCGCCGTTCAGGATGAAGGTCGGCGCGCCGAACACGCCGGCTTCCACCGCCTGGGCGCTGTAGGCCCGGTAGGCCGCCAGCGTTTCGGCCGACTGCTCCAGCGCCTGCAGCGAGGCGCCGTCGTAGCCGTTCTCGATGGCCACGGCAATGCGCACGTCCGCCTGCGAGGTGTCGCGCTCTTCGGCCCACAGCGCGCGCAGCAGCGCATGCGAGAGCGGTTGCGCGTCCAGCCCCTGAAGCTGCGCGGCAATGACCATCCAGCCGGGGTACTTGTTCCAGTTCGGGTCGCTGGGCGCGCCCTTGGGGTAGTGGGCGGGCGCCAGGTTCATTGGCATGCCCAGGTACTCGCTCCAGCGCGCCAGCTCCAGCGCGTGGTACGTGCGGCGCGGCTCCGGCCGGGTCTTCAGCGGAATGCCGCCGGTCTGCGGTACCACCGCCTGAAAGTCGTAGGGCTTGAGCGTGAGCCGCACCTGATGGCGGCGCACGATGTCTTGCAGTTGCGGGCCGCCAAGGTAGGCCCAGGGCGAGGAGAGGCTGTAGTAGCAGTCGAGGGCGATCATGGGCGGATTATCTGCAGTGCCCGAGGTTTTTGCCTGCCTCCCTCCCCTCCCGGGGGAGGGCCGGTGGGGGCACGACGGCCAGGGCCTCATCACAGCGCTCGTTGGGTGCTTGCCCCCATCCCAGCCTTCCCCCGGGAGGGGAAGGAGCCAGTCAGAACGCAGGAAGGCGTTCTGCTACAGCACCTTCACCGCGCGGCCGATGAACTGAATCGGCCCGGTCGGCCGGTCGGTCGGCGAGCCGTTCTCGGGCTCCAGCGTCAACTCGAACAGCTGGTTGGCCTGCAGCGGGGGCAGCTTGTCGATGGGAATGCGCAGCGACTGGCCCTGCTTGACCAGGCCCAGCGACACCGGCCCGCGCCACTGGTCGGCCTTGGTCCAGAACTGCAGTGTTTTCTGCGGCGGCACCTCGAAGGTGCCCAGCGGCACCAGGCTCAGCTGGCGCGACGAGCTGGTCTGAATGACCCAGCCCGGCGACTTGTCCTGCGGCGCCACCAGCACCACCATGTACTGCGGCGTGGGCAGCGGACGGGTGACCATCACGGCCACCATCAGCGCGGCAGCCGCAAAACCGCCGGCGGCCAGGCCGCGCCAGAGCTGCAGGTTGTTCCACCAGTTCGACAGCGCCGATGCAGGCGCAGCCTTGGAAGCCGAAGCACGAGCGGCACCCGCCACACCAGTCACAGGCCCCAGGCTGCGTTCGATGCGCGACCACAGCGTGGGCGACGGCTCCGCCGGCGCGGCCAGCGTGGTCAGCGGCAGCAGCCGGGCTTCCCAGGCGTGCACGGCATCGCGCAGCGCGGGCTCGGTGCGCATGCGCTCTTGCACCGACGCGCGCGCCACGGCCGACAGCGTGCCCAGCACGTACTCGCCGGCCAGCGCGTCGATGTCTTCGAAACTGTTGTTCGTATTGAAAGGGGTGGTGCTCATGCCATGCACTCCCGCAGCGTGCGCATGCCGCGTTGTATCCAGGACTTCACCGTGCCCAGCGGCGTGTTCAGCCGCTCGGCAATCTCGCCGTGGGAGCAGCCTTCCACGTAGGCATAGAGGATGCAGTCGCGCCGCGCGGGCTCCAGCCCGCCCAGGCAGCCTTCGAGCTTGCCCAGGTCGGCGCGCAGCTCGAACGGGTCGGTCGACGAGGCGTAGGCCGCCAGCGCGGCCTGGTCGTCGATGACGGCCGCTGTGTCTTCGCTCACATCCACCTGGCGCGCGCCGCTGCGCACCATGTTCAGCGCGGCATTGCGCACCACGCTGTAGACCCAGCCACGGCCTTCGCCGCGTGCGGGGTTGAAGGTTTCCGCGCGCTGCCAGATGCTGATGAAGGCGTCGTGCAGCACGTCTTCGGCCTGCTGGCGCTGGCGCACGATGCGCAGCGCCACGCCCATCAGGTAGCGGCTTTCGCGCTGGTACAGCTGCTGAAGAGCCAGGCGGTCGCCGCGGGCGCAGGCCATGAGAGCGGCGTCGTAGTCGAAGGGGTCGGCAGCGGGCAAGGTGGGCGGCGGCGTGTGGAGGGAGGCCCCGATGGTAGTCGGAGCCCGCCGCGCCGCCGCGCATTCACCCGCACATCAACGCGCCTTGGGACTGCTTAGGACGCCTTGTAGAAGATGTAGTCGGCCTGGTACTGCACCACTTGCTTCTGGCCCTTGGTGGCCGGCGTGCAGGGCATGGCCGCCGGAGCCACGCCGCCTTGCAGGGCCACGCGCTGGATGTAGGTAACGCCGGTCATGGCGCCGGAGCCCATGGCGGGGTTGGCCTTGACGAGCTGGTACGGCAGGCTGGTGGGGCCCGAGGGAGCAACGGCCAGTTGGGTGGCGGTCAGCTTGGAGCCGTCCATCGATTCCCAGGTGGCGGGCGGGCCGTAGTACTTGCCGACTTGTTTGCCGCTGCGGTCCATGAGTTTGGCGTCGGGGCCGACGAACACCCATTCGGTCTGGCCGGGCATGTTGGCCTTGTCGCGGCATTCGTAGGTGATGTCGCCCTTGCCGACGGTTTCCATGGCGACCTTGTTGCCGGCGGGCACCTGGATGGTGGGCGGCAGGCTGGACTGGTTGAAGCTGGGCGCCATGGCGCCGGACGACATCGAGCCACAGGCGGTCAGGAAGGCGGCGGCGGACACGGCGCCGAGCACGGCGATAGAGCGGGTGGTGTGCATGAAAGTACTCCTGGGGTTTGTAGAGGGTCAGCAGCTCCTCGCTGCTTTAGGGTCTACACGCAGGGGTGGCGTTTGGATGCAGTCGCGCTGAATAAATTTTCAGGGCGGGTGCACAGGCCGCCGGGTACTCCCCTCCGCGAATGTCCCCCGGCCTGCGGCCTCCTCCTTTATTTCGCTGCGGGGAGTACCCGACGCCCTGTGCACTTGGACGCGCTCTGGGTGCTCGCACGATCAACCCCCGGCTCTGAACTCGCTCACGCCGATGGTGGGCTTCTTTTCGCGAAATAAAGGAGGAGGCCGCAGGCCGGGGGACATTCGAGAAAAGAAGCACACCGTCGGCGTGAGCGTCGCCCTGAACAACGACGGCCCCCAAAATTCACCCCGCCAGATCAACAGGAAACAAAGCCTTCTTGATCACAGCATGCACCCCCCAATTGCCGTCGACAACCTGCGTCACAGCAAAGTCCACAGCCACGGAAATCAGCGACACCGCCTCGTCCTCGTCCAGCGCATGCGCCTGCATCAGATAACGACGCGTCTTGTTGAACGCATCCCGCATCGCTCCCTCAAGTGACGACTTCTTGTAGATCTGCGCCTGCGCATCCGCCCCCAACTCGGCCAAGTGGTTCGCAAAACTGAACCCCTGCACCACCCACTCGGTCTCGGTTTCCAGAAACGGACAGTTCAGCTCCGCCAAAAACCCACCCTCTATCTGCGAACGCTTGTGCAGCACCAGCTGGAACACCCCCGTCAACGAACACTCGATGGCCGTGCCGCACAACTCCGAGTCACCCTGCGACGCATGCGGATCACCGGCAGAGAACAACGCGCCCGGCACCGACACCGGCAAAAACAACTTGCTGCCCTTGCCCGCGCGCCAGTTGTCCAGGTTGCCGCCAAAGTAACCCGGCGGAATGGAGTCGACCAGGCCCGCCTCGCGCGGCGCCACAGCCAACAAGCCGAAGTGCGGACGCAACGGCACACGGGCCTTCTGCAGCACACCAAAGCGCTTGACGATCGTCTGCGGGTCCACCGGCACGCCCGGGTAATCGATGGTGTCGTGCCGCACGCCGAAAGGGTCGGTCTGCGGCGTCCAGCGAAAGTTGTAGACCGCGCGCGCCACCGGCACCTCAGGCACGCCGTGGTCTATCTCGTAGATCGTCACCACCTCGCGCTGCTTTGGCTCCGTGATCTGGTCGCGGTAATGAAAGCCCCACCACGCCGCCGCATTGCTGCCGAAGATGCGCCCATGAAACGCCGCGCTGCAGCTCGGCCGCGGCTGCACGTCGAGGATGCGAATCTCCAGCACGTCGCCCGGCTCCGCGTCGTGCACGTACACCGGGCCGGTGCAGATGTGCACGCCAAAGCCCTCGCCCGCGCCTCGCCCGAAGATCGATGCGTCCATCGGGCCCGCGCCGCGACGGTCGACGGCCTTCTTGTCGGCGGTCCAGTGGAAGACGCTCTCCGCGCCAGGGTCGCCGTCGATCATGCGTTCGCGGTCGTCGCTGGCGTGCTGCGTGAGCGTCTCGATGGTCACCACGTCCCCCGAGCGCACCGAAATCACCGGCTTCAGCGAACGGCTCAGGTAGCCCCAGTGCACCGTCTTGTCGGACACGGGCAGGTAGTAGTGGTTGGGCGCGGCGCCGTCCGCCGTTGAAGCGGAAGACGCCGAGCGCTTGGGCGTCAACGCCAGTGCCACGGCGTAGCGGGCGTGGTCGCGCAGCAGTGCCTGGAACGGGCTGTGCGGCTCGCGCGCCGGTGCTGCATCGGCGGCGGTGACAGCGGGCTTGCCCTCGCGCCCCTTCAACGGCCGGCCGCGCTGATCGTGCAGCGCATCGGCTTGCGACGCCGGCTGCGCGCGGTACGCCTTCGGCGACACGCCATAGCGCGCCGCAAACGCCCGGCTGAAATTGGCCGCATCGCCAAAGCCCCACCTAAAGCACAGCGCCGAAATGGTGAAGTGGTTCAGTGCGCGGTTGGCCAGGTCGAGCTTGCAGCGCTCCAGCCGGCGCTCTCGCAGGTACTCGCTGAAGCTGGTCGCGCCGACCTTGAAGAGCTTCTGCAAGTAGCGCGTAGACAACCCCTCGACGCGCGCGACGCTCTCGATGGACAGCTCCGCATCGCCCAGCCGCGCCTCGATGGTGCGGCAGATGCGGCGCAAGTGGCTCAGCTGCACCGAGGTCGGCTGGTCTGAAGGTTCTTCAACATCAGTGGACGCGTCGGTCTCGCGCGACAGGCAAGTGACCAGCAGATCGGTCAGCGTCGCCTCGACCGACAGCAGGTCGTCGCGCCCCAGGTGGTCGATCTGCTCGGCCAGCGATTCGGCCATCGTCAGGCACATCGCGCCCACACCGTGCGCGGGCGTGATGCGCCTCGCCTCGGCGCTGCAGGTGCGCACCAGCCGCAGCAGAAAGCTCGCGGATTCGAACTTGACCAGCAGCGCGCGGCAGTCGGTGCGCAGGTCGAGCCGCCACGGCTGCGCCGGGTCGAGCAGCACCGCCGCGCTGGCGGCCAGCGCAACCGACGCGCCCTGCTCTTCCAGCACGCCGCTGCCCTTCAGCAGCACGAACAGCAACACCGCGCGCCCCGAGTGCCGCGCGTTGCCGCCGTCAGGCACCAGCACCTGCGGCGACGACGCGAGCCGCACGAACACCGAGTCGAGCGTGGAGCTGCGCGAAGACACATGAGCTTCGATCGGAGGCAGCCCCTGCCCCGCTGCAACACAAGCAGAAGCAGAAGCACAAGCAGCCACAGCCTCGCTGCGCACCAGCGCCCGCGCCAGCACTTCGTCCAGCGCGGACTGGCGCAACGCCTCGGGAAAGGCGTCGGTGGAAAAGCGTCGAAGGTCGTCCAGCATCAGGGTTGCACTATGACTGCGCCGGTCGCGGGCGTGCAAGGCATTCGCCCCTCATTCACCCATTACTCACCCCGCTACAAGTTTTTGTGCGCCTGCCGACAAGGCCCGAACGCCGCACCGCTCGGAGACTGAAGGCGCACATCAACCGCCTTTCAAGGAGCGACCGAATGACCAACCCCAAGTACGACCACATCTGCACATCGACCTGCAGCCACGGCGCCTCGCCCGCTGAGCAAAAGCTCATCAAGGAAGAGTTTCAGGTCGCGCGCCGCTCCTTCCTGCGCGACGCCATGGTGGTCGGCGGCGGGGCCGTGTCGGCCGGCGCGCTCACCGGTGCCATGGCGCCGAGCAGCGCCTTCGCCCAGGGCGCCGCATCCAGCGCCAGGCCCGGCAGCAACATGGCCAGCCACTACTACATTCCGGCCGCGGCCAACACCGTGCTGTGGGGCTACTTCAGCAAGATTGCCAAGCCCGTGGTGGAGGTGGAATCTGGCGACTACGTGACCATCGAGACCCTGACCCACCACGCCAACGACGACGCAGAGCGCATGGTGCAGGGCGACGCGGGCGCGGAGAGCGTGTTCTTCTGGGACCAGCAGCGCAAGGGCGTGAACCGGCGCGGCGCCGGCCCCATGGACGCCAAGAACGGCGCGGGCGGCGGCCAGGGCGTGCACATCTGCACCGGCCCCGTGCGCGTGAAAGACGCCGAGCCGGGCGACATTCTGGAAGTGCGCATCATCGACGTGGTGCCGCGCCCTTCGGGCAACCCCAAGTACAAGGGCCGCGCCTTCGGCAGCAACGCCGCGGCCAATTGGGGCTTTCATTACGGCGACACGCTCACGGAGCCGAAGAAGCGCGAGGTGGTCACCATCTACGAGGTGGACGTGACGGGCGAGCGCAACTGGGCGCGCGCCGTCTACAACTTTCGCTGGACGCCGCAGACCGACCCCTTCGGCGTGGTGCACCCGACCATCGACTACCCCGGCGTGCCGGTGGACCACCGCACCATCAGCAAGAACGAGAACGTGCTGAAGAACATTCGCGTGCCGGTGCGCCCGCACTTCGGCACCATTGGCGTGGCGCCGGCGGAGGCGGACATGGTCAGCTCCATTCCGCCGAGCTACACGGGCGGCAACATCGACAACTGGCGCATCGGCAAGGGGGCGACCATGTACTTTCCGGTGGCGGCGCCGGGCGCGATGTTTACCGTGGGCGACCCGCATGCGTCGCAGGGGGACTCGGAGCTGTGCGGCACGGCCATCGAATGTTCGCTGACGGGCACGTTCCAGCTCATCCTGCACAAGAAGGCCAGCCTGCCGGGCACGCCGCTGGCCGAGCTGCGCTATCCGCTGCTGGAGACGCAGGACGAATGGCTGCTGCACGGTTTCAGCTATGCCAACTATCTGGCGGAGCTGGGGCCGGATGCGCAGAACCAGATCTTCAAGAAGTCGTCGGTCGACCTGGCGCTGAGGGACGCGTATCACAAGATGCGGCACTTTCTCATGACCACGCAAGGGCTGGGGGAGGACGAGGCGATTTCGCTGATGTCGATTGCGGTGGACTTTGGGATCACGCAGGTTGTGGATGGCAACTGGGGGGTGCATGCGCTGGTGAAGAAGAGCATCTTTCCTGCGCGTGGCTGAGTTTTTTTGGGGCGCGTGTTCGGGGCGCGTGTTCAGGGCGTGTGCACAGGCCGCCGGGTACTCCCCTCCGCGAATGTCCCCCGGGCTTCGCCCTCCTCCTTTATTTCGCTGCGGGGAGCACCCGACGCCCTGTGCACTTGGAGGCGCTGCTGGTATGCCGCACGTTTCGGGGCTCTGAGCAATGCTCGTTTCGCTGGAGCCTCTTCTGCGTGGGGAATTTCTGATCGGTTGGCACTGGGCGAGTGCCCATGCCAGATGGGCGACCCGCTCTACAAGCCACCGGCTCCACGCTGACAGAAAATCGACCGCCCCATCGCACGCGCACCCGACCGGACTTTCGCAAAGGCCCAATGACCCCCACACCGCAGCCCGCCAAAACCACCCAGGCCACCCACGCCACCCGGCATGCCACGCGCTTCGCGCTGCCGCCCGCGCTGACCATCGCCTGCGCGCTTGCACTGGCCCTGCTCTGCCCGGCTGCCTTTGCGGCAACTGCCGCGGCGGCACCCAAGGCCGCGCCTAAGTTCAGCGACTACCCGACCACCGCGCGCGACCTCCCCCGCACCGGCCCGCACCCGCCGCTGCGGCTGACGACCCGAACGGCCCGGCGCTTCACCACCGTGATCCACACCGAGTACAACCAGCCGCCGAACTTTGCCGGCCATCTGCGGGTGACGCAGTGGGGCTGCGGCACCGACTGCCGGAACATCGCGGTGCTGGACCAGAACACGGGCCAGGCCTACACGCTCCCCCACGTCGACGTGATCGCGGGCGTGATGGGCAACGACGACGAGCGGGTGGACTTTCGGCTCGACAGCCGCCTGCTGGTTATTTCAGGCAGCTTCAACGACAAGCCTCCGGGCGGCAAGTTTCACTACCTGTGGACCGGCCAGCGCCTGGAGCTGGTCTTCACCGCGCCGTTGGTCGTAGAGCTCGACGTGCCTCCTGTGGAGCCCCCCGCACCTGCGCGCTGAGAGGGCTGGGCGTGGCAGGTCGGCAATGGCTGCTGGGGGGAGAAGGGGCAGACCGGGCACGGGGCACCGGGCAGAAGAAAGCATCGACGATGCGATTTTTCTCGCGCAGCAGATGACACAGGCGTTCGGAACAAGCGTGCGCTTGGTCGAGTTCTGAGCGCAACTGCGTGAACGAAGGCGAAGGCGAAGGCCGCCGACCTTGCCGGCGGCCCCGGTCGTTACGTTGCCGAGGGCACGCTGCCTTGCAGCGCCCGGCGCAAGTCGCCAGCCGCCGCATTGACGGTGTCGATGCGCGCCATCAACGCTTCGTTGAGCAGGCGAAGCAAGGCGCTCAGCTCGGAGCGGTTGGTGGCAAGGTCCTCGCAGTCGTTCAGGGCGGCGGTGTCCACAAGCTTTTCCAGCGCGGTGTAGGCGCGCATGACCTCGTGGAGGTTGTCGGCGTCGTCGCAGGTTTGAAGGGCGAGGTCGTCGAGGGCGGACGACGCGGGTGTGGGACGGGCGCTGGGTTGCGCGGGGGCGGATGCAGATTCAGCCATGTGAGGCCTTTCAGAACTTCGATTTGCAACAACCGCCGCACCCGCTTCCAAACGGTGGCGGCAGCTCGAACGGGTTGGAAGACCGGGAAGCTCTGACGAGAACCGGCAAGGCTCGCGCCTTCCCGTTCGAGCCGCCAAAAACTGGAGGCGCAAACAGAAAAGCCGCAGACCATGTTGCGGTGACTGCGGCTTTCGTCGCAGAACTTCGACGGGCTTCCAAACCCGGTCGCGCTTTTTGCGCGACCCAGCAGTATATCGACGAGAGTGCAGGCTGTCAGACGGGCGCAGCATCGCGTAACAATGGCGGCGACACCCACTGACGCCGAGCCAAAATTAAAAATTAGTTCCTCAAAACTATCGAGGCACATCCCGCTCAGCACTAGATAAGCCAGAGATTTCATGAAAGAAAAAGGAATGCAACACCAAAATGGCCCTAGCGAATTCGTAGCATTTTTATTTGACGCAGATCACTCTTTTTTTGCTGCTCCAGAAGAATCTAATTATGCTCACTCTACCGAACAACGTTTTCTAGAGGCTATTGCCAAAAGTTCAAGCGAAAATGATTGCGCCGCCAAAATCCTTCGCGGTGACGTATTAATGCATGAAATCGCTTCAACGCTTCAACGATTTACCCGAAACATATCCAAGGGCGGCGAATCCAGAACTTATGGAACAAACAGGCGTAGGCTTGCAACTGCGATTGGAGACGTCACCGATTCTTTCACTGAGGCATGGTGTACTTTAGATCTTATCGACCTTCCAGCCCGCATGGGCTCCAGCAATATTTTTTGTCTTAGTGCTTTTCCCATTTCATTCGAGCTTGCAAAATCAATCGACGAATTATTGAATAGTTTTCCTCCTTATCTTGGAGCAATTCAACTCGACCCCGGAAACCCACTACACGTCACTCTTTTTCATGAACTATTAGATTGCGTTTTCTTTTTGGAAGGAACCATTTACACATCCGAGTACAGCACCGGCGAGGGTTACCACCAATTTGGCATTCACCCTGAGGATTTTTTCAAAATCAAAAATTTGAGTTATTTGGAGTTTCAGCGGCAAGCGCCAAAACTCGTCATACCATCTTCATTTTCAGAACGAGGATTCGCCACGGCCCAACGAGTGGGCCAAGTTTTAGCGCCAACTTATTTTGAAAATATCGCGGTGGCGCTCGAGCGCATTAGACCGGAAGGACAGAATCACTCCGATATCGACCTAGTTCTGATCCCTCCAGACGTCGATCAATTATTCATTCCAATAGACAAACTTCTTAAATACTCATTAAGCACGGAGCATGAAACCGGAAAGCACAAGGCACGTTTATTCTCGAATCTTCTTGCGATTTCTTCTGCCGAATGGCGGTATCTAGCCTATCAAATTTCCGCTGGATTGCCTTTCTCAAAAATTGAAAATGTGCGAAATACCGAGCACGGAATCAAGCACAGCGCTAGAATTAATGTTATAGGGTTAAATGGAAATTCATTAACCGTTCAAACGGGTTGGATTATTAGATTCGGCACTCCAACGCAGATGACCACTGCTTATCCAGCGGACAAATCCCAACATATTCCCGGCACTGGAATACCTCCGCCATGGGTCGACACTTCAATTCGTGGTGATTCTCGGTGGAAAGCGATTCACACTCTTGCAAAAATTGCGGGGGAACAGGCTTATAAGGAATGTATTCCAATTCCAATGAAGATTGAAGGTTGCCCGATAATCTTGGAAGGGAAATGCGGGAACTCCCGAGTCACACTTGATGGTCGCTCAGCTTTTGCTCGATGGCTAATTAAAAACAATTGCGCGTCCGCTGGATTCAGATCTGGAGTTCACGTATATGCAACTGGCTTAAGTCAGTCAATCGACCGCTCCACAGCCTATGCGAAAAAATATGCCTCCGTGCTGTGGCTCAATGGCATTGAGACCAAAATCGAATCAAATCTTTCCTAAGATTTAATATTCATGCGCTCCTCGATCCAAAAATTAAACATTTATTTTTGCATCCAGGTCAACTATCTTCTGCCCCACCCCCCTTAATCCGCAAAGGTAACCCCACCACACTCCTCCCATCCCAAGAAGGAGTGCCCCATGCCAATCGCCCTACTAGCGCTGACCCTCAGCGCCTTCGCCATCGGAACGACCGAGTTCGTCATCGTTGGCCTGCTCCCCACCGTCGCTGCCGATCTCGGCATCGGCCTTCCCTCCGCCGGCCTGCTGGTCAGCCTCTACGCACTGGGCGTCGCCATCGGCGCGCCGGTGCTCACCGCCCTCACGGGCAAGCTGCCGCGCAAGGCGCTGCTGCTGGGCTTGATGGCGCTCTTCACGGTCGGCAACTTGCTGGCGTGGAAGGCACCGAGCTATGAATCGCTGATTGCCGCCCGCGTGCTCACGGGCCTGGCGCACGGCGTGTTCTTCTCCATCGGCTCGACCATTGCCACCGGCCTGGTGCCGAAGGAAAAGGCCGCGAGCGCCATCGCCATCATGTTCACCGGCCTCACGGTGGCGCTGGTCACTGGCGTGCCGCTGGGCACATTCATCGGGCAGCACTTTGGCTGGCGCGAGACCTTTTTGGCCGTGTCGGCCCTGGGCGTGGTCGCGTTCATCGGCAGCTGGGTTTTTGTGCCGGGCAACATCCGCCACACGCCGCCGGCCTCGCTGGCGCAGCAAGCCAAGGTGCTGGCAGAGCCGCGCCTGCTGCTGGTGTATGCCAAAACGGCCATCGGCTATGGCGGCTCGTTCATTCCGTTCACGTTTCTGGCGCCGATCCTCACCGACGTGTCTGGCTTCAGCGCGGGCGCCGTGGGCTGGGTGATGCTGGTGTACGGCATCTCGGTGGCGGTGGGCAACATCTGGGGCGGCAAGCTGGCCGACCGGCTGGGCCCCATTCCGGCGCTGAAGATCATCTTTGCGCTGCTGGCCGCGGTGCTGCTGGTCTTCAACTTTGCAGCGCCGCACAAGTGGCTGGCCCTGGTGGCGGTGCTGATGTGGGGCGCGGTCGCTTTCGGCAACGTGCCGGGCCTGCAGGTGTACGTGGTGAAGCAGGCGGAGCGCTTCACGCCGCAGGCGGTGGACGTGGCTTCGGGCCTGAACATCGCGGCTTTCAACATCGGCATTGCCGGTGCAGCCTGGGCCGGCGGCCTGATCGTGACGCACCTGGGCCTGATGCACACGCCATGGATCGGCGCACTGGTGGTGCTGGTGTCGCTTGCCCTCACGCAGTGGAGCGGCGTGCTCGACCGCCGTGCCGGCATTCCGGTGCGCGCCCTGGGGCCGATGCCTGTCGGTCATTGATGCCGCCATTGCGCCCTCTTCTTATTTCCTTCTTTTTCCTTCTTTTCATCTTTCAACGCACAAGGACAACACCATGAACACGAACAACACCAGCAGCCCCATTCCCGCCTTCGGCCTCGGCACCTTTCGCCTGAAGGGCCAGGTGGTCATCGACTCGGTGAAGAACGCGCTGGCCGTGGGCTACCGCGTGATCGACACGGCGCAGATCTACGGCAACGAGGCCGAGGTGGGCCAGGCCATTGCAGAAAGCGGCGTGGCCCGCAAAGACCTGTTCATCACCACCAAGATCTGGACGGACAACTACGCCAAAGACAAGCTGGTGCCCAGCCTGAAAGAAAGCCTGGCCAAGCTGCGCACCGACCATGTGGACCTCACGCTCATCCATTGGCCCTCGCCCGGCAACGCGGTGCCGGTGGCGGAGTTCATGGGCGCGCTGGCCGAGGCCAAGGCGCAGGGGCTCACCAAGCACATTGGCGTGTCCAACTTCAACATCGCGCTCATGAAGGAAGCCATTGCGGCGGTGGGCGCGCAGAACATCGCCACCAACCAGGTCGAGCTGCACCCGTACCTGCAGAACCGCAAGGTGGCGGAGTTTGCGAAGAGCCAGGGCATTCGCATCACGTCTTACATGACGCTGGCGTACGGCAAGGTCATTGCCGACCCGGTGATCGAGGCCATTGCCAAGGCGCACGGCGCGACCACGGCGCAGGTGGTGCTGGCGTGGGCGATGCAGCTGGGCTATGCGGTGATTCCGTCGTCCACGAAGCGCGCGAACCTCGAAGGCAACCTGAAGGCGCAGCAGCTCAAGCTGACGGACGCCGACATGGCGCAGATGGCCGCGCTGGAGCGCAACGAGCGCCTGACCGACCCGGCCGGCCTGTCGCCGGCCTGGGACTGAGCGGCATGGCCATGGAGAACGACATGGCTACCGCCGTGACTGCATCGGCCCTGCCTGCAACAGCTTCGCCCGCGCCTGCATTGCCATTCGTGGGCCGCACATTCGAAGTGCACTACGGCGACAAGATGACCGCGCTGAACATCTACGCGCCCGACGGCCAAACGATGCGCTATCGCGTCACCGCCGGCCCCTTCAAGGGCGCGACGGCCGAGGTGCGCTACCAGGCCGAGGCGCTGGGCGCCGGGCTCTACGCCATCTCCTGGCAAGAGGCCGACAAGGGCACGGTGGTGCACGTCGATCACTTCGACAACGGCCATTCGTGCTCGTACTACACCACCGCCCAGCTCGACTTCGTTTGCATGGCCGGCACCTTGCGTGAAGTGCAAGGGGCGCTGTTATGAACGGCGCATTGCAGGCGCATTCATAGGTGGACATGGCTCTTTGTTCTGCTCGGTGCAAAACACGTGAACCCGCAAAAGCGCAATGCAGGAGTAGGACAGTTGCGCATGTCAGTTTGAAGTCCCGCGGTGTCGCAGGGGTGCAGGCCGGCCGCTTCCTTCGCGCCGGCCGTTACCGATCCAACATATCTGCGGAGACGTTACGTCGCGTGACTCACTCGGCGGTGAGTTCGTCTTGCAGCTCCAGCGGAATGCTGGAGGGTTGCTGCGGCAGCAGTCGCTTGGCATCGCATGCGGCCTGCAGCGCAACGGCCACGTCGTGCGGTGCGTGGCGCAGTTCGTTCACGTCGCGTTCACCCACGCAGTAGCCGTCGAGGCGCACGTAGATGCGGCTGAAGTCGCCGCCCAGGGCCTGGGCCACGTCGCTGAGGCCGTCGGCCAGCGTTTCGAAGCCGCCTGCGTGGTAGGAGCAAGGGGGAATCACGCCCTTGGAGCGCGGCGCCCGAACGGAATACCCATAGCCCGTGGCTTCGTGTCGAAGCTCGATCACGGGCTGCAGGCTGCGTTGAACTTCCCCTGGGCTTTGCATCGCGGCAGTTTAAGTGCCGCCCCAAAAATCACTGCACGCGGTGCAGCCTTCCAGCAACAAGGTCTGTAAGCAGCGCCAGCACCAGCGCCACGCCGCCCACCGCAAACAGCAAGGCGTAGTGCCCGCCCGAGTGCCCCAGCAGCCAAGACATGCCGTAAGCCGCGCTGGCCTGGAACACCGCAAAGCCTGTGGTGGCCCGGCTCCATGCGGCCTTCTGCAACGACGGGTGGTGCGCCAGCAGCTCCTGCACGCGGCCCAGCACCAGCGGCACGATGCCGGGCGTGAACGCACCGATCACCACGCTCGACACGATGAGCCCGCCATGCCCGATGACCCCGAGCGCCGGCAGCGCCAACGCCAGCGCCTGCACGCCGAAGGCAATGCGCAGCGCGGTGCCGAAGCCCAGGCGGTCGGCCATGTAGCCGCTCAACACCGGCCCCACGATGGCACCCAGGCCGAACACCACCCAGTACTGCGCGCCCACAGCCAGCCCCTGCCCCAGCCCATTGGCAACGAACACCACCAGAAAGATCATGTGCGGCACCAACCCCACCGCGTTCAATGCGTACGACACGGTGAGCGCGCGCAATGCGCCCTTGGCCACGGGCCGCGCTGCGGCAGCGTGTGCGTTGCCCGCGGCATGCACCGGTGCGGCACTGGGCCAGCCGTTCCACGCCAGTGCGGTGAGCAGCAGCGACACCACCGCCAGCCCCACCCACGCGGCACCCACGCCCTGGCGCAGCAGCAAAGGCACCAGCGTGCCCGACGCGGCAATGCCCAGGCCAATGCCGGCAAAGATCATTCCGCTGACCAGCCCGCGCTGCTGCGGCGTCACATGCGCCAGCACGGTGGGCGCGGCCAGCACCATGAGCGCGCCACCGGCCACGCCGGAGACCACGCGCCAGCCGAAGAACCACGCAAAGTCGACCGGCCATGCGCAGGCGAGCAGTGATATGGCCGTGGCCAGCATCAGCCCACGCAGCAGCGCGCGCACCGGCCAGCGCGCCGACAGCGGCCCGCCCAGCAAGGCACCCGCCAGATAGCCCACCAGGTTGGCCGCGCCCAGGTAGGTGGCGGCGGAGGCGCTGAACCAGTGCGCATCGATGAGCGCCGGCAGCAGGGGCGTGTACGCAAAGCGCGCCAGGCCAATGCCGACCAGCGTGGCGCACAGCCCCGCGAACACGGCGCGCCAGGGCGGCGCGGCGCGGTGAGAAACAGCCGCCTTGTTGGCGGCAACGCATGAGGTCGCGTGCATTCGAGCTCTCCAACCGTTCAAAGAAACGATGCTACGGATTGCCGCTGCGCGAGTGAATCCCTATGCTTGGGCATTCAGTATTTCGCAACAAGGAAGAATCAATCGTGGACCGCATCGATGCCATGAAGGTTTTTGTGGCGGCCCTGGACGAAGGCAGCCTGGCCGGCGCGGGCCGCAAGCTGGGCAAGTCGCCCGCCGCCGTGAGCCGCGCCATCGCGTTTCTTGAAGCGCATGTGGGCGCGGAGCTGTTGCACCGCACCACGCGCTCCATTCGCCTGAGCGATGCCGGGGAGCGCTATGTGGTGGCGTGCCGGCGCATCCTCACCGACCTGGAAGAAGCCGACATTGCCGCGGCCGGCGAGCGCTCCGCGCCGCGCGGCCGGCTCACGGTGACCGCGGCGGTGGCCGTGGGCGAGAGCCTGCTGAGGCCCATCCTCGACGAGTTCATGAACGCGCACCCCACCGTGTCGGTGCGCCTGCACCTGCTCGACCGGCCTGCCAACCTGATCGACGAAGGCATCGACGTGGCGCTGCGCATTGCGCACCTGCCCGACTCCACGCTGGTGGCGCTGCCGGTGGGCGAGGTGCGCCGCGTGGTGACGGCGTCGCCGCGCTACCTGGCGCGGCACCCGCGCATCGTGCAGCCGGCGGACATTGCGCAGCACCAGGTGGTGGCGATGACGCACTTCGGCATCGACTCGTGGAGCTTTCCGCCGGAGGTGGGGTCGGGTGCATCGGCGATGCCGCGCACCGTGCAGTTCACCCCGCGCTTCGTGGTGAACAGCCTGCGCGCGGCCATTGCGTCGGCGGTCGACGGGCGCGGCGTGCTGCGATCTTTCTCGTACCACGTGGCCGACGAGGTGGCCGACGGGCGGCTGCGCATCATTCTGGCGAGCGACGAGGCCGCGCCACTGCCCGCGCACCTGGTGTCGCCGCACGGGCGGCTGTCGGTGCCGAAGGTGCGGGCGTTTGTCGACTTCGCGTTGCCAAGGTTGCACGCGGGCTTTGCGGCTTGGTCGGAGGCTTGTGCGCCCAAGGCCAAGGGCAGCGCCAAAACCAAGTCGGTAGCCAAGACGGTAGCCAAGCCCAAGCCCAAACCGAAGGCCTCGCGCCGCTGATTCGCTCGCGCCGAGGAAGAGTGTTCGCCTGTTCGCGGCTATTCACTCTTTTGTCGTCGGAATCCACACTTCCTTCCACGACGGCGCTGCATGTTGCGGCCCGCTCAACCCGAAGGAAATCACCATGACCGAGCAGACCCTCCCCAGCGGCAAGACCGCCATCGTCACCGGTGCCAGCAGCGGCATCGGCCTTGCCATCGCACGGCGCTTTCTTGCGCAAGGCTGGAACGTGGTCGGCAACGCGCGCAGCGACGCACGCCTGAAAGAAGCCGCCACCCAGTTCGGCGCCGGCGACCGTTTTGCAGGCGTGGCAGGCGACATTGCCGACCCGCGCGTTGCGCAGGCGCTGGTCGAGCAGGCCGTGTCGCGCTTTGGCGGCGTCGATGCGCTGGTCAACAACGCGGGCATCTTCTTGCCCAAGCCATTCATCGAGTTCACGCCTGAAGAAATCGAGCAGCAGATTGCCACCAACGTGAAGGGCACCATCTTCGCGTCGCAGGCTGCGGCGCGCCACATGATCGGGCGCGGTGCAGGGGCCATCGTGAACATCACCGCATCGATCGCGCTGCAGCCGCGCAGCAATGTGCCGGCGTTCATGGCGGTATTGTTGAAGGGCGGGCTCAATGCGGCCACGCGGGCACTGGCGCTGGAGCTGGCGCCGCTTGGGGTGCGTGTGAACGCGGTGGCGCCCGGCATCATCGACAGCCCGATGCATTCGCCCGAATCTCACGGCTTTTTGAAGACGCTGCAACCGACCGGGCGACTGGGCACGGTCGACGAAGTGGCCGATGCGGTGATCTACCTGGTGGGCGCGGGGTTTACCAGCGGCGTGGTGCTGCCGGTGGACGGCGCGGCTGCGGCTGGCAACTTCTGACGCGAACGGGAGCGGACATGCCTTACGTCAACGTACGCATCACGCGCGACGGCGTCACGCGCGAACAAAAAGCCACCGTCATCGCGGAGATCACCGACACGCTGCAGCGCGTGCTGGGCAAGAAGCCTGGGCTCACGCATGTGGTGATCGATGAGGTGGACACCGACAACTGGGGTGTCGGTGGGGAGACGACGACGACGGCGCGGGCGCGCGAGGCCGCCTCCAAGTCGCTGGCTTAGCCTGCGTTCTTCAGCGACTGCTTGGCCTTGTCAGCCGACGCCTTCGAGCGGTTCTTGTGGTAGCCCGACTTGACGTTGTTCACGGCCTTGCCCACGGGGCCGCTCTTCTTGGCCTTGCTGTCGGCCTGCTTCTCGTCGATCTTGTGCTGCGCGGCGTCGGTTGCCTCGGAGGCAGCCTTGCCGATCTGGGCGCTGGCGGTGCCTGCCGCGAGCAGGGTGAGCGACGTGGCGATGGCGATCAGGGCTTTGTTCATTGAGCGGTCCTCCAATTGTTGAAATCAGCCTTGATGGTTGCACCGCTTGCAGGGCCGCCGTGTCAGCCGTTGCCGCGCATGGCTTGGCGACAAACACTACAGGTGCGACGACTCGCGCCGGCGCGCTGCGAGGGACGAAAGCGCATGCGAAGGTGAGCCCGATGGTGGCTGCATTGGCTCCGCTTTGACACGCACGCAATATATTGCGCCAGCGACAAGGCGATGAGCTGTCGTTTCTCAGCGTTAGACCCGTCATCACGGCGCGTCCCAGTGCACGGCGTATTCCCTATCGGCGGGATTACCCCAAAGAAGTCTCTGCAAGGCGCAGGCAAAGTACTTCATGCATCCAGGTGCAGAGTTGAAATGAAGCACTAAATTGCATGTTTTGAGAAGCAACGCCCGCCCTAATCGGGCCCTCCCCCCTGAAGCCCAACCCGAGATACGTATGACGAGAGAAAACCATTCAAGCCGCTGGATCGGCGCAGCTGGCCTTGTCGCCTGCTCGACGCTGCTTGCTGCATGCGGCGCAGGCGGCTGGGTCGGCAAGCCCGCAACCCTGGCGGTACCGGACAAGACCTCGCTCGCCCGGGCTTGCGCCGGCATGGCCGGCAAAACGGTCTCGTCGGGGCAGATCGGGCTGACGAGCGGCAGAGCCACTGTGTCGTCGGCCGTGCTCGTACCCGCCGTCACTACCGCGCCGGCTTTCGCCGAATATTGCAGGGTGCAGGGCTCGATTGCGCCCCTTGCGGCGGGTGCCGATCCGATACGCTTTCAACTCAATCTGCCGACCACGTGGAACGAAAAGGCCGTCATGGTGGGTGGCGGCGGTTTCAACGGCACGGTCGTCGATGCCGTCGCCGCGCTTCGTGACGCGGCGCCCGGTCAAGCGCAACCAATCACTCAAGGTTTCGCGACCTTCGGCACCGACTCTGGCCACGACGGCACGAGCTACGGCGCTACCGATCCCGCCAAGTTTGCGTTGAACGACGAGATGTTCCTTAACTTCGCGCATCAGTCATACAAGAAGGTCAAGGACGTCGCGCACGTGTTGATGCAGCAGTACTACCTGCGCACGCCGCGCAAACAGTATTTCTATGGCGGGTCCGAGGGCGGGCGCGAAGGCCTCGTCATGGCGCAGCGCTACCCGCAAGATTTCGACGGCATCGTGTCCGTCGTGCCAGTGATCAACTGGACGGGGCTCTTCAATGGCTTCGTCAACTACCAGTTGCCGCAGTTCTCGGGCGGCGCAATCAACGCCAACAAGGTGCGCGTGCTCGCCAACTATGTGAACACCACATGCGACGCGCTGGACAACAGCGCAGATGGCGTGGTGAGCAACTATCTCGCTTGTCCGTCTCGTATCAACCTGCAGAGCCTGCGCTGCGCTGGAGGCAGCGACACGGGGGACACTTGCCTGTCCGACGCGCAACTCGCCGTGCTCAAGGCGTCGTACGGGCCGACAGTGCTGCCTTTCCCGCTTGCCAACGGTCTCACTGCCTACCCAGGCCGCCTGTACGGCGGAGAGATTCAACTGGGGGGTGAAGGCGTGAATCGCTGGGTGACGACGGGCCTTGTTCCCAACCTGCCACCGACTGCGGCAGACGCGCGCGGTGTGATCTACGGCAGCAGCTACGCCCGTTATGTGATCGCGAAGAACGCCGCCTTCGACATCCGCACATGGAGCGCTTTGAACTTTCAGGCGCGCATTCAGGAGGTGTCGGCGCTGATGGACTCGACCAACCCTGATCTTGCGGCCTTCCGCGCGCGGGGCGGCAAGCTTGTCATTCGCGAAAACTCTGGCGACTGGGCGCAAAGCCCGGTGGCTGGCATCCAGTACTACCAGAGCGTTGTCGACAAGCTGACGCAGCCGGTCGTCGACGAGTTTGTGCGCCTCTACGTGTCACCCGCGTCGAATCACGGTGGCACGGCGGCAAGCCTCAAGACAGGTGAAGAAATTCCCACCAATCACGATTTGCTCACGACGCTGGACAAATGGGTGACAAGTGGCGGCGCGCCAGCCGATGCACTCGTGCAGGTGCGCAACTCGCCTGCACCCCCCTTCGGCACTCTTGCGTCGCGCCCCATGTGCCGCTACCCGAACTACCCGGCGTACGCGTCAGGCGATGTGACGAAGGCTGAAAGCTATCGTTGTGTTGCGTCGTTGCCCTGACTCGTTGTGCCCTGCACGTAATCAGGGGTCGGTTGCCGGATGCTGCCCAGCATGGCGCGGCAAGCGGGAATCAATTGATGATCGGTCCCATGCCTGCGCGCACGCGCTCTTTGAGCTGCACTATGTACGCCACATCGAACAGTTCCCAGGTCTCCAGTTCGCCGATGACTCGAAGCGGCTCCAGGCTGCGGTACGAGCGTGTGGGATTGCCCGGAAACTTCTTGTCCGTGACGAGGGAAGGCTCCGCTTGGGAACCCAATGGTGCGTCGACGCAGGTGCAATGACGTTGCGCAGCGGGCGCAAGGCTCAACCCGCGCGTCGCGTGGCGGCCCAGTCCGTCAATATCCCCACCGCCTCGCGGTCCATCTTCTGTTCGGCCGGCAGGCTGCGCTGCGCCAGCGTGGCACCGGCCTCGATGCGCAGCACTTCCACATCGATAGGGTGGCGCGCCACCACACTCACACCGCTGAAAGCCTCACCCGATTGCGCAAGCGTCGCCGCGTAGTACAGCTTCGCAATGCCCGCAATGTGCATGGCCGCCACGCACATGGCGCAGGGCTCGCACGACGTGTATAGCTCGCAGCCCGCGAGGCTCACAGTGCCCAGCTTGCGGCACGCGTCGCGAATGGCTTCGACCTCGCCATGCGACGTCGGGTCCGAATGCGCGACGGAGTGGTTGAAACCTTCGCCGACGACTACGCCGTCTTTCACGACGACGGCGCCAAAGGGCTCGGTGCCGGGCGTGTGCAGCGCTTGCGCCGAAAGGGCCAGCGCACGTTGCATGAATTCTTGTCGGTACATGGGGTCAGGCCTTTCTTGCGGTGTCGGGCATGACGTGAGGTTGCGCGGCGCGAGGCACGGTCGTCGGTGCTGCGAACAGACCCGCCATCGCCTTGCCATAGCGCTTCGGGTCGAAGCACAGCATCAGCGGCAGCAGCACCACGACCACCGCCGCCAGGTAGGCCCACGCGAGCGTGAAGCCGCCAGTGTGCTCGCGCACCCAGCCGGTGACGAAGGGCGCCAGCGCCGCAATCATGAAGCCCACGCCTTGCATGAAGCCGGCCAGCGCGCCGGCCTGGGCGGGGTCGCTCAGGTGGTCGAGCGCCAGCACCATGCACAGCGCAAAGGCACCGCCCAGGCCGAAGCCCAGCACGATGGCCGTGGCCACGGCCGGCACCGGCAGCGCGAAGGTCAGCGTGCCGAAGCCCGCGAGTTGCGCCAGCAGCGTGAGCACCAGCCAGGGCCGCATGTCGCGCCCCCGGCTGCGCGCGAGCGCGGGCATGGCCAGCGCGGCCACCACCTGCGCCAGCGTCATCAGCGCGAGCATCGAGCCGCCCTGCTGCGCGCTCCAGCCCTGCTGCGCATAGAAGTGCGGCAGCCACGCGACCAGGCTGGTGTAGCCGCCGTTGATGAGGCCGAAGCACGCGGCCAGCAACCATGCGCGGCGGTTGCCGAAGCAGCGCCGCCATGAGAGGTTCTGGCGCGGTGCATCCGCGGTGAATGTCATGCGCCGCATGTTCAGCCAGTAGAGCAGCGCGAAGGTGGCCAGCAGCGACCAGATGGCCAGGCCCGCGTGCCAGTCGGGCTGCGCGCCGCCGAGCGCATGCGCCACCCACGGGCTGGCCATGGCGCCCAGGCCGCCGCCGCCCATGATGGCGGCCGAGTACAGCCCCGTCATCACGCCGATGCGCGTGGGGTACGCCTGCTTCACCACGCCGGACATCAGCGCCTGCACCAGGCCTACGCCCGCACCCGCGAGCGCGGCGCTCCACAGCAAGGCCGCCGCGCCACCCGCCACGTAGCGGCTGGCGCACGCGACGGCGATGGCTGCCAGGCCGCAGGCGATGCCGGCGCGCGCACCGATGCGCTGGCCGATGGCGGCGCCGAACAGCGACAGCGCGCCCATCGCAAACATCGGCAGCACGGTGAGCAAGGCCACTGCATGAAAGCCGATGCCCGTGGCCTGCCGGATGGCCGCCAGCAGCGGGCTGCTCGACGTGAGAAAGGCGCGCAGGTTCAGCGCCACCAGCACGATGACGACCGCAAAGGCCATGCCCGCGTCGCGGTGCGGGCGCGGCTGCGCCAGCGTCACAAGGCGGCCACGTCGGCCACGTCGGCCACATCGGCCACATCGGCCTCTAGCACGCCGTTGCGCGCCACGATGCGCCCGCCCGACACCACCAGTTGCCGCACCGGGCGCGACACCACGGCCTGCGCCACGGTCTGCGCGTTCAGCAGCACCAGGTCGGCGCGGTTGCCGGGAACCAGGCCATAGGCCTCGAAGCCGCAGCCGCGTGCGCCGGAGTGGGTGACAGTGTCCAGCGCCACGGCAATTTCGTCGTCGCGGCGCAGGTTGTAGCGCATGCCGATGAGCATGGCGCGCTCCAGCATGTCGGGGTTGCCGTAGGGCGACCAGGTGTCGCGAATGCCGTCGTTGCCGCCCAGCACGGTCACGCCCGCTTGCCGGCAGGCCATGAGCGGCGGCACGCTGCGCGAAGGGGGCGCGCTGGTGATGAGCACCACGCCCAGTTTGGCCATGCGTGCGAGCAGGGCTTCGCGTTCGCGTTCGGTAACACCCGCACCCACATCTCCGAGACAGAAGCCATGGCTGATCGCCACCTTGCCCTGCATGCCCAGCGCCTCGGTGCGCTGCAGGATGAGGTCGAGCGAAAACGCGCCCATCGCGCCGGGCTCGTGCAGGTGAATGTCGAGCGGGCGCTGGTGCTTGTGCGCAATGGCGAAGAGCACGTCGAGCGACTTCACCGGGTCGCCGTCGATGGCGCAGGGGTCGAGGCCGCCGAGCACGTCGGCGCCCATCGCCAGAGATTGGTCGAGCAGCTCGGCCGTGCCGGCGCGGCCCAGCAGGCCCGACTGCGGGAACGCGACGATCTGAATCTGCTGCACCTCGCGCAAGGCTTCGCGCGTGCGCAGCGTGCCTTCGAGGTGGCGCAGCCCGGCCTGGGTGTCGACGTCGACATGCGTGCGCAGGCGCGTGGTGCCCAGCGCGAGAAAGGCCTTGGCCAGCACCAGCGACTGCGCCGCGGCGTCGTGCCCGCTGGCGTGGCGAAAGGCGCGCTCGTTGTCGATCTTGTCGGTAAGGTTGCTGCCGACCTCGTTGCAGTACCAGTCCATGCCCCACATCGTCTTGTCGAGGTGGGTGTGGCCTTCGACCAGGCCGGGCAGCAGCAAGGCGCCCTGCCCGTCTTCGACGAGTGCGCCGGGCGGGGCGGGCAGCGCGGTGCCCAGCTCGGCGATGCGGCCGTCCTGCACGCGCACGTCGGTGGTGGCGCCGCCCATGGGGCGCACGTTGCGGATCAGGAGCGATGAGGACATGGGGTTCCGTTCTTTGAATACATCGAGCAGGTCTCAGGCAGGCTGTGCTGCCAGGTTGCGCGGCACGATGCGCGGCGTGAACAGCGCCACCGCCACGAACACCAGCGCATTGGTCGCCAGCGCCACCAGCCCGGTGTTGAGCGACTTGAACACCACCGGCGCCGCGGGAAACAGCGTACCCAGGTTCGAGCCCGTGGTCATCATGAAACCCAGCACCGCGCCGCCCGCCAGAATGCCCGCGAAGGCCGCATGCTTGTTGCCGAAGGGCTTCTTCATGAGGCTGAACAGCAGCGAGGGCAGCAACTGCGTGAGCAGGCTCGACGCAAAGATGGCCACCGACACAATGGTGCTGCCGCCGCGCAGCACAAAGTACACCGCCACCAGCGCAAACACCGGCAGCACGCCGCGCGCCACGCGCGACACCTGCTTGTCGGTGGCGTGGTGGGCAAAGCCTTCCTTGTAGACGTTCTTGCCGATCACGGTGGAGGCGGTGAGCAAGATCATCGAGCCCGGCACCAGCGCGGTGAGCACGCCCGTGCCGCCGATGACGCCCACGAACCATGGGTCGAAGGTGTGCTTCACCAGGCCGAACAGCGCCAAGTCGACCTCCGCGCCCTTCAGGCCCGGCACCTGCAGGATGGCCGCGAAGCCCACCAGAAACAGAAAGGCGATGACCACCTGGTACAGCGGCATCAGGATGGTGTTGCGCCGCACCGCGCTCGCGCTCTTGGCGGCATACACCGACGTCAGGTTGAACGGGTACAGGTAGTAGCCCAGCGCGGTGAGCAGAATGGTCGAGTTGTACCAGGTGAGGTTCAGGCCCTCTTTCGGGAACTCGAAGAAGGTGGGGTTGGCCGCGTGGATGGCGGTGAACATGGGCGTGACGCCGCCGTAGTAGTGCCACGGCAGGTAGATGCCCAGGAACACGGCCAGCGCCAGGATGAGCACGTCTTTCACAATGGCGATGCTGGCCGAGCCGTGAATGCCCGAGAACAGGATGTAGCTGACCATCAGCACGGTGCCGATCCAGATGGCCACCTGCGGCGCGATGGTGCCGTACGACGCCTCCGACACGATGATGCCCAGGCCGCGCAACTGAATGGTGAGCAGCGCCACCATGCCCATGAGCGCCACCACCGACACCAGCACGCCGAGCGGGCGGCTGTCGTACTTGTGGGCGAAGAAGTCGGAGAACGACACCAGCTTGTGCCTGGTGGCGTAGCGCCAGATGGCCGGCAGCATCCAGAAGGCCATGAGATAGGCCAGCCCGCCGTAGGCCAGGATGTAGAAGGCCGGCGTGCCCTTGCTGTAAGACCAGCCGCTGGCGCCCAGAAACGTGAAGGTGGAAAACGACTCCCCCGCCATCAGCAGGAACACCATGAGCGCGCCCAGCCCGCGCCCGCCCAGTGCCCATTGCTCCAGGCTCATGGTGCGCCCGCGCCGCGCGAGCACCGCCAGGCCCAGCGCGCCGATGACGAACAGCAAGATCACGCCGAGTGCGGCGTTCATCGCGCGGCTCCTTTTGCTGCATTGGCTGCGTTGGCGGCTTCAGCTGCGTCGGCTGCATCGAGGTCGCCTTCGGCGCGGTCGATGACCACCATGATCAGCGAGGTCAGCACCAGCCAGCTGACGTTCCACACCATCAGAAAAGGCATGCCCAGCACGAACGTGGGCGCGACGGACGACAGCCATCCCCCGCTGAAGAAAGCGGCGACCGGCAACGCGGCCAGCCATCTGGCGGATTTCATGGGGAGCCTCGATTCCTGCTTTGGTTGAAATTCAGATCTTATTTTGGTTAACCATGCTTATTTATTTTGGTTAACCAAACGGGGCGAATGGTACGGAGCGAGAGGGGCCGAGTCAATCCGGGGGATTTCCCGGAGGCGGCGGGGCGCGGGCAATAATCCCCACGCTCATTGCCAAGCCCATGCCTTCCACCGCACGCAAACCCCCTGCCCCAGCCACCGCACCCGAACCCACCGACGACGACGCGAACGTCGACGAGCGCGTGTACGCGGCCGTCTCCAAGGCCCTGCTGAGCGGCAAGCTGCGCCCTGGCACGCCGCTGCGCGAGCGCGCGCTGGCCGAGGCGCTGGGCTGCACGCGCGGCGCGGTGCGCAAGGTGCTGTCGCGGCTGGGTTCTGAAAAGCGCCTGGTGCTGGAGCACAACCGCGGCGCCTTCGTGCCCAACCCGTCGATCGACGACATGCGCGGCACCTACCGCGCGCGCCGCATCGTGGAGGCCGGGCTGGTGAGCACGCTGTTCGGCCGGCTGCAACGCGAGCAGGTGGCCGCGCTGCGCAAGCACGTGCAGGCGGAGCAGAAGGCGTTCAAGGAAGGCCGCCGCGAAGACGCGATACGGCTGGCCGGCGAGTTCCACATGCTGCTGGCGCAAATGGCGGGCAGCGACGAACTCATCTCCTACCTGCAGCGGCTGATTTCGCACACCGAGCTCTACAAGGCCCTGTACGACTCCGCCGAGGCCGCAAGCTGCGCGCCGCGCGAGCATGAGCAGATCATCGAAGCGCTGACGGGGAAGTCGCTGAGCGCGGCGCTGGCCGTGGCGCTGGAACACCTCGACGAGCTGGAGCAGCGCGTGATTGCGGGTGCGGCCGCGGAGCAGGAGGTGGATTTGGCGACGCTGCTGAATGGCGGGGCGGCTGCGGCGGCGCAGGGGCACGGGCACAGCCACTGAGGCGGTGCCGCTTTCACACTTCGCCCGCGGGCGAAACTTCCACACTTCGCCCACCAGCGAAGTGTCCGTGTGCCGGTCTCGCGAAGATCGGCGAACCATGCACAACACCCCTCTCGCCGCTTCAGGCCACTCCCGCGCTCTCGTCTTCGAATGGGTGCTGCTCGCGGTGCTCGCCACCTGCTGGGGCGCTTCGTACACCTTCATCAAGATCGGCGTGGAGACCCTTCCGCCGGTCACGCTGATTGCGGCGCGCACCTTCATTGCCGGCCTGCTGTTGCTCGCGGTGCTGCGCATGCGCGGCGTGCGGCTGCCCACGGAGCCGGCGATGTGGCGGCGCTTCTTGCTGCAGGCCTGCCTGAACAGCGTGCTGCCTTTCACGCTCATTGCGTGGGCCGAGCGCAGCGTGAGCGCCGGGCTGGCGACCATCCTGAACTCGACCTCGCCGATCTTCATTTTTTTGCTGGGTCTGCGCCTGGCGGGCGCCGAGAAGCCCACGCTGCGCCGCCTGTTCGGCGTGGGCGCGGGGCTGGCGGGCATCTGCCTGATCGTCGGCTTCGAGGCGCTGCACGAGCTCGGGGCTTCGCTGCTCGCGCAGCTCGCCCTGGTGGCTGCCGCCGTGTGCTACGGGTGCGCCGCGATGTTCGGTCGCGTGTTCAAGGGCCTGGACCCGATGGTGCCCGCGGCCGGCTCGCTGCTGAGCGGCGCGGCCCTGCTGCTGCCCGCGAGCCTGGCCATCGACAGGCCGTGGACGCTCGCGCCGTCCATGGCGTCGATGCTGGCGGTGCTGGCGCTCGCGGTGCTGTCGACCGCGTTGGCCTTCACCATCTACTTCCGCCTCATCAAGACGCTGGGCCCGATGTCGACCGCCGCGCAGGCTTACTTGCGCGTGCCCATCGGCGTGGCGATTGGCGTGGTGTTTCTGGGCGAGGCGCTGGCGCCCACGGCGTGGATGGGGCTGGCGTGCGTGATGGCCGGCGTCATTGCGATGACGATGCCCCAGTCACAACTTTTGCGCCGCGGCCTGCAATTTTTACGCGGCTTTTAGACGCTCGCTTCTACGCTGCCGGCTTCTCCATCCGTTAGCGAATTCCTTCGATGAAACACCTCCTTCGCATTGCCTTGCCGATGCTCGTTCTCCCCACTCTGGCAGCCCTTCCGATGGTTGCGAGCGCGCAGTTGTCGGGCAACGTGGCGCTCACCAGCAACTACAAGTTTCGTGGGCAGGACCAGGACATGCTGGGCAAGAACGACTATGCCAAGACCTCCGCCTTCAAGCCCGCCATTCAGGGCGGCCTGGACTACGCCTTTGGCGACAGCGGCTTCTACGTGGGCAACTGGAATTCGAGCGTCAACTGGCTGAAGGGCAACAGCATCGAGAGCGACCTTTACGGCGGCTACAAGTTCAAGGCAGGTCCGTTCGACATGGACGTGGGCGCGCTCACGTACCTGTACCCGGGCAATTCGTCGGGCAACACGACGGAGCTGTACGGCAGCGCGGGTTACACGAGCGAGGCCATCGGTTCGTTCACGCTGAAGTACTCGCACACGGTGTCGAAGGACTATTTCGGTTATGCGGGCAACAAGGCGGGATCGGGGCTGAAGGGCACGAATACCGGCTATCTGAACCTGGCCTACAGCAAGGAGATTGGTCCCAAGGTCACGTTGAAGGCGGCGGTGGGTTACACGAACATGTCGAGCGACATTCGCAGCCTGGGCTACAAGAGTTATGTGGACTACAACGTGGGCGCGTCTTACGACTTCGGCAATGGGTTGTCGTTGGCGGGGTCTGTGCAGGGTGCCAACAAGCAGAGTGCCTATCTTGCTGTGAGCAATCCGGGTGTCGACTTGGGCTTTGGTAGCTTCGGTCGGCAGACCTACTCGCCCAACAAGGCCCGGTTCATCCTTACGTTGACGAAGACGCTGTAGCGCTTCGTTGTTCAGGGCTGCTGTTCAGGGCGACGCTCACGCCGACGGGGTACCTTGCTCCGCGAATGTCCCCCGGCCTGCGGCCTCCTCCTTTATTTCGCTGCGCAAGGCACCCCGTCGACGTGAGCGTTTTCAGAGCCGGGGTTGATCAGCGGAACACCAGCGGCGTGCACTGGTGCGAAGGGCATCGGGTGCTCCCCGCAGCGAAATAAAGGAGGAGCGAAGCGGGGGACATTCGCGGAGGGGAGCACCCGGTGGCCTTCGCACGCGCCCTGAATGCCCCCGAATTCACTACGGCCACACAAGCCTAGTCAATGCTGATATTCGCAGCCTTGGCAACCTCGGCCCACTTCACGCGGTTCTCATGCACCGTCTTCTTGAACTGTGCCGGCGTCTCGATACGCACCGTATTGCCCTGACTCTCGAAACGCTCACGAATCTCCGGCGTCTCCAACACCGCCTTCACCGCGGCATTGAGCTTGTCGACGATCTGCGGGTCCGTGCCCTTGGGCGCGAAGATGCCGAACCAGATCGAGCTGTCGAAACCCTTCGTGCCCGGCAACCCGCTCGATGCAATCGTCGGCACCTCTTTCACCGCCGGCACCGCCGTGGCCGTCGTCACCCCCAGCAAACGTACCTTGCCCGCCTTGTAGTGCGGCAACACCGTCTGCACCTGATTCATGATGCAGCACGTCTCACCGCGCACCACCGACGTGATCGCCTCCGGCCCGCCCTTGTACGGCACATGCACCATCGTCAAACCCAGGCGCGAATTGAACTCCGCAAACGCCATGTGCGTGCCCGCGCCATTGCCTGTAGACGCATAGTTGTACTTGCCCGGGTTGGCCTTGACCAGCTCCACGAATTCCTTCAAGGTCTTGACGTTGATCACGTCGGGGTTGATGGTCAGCACGTTCGATACATCCAGCACCGGCGCCACCGCAATGAAGTCCGCCTCCACGTCGAACGGCAACTTCTTGTAGAGCGCCGCATTGCTGCCGTGCGTGGCCGCAGTGCCGAAAGCGAGCGTGTAGCCGTCGGGCTTGGCGTGGGCCACGTAGTCGCTGGCGATGTTGCCCGCGGCGCCGGACTTGTAATCGATGATGACCGGGCGGCCCAGCTGCTTGGCCAGCGGCTCCTGGATGGTGCGGGCGACCACGTCGACGCCCGAGCCGGCCGGAAAGCCCATGATCAATGTCACGGGCTGCTGGGGCCAGTCTTGCTGCGCGAAAGCAGCGGGAGCGGCCAGCGATGCGGCGGCCAGAACGAGGGCGCCGAGAGCGGTACGGCGGACAACAAAACGGCAGAGGGGAGAATGGACCATGACAGCCTTTCAGTCTTTCTTCAGGGCAAACAATGCAGGCGAGCGCGAATTGTGGCGCGCGGCTGATGCCCGAATCCATATGAGCTTATGCAACCGGTGCGCCGTGACAAGCACTTACCGCGCCCGCTCCCGATAATCCCCCCATGGTCCGCCCCTCCCAACAACTCCACCCCTACCGCGAACCCGCCGCGGTGCGCGCCGCCGCCACCGTGCTGCTGCTGCGCGACACCCCAGCCGGTTTCGAGGTGCTCATGACGCGCCGCTCGGCCACCGCCAGCTTTGCGCCCGGCGCCTATGTGTTTCCCGGCGGTCACATCGACGCGGCCGACGAAGCCGCCAAGCGCATCGCCACGCGCCGCCCCACGCAAAGCCGCGTGCAACGCACGCAGGCCATCGCGGCCATTCGCGAGGCCTTCGAAGAACTGGGCATTCTGCTGGCGCACCACGCCGACGGCCGCCCGGTGACCGACGCCGACATCGCATCGATGGACCGCAAGGACACCGCAGGCGCCGCCTTTGCCGACCAGTGCGCGGCACGCGGGCTGGTGCTCGACTCCGACCAGGTGTTCACCCTTGCGCACTGGATCACCGACCGCGACCTGCCCAGGCGCTTCGACGTGCCGTTTCTGGTGGCGCGCATGCCGGATGGGCAAACACCCTCGGCCGACGAAAGCGAGCAGTTCGAGCCCAGCTGGGTGCGCCCCGCCGACGCGCTCGCGCGGCATGCGCAGGGCAGCTTCTTCATGATTTTTCCGACCGTGCGCACGCTGCAGCGCATGGCCGCGTACACCACGGTCGACTCTGTGCTCGCGGCCTGCGCACCGGCCGGTGCCGGCGAGGCGCCGCTGTGGACCAGTTGCCCGCGCGGCGGCCTGCTCAAGGGCGAAGACGTGCGCTACATGGAGCACGAGCAGCCCTTCGGCGAGCTGGCGCTGGTGTGCCCCGACGGCCAGATGCTGCATGCGCTCGACTGGCGCAGCGAGCAGCCCGTGGCGCTGCTGAAGAACGTGATGCGCCTGACCGCGCCCAACCCCAGCGCCATGACCGGCCCGGGCACCAACAGCTACATCGTGGGCGACGCGGCCACCGGCTACACCGTGATCGACCCGGGCCCGAACGACTTCGACCACATCGGGCGGCTGTGGCGCCTCACGCAGGGCGACGTGCGCATGATCGTGTGCACGCATTCGCATGCCGACCATTCGCCGGGCGCGGCGCCGCTGCAGGCGCTGTGCAAGGGCACGAAACCGCCGATTCTGGGCCTGTCTTCCGCGCCCACCGCGCGCTCGTCCGCGCGCTTCACGGCCGAGCGCGAGCTGGCCGACGGCGAGCGGCTGGTGCTGAGCGGCACCACTGCCGAGGGCGACGCACTCGCCCACACGCTGCGCGTGATCCACACGCCCGGCCATGCGGCCAACCACCTGTGCCTGGTGCTGGAAGAAGACGGCCTGCTGTTCTCGGGCGACCACATCCTGAACGGCAGCACCACGGTGGTCGACCCGCCCGACGGCGACATGACGGCCTACCTCGACTCGCTGGACGCGCTGGACGCGGCCTGCGAGGCAGGCGGCGTTGAATTCATCCTGCCCGCGCACGGCTACGTGATCGGCTTTGCCCGCACCGCCATCGGCATGCTGAAGGCGCACCGCCTGAAGCGCGAGGCCAAGATTGCCGCCGCCATGCACGCGCTGCCCGACGGCACCCCCGAACAATGGCTGCCCATTGCCTACGACGACGTGCCAGAGCGCATGTGGCCGGTGGCGGCACGCTCGCTGGCCGCGCATGTGGCGCGCATCCGGCAACTGACTGCAACCCGATGAACAAGAACGACAAGAACACCCCTCAAGACGAAGGCATTCGCCTGGCCAAGCGCGTGGCCGCGCTGGCCGGCGTGTCGCGCCGCGAAGCCGAGCTGCTGATTGAAAACGGCTCGGTGCGCGTGGACGGCGTGCAGCAGATGCTGCCGCAGTCGCGCGTGCTGGCGCACCAGCAGGTGGAGATTGCCGCGGGCGCCAAGCCCGAGCCGATCGTGCCCGTCACCCTGCTGCTGTACAAGCCCGCGGGCGTGCCGACCGACAAGGCGCACCGCCTGCTGGTGGCCGCGAACCACCATGAGCCCGAGCGCGCCGGCCAGAAGTTTCTGGCGGTGCATGTGAAGGGCCAGCAGTGCATGACGCCGCTGGAAACCGGCGCCAGCGGCCTGGTCGCGTACACGCAGGAGTTCCGCATCGAACGCAAGCTGCAGGAAGACGCCGGCATCCTCGAGCACGAGGTGATGGTCGACGTGGCCGGCCAGGTGAGCCCCGAGGTGCTTGCGCGGCTGGAGCGCTCGCCCGCGCGCGTGAGCATCGGGCGCCAGAGCGACGAGCAGACCGGCCTGCGCTTTGCGCTGAAGGGCGCGCAGCCGGGGCAGATCGCGCACATTTGCGACCATGTGGAGCTGCGCATTCTTGCGATGCGCCGCATCCGCATCGGCCGCGTGCCGCTGGCGGGGCTGCAGCCCGGCCAGTGGCGCTACCTCGCTCCCCACGAGCGTTTTTGAGGCGCGAGCACAACGACAGGAGCCACCGGCTCCGCACAGCGCCCCCGACGATGCACCGCATGTTCGCGGACTGCAATTTTCAGCCTGCGGCATTCGCATGCCGCCGACAGGAGACTCAGCCATGAAGTTCGGCACACCGAGCAAAGCCCTGGCCTGCACCTTGCCCCTGGCACTGGTGACGGGCTGCAGTTTTTTCACACCCGCACCCTCCGCGCCGTCCGCGGTGCGCCCTGCCCCGCCACCGGCGGTGATCACGCGGGATGGGCTGGCGCCCATCACCGAGGCGCAGGTGGAACGCATCCGCGAGGCACTGGACGCCAAGCCTTCCACGCCAGCCATAGGCAATGTGCTGCGCAGCGCGTCGCCCACCATCGAGTCGTTCGTGCGCACCGAAGGCTGCATCACCGCGCGCAACGGCACGGTGCTCGGCCCCTTCGCGGCGCCGAGCACGCTGTTCGACGGCAAGGGCTTCCAGGGCGGCCCGATGGCCGAGATGCAGTTCCATGACAAGACCGCCTGCGCGACGGTGCAGCGCATGCAGAACTGGAAAATGGTCACGCCGAAGCTGCTGCGCTTCGAGATCGTCTACGTGGGCGACGACGGCGAAGAACGCGCCGTGAAGCGCCACGAGCTCACACGCCAGCCGAAGGGCGGCTGGCTCTTTACGCGTTGAGCCAGCCGAAGGGCGGCTGGCTGTTTACGCGTTGAGCCAGCCCAAAGGCGGCTGGCTGTTCACGCGCTGAGCTTCGCTTCCGCCGTGCGCCGTTGCGCGCGCAGCGCCACCGCAAACGACAGCTGCGCCACGATGCCCGCCCCCGCCAGCACGATGGCCGAGGCCAGCGCGGGGTTGCGGTGCCCCATGCCCGCGAGCGCAGTGCACAGCGCACCCACGGCCATCTGCGTGAAGCCGTACAGGCCCGATGCCGAGCCGATGACCTGCGGGTTCACGCTGATCGCCTGCGTGAGCGCGGCCGGCGAGGCCATGCCGGCGCCCACCGTGTACAGAAACATGCAGCTGACGATGAGCGGCACCGACAGGTGCTCGCTCAGCGCCGCGCCAAGCAGCACGAAGGCCGCGAGCATGCTCAGCAAATTGGCGCGCGTCATGAGCCGGTCGACGCGCACGCGCGAGATCAGGTGGCTGGTGAGAAAGCTGCCGAGCCAAACGCCCGACACCAATATCGCCAGGTAGATGCCCGCCTCGTGCGCGGGCCGGTGCAACTGGTCCACGAAGATGAAAGGCGCCGACGCAATGAAGGCATACATCGACGTGGTGGCGCAACCGCCGCCCACGGAAAAACCCAGAAAGGCCGGCGAGGCCAGCAGCTTCCTGTAGTTGCGCGCCAGGTCGCGCGCGTTCACTGCCGCACCGGGCGCGCCGGTCTCGGGCAGCAGGCGCCAGGTGGCCACGAAGCCGATGGCGCCGAGCGCAAACAGCGCATAGAAGATCGAGCGCCAGCCCAGCGCGGTGGCCAGCGCGCCGCCAATCAGCGGTGCAAGGCTGGGGCCGACGGTGACCATCAGGTTCATCAGCGCAAGGCGCTGCGTGGCCTCCTGCGGCCCGGCGGTGTCGCGCACGATGCTGCGCCCCAGCACCAGCCCGGCGCAGCCGCCCACGGCCTGGAACAGGCGCGCGGCAATCAGCGCATGCACATCGGGCGCCACTGCCGCCGCCAGGCCGGCCACGCAGTACAGGCCGAGCCCCAGCAGCAGCACCGGGCGCCGCCCATAGCGGTCGGCCAGCGGGCCGTACACCAGCTGCCCCACGGCCAGGCCGAAGATGTAGAGGCTCACCGTCATCTGCATGGCGCCCATGCCGGCCCCCAGGCTCTGCGCGGCAATGGGCAGCGCGGGCACGAAGATGTGCATGGCCAGCGTGCCGCTGAAGGTGACCAGCGCAAGCAGCCACAGCGGCGCGTGTGCGCGGCGCTGTGGCTCGGCGGGGGCGGGCTCTGTCATTGCCGGATGGTGGTCGCTTCAGCCGGCACGGCGCCCTGCGCCAGGTTGGCGTCAGCGGGTTCCCAGCCGCCGCCCAGTGCCATGAACAGCACGACCTGGTCGTCGGCCAGTTGCGCCTCGCTGGCCGCAAGCATGGCTTCGCTGCTGGCCAGCGAGCGCTCGGCGTCGAGCGAGTCGAGGTAGCCGGTGCGCCCGTTCTGGTAGAGCTGGCGCGCCTGCGCGGCAACCTTGGCGCTCTCGTCGCGCGAGGCCTGCAGCGCGGCATGGCGGTCGAGCTCGCGGGCGTAGGTGGCGAGCGCGGTTTCGGTTTCGCGCAGCGCGGTGAGCACGGTGCCGTCGAACCTGGCGAGCGCGGCGCGCGTGCCGGCCTCGGCCTGCGCAATGTGCGACTGCACCACGCCGGTGTTGGGCAAGGTCCAGGAGATCAGCGGGCCCAGGCTCCAGGCAAAGGTGTCCTTGCGGCCGAAGCCGTCGGCATGGCCCACCGAAGAGCCCGAGAGGCCGAGCGTGATCTTCGGGTACAGGTCGGCCGTGGCAATGCCGATGCGTGCGGTCGATGCGGCCAGGCTGCGTTCGGCCTGGCGGATGTCGGGGCGGCGGCGCAGCAGCGCGGCGCCGTCGCCGACCGGCAGCGCACCGGCCACACGCGGCGGCACGGTGCAGTCGGCCACCTCGCGCGGAAAGTCTTGCGGCAGCGCGCCGGTGAGCGTGGCCAGGCGATAGAGCGCGCCCTGGCGTTCGGCCTTGAGCGGCGGCAGCGACGCATTGAGCTGCTGCAGTTGCGCACGGGCGCGGTTGGCGTCGATGGCACCGGCACGGCCCGCGCGTTGCAGGCGGTCGGTGACGTTCACCGCGTCTTGCTGCAGCGACACCGACTTCTGCGCAATCTGCAGCCGAAGGCCGGTGGAGCAGGCCTCTGCATAGGCGCGCGCAGTGCCGGCCGCGACGTTCACGCGTACCAGGTCGAGCGCGGCTTCAGAGGCTTGGGTGTTGGCCTGCGAGGCTTCGATGCCGCGGCGGATCTGGCCGAACAAATCGACCTGGTAGGACAACGAAGCGCCCGCGCCGTAGTTGAAGGTGCTCGGCGGCTCGTAGCCCTTTTGCAGCAGCGACAGGCCCGACACATGGCCGAACGACGGGCCGCCGTTCACGCCGAGCGTGGGGTACTTGGCACCGGCCACTTCGTCTTCGATGGCGCGTTCGCGTTCGAGGTTGGCCACGGCCTGGCGCAGGTCAGTGTTGTGCACCAGGGCTTGCGCCACGAGCTTGTCGAGCAGCGGGTCGTGGTACAGGCGCCACCAGTGCGCGGGCAGCGGCGCGGCGTTGGCGGGGGCCTCGGCAAAGGGCCGGGCGGCGGCGGCCTGGCTGGCCAGCGCCTCGGGCGGCTGGTGGTAGTCGGGGCCGACCGCCGCACAGGCGGCGAGCGCGGCCGCGGCGGCAATGGTCGCGATGCGGCATGCCGAGCGAGTGGCGAAGCCAGTCATCTGATTCATCCCTTCTGTGCGGCAGGCGCGGTGGCTGCGGCATTGCGAGCCGCCTTGTTCTCCAGCACCTGCACCGTGACCGTCTGCCCCGACACCAGGCGCACGCCCTGCGGCAGCGGGTCGAGCTTGATGCGCACCGGAATGCGTTGCGCCAGCCGCACCCAGTTGAAGGTGGGGTTCACGCTGGGCAGCAGGTTGGCGCTGGTGGAGCGGTCGTGGTCGGCAATGCCGGCGGCCACGCTGTCGACCGCGCCTTCGAGCACCGCGCCGCCACCCATGGCGGTCACGCGCACGCGGTCGCCCAGGTGAATGCGCGGCAGCTTGGTTTCTTCGAAGTAGCCCTCGACGTAGAACGACTGCGCATCCACCAGCGCCAGCACCGGGCGCCCGGCTGCGGCGTAGCTGCCCTGGCGCAAATCGAGGTTGGTGACCAGGCCGTCGGTGGGCGCGCGCACTTCGGCGCGTTGCAGGTTCAGGCGGGCCGCGTCCAGCGCCACTTCGGCCTGCGCAACCGCGGCCTGCATCTGCTCGACACGCGAGCGGGTCTGCTCGCGCGACTCCTTGGAGATGAGGTCGTCCAGCCCCACGTTGCGCTGGTTCTCGCGCTGCACCTGGGCGCTCATGGCGCGTTGCGCGGCCAGCGCGGCCTGGGCCTGGCGCACGGCAAGGTCGTAGCGCGCGCGGTCCACCTCGAACAGCAGCGTGCCGGCGGCCACCGACTGGTTGTCGCGAATGGGCACGGCGGTGACCAGGCCCGACACGTCGGGCGCAATCTGCACGACGTTGGCGCGCACGCGGCCGTCGCGCGTCCACGGCGCCAGCTCGTAGTGGTCCCACAGGCGCAGGCCCGCCCACACGGCGGCGGCCACCACCACGACGGTCAGAAGAACACGCCCCAGGCGCGGGGCCCAGGGGTTGTCGAAGAAGGGACTGGCTTTCATGGGAATCTCGTTTGTTTATTGAAGGTAAGAGGTCACGCGGCTCAGCGCGTAGAGCAGCAGCAGGTACAGCGCCATGTCGAACAGCGCGGGGTGCCACACCCAGCGGTAGGCGCCGGTGGCCGCGAGCAGGCGGCGCACGGCCCACAGGGCCACGAAGGCGCCCAGGGCCAGCACCATGATCCAGGGCAGGTACAGGCCGTAGAAACTGGCTTCGCCGATCATGCGGAGGCTCCTTGAATGGCTGGCGTGGGTGCGCTCGCCAGCAGGGGCGGCGCATCGGGGAAGAGGTTGCGGCGCAGGCCGACCAATGCGGTGACGGCGGCGCGAGAGGCCGATGAGGACGCCGATAAAGACGCCGATGTGGTCGCCGACGAGGGCGCCGATGAAGACACGGCATCGCGCTCCGCGAGCACGGCGCCCAGCGCCTCGTCGATCTGCGGCAGCAGGCCCGCCGGGCGCAGGTTCATGCGGCCTTCGCCGCGCTGGCGAAAAAAGCCCGCAATGCCGCCCAGCAACGCGGCCGAGGTGGCCGGCGGCAGCTGCGCGCGCACGCGCTGCAGCACAGCGATGTCCGCGCCCATGCGCAGGTCGCGCAGCGCATCGTCCGCCGCCACGCCTTCCACGGTGCCGCCGGCCTGCGCGATGCGCGGTGCCAGCAGGCCGATGCGGTCGAGCATGCGAACGGCATAGGCGTCGCTTTGCGCGTACTGCGGTTGCGACGATGCGGCCATGTCGCCCAGCTCGCGCCAGGTGGCGCGCTGGATGCGCCGCGCGCTCCAGTCGGCGCCCACCGAACGCACCAGGCGCGTCACGCGGGCCGCCACCACCACGCCGACGATCTGGCCGATCATGCCGTTGGTGAAGCTCACCAGGTCGGAGCTGGCGGTGTCGTGCAGCGCCAGCGTGCCGGCCACGCCGAAGATGAGCGCCATGGCGGCCATGAAGTTGGCGGGGCGCGCCATGTACACGCCCAGCAGCAGGAACAGCGGCGCGCAGATCAGCGCGAGCATGCCGAAGTCCTGCACGGTGGGCATGAGCACCAGCACATAGAGCGCGGAGATGGGAATGGACCACAGCGTCCACTTCAGGAAGCCGTGAATGGCCGGCACCGGGTCGTCCATGGTCGCGAAGAAGCAGCAGAAAACGGCGGCCATCATGGGCGCGGCCGCACCCGAGGGCCAGCCGGTGACGATCCAGAACGCACCGCACAGGCAGATGGCGATGACCGCGGCCAGCGCCGACAGCAGCGCCATGCCGTAGTCGCGGTGCAGCACACGGGCGCCGAGCGCGGCCGTGCGGCGCAGCGGCGCGGCGCCCTTCAGGCCTTCGTCGATGTCCTGGCGCAGCTGTGCGCAGGCGGTCCAGCCGTCTACCAGTTCCTCGAGGCGGCCGGCCAGGCCGATGCGCAGGGCGCGGCCCCAGGGGGTTGGTTGTGTCGCTGTGTTTGCGGGGGTTGCGCTGAGCGTGCCGATGGCGCGGCGCAGGGCCTGCAGACGCTGGGCGCGGGTGGCCGCGCTGTCGGCGTTGCCGGCGTTGTCCGTGGGCCCGGCTTCTTCGCGCAGCCATTGGGCGGCCTGTGCGAGCACGGCGGCCACGTCGGGGGCCAGTTGGCCTTCGGCCTGCACAAGCGCCTGCAGGCGGTCTTCAACGGCGGAGAGCGCGGGCGTGAGCGCGGCCACGCGGTCCTGCATGGCGCGGATGGCACCGGCGGTCCAGCGCAGGTGCGTGGTGTCGAAAGGCACGTGGGTGGAAAGCAGGCGCAGCTGCGTGATGTCGCCAGCCAGGCGGCGGCGGTCGTCGTCCAGGCGCCGGGGGGCGACGTCGGTCGTCGTGCCTGCGGTGCGGCCAGCGGGCTGCAGCAGGTCGCCTAACCACTTGCGCGCGTCGACCAGGGTGCGGTCGAGCAGGCCGAGCACGGTGGGCGCAAGCCCCGCGGGAAACACCAGGCTGTGGACCAGCGTGGCGCAGAAGATGCCCAGGCCGATTTCTTCCACGCGCGCCACGGCGGTGTCGAACAGCGCAAGCGGCGTCTGCACCGACGGAAAGCCGATCAGCGCGGCCGTGTAGCCCGCGAGCATGAACACGTAGGAGCGCGGCGTGCGATCGAACAGCGAGATGCACAGGCACAGGCCGACCCACAGCGCGAGCACCAGCGTGAGCAGCTCGGGCGCGTTGGACAGCGCCGGCACCAGCAGCACGGTGGCGGTGCTGCCGATGAGCGTGCCGCAGAAGCGGTACAGCGCCTTGGAGCGCACGGCACCGGCCAGCGGATGGGCGACCACGTAGGTGGTCATGAGCGCCCAGAACGGGCGCGGCAGACCGGCGCGGCTGGCCAGGTACATCGCCAGCATGGCGGCGGCAAAGCTCTTGCCGGAAAACAGAAGCTTCGCGCGGGTGAAGCGCGGAAGAGCGAAGCCGGCCATCTACTTGCGCCCTTCTTGCGGCGCAGGCGAAGGCGAAGGCGGCGGCGGCGGGGTCTGCACGGCGCGAACGCCCATGCGCTCCTCCAGCACGCCGAACACGCGCAGGCAGGCGCTCACGTCGTCGTCGGACACGCCGTCGAACAGCGACGCGCGCATCAGCGCCAGCGCGGCCTCGATGGGCGCGCAGGTGGCCTTGCCGGCCTCGGTGAGGTGCAGGGTCTTGGCGCGGCGGTCGGCCGGGTCTTCGCGGCGTTCGACCAGGCCGGCTTCCACCAGCTGGTCGACCGAGCGCACCAGCGACGGGCCTTCGATGCCCAGCGCCTCGGCCAGCACGCCCTGGCGCACCTCGCCGTTCATGCGCCCGAGCATCACGATGGGGTAGGCCAGCGTTTGCGACACGCCCACATGCGCCACCGCCTTGTCGGCCGCGGCACGGTAGCCGCGCTGCAGCACCGCCAGCGACGTGCCGAGCCGCATCAGCGCCTGGGCGCGCGGGTGCTGGGAGGTTTCGGTGTCGGTCACGGTAGCTGCCTAATAGTTAGTCTGCTATCGATTATAGGGGTAACTACTGATCCCTGCAGCCCGTGCGGGTACGTCACGGAAAATGGCCCGATGGACGTGGAACAACTCAAGCGCGACTTCGAAGCCACGCTGCAACAGGCGATGGCACTGCCCGGCTTCTCGGCGGACGACTACCTGGATGCGCGCGACCAGCCGCCGTTCGACGAAGCATGGGCGCAGGCGGCCGCCGATGTAGGCGACGCCGGCAAGCGCCAGCCGGCAACGTCGCGCGCCGAACAGAAAGCGGCTGTCAAAGACTTGCGCGAATGGGTGTTCAAGACGGTGACCGAACGCACGGGCCAAGCGGAGCTGGCAGCGTACGTGTCCGACGACGCCGGGTTGCTGCGCGAGGCATTTATCGCGGGCGTGTCATCGGCGTGGATCGACAGCTTGCGGCGCTGCTATGCCGAGCATCGGCTGCCACAGGGCGACCTGTGCTGAAGGCACGGTGCCCGAAGCGCGGCGCTTGCTGCGCCGCGTGAAAGAAAGTGTGAAGCTCGCCGATAAGCCGGATTCTGTGCACCGGAGCCCTCTTGCGAAGACCCCGGCGTGACCGCCATTACTCTGGGCCGTTTGTCGCCAAACGGCTCGATGCCACCTACCCGCCAGCTCAGCGGAACCACCTCGATACTGGCCTACTTGGTGTTGCTGCGCGCAGAGATTGCCCGTTTCACCCGAACTGAATCGGCTCGTCTCTGTTGCTCTGATCCTCACCTCACGGTGGAGAGTCGTTAACTCCTGCGCTGTCCTGTGCAGTCCGGACGTTCCTCCAGTGCGGTCTTTCGACACAGCGCCTTGCGGCGTCGTCCCTTTCGGGCTTGCACCAGCGGCGGTCTGGCGTGCTTCACGGGGAGGATTATCGCCTCATGAACAAGCCCGCCCTTTTCAGGCGATGCCGCAGAACTTGCGCCGGTACTGTTCGGGCGTGGTGCCGGCCTGGCGCTGGAACAGCGCAATGAACGCCGACGCCGTGCTGCAGCCCAGGTCGAATGCAATTTCCTGCACCGTGCGCCCTGCTTCCAGCGCGTCGATGGCTCGCAGAAAGCGCAGCCGCTGGCGACGCGGCCGCCGGCAGGTAGATGCGCTGCACCTCGGCCACGGCCATGTGGTCGACCACCACATACGCCAGGCACAGGTCGGCGGGCGTGCTGCTGGCGGCGCTGTGGAAGGCGCCGCTGCGGCGCAACCGCGCGTTGGTTGTCTGATGGGCTGACGCGCCGATGCGTTGATCAGGGCGCCGTCGCCGAGAACACCTCGATCGCAATCAGGTTCGACACCGAGCGCCCCTGCTTCACCTCGCCCGGCACCACCAGGCGCGCAAAGCCGGTGGTGGTGAGGTCGGCGCCGTTCATCTGGTACGCGACCATCGCGGCCTTGCCGCCGAAGCCGGGATCGATCTCGCCCAGCGACAGCGTGGCCCGGTAGCCGTCGCTGCCGGTGACCACTGCGTACATGCCCAGCGTCGCGTTCTTCGGTGTGGTGGGCAGGCCCAGGCCGCTCAGCAGCGTCCACAGGCTGACACCGCGGTACACGTTGGCGCCCACCGCCAGGTCCGGCGCCGCCGTCATGGCTTTGAGGTCGGCGGCGGTAAAGCTCATGGCCGTGCCGACCTTGCCCGATACGGCAAAGCTGCTGGATGCGCCGCCGCCCGGAATGGCCGCCGCCGTCGCGGGCGCGGCCAGCACGTCGAGCCGCGTGAGGTTGGACACATAACGCCCGCCCTTCACGTCGCCCGGGGCCGTCACGCGGAACGGTCCGTCGGCCGTGCCCAGCGGGGCCGAGGTGCCCGCGGTGGTTTCCGCATAGGCGACCACGCCGGGCTTGTTGCCGAAGTCGGGGCTGAGCTCGCCGAGCGCGAACACCACCTTGTAGCCGTCCGCGCCGGTGGCCAGCAGGTAGCGCCCGAGCAGGTCGTTCTTGCGCGCGCTGTCGACCTGGATGCCGGCGTCGTTCAGCAGCGGCCAGAGACCGGCGCCGGTGTAGGTGTGCGTCTGGGCGCCGCTGCCGCTGGAGAAGCTGACGGTCTGGGTAATGGGCGCGCGGGCTGCGAGGTCGGCCTCGGTGAGCGCCGCCGGACGGTCGATGGCGCCGCCCAGTTGCACGGAGGGCGCCGGAGCCGGCGGGGGTGCGGGCGGGGGCGGCGGGGGCGGCGTGGGAGGGGCCGGGGCAGGTGCAGGCGCCGGAACCAGCGGAATGAACACACCGCCGTAATTGTCTCCACCGCCGCCGCATGCTGCGAGCACCAATGCGGCAACGCCCGAAACCAATCCTCTGGACCAATCCATACCCAATCTCCCATCTTCGGTGTATTCGACACGACACGACGAAAAGCATTTGCCATTGCTGTAACCCGGCGCCTCATCGGCCCGAACTAAGGGAAGCAACATTGCCGTCGGCCTCCAGACTGCCCTCTCGCAGCCAACGGGCGAATGTACAGCGTTGTATTCAAATGAACATATCGAAAACGATATTTCGACCACCACCGCAACTCTCATCACCACAGAACGAAGGCCTGTCATGACGCAAAAAACCGGACGCCGTTTCGCCCTTGCCGCAGGCACCTCGGCCGTGGGGCTGGCCGTTGCCCAATCGCTCGGCCTGTTCGGCTGGGGTACCCGCGCCGCACAAGCGGCGCAGAACGAGAAGTTCGAGGTCACCCACACCGAGGCCGAGTGGCGCAAGCTGCTCGACACCAACCAGTTCGACGTGCTGCGCCAGGAAGGCACCGAGCGGCCCTACACCAGCCCGCTGAACGACGAGCACCGGGCCGGGCGTTTCGCCTGCGCGGGCTGCGCGCTCGACCTGTTCTCCTCCAAGACCAAGTTCGACAGCCGCACCGGCTGGCCGAGCTTCTGGCAACCGCTGGACAAGGCCGTGGGCGAGCACACCGACCGCTCCTTCGGCATGGCCCGCACGGAGGTGCACTGCAGCCGCTGCGGCGGCCACCTGGGCCACGTGTTCGACGACGGCCCCAAGCCCACCGGCCTGCGCTACTGCATGAACGGCGTGGCGATGAAGTTCACGGCCGGCACTGCCTAGGCCCCATCCGTTGCATCGGCAGCACCAGGCGCACCTTGAACGCGGCTCGGCGCGCGCCTGAAGCGCCCCGGCGTCACGCCCGCGTGGCGCGTGAACGCCCGGTTGAACGCAGCCTCCGAGCGATAGCCGACCGCCTCGCCAACGGACGCGGTGTCCTGCCCGCCGTGCGCCAGCAGCCGCGACGCGAGCTCCATGCGCAACCCGGTCAGCAACGCCAGCGGCCCCGTGCCCGCGCGCCGCGTGAACTCGCGCGCGAAGGTGGCGCGCGAAAGATGGCTGCGCTCGGCCAGCGCGGCCACGGTCCAGGGCATCTGTGGCTCTGCCAGCATGGCCTGCAGGGCGGGCGCCAGGCGCGGGCTGGCCATGAGGCCGAGCACGCCGGACAGGTCAAGTGAGCCGGGCAGGCCCGGGCGCGCATGCAGGTGCGCGCGCACCGCCAGCGTGAACAGCGTGCCCGACAGCTGCGCCACGATGGCCGCCGCACCTGGGCGCTGCTGCGCGATTTCATGCGCCATGAGCCGCACCAGCCCTTCGAGCCACGCGTACTCCGGCTGGCCCGCGAAGGCGATCACCATCGACTCGGGCAAGGCCTCCAGCAGCATGCTGCGGCGGCGCCCGGGAAACTCGAACTCGCCGCAGAGGATGTCGGTGTCCGCGCGCTCCGGGCGCGCCACGTTGGTCTTCAGGTCGAGCAGTTCGCCCGGCCTCAGTCGAATCGCGCGGCCCCTGCCTTCCTGCAGCCCGGCGGTGCGCAGCACATGCGCCGCGCCGCGCGGCAGCACCACGAGGCTGCCCTCTTCCAGCGGCACCAGCGTGCCGCTGTCGGGCAGCCACAGTTCGCAGCGCCCGCGCAGCAGGATGTGAAAGGGCGCACGCCACGGCCCGATGGGCGCATGCGGCGCGGCCCAGTCCTGGCCGAACAGGCAGCGCAGGTCCATGCGAGCGCGCGGGTCGAGCCAGCCGACGAGTTGGCTCAAGGGGTCCATAAGGTGAGACGCCTGAGCAAGTTTCAGAGACTTTTCAGCATTCAAAATGCTAGCACGCAGGCCTAAAGTTGGTTCATCCGATCACGACGAGGTGAACTTCCATGACGTCAGCGCACGCGCCCCTTCCGGTTTCTTTCTTCGGCATTGCCGTGGGCGTGCTGGCGCTGGGCAATGCCTGGCACCTGGCCGTGCCGCTGTGGCACCTGCCGCCGCAGATCGCCGACCTTTTGACCTTCGGCGGCATCGCGGTGTGGCTCGTGCTGCTGGCGCTGTATGCGCACAAGTGGCTGCGCCATGGCGCGGAGGCCCGTGCCGAAATGAACCACCCGGTGCAGTCGTCTTTCGCGGCACTGGTGCCGGTGGCCAGCATGCTGGCGGCGACGGCGCTGCTGCCGGTGGCGCGGCCGCTGGCGCTGGCCGTTGCCGCCGTGGCGCTGGCCGCGCAACTGGCGCTCGGCCTCTGGCTCTACGGGCGCATGTGGCAAGGCGGGCGTCAGCCGGAGCTGGTGACGCCGGCCATGTACCTGCCGGCGGTGGCGCAGAACTTTGTGTCGGGCACCACCGCCGCCGCCTTCGGCTGGCCGCACCTGGGCATGCTGTTCTTCGGCGCGGGGATGTTCTCGTGGCTGGCCATCGAGTCCATGGTGCTGAGCCGCGCGGCCCTGCAGGCGCCGCTGCCGGAGGCGCTGCGCCCGGTGCTGGGCATTCAGCTGGCACCGGCCGTGGTCGGAGGCGTGGCCTACATGAGCCTCAACGGCGGCGTGCCCGACCTGTTCGCGCAGATCCTGCTGGGCTACGGGCTGTACCAGGCGCTGCTGCTCGTGCGGCTGCTGCCGTGGATTGCCAGGCAGCCTTTCGCGCCTTCGTACTGGGCCTTCAGCTTCGGCGTGGCCGCGCTGCCCGCACTGGCCATGCGCCTGCTCGCCAGCGGCGCGACCGGGCCCGTCGAATGGCTGGCGCCATGGCTGTTCGGGGCCGCCAACATCATCATCGGCCTGCTGGTGCTCAAGACACTGGCGCTGCTGCTGCAAGGCCGGCTGCTGCCCGCGGCAACACCCTCACGCTGAAAGCGTCTTGGCCTGGTCTCACAATGCGCGCTGTTCGTTCGACTCACGCATTGCATCCACAGGAGACCCGACCCATGAAGGCCCAGAACATCCTCCAGACCATCGGCAACACGCCGCACATTCGCATCAACCGACTGTTCGGCAATGCGAAGCAGCAGGTGTGGATCAAGTCGGAGCGCGCCAACCCCGGCGGCTCCATCAAGGACCGCATCGCGCTGGCGATGGTGGAAGACGCGGAGAAGAGCGGCGCGCTCCAGCCCGGCGGCACCATCGTGGAGCCGACCTCCGGCAACACCGGCATCGGTCTGGCCATGGTGGCGGCGGTGAAGGGCTACAAGCTCATTCTGGTGATGCCCGACAGCATGTCCGTGGAGCGCCGCCGCCTGATGCTGGCCTACGGCGCCAGCTTCGACCTGACGCCGCGCGCCGGCGGCATGAAGGCCTCCATTGCACGCGCAGAAGAAATCGTGGCCGGCACGCCCGGCGCGTGGATGCCGCAGCAGTTCAACAACCCCGCCAACGTCGACGTGCACGTGCGCACCACGGCGGAAGAAATTGCGGCCGACTTTCCTGACGGCATCGACGTGATCATCACCGGCGTGGGCACGGGTGGCCACATCACGGGCGTGGCGAAGGTGCTGAAGAAGAAGTGGCCCAGGCTGCAGGTGTTCGCGGTGGAGCCGGTGGCCTCGCCGGTGATCTCCGGCGGCGCGCCGGCGCCGCACCCCATTCAGGGCATTGGCGCGGGCTTCATCCCCAAGAACCTCGACACCTCGCTACTCGACGGCGTGCTGCAGGTCGACGCCGAACCGGCGCGCGAAATGGCCCGGCGCTGCGCGGTCGAAGAAGGCATGCTGGTCGGCATTTCGTCGGGCGCCACGCTCGCGGCCATTGCGCAGAAGCTGCCCTCGCTGGCACCCGATGCGGTGGTGCTGGGCTTCAACTACGACACCGGCGAGCGCTACTTGTCCGTCGAAGGCTTCCTGCCAGCCTGACCTGCGGTTACAGGGTCGGCCATCAGCTATACCTTTCATAGCGCCCCCGGCGCTTAAAATGCGCGGTCTGCTTGATAACCACAAGCCCCACGCCAGTCATGCTGAGAATCTCCGAACTCAAACTCCCGCTCGACCACGCGCCCGACGCGCTGGTCACACTGATCGCCAGAACGCTCGACGTTCCGCTCGACGCGATCGACTCCCACACCGTCTACAAGCGCAGCTTCGACGCGCGCAAGGTCGACCTGCTCACGGTCTACATCTGCGACGTGCGTTTGAACGACGCCACGCTGGAGGCGAGCCTGCTCGCCAAACACGCGGACCATCCGCACATCCAGAACGCGCCCGACATGCGCTACACGCCGCCCGCCGATGCACCCGAAGGCACGAGTCGCCCGGTGGTGATCGGCTTCGGCCCCTGCGGCATTTTCGCGGCGCTGATGCTCGCGAAGATGGGCTTCAAGCCCATCGTGCTCGAACGCGGCAAGACCGTGCGCCAGCGCACCCGCGACACCTGGGGCCTGTGGCGCAAGAGCGTGCTCAACCCCGAGTCGAACGTGCAGTTCGGCGAAGGCGGTGCCGGCACTTTTTCCGACGGCAAGCTCTACAGCCAGATCAAGGACCCGCGCTTCCTGGGCCGCAAGGTGATGGAAGAGTTTGTGAAGGCCGGCGCGCCGCCTGAAATTCTCTACGTCGCGCATCCGCATATCGGCACCTTCAAGCTGGTGAAGGTGGTGGAGAACATTCGCGAGCAGATCGTGGCGCTGGGCGGCGAAATTCGCTTCGAGCAGCGCGTGACCGACGTGCACATCGAAGACGGCCCGGGCGGCAAACATTTGCGCGGCCTCACCGTGCTCGACCAGACCACCGGCCACAGCAGCACGCTGCGCGCCGACCATGTGGTGATGGCGCTGGGCCACAGCTCGCGCGACACCTTCGAGATGTTGCATGCGCGCGGCGTGCACATCGATGCCAAACCCTTCTCCATCGGCTTTCGGGTGGAGCACCCGCAGGGCCTCATCGACCGCGCGCGCTGGGGCCGCCATGCGGGCCACCCGCTGCTGGGCGCGGCCGACTACAAGCTGGTGCACCACGCCAGCAACGGCCGCTCGGTCTACAGCTTTTGCATGTGCCCCGGCGGCACCGTGGTGGCGGCCACCAGCGAACCGGGCCGCGTGGTCACCAACGGCATGAGCCAGTACTCGCGCAACGAGCGCAACGCCAACGCGGGCATCGTGGTGGGCATCGACCCGAAAGACTTTCCCGGCTGGACGCCCGAGGCCCCGGGCGATGCGCTGGCGGGCATCGTGCTGCAGCGCGAGCTCGAATCCAACGCCTATGTGCTCGGCGGCAGCAACTACCACGCACCCGGCCAGCTGGTGGGTGACTTCGTGGCCGGCAAGCCATCGACCGCGCTGGGCAGCATCACGCCTTCGTACAAGCCCGGCGTGACGCCCACCGACCTGCACCAGGCGCTGCCGGCCTACGCCATCGAGGCGATGCGCGAGGCCTTTCCGGCGTTCGGTCGCAAGATCAAGGGCTTCGACACGCACGACGCCGTGCTCACCGGTGTGGAAACGCGCACCTCGTCGCCCATTCGCATCACGCGCGGCGACGACTTCCAGAGCCTCAATGTGCGTGGCCTGTACCCTGCCGGCGAAGGCGCGAGTTATGCGGGCGGCATTCTGTCGGCCGGCGTGGACGGCATCAAGGTGGCGGAGGCCGTGGCGCACAGCGTGCGGGCCGCGTCCGAACACGAACGCACGGCGAGCGTCTGAGCAATGGCCATGACGATGCCCACCACCCGTTTCGCGCGCCCCACCTTCGGCCAGTTGACCGCGGCCACGCTGGCCATGGCCGCGGTGGTGCTCGCGTCCAACATCCTGGTGCAGTACGCGCTGAACGACTGGCTGACCTGGGGCGCCTTCACCTACCCGGTGGCCTACCTGGTGAGCGATCTGGTCAACCGGCGGTTCGGTCCCGGCACGGCGCGGCGCGTGGCGTGGGTGGGCTTTGCGGTGGCGGTGGGCGTGTCGCTGCTGCTCGCGCCGGCGCGCATCGCGGCCGCCTCGGGCCTGGCATTCATCGCCTCGCAGCTGCTGGACATCGGCGTGTTCGATCGGCTGCGCCGCGGCCTCTGGTGGCGCGCGCCGCTGGTGGCCACCGTGATCGCGGCCGTGCTCGACAGCATCGTGTTCTGGGGCATCGCCTTTGCGGGCACCGACGGCCCCTGGCTCACCTGGGCGCTTGGCGACCTTGCGGTGAAGCTGGCAGTGGGCGTGCTGATGCTGCTGCCGTTCCGGCTGCTGATCGGGCGGCAGGCCGCGCGGGCTTCGGCCCTCGGCCACTGACCCGGCACCGGACCCGAACCCCGCCACCGAACCCACGACATCCTCATGGCCACCGACGACTTCCATTTCTACGAACCCGCCAAGGGCCACGGCCTGCCGCACGACCCGTTCAATGCGATGGTCGGGCCGCGCCCCATCGGCTGGATCTCCTCGCAGGACGCGAACGGCGTGCTCAACCTCGCGCCCTACAGCTTCTTCAACGCCTTCAACTACACGCCGCCCATCGTCGGCTTTGCCAGCATCGGCGCCAAGGACAGCCTGCACAACATCCGCCAGACGCGGGAGTTCGGCTGGAACCTGGCCACCCGGCCGCTGGCCGAGCAGATGAACCGCTCCTGCGCGGCCGTGCCGCCCGAGGTGAACGAGTTCGAGCTGGCCGGCCTCACCACGGCCGCCTCGCGGACCATCGCGGTGCCGCGCGTGGCCGAAAGCCCCGTGTCTTTCGAATGCCGGGTCACACAGATATTGCAGCTCGAAGGCGTGGACGGCGTGCCCGTGCAAACCTGGCTGGTGCTGGGTGAAGTGGTGGGCGTGCACATTGCACGCCACCTGCTGAAAGACGGCATCTACGACACCGCCGCGGCGCAGCCGATTTTGCGCGGCGGCGGCCCGGCGGACTACTTCGAAGTCAGCCCCGACAATCTCTTCAAGATGTTCCGGCCGCGCTGAACGCGCCCCGCCAGCCTCTTTTCTTTCATTTCATCCCACTGCGCCCCCGCATGACCGACGCTTCCACCGCCACCCCGAAAACGAACGCACGCCAGCCCCGGCGCCCGCAACTGGACATGGCCGATCAGCTGAAGCAGCTGCAGTCCGGTGCCGACGCAGGCGCTGACACGGGCGCCGACGCGACCGCGCAGCCTGCGGAACACCAGGCACAGCCAGGGCAGCCGCACGAGGGCTCGCGCCCGCCGCGGCAGAAGAACCCCGGCGGTCGCGGCCAGCGTGGCGGGCAACAGCCCCGCCAGCAGCAGCCGCAGCAGCAGCAAAAGGAAAAGGCGCAGGCCCAGCCCGCCCGCCCGCAGCGCAAGGTGCACCCGGCGCTCGAACGCCTGTTCGCGCTGTACCCCAACCTGTTCGGCGCGCGCTTTCTGCCGCTGAAGCTCGGCGTGTACGAAGAGCTGCTGGCCCGCCACCCCGAAGACTTCAAGTCCGAAGACCTCAAGGTGGCCATGGGCCTGCATGCGCGCTCCACGCGCTACCTGGAAAGCGTGGCCGCCGGCCATGCGCGCCACGACCTCGACGGCAACGTGGCCGAGCCGGTGGCGCCCGAGCATGTGCACCACGCCATCCTTGAGCTGCACCGCCGCCGTTCGCAGCGCACCGGTGAAGACCTGCGCCCGCAGCTGGTGGCCCGCCTGGCCCGTGCGGTCGAAGCATCGGGCCTCGAGCGTGAAGCCTATGCGGTGCTGGTGCGCTCGCGCGACGCGAACAACAACGCCGTGCTCGACGAAGCCCTGGCCGAACTGGCCCAGCAGGCCGCCAAGCGCGAAGCACTGCTGCGCGCCTTCGAGGCCAGCGGGCGCAGCGAGCAGGAGTTCGCGGACATGTACGGCATGGAACAGGCCGAAGTGACGCGCACGCTGCAACGCGTGCGCCGCGACCAGGCCGCAGCGGTGGTGGCCGCTGCGGCTGCCGAGGCTGCTGCGGTGGAGGCAGCGGAGGCAGAGGCTGCTGCTGCTGCTCTCGCGCCCTCACCTTCGGCTTCGGCGGACACGGCACCGCAAGCCGCATCCGACGCTGAAGCGGACACCGCTCCTGAAGCTACGCCCGACGCAGCAGCAGCCGATACCGCCGCAGCGCCCGCGCCTTCAAGCAACGCCTGAGGCCGCGGTGCGGCGCGCGCAAAGCTCGCCCCACAGGCCCATGGCGCACCAGTAGACGACCCAGCCCACCGCAAAGGTGGGCTCGGCGTCGAACCAGGCCCAGCGCACGGCGATGTCGAGCAGCGCCAGGGCGCACACCCCGCGCCAGGCGCGCAGGCTCGCGCGCCCCTCGCGCCACATGAAGAACCCGGTCACCGCGCCCGCTGCCGCCAGCACGCAGGTGGCGGCCATGGACCACGCTTCCTTCGCCAGAAATTCGGCCGCCGCTGCCGCCGCGAGGTGCTCTGCACCGTAGGTGGCCAGCGTCGCGTGAAAGTAGCTCGCTATCCACCACGGCGTGGTCAGCGCGCCGACCAGCAGCGCGCCGCAAGACAGCAAGGCCCAGAGTCCGAGAAGCTTCATGGCGGCAATGCGGGCATCTAGAGCAAATCGAAAGACATAAAAAAACCGGCACCTCCAGGTGCCGGTTTGGCATGAGCGATCAGCAGCCCTGGCTCAGCGTTGTGCGTTCTGCAGCGCCGCAATGCGCTCTTCGATGGGCGGGTGCGTGGCAAACAGCTTGCCCATCTTGCCGGTGATGCCCATGGCTTCCACAGCCTTGGGCAGCTCGCCGGCGGGCAGGCCACCCAGGCGCGCCAGGGCGTTGATCATCGGCTGCTTCTGGCCCATGAGCGCGGCGGCACCGGCGTCGGCGCGAAACTCGCGGTGGCGCGAGAACCAGGCCACCACCATCGCGGCAGCAAAGCCCAGCACGATGTCCAGCACGATGGTGCTCACGTAGTAGCCGATGCCCGGGCCCGACGAGCGGTCGTCGCCGCGGCGCAGAAAGCTGTCCACCGCATAGCCGATCACGCGCGACAGGAACACCACGAAGGTGTTCATCACACCCTGAATGAGCGTCATGGTCACCATGTCGCCGTTGGCGATGTGCGCCACCTCGTGGCCGATGACGGCCTCGACCTCTTCGCGCGTCATGCCCTGCAGCAGGCCGGTGGACACCGCCACCAGCGACGAGTTCTTGAACGCGCCGGTCGCAAAGGCGTTGGGCTCGCCCTCGAAGATGCCGACCTCGGGCATGCCGATGCCGGCCTTGTCGGCAAACTTGCGCACGGTGCCGACGATCCAGGCCTCGTCGGGCGTCTGGGGGTTGTCGATCATGCGCAGGCCCGAGGTCCACTTGGCCATCGGCTTGCTGATGAGCAGCGAGATGAACGCGCCGCCAAAACCCATGATCAGCGCAAAGCCCAGCAGCGCGCCCAGGTTGAGCCCGTTGGCCGTCAGGAAGCGGTTGACGCCCAGCAGGCTGGCAACCACGCCCAGCACGGCGACGACCATCACATTGGTCAGGACGAAAAGAAGGATACGTTTCAAGTTGAATTCTCCGTGGGGAAACCTGCCACCCAGATGAGGGCCCCGGGGCCCTCTTCAAGCCGTGCGCTGTGCCAAGGCCCTGGGTGTTGTTGTGTGTTGTGAGGGTGCCTGCAGGCTGCGCCAGGCGGCACCCGGCGCAACCATGATAGGAGCAAAAGCCGGGCCGCCCGGGTATTCCCCGTGTTGGCAAAGGCCTGTCGGCCCGCTCAGAAAAGCCCCGTGGCGCCCGGTGCCGGGCGGCTGGCGATGTCCGCGTGCAGGCGCTTGCCGCGGCGCATGCTCTGCGTCAGGCGCACCGCGAACAGCACGCCGTTCACCAGCACCAGCAGGGCCGCGAACAGCCACCACAGCGCGTGCGCGCCGGCCGCGGCCGTGCGCGTGGCGTCCAGGCCGGGCTCCACGCGCACCCGCGTCGTGCCAGTGGCGTCCTGGCCCACCTCGGTGACCAGGCCCTCCAGCACGAAGTGCCGCAGCCCGTCGGCCGTGGCATGGCGCTGCAGGCGGGCCCAGCGGCCCAGCAGGGAGTTGTCGGGCTCCGCTTCGGCTTCGGTGGCATCGGTGGCATCAGTGGCATCAGTGGCTTCGCCCTCGGCCTCTGCCGATTGGCTTGCCTCGCGCGTCTTGAGCGTCTTGCGAGGGGCATCGCCGATGCGCGTGCTCGACGCGAGCAGCACCCCGCCCGTGGCCGGCACGATCGACGGCATCGCCGCCGCAATCTTCTCGGCCACCACGGCGTCGACCGCCCGGCGCACCGCGCGCTGCACGGCGGCCAGCTGGGTGCGCGACAGCACGATGTCGGCGTTCTCCTGGCCCGGCCTGGCGCTGGCGGCCAGCGCCGCCCAGGTGCTTGCGGGCGTGTCGTTGCCGCCCTTCTGCACCGTGGCATCGACGGTGCGCACCAGTTCGCGCTGCAGGTGGCCGCAAGCCTCGGGCGACAGGCCGCCCTCGTCCTTGCATGCTGCCTCTATCGCCGCCACCGACTGGTCGAAGTTGCGCACGATCAGCGGCGTGTTCTCGCGCGCACGGTAGGCCGCGAGCGGGTCGGCCGCCTGGCCCATCCGCATGCGCAGCATCGCGATCAGGCTGGCGGCCATGCTGTTCTCCGAGCCCCGGATGAAGTCGGGCTCGGCCAGCGCGAGCACGCTGGGCGCAATGTCCAGCGCGGGCACCACCGGCGCCTTGCCTGACCAGCGCACCGTGGTGCAGTCGACGGCGGGCATGGCGTGGCCGTTGGTGTGGGCGCCCATGTCGATCTCGCAGCGCGCCTGGCCCTCCATGCTGGCGATGCTGCCCCATTGGGGCGGGTTGTCTGTCAGCGGGTTGGCATCGCTGTAGGCGGGGCTTTTGTCGTGCGTGAACCATTGCGCAATCAGCGCCGCGTCGCCGCGCAAATCAGGCGCGCACGCTGCGAGCGCGCCGATGGCGAGCAACCCGATGAGCAGATGCAGCACATGGCGCCCCCAGTACACGGGCTTGAAGCGCCGCCATTCGTCGGCCACCGACCAGCGCTCGCCGAAGCTCACCGCGGTGAAGTCGCCGGTGCGCAGCTCGGCCTCGATCACCTCGCCGTAAGGCACCGTCTGTTCGTTGTTCCAGTGCGAAGGCAGCGTCAGGCTGAGCTTGTCGCCGATGAACACGCCCACCCGCTGCACCGCCGCGTTGCTCGCGTTCACCACGGCAATCTGGTTGAGCATGCCGCGCACCCGGTTGACCGGCTGCGGCACGCGCACCGCCGACGTGGCCGATGGCTTGCGCACGAAGAGCCACACGGCCAGCAGGCCGAAGCACAGGCCCGCTGCCAGCAGGTACGCATGCAGGTCGCGCGAGGCGTCCCAGGTGGCGGCCCACAGCAGCAGGAACGCGGCCAGCCAGGCCAGCGCCGACACCCAGGCACCGCCGCGCCCGATGCGGTCGGCCACTTCCTCGGGCGTTTCGGTGCGCTGGGCCAGGATGTCGACCTCGCCGCGCTGGAAGCGGGCGGTGGCGTCACTCGCAAGCGATGCGGCGGAGGGCACGGGCACCGGCGTGTCGGCGCCCAGCGCAATTTCGTCGATGTTGGGCAGCGCGCCCACTTCGCCGCGCTTCCACTGCTTGTCTTGTGCCTGCTGGCGCTGCGCGCGCTGGCGGCCTTCGAGCAGGTCGAAGCCGTTCACGCGAATGACCACCGCGCACTTCTTGCTCAGCACCACCAGCGCCTGGTTGTGCGACTCGATGTAGTCGAAGGCGTCGTAGGGCAGCAGCACATCGACGTCGCCGATGGTGTCGTGCTCGGTCGACGCGCCCTGCGACTGCAGCCCGTGGCGCACGAAGGCGCCGCTGAGTTCGCGCACGTCGTCATCCGCGGTGAGGCCCTGGCCGATCAGGAAGGGTTGCAGCGCGGATTTTTCTTCGTCGGTGATGCGGCGCAGCACCGGCGTGCCGCGAAAGTGCTTGAGCGCGTCGCGGTTGCCGGAGCGGCGCGAGGCATAGACGATGAAGCTGTAGATCGCGTAAAGAATCAGCCCGACCTTGAGCAGAAGAATGACGGTGTCCATGTTGTTGTGTGAGCTCCTCTGAAATTGAATTGCAGTCCGCGTGCGGTGCACGCGCTGCGCCGGGCCCTCCCGAGCCCGCGAAACCTACGCCGGCAAGGCGTTCTTCTGCAAAGGCCGGAAGACCCCCGCGTCGGCGTAGAAAGATGCCGCTGTATTTTCAGCGCACCAGCCCGGCACGCCGAGCACCGGAAGCGGTACGAAAGGCTTTGTTCGAAGCCGGTCCGCATCGAAATTCTTTGCCACTGCCGCGTCATCGAAGGCCGGCGGTGCGTTCAGGTCATACGGCAGCAGCACGTGCGCCGTGATCGGCTTGCGCGGCGTCACCAGTTTTTCGAGCAGCGCGTGGCCGAACAGCAGCAGGCGTGCTTCGCGCCACAGGCCGCGCTGCGTGACGAACAGCGCATGCCAGTCGCGCGCCACCAGCGCCCGCCACAGCGCGGGCGGTGCATTGAGCAGCGCGCCGTTCTCGTCGAACAGGGTGATCGCGTCGCGCAGCGGTCCGCGCACGGCCCCGACACCGCTGCGTGCGATCTCGCTCGCCTGCAGTTCATTGAGGTGGCGCTTGGCCTGCGGGAACGCAAGCCACACGAGCCCGTTGAAGAAGTCGTGCAGGTTGTCGCGCGTGGGCACGGTGCGGGTGTGGAAGATGTGCGATTCGTAGGCTTCGAAAGCGCCGAAGGCTTCGCTGGCCTGCCCCGCGGCCAGCGCACCCTGGCGCACGAAGTCGGGCGAGGCGGCCGGCTTCACGCCTTGCAGCGCGGCGGCCACCGAGGCGTGGCGCGCGGCCTGCGCCGCCGCCTCGCCGGGGGTGCGATAGGGCGCCAGCCAGGGCTGCGCCCAGTCGATCACCGCCAGGGTCAAGGCAGAGTCAAGACGCGGGGGCACCCGTCCAGCGGATGCGGTCAGGGTGCTGCATCACCACGAACTCCGCCGTGAGCTTGTCGAACAGCTTGAGCGAGCTGCCGTGCTTGCCGAGCAGGCCGGCGGTGCGCAGCGCCTTGGCCACGTCGTTGAGCGGCACGTCGTTGCCACCGCGCAGGGCGGGCGCGGCCTGCAGGATGAATTCGGCGGCTTCGGAGGGTGGCGGCTTCTGCGGTGCCTGCGGCGCTTGCGCGGCCTTGGTGGTGCGCGCCGTCGTCTTGCGGGCGGGGGTCTTGGTGGCGGTCTTCCTGGCGGCCGGTGCCGCGGCAGGTTCCGCCGCCGCGCGTCTGGTGCGCGGTGTCTTGGCGGCCACCGTCTTGGTGTCGGCCTTCGTGTCAGTCCTCGTGGCGGTCCCGGTGGCGGTCTTTTTGGCAGCTGCAGTGCGCACCGCCGGCTTCACGCCATGGTGCTCGAGGTCGATGAACGCGTCGTAGATGCCGATCGTTTCCTCGCCCGTCTTGCCCTGCTGGCCGATGCCGCACACGCGGCAGCCCTTTTCGCGCAGCCGGATCACCAGCGGTGCGAAGTCGGAGTCGGACGACACCAGCACCACCACGTCGGGGCGCTCGTCGATCACCAGGTCGATGGCGTCCACGGCCAGCGCGATGTCGGTGCTGTTCTTGCCGGTCGACAGGTTCACCATCGGGCGCACCGACAGCCGCTTGAACATGGCCTGCCGGTTCACCGCCATCTCGGCGTTGCAGTAGGCGCGGCGCACGTGGATGGCGCCGTAGTCGTCCATCGTGCGCTGCACGGCCTGCTCGATCACATCGGCCGAGACGTTGTCGGCGTCGATCAGCAGCATCACGCGCGGCGTGGGGTTCATGCGAGTTTCCAGTTCATCGTTTCGCCGCCGCGCAAGGGCTTGAGCGTGGCTTCTCCATACGGCACGGTTTCGGGCACGGTCCAGCTTTCGCGCTTGAGCGTGATGGTGTCGGTGTGGCGCGGCAGGTCGTAGAAGTCGGGGCCGTGAAAGCTTGCGAAGCCTTCGAGCTTGTCGAGCGCGTTCACGCTGTCGAAGGCTTCCGCGTACAGCTCGATGGCGGTGAGCGCGGTGTAGCAGCCGGCACAGCCCAATGCGTGTTCCTTCAGGTGCGCCGGGTGCGGCGCGCTGTCGGTGCCCAGAAAGAAGCGGTCGCTGCCGCTGGTGGCCGCCTCGACCAGCGCCACGCGGTGCGTCTCGCGCTTGAGCACGGGCAGGCAGTAGTAGTGCGGGCGAATGCCGCCGGTGAAGATGGCGTTGCGGTTGTACAGCAGGTGGTGCGCGGTGATGGTGGCGGCAGTGAAGCGGTCGGCATCGCGCACGTAGTGGGCGCCTTCCTTGGTGGTGAGGTGCTCGAACACCACCTTCAGTTCGGGGAAGTCGCGGCGCAGCGGAATCATCACCCGGTCGACGAACACGGCTTCGCGGTCGAACAGGTCGATGGCGGGGTCGGTCACCTCGCCGTGCACCAGCAGCAGCAGGTCGTGCTTCTGCATGGCCTCCAGCGTCTTGTAGGTGTTGCGGATGTCGGTCACGCCGGCATCGCTGTTGGTGGTGGCGCCGGCCGGGTAGAGCTTGAGTGCGCGCACGCCGGCCTGGGCGGCCAGCGCAATTTCTTCGGGCGGCAGCTTGTCGGTGAGGTACAGCGACATCACGGGCTCGAAGGCCATGCCTTCGGGCACGGCGGCAAGGATGCGGTCGCGATAGGCCAGCGCCTGCGCGGCGGTGGTCACGGGGGGACGCAGGTTGGGCATGATCAGCGCGCGGCCGAACTGGCGGGCGCTGTGGGGAACGACGGCTTCGAGGGCGGCGCCATCGCGCACGTGCAGGTGCCAGTCGTCGGGGCGGGTGATCGTGAGGGTGTCTGTCATGGCGGGGGCGATTGTCGCATCGGCCCTGCGGCACACACTGCGTGCGCGGCGTGCGTCGGTGCGGCTCAGCCCAGGAACACGCGGCAGGTGCGCGAGCTCGCGGCCTGCACCCACTTGTGGAAATTGACCGAGCGGCGCGCGCCCTTTTTCGGCGGCCAGGGGTCGAGCACGCGCAGGGTGGTGCCGCGCCCGCTCGGGTCGCAGTCGCCACGAATGCCGGCGAGCACCACCGTGTGGCCCGGCCGCCCTGCCCCCTGCGCATAGCCCTTGGGGCCCCACAGCATGTCGAGCATGACCGGCCCTTCCTGCAGCGCGGCGCGCAGCGACTTGAGCGACCACGGCGAGGGCGCACGCACCTTCAGCCCATGCGCCTGCGCAAAGCGCGCGCCGCCTTGCAAGGGGTTGCTGTCGCCATGGGTGTCGCCGAAGGGCTGCAGCGCGCCGTCGGTGGCAAGCAGGTCGTCGGGCGTGCGCGCCAGCACCGCCCGCACGGTGGAGCGCGTCATCATTGCGATGCCGGCGGCCCAGCACAGCGCGGCCTCCGGCGGCGGGATCAGCGCCACGGGGTGCAGGATGGGCGCTTCGCGCTCGCCGTCGAACGCCACGTTCTGCGTGCAGGGGCCGGCCTCGCCGTCTTCCACCAGCCAGTGCGCGGCCTGCAGGCGCAGCACGGCGGCGCGGGTGCGCGGGCCGTAGTCGCCGTCGGCAACCAGCGCGGGGCTGGGCGACAGCTTGCGGTTCAGCGCCTCCTGCAGGCGGCGAACGTCGGCTCCGCGCCAACCCTGTTTCATCGTGATCATCGGCGTGCTTTCTTCTTGCGCATGAATCGCGGCTTTTGGAATACGAGCGTCTGCATTGTCAAAACCCCGTGGCGGGGCGTCTATTCGCCGGATGGCGTAGCAGCCGGAAGTTGTACGTGGCGGCGAGGCGAACGGTTTCAGCCGCTGGCACATATCGTGCGTCACCGGTGGCTCGGAGCCTTTTTCTCCCGCCATCCAACGGAGTTCCATGTGAAGCGTGCCGCCCCCGCCCTATTCCTGAAACCCCTGGCCGCCTGCGCGGCGCTCGCCACCCTGATGCTGGCCGCCCCCGGCGCCATGGCGCAGGAGAAAACACTGCGCATCGCCATGACGGCGGCCGACATTCCGCGCACGCTGGGCCAGCCCGACCAGGGCTTCGAGGGCAACCGCTTCACCGGCATTCCCATCTACGACTCGCTCACGCAGTGGGACCTGTCCAAGGCCGACGCGCCCAGTGTGCTGATTCCCGGCGTGGCCACCGCCTGGGCTGTGGACGCGAAAGACAAGACCAAGTGGGTCTTCAAGCTGCGCCCCGGCGTCAAGTTTCACGACGGCTCGGCCTTCAACGCCGACGCCGTGGTGTGGAACGTGCAGAAGGTGCTCGACAAGGACGCCCCGCAGTTCGACCCCAGCCAGGTCGGCGTGACCGCCTCGCGCATGCCCACGCTGCGCTCGGCGCGCAAGATCGACGACATGACGGTGGAGCTGGTCACCAGCGAGCCCGATGCCTTTTTGCCGATCAACCTGTCGAACCTGTTCATGGCGTCGCCCGCGCACTGGCAGAAGAAGTTCGACGCCGCCGCCGGCGCCTCACCCGCCGACAAGGCCAAGGCCGCCTGGACCGCCTTTGCGGCCGACCCGTCGGGCTCGGGCCCGTTCAAGGTCACGCGCTTCGTGGCACGCGAGCGCCTGGAGCTGGCCGCCAACAAGGCCTACTGGGACCCCAAGCGCGTGCCGAAGATCGACAAGGTGGTGATGATCCCCATGCCCGAAGCCAACGCGCGCACCGCCGCGCTGCTGGGCGGGCAGGTCGACTGGATCGAGGCGCCCTCGCCCGACGCCATGGCGCAGATCACGCAGCGCGGCTTCAAGATCTATTCGAACGCGCAGCCGCATGTGTGGCCGTGGCAGCTCTCGTTCGTGGAGGGCTCGCCCTGGCTGGACAAGCGCGTGCGCCAGGCGGCCAACCTGTGCATCGACCGCGGCGGCATGAAGCAGCTGCTGGGCGGCATGATGGCCGAGCCCAAGGGCACCGTGCCGCCGGGCCACCCGTGGTTCGGCAAGCCCACCTTCGACATTCGCTACGACGTGAAGGCCGCGCAGGCGCTCATGACGCAGGCCGGCTACTCGGCGGCCAAGCCCATCAAGGTGAAGGTGCAGATTTCGGCCTCGGGCTCGGGCCAGATGCAGCCGCTGCCGATGAACGAGTTTGCGCAGCAGTCGCTCAAGCAGTGCTTCTTCGACGTGCAGTTCGACGTGATCGAATGGAACACGCTGTTCACCAACTGGCGCAAGGGCGCGAAAGACCCGTCGGCCAACGGCGCCAACGCGGTCAACATCAGCTTCGCGGCCATGGACCCGTTCTTTGCCATGGTGCGCTTCGTGAGCACCAAGGCCTTTCCGCCGGTGTCGAACAACTGGGGCTACTACGGCAACCCCGAGGTCGACAAGCTGGTGGCCGATGCTCGCACCAGCTTCGACGACAAGGCGCGCGACGTGGCGCTGGCCAAGCTGCATTCGTACATCGTGGACGACGCGCCGTTCGTTTGGATTGCCCACGACGTGGGCCCGCGCGCGCTGTCGGCCAAGGTGAAGAACGTGGTGCAGCCCAAGAGCTGGTTCATCGACATCGCGACCGTGACGATGGACTGAGCGCTTCCAGCAGAAAGCAAGCCAGCCACGCGCCAGCCGCCCCATGCTCGCCTACCTTTTGCGCCGCGTGATCTACGCCGTGCCGATCATGATCGGCGTGGCGCTCGTGTGCTTCTTGCTCGTGCACATTGCGCCGGGCGACCCGCTGGTGTCTATCCTGCCGCCCGATGCATCGGCCGAGCTGCAGGCCCAGTTGCGCGAGCTCTACGGCTTCAACCGTTCGCTGCCCGAGCAGTTCGCCATGTGGCTGTGGCGGGCGCTGCACGGCGACCTGGGCACGTCCATCGCAAGCAACCGCGCGGTGGCCGGCGAGGTGTTCACCGCCGTGGGCAACACGCTGCGCCTGGCCGTGGTGGCCACCTTCATCGGCTTTGTGCTGGGCTGCCTGTTCGGCTTTGTGGCGGGCTACTTTCGTGGCTCGTGGGTCGACCGCTTCGCCTCCATGCTCTCGGTGCTGGGCGTGAGCGTGCCGCACTACTGGCTGGGCATGGTGATGGTCATCGTGTTCTCGTCGCAGCTCATGTGGCTGCCCGCCACCGGCGCGGGCCCCAGCGGCTCGGGCGACTGGGCCTGGAACTGGGAGCACCTGCAGTTCCTCTTGTTGCCGGCGCTCACCATGTCGGTGATTCCCATGGGCATCATCGCGCGCACGGTGCGTGCGCTGGTCGCCGACATCCTCGACCAGGAGTTCATCGTGGGCCTGCGCGCCAAGGGCCTCACGCACCTGGGCGTGTTCCGCCACATGATGAAGAACGCCGCGCCCACCGCGCTGGCGGTGATGGGGCTGCAGCTGGGCTACCTGCTGGGCGGCTCGATCCTGATAGAGACCGTGTTCTCCTGGCCCGGCACCGGCTTCTTGCTGAACTCCGCCATCTTCCAGCGCGACCTGCCGCTGCTGCAAGGAACGATTCTGGTGCTGGCCTTGTTCTTCGTGCTGCTCAACCTGCTGGTCGATGTGCTTCAGACCCTGCTGGACCCACGCATTGCGCGAGCCTGAAAAGAAGAACACGAAAAACAAAAAGAACAAGGCACCCCTCATGTCCACCGTGTCCACCATGTCCACCGTGCTCGCTTCCTCTACCGACTCCACTCCCCCCGGCGCCACGCCACAGCCCCTGCATCGCTCGCGCGGCTACTGGGCCTCGGTGTGGTTGCGCTTGCGCCGCGACCCGGTGGCCGTGGGTGCCGCCGTGGTGGTGTTGGTGCTGATCGCGCTGGCCCTGTTCGGCCCGTGGATCGCGCCGTCCGACCCCTACCAGGCGTCGATGCTCAAGCGCCTGAAGCCCATCGGCACCCAGGGCTTGCCCCTGGGCAGCGACGAGCTGGGCCGCGACATGCTGTCGCGGTTGATCGTGGGGGCGCGGCTGTCGTTGTTCATCGGCATCACGCCGGTGCTGTGCGCCTTCGTTTTCGGCACGATGATCGGCATCGTCGCGGGTTACGCGGGCGGCATCGTCAACACGTTGATCATGCGCACCATCGACGTGTTCTACGCCTTCCCGTCGGTGCTGCTGGCCATTGCGCTGTCGGGCACGTTGGGCGCGGGCGTGGTCAATTCGTTGATCTCTTTGACCATCGTGTTCATTCCGCAGATTGCGCGCGTGGCCGAGAGCGTGACCACGCAGGTGCGCACGCGTGACTATGTGGAGGCGGCGCGCGCGTCGGGTGCCGGCCCGTTCACCATCGTGCGGGTGCATGTGCTGGGCAATGTGCTGGGCCCGATCTTCGTGTACGCGACCAGCCTGATTGCGGTGTCGATGATCCTGGCATCGGGTCTGTCGTTTCTGGGCCTGGGCGTGAAGCCACCCGAGCCGGAGTGGGGCCTGATGCTGAACACGTTGCGCACCGCGATCTACGTGCAGCCCTGGGTGGCGGCGTTGCCGGGGGCGATGATTTTCATCACGTCGATTTCGTTCAACATCCTGTCGGACGGGTTGCGTTCTGCGATGGACAACAAGGGATGAAATTGGGTGCCCTGTTCTTCCCATCGAAGGGTGGTGGTGGTGGTGGTGTCGACCGTTGCTGTTCAGGGCGCGCCCGCGAGGGCGGGGTACCTTGCTCCGCGAATGTCCCCCGGGCTTCGCCCTCCTCCTTTATTTCGCTGCGCAAGGCACCCCACCCTCACGAGCGTTATGCGGAGCAGTGGTTGATCGGCGGAACACCAGCAGCGTGTCCAGGTGCACAGGGCGTCGGGTGCTCCCCGCAGCGAAATAAAGGAGGAGGGGCGCAGCCCCGGGGGACATTCGCGGAGGGGAGCACCCGGCGGCCTGTGCACCCGCCCTGAACAACAACGCCAAAAACAACAGCAAGCAACCGCAACAACAAGAGCCCCGAACAAATGGACACGCTGAAAGACATAGGCGGCCCCGCCCAGCCCCTGCTCACAGTCACCGGCCTGGTCAAACACTTCCCCCTGAAAAAAGACCCACTGGGACGGGGCGGCGGCGTGGTGCGGGCGGTGGACGGCGTCGACTTCGAAGTGATCAAAGGCGAAACACTCGGCGTCGTCGGCGAATCGGGCTGCGGCAAGTCGACCACCGCGCGCCTGCTCATGCAACTCATCGCACCCACACGCGGCGAAGTCGTGTTCGACGGACGCGAAGTCGGCAGCCGCGACCTGCCGCTCAAAGAGTTTCGCCGCCAGGTACAGATGGTGTTTCAGGACAGCTACGCCTCCCTCAACCCACGCCTCACCATCGAAGACTCCATCGCCTTCGGCCCCCAGGTGCACGGCGTGCCGCGACGCGAATCGGTGGCGCGGGCGCGCGACCTGCTGGCACGCGTGGGGCTGGCACCCGAACGGTTTGCCGAACGCTATCCGCATGAACTGTCCGGCGGCCAACGCCAGCGCGTCAACATCGCGCGGGCGCTCGCACTGCAGCCACGCATGGTCATCCTCGACGAGGCCGTTTCCGCGCTCGACAAATCCGTGGAGGCCCAGGTCATCAACCTGCTGCTCGACCTGAAAACCGAGTTTGGCCTCACCTACGTGTTCATTAGCCACGACCTGAACGTGGTGCGCTACGTGAGCGACCGCGTCATGGTCATGTACCTGGGGCAAGTGGCAGAAATTGGCCCGGCCGACGCGCTGTACGAAGCGCCCGCGCACCCCTACACCCGCGCACTGCTGTCCTCCATGCCCTCGATGGATCCCGACAACCGCACCGAAGAAGCCGCGCTCGCGGGCGACCCGCCCAACCCCATCAACCCGCCCTCGGGCTGCCGCTTTCACCCGCGCTGCGCGCTGGCCGCCCCCGTGTGCAGCCGGGTCGTGCCAGAGCGCATCGCCACCGGCGCGCAGCATGCGGCAAGCTGCCTGGTGCTGGAGCCCGGCAGCGGCCACCCGATGGCTTCGTCGCCACGCAGGCAGGCCGCATGAACGCCGCACCAAGGCGCACCCAGCAAGCGCGCAACGCAACACACGGCATGGAGGTTTTTCAATGAGCACCGACCCCATGGTTCACCTGCGCGACCTCAGCGTCACCTTCAGCGGCGGGCGCAAGCCGGTGCACGCGGTGAGCGGCGTGAGCCTGGAGGTGCAGCGCGGCGAGGTGGTTGCGCTGATCGGCGAATCGGGCTCGGGCAAGAGCGTGACCATGCGCACCCTGCTGCGCCTGCACCCCGAGCGCCGCACCCGCATGGGCGGCACGGTGCAGGTGGCCGGGCGCGACGTGCTTGCGATGTCGCAGCGCGAGCTGGCCGACTTTCGCGGCAAGGTCGCCTCGATGATCTTTCAGGAGCCGCTGCTGGCCCTCGACCCGGTGTACACGGTGGGCGCGCAAATCGTCGAATCGATCCGCCGGCATGAGCCCGTGGGCCGGGCCGAGGCGCAGCAGCGCGCGCTGGCGCTGTTCGAGCGCGTGCGCATTCCCAGCCCCGAGCGGCGGCTGCAGGCCTACCCGCACGAAATGTCGGGCGGCATGCGCCAGCGCGCCATGATCGCGCTGGCACTGGCCTGCAAGCCCCAGCTGCTGCTGGCCGACGAGCCCACCACCGCGCTCGACGCCACGGTGCAGATCCAGATATTGCTGCTGCTGCGCGAGCTGCAGCGCGACCTGGGGCTGTCGGTGATCTTCGTCACGCACGACATCGGCGCGGCCGTGGAAGTGGCCGACCGCATTGCGGTGATGTACGCGGGCCGCATCGTGGAGGAAGGCACGGCGCGCGAGCTGATTCGCTCGCCGCGCCATCCGTACACCATCGCCCTGCTGAAGAGCCGCGCCCACGGCGCACTGGCGCGCGGCACGCGGCTGGAGACCATCGGCGGCGCGCCGCCCGACCTGTCCGCGCTGCCGCCCGGTTGCGCATTTGCCGAACGCTGCGCACTCGCCACCGACGCCTGCCGCGCGGCCCAGCCGCCGCTGGTGGAGCTGGCGCCGAAGCACCGCGTGCGCTGCATCCATACCGACGCGGCCGCCGCCATGGCGCCGGTGCTCGTCGCCTGAACACGCCGCTCGACCGCTTACGCTTGCGGCTCCACCACCTCTTCATCGCCATGCCCCTGCACGACCCCGCCCACGCCTTCGTTCCCTACCCCGACGCACCGGTGCCGCGCGCGGCCACCGGCCCGCTGGCCGACCTGAGCTTTGCCGCCAAGGACCTGTTCGACGTGGCGGGCTACCCCACGGGCGGTGGCAACCCGATCGTGCTGGCGATGTCGGGCATCAAGACGCGAACCGCGCCCACAGTGCAGAAGCTGCTCGACGCGGGCGCGCGCTTTGCGGGCAAGACCGTGACCGACGAGCTCGCGTTCTCGATGAACGGCAACAACGCGCACTTCGGCGCGCCGATCAACGGCGCGGCCAAGGACCGCATCACGGGCGGCAGTTCTTCTGGCTCGGCGTCGGCCGTGTCGTCGGCCCTGTGCGACTTTGCGCTGGGCACCGACACCGGCGGCTCGGTGCGCGCGCCGGCCAACCACTGCGGCCTGTTCGGCCTTCGCCCCACGCACGGCCGCGTGAGCCTGGAAGGCGCGCTCGACCTTGCGCCCAGCTTCGACACCTGCGGCTGGTTCGCGCGCGACGTCGGCACCTTCGCGCGCGTGGCCGACGTGCTGCTGGGCGCCGACACCGCGCCGCTGGCCGCACGCGTGCGCCTGCTGCGGCCCGACGATGTGTGGGCGCTGGCCGTGCCCGCGGCCGCCGATGCGCTCCAGGGCGCGGCCGAGCGCGTGCAAGCGCTCTTCGGTCCCGCGCAGACCACCACCGTCGCGCTTGAATCCTTCGACGCGATGTACTGGAACTTTCGCTACCTGCAGTCGCGCGAGGCCTGGCTCACCGACGGGCCGCTGATCGAGCGCTATGCGCCGCCGCTGGGCCCGGGCGTGGCCGAGCGCTTTGCCTGGTCGCGCGAAGTGACCGACGCACAGGTGGCAGCCGCGCGCACTTTTCGCACCGCATTCCGCGCGCACCTGGCGGCCCTGCTGGGCGACGACGGCGTGCTGCTGATGCCGTCCATGCCCGACATCGCGCCGCTGCGCAGCGACAGCGAGGCGTCGCTGGAGGACTACCGCAACCGCGCGATCCGGCTGCTGTGCATCGCGGGGCTGGCGGGCTTTCCGCAACTGTCGATGCCGCTGGCGATGCGCGACGGCGCGCCGCTGGGCATCTCGCTGCTGGGGCCGGCGGGGTCGGACCGGTCGTTGATTGCGTTGGCTGAACGCATCGCGGCCTAGCGCGCTGCAGATTGGCGACTGAAGGTGCGCGCCTGCCCTTGGGGCTACAGCGCCTCGCGGGGCGCCACCACAGCGGGCGCCTGCAACTGGCAGACGTCGCAATCGACCGCCTGCGCGGCGCGCTCGATCACCACGAAATCGCCCGCATCGACCGCCAGCAGCGCGTGGTGCCAGGTGCCGGGCGCAAGCACCACGCCCTGATGCCCGTCGGTGACGAAGGCCGACAGCTCGCCAGCCGACACGGGTGCCTGGCCGGCGCGCGCCACCACGATGACGAAGCGGCGCTCGCCCAGCGGCACGAAGGTCTGGCTGCCCAACGCGTGCCGTTCCATCTCGGTGAAGGTGTGCGGAAAACGCCGCGCCTGCGCACGAAACAGCGCGAGCGCGGGCCGGCCGCCGTCGGCGCCCAGCTGCAGGTCGCCGAGCAGATCGAAACGCTGTGCATTGCCGCCGTTGATGGCACGGCCCTCGCCGGCGGGCACGGCGATCACGGTGCCGAACGGCGCGAAGGCTTCGGGTGTGAGGGGCTGGGCGAGAAGCGGGGTCATGTGCGAGGTGTCGTGCGAGTCGTTTCGCGAGGTGTGGTGCGGGATGGTGCCGGCTGACAGCGCATCGTCATTCATTCCGCAGTCGCAGCAGAAACCGTGCCGCGCGCGCGCTCCAGGTCGCCCAGCCATTGCGCATAGGCCGCGGCGCGGTCGCTGTCGGGCAGGCGCAGCAGCGCCGACGGGTGCAGCGTGACGAACACCGGCAATCCATCAGCGCGCTCGTGCAGCCATGCGCCGCGCTCGGCTTGCACCGCCACGGCACGCCCGAGCAAGGCGCGCGCGGCGGTGGCGCCCAGCGCCACCAGCGCCTGCGGCCGCACCAGCGAGATTTCGCTGTCGAGCCAGTGCGCGCACGCCTCGGCCTCGCGCTGGCCGGCGGTCTTGTGAATGCGGCGCTTGCCGCGCAGCTCGTACTTGAAATGCTTGACGGCGTTGGCCAGGTACACGCTCTCGCGTGCCCAGCCCAGCTGCGCCATCGCGCGGTCGAGCAGCTGGCCTGCAGGGCCGACGAAGGGGCGGCCGGTCAGGTCTTCCTGGTCGCCCGGTTGTTCGCCCACCAGCATGTGGCCCGCGCCCACCGGCCCTTCGCCGCACACGGCCTGCGTGGCCAGCGCGCCGATGGGGCAGGCGCGGCAGGCGTGGGCGGCGGCGCGCAACGCACCCAGGTCGGCCGGCGCCACGCCTTCGGGCTGCACCGGGTGCAGCAGCAGCGGTGCGCGAATGCGGCGCGCGGGCGTGGCGGGGGCGTCGATCATCGACTGGCTGCGCGCCTGCGCCGCATCGGCCAGCGGCTGAATGAGCGCGGCCTCCGGCAGGTTGTGCCAGTAGCGGCGCGGCATCTCGCGCCGCATCATCGCGAGCTTCAGGCGCGCGGGGTTGAAGATGTGCTCGTAGTAGGTCAGCCAGAGCTGCTCGCCCGCGTCGGGCGGCGGCTTCTCGCGGCGGTCGGCCCCCGCGCGGAAAGACAGCGCCTGCCCGTCCCATTCAACGCACCGCTCCGGCGTGAGGATGGCCCAGCGCATCTGCGCGAAGCGGCGCACGAAGAAAGGCGCATTGGCCTCGACGATGTGGTGGTCGGGCTCGAACCAGGCGACGTGGCGTTCGCCGCTCGCGCCGCCCTCCGCCACATCGCCTGCCCCTCCCTCCCCCGCATCCCCCGCATCCCCCCCATCCCCCACCCGCGTGAAACGCACGAAGGCGCGCATCTTGTGGATGTCCCGGTGCACGGCCTTGGCCATCAACTGCGCCTGCAGCATGTCGGCATCAATCGGGTCGTGGCGCAGGGCGGGCTCGTGGGCCAGGCGCCAGAGCAGCCGGTACAGCAGCGTGAAGCGTTGCGCGTCGCGGTGCAGGATCACGTCGGCGCACAGCGCGACGAAGGACGCGGGCACGGGATGGCGCGCGGCGCTGGGCACGGGTGTCGGCATGCGGTTGTCGGTGCCGCCGGTGCCATCGGCATCGCCGAACAAGTCGCCCGCCCCGTCGCCCGCGGGCCCCTCGCTCCATTCGACATGGTCCGGCGGCACGCCGCTGGCCAGCAACTGCCGCGCATGGCGGCGAAAGGCGTCGAGATCGATCGGGTTGTCGAGCCGAATGCGCATGGCCGTCTTGCTCAGAACAGCGAGGCCTGCGCGGCCCGCACATCCAGTGACGGGCCCGCCACCGGCGCCGTGGCGGCCATGGCGCCCGGAGCCGGCCGGTGCCCGTCGGCCACCACGAACGGCAGCACCTTGCGCGCTGGCACATGCAGCCGACGCAGGTCGTCGGCGCGCACCCGGCGCACGCGCCGGGCCTGCAGCAGCCGCTCGACCGCCTTCACGCCCAGCCCCGGCACGCGCAGCAGCATCTCGCGCGGCGCATGGTTCAGGTCGACCGGAAAGCGCTCGGCATGGGCCAGCGCCCAGGCCAGCTTGGGGTCGACGTCCAGCCGCAGCAGGCCGTCGGGCGCGGCCACGATCTCCTGGTGCTCGAAGCCGTAGAAGCGCATGAGCCAGTCGGCCTGATAGAGCCGGTGCTCGCGCATCAGCGGCGGCGCCACCAGGGGCAGCGCGCGGGCGGCGTCGGGGATGGGGCTGAAGGCCGAGTAGTACACGCGCTTGAGCTTGTAGGCGCCGTACAGCGTGGCGCTGGAGGCCAGGATGCGGCGGTCGTCGGTGGCGTCGGCGCCCACGATCATCTGCGTGCTCTGGCCCGCGGGCGCGAACGGCGGCGGCTTGGCGGCGGTGGCAGAGGCGCCGGGCAGCGCGCGAATGGGCACCACGCGGCGCGCCTCCTCGCGCCGGTCGTCGATGCGCAGGCGCAGCCGCGCCATGGAGCGGCGAATGGCGCTTTCGTTCTTCTCCGGCGCCAGCGCCTGCAGGCCTTCGGCGGTGGGCATCTCCACGTTGATGCTGAGCCGGTCGGCATAGCGCCCGGCGCGCGCCAGCAGCTCGTCGCTGGCGTCGGGAATGGTCTTCAGGTGGACGTAGCCGCGAAAGTCGTGCACCTCGCGCAGCACGCGCGCCACCTCCACCACCTGCTCCATGGTGTGGTCGGGCGACTTGATGATGCCGCTGGACAGGAACAGGCCCTCGATGCAGTTGCGGCGGTAGAAGTCCAGCGTGAGCTGCACCACCTCGTCAACCCTGAAGCGCGCGCGCGGCACGTTGCTCGACGCACGGTTCACGCAATACAGGCAGTCGTACTGGCAGTGGTTGGTGAGCAGCACTTTCAGCAGCGAGATGCAGCGCCCGTCGGGCGCGTAGCTGTGGCAGATGCCGGCCCCTTCGGTCGAGCCGATGCCGCGCCCGCCCAGCGAGTCGCGCGGCTTCGAGCCGCTGGACGCGCAGGAGGCGTCGTATTTGGCGGCGTCGGCCAGGATGGCGAGTTTGCGTTGGATGTCCACGGGTGTCCTTCGGCGAAAAGCTGTATGAATATACAGTTTTCAATAAAGGTTAGCGAACATGAAAAGACACACCGCCGGCACATTGCGCGGCGCCCGACCCTTGGGCTACGCTCCCCGGCAGATGTCCGACGATTCCACTGCACCCACCCCTACGACCGATCACGCCGCCCCGGCACCCGCCGCCGGCCCGGTTTGCGCCACGCTCAGCGCCGATGGCCTCGCAAGCAAGTTCACCGCACCCCACGGCGTGCCCGCTTTCGCGGTGCGCTGGCAAGGCGGTGTGTATGCGTACCTCAACCAGTGCCCGCACGCCGGCGGACCGCTCGACTTCGAGGGCCAGGTGCTCGAGAGCTCGGGCCGCTTTTTGATGTGCGCGCGGCACGGCGCCATCTTCGAGCCCGACACCGGCCGCTGCGTGGGCGGCCCCTGCCGCGGCGCCCACCTCACGCCGCTGGCAGTGCACGCGCGGGCCGACGGCAGCGTGTGGCTGGGCCAGGCTGATTGAAAACACCCTTTCCAGGAGATTCCATGCGCAACAAGCTTCACTCCCTTTTTCACTCTCTCTCCCTGCCCGCCGCGGCGCTCGCCCTCGCGGGCCTCATGGCGGGCTGCACCGGCATGTCGAGCGGCAGCAGCCCGGGCGGCAAGGCCTACACGGGCATGCGCGTCAGCTCCAGCGCATTCACCGACAACAGCGTGATTCCGGCCGACCACGCCGGCGCGGGCGAATGCGGCGGCAAGAACATTTCGATGCCCGTGGCGTGGAGCAACCTGCCGGCCAAGACCAAGTCGGTCGCGGTGCTGGTGTTCGACCCGGACGGCGGTGCCGGCCTGGGCGTGTCGCACTGGGTGGCCTACAACATCGCGGCCGAGCGCGGCGAACTGAAGGCGGGCGAAGGCCAGGCGGGCTCCAACTTCAACTTCACCATGGGCCCGAACGTGGCCGGCGCGCCGGCCTACCGCGGCATGTGCCCGCCGGTGGGCGACCGGCCGCACCACTACGTGCTGACCGTGGTGGCGTTGGACCTGGCACCGGGCGCGCTGCCCGCCGGCCTGGCGCGCGACCCGCTGCTGGCCGCGCTCAAGGGCCATGCGCTGGGCGGGCAGAGCGTGGTGGGGCTTTACAGTCGATGACACTTGCGCGGCCTGGCGCCCGTAAAGTGGCGCCAGAGCATCACAAAATGTAAACGCGCGAGTAATAATTAAGCATCCAGTTCGCCGGCGTGCGGCAGCCATGGCTGCCGCCGCTTCTTCGAAAGCTTCACCGATGGTTTTGCCCGCAGCCGCGCCCGACACCGCCCAAGCCTCACCGGCCTCCACGCCCAGCACTGCCAGCACGGCCTCCCAGGGCCCTTACACCCCCGGCGACCTCGACGCCATGTTCGACCTGGCGCCCGTCTCCCTCTGGCTGGAGGACTACAGCGACCTCAAGCACAAGCTCGACGGCTGGCGCGCCGAGGGCGTCACCGACCTGGTGGCCTACCTGGGCGAAGACCCCCTGCGCGTGAGCGACTGCATGGCGCTGCTGAAGGTGCTGCGGGTCAACCAGCACACGCTGAAACTCTTTGCCGCCGACAGCCAAGAGACCCTGCTGGGCGCGCTCGACCGCGTGTTCCGCGGCGACATGTCGGCCACCGTGGTGCACGAGCTCGACCGGCTGTGGCGCGGCGAACTCACCTTCGAGAGCGAAACAGTCAACTACGCGCTGGACGGCCGCCGGCTCGACGTGCGCGTACGTGCCCGCGTGCTGCCCGGCCATGAGCACAGCTGGGACCGCGTGCTGGTGTCGCTGGACGACATCACCGAGCGCGTGGCCGCGCAGCGCCTGCGCGACGAAAGCGCCACCTACGCGCGCAGCCTGTTCGACCGCTCCCCGGTGTCGCTGTGGGTGGAAGACTTCAGCGCCGTGCGCACGCTGATGCAGAACATCCGCGCGCGCGGCATCACCGACTTCGCCACCTTCATCAAGGTGCACCCAGAGTTCGTCACGCGCTGCATGCAGGAGATTCGCGTGATCGACGTGAACCAGGAAACCCTGCGCATGTTCGGCGCGCCCGACCTGCAGGGCCTGCTGGGCAACCTGTCGCGCATCTTTCGCGACGAAATGCGCGAGTCTTTCGCGGAGCAGCTGCAGGACCTGTGGAACGGCAAGACCGTGCAGCACCGCGAGGTGCTCAACTACGCGTTGTCGGGCGAGGTGCTGAACATCCACATGCAGTTTGCGGTGCAGGACGACCGGCTCGACACCTGGGACCTGGTGCTGGTGTCGCTGGTGGACATCACCGCGCGCAAGAAGGCCGAGGCCTACCTCGAATACCTGGGCAAGCACGACGTGCTCACGCAGCTGTGCAACCGCACCTACTACTCCGAGGAGCTCAACCGCCTGTCGCGCAAGGGCCCGTGGCCGGTGTCGATCGTGGCCATCGACCTGAACGGCCTGAAGCACCTCAACGACCAGGAAGGCCACGCCGCCGGCGACTCGCTGCTGCGCCGCATGGGCGAGGTGCTCGACAAGGCCGTCGACCCGCCGGCCTGGCCCGCGCGCATCGGCGGCGACGAGTTTGCGGTGCTGCTGCCGCTGACCGACGAGCGCGGCGCCGAGGCCATGCGCGAGCGCATCCTCACGCTGCTGGAAATGAACAACCAGTTCCATGCCGGGCAGAGCGGCCACGCGCTGAGCCTGGCGATCGGGCTGGCCACCTGCCATGCGGGGGAGTCGCTGGAAGCGGCGCTGCAGCGCGCGGACCGGGCGATGTACGAAGACAAGACGCGGCATTACGAAACAACGGGGATCGACCGGCGCGCGTAGCCAGTCGAAGGGGGTAGCCAAGGGGGGCAGCCCAGGCGCTATGACGCCTCGTTCGGCCCCGCCCTCTCCTTCTCCCCTTTCACCCGCTCCAGCACGAAGTCGATGAACGTGCGAATCGCCCGCGTGTGCTGGCGGTTGGGCATGTAGAGCATGAACATCTGCGTGCCGAAGATGCTCAGGCGCCAGTCGTCCAGCGTGGTCACCACGTCGCCGCGGCGCACGTCTTCCTGCACCACGTAGTCGGGCACCAGCCCGATGCCCAGGCCCGCGAGGATGGCCTGGCGCAGGAACAAGAAGTTTTCTGAAATCAGCGTCGGCTCCAGGATCACCTCGCGCCGGGTCTCGCCCTGGTAGGCCGACACGCGCAGCTGCCGGCCGATGACGGCGGCGGTGACCACCGGCGCGCCCTGCAGCGCGTCCAGTTGCGTGGGCAGCGGGTGCCGGGCGGCGTAGTCGGTCGACGCGCAAGCCACATAGCGCACCGGGCCCATCTCGCGCGCCACCAGGTTCTGCGGCGGCTCCGGAATCACGCGGATGGCAATGTCGACCTCGTCGCGCAGCAGGTCTTCGATTCGGTTCTCGAACACCACGTCCAGCACGATGCCGGGGAACTGGCGCTTGAAGTCGAGCAGCCAGTCGGCCATGACCAGCTGCCCGTAGCCGCTGGGCACGCTCAGCCGCACGCGGCCCTGCAGGCCCTGGCCCAGCTCGGTGACCGACTCGCGCGCGGCCAGCAGTTCGCCCTGAATGGCCACGCCGTGCTGGTACAGCCGCAGGCCGATTTCGGTCGGCTCGGAGCGCCGCGTGGTGCGGCGCACCAGCTGCGCGCCCACCGAGCGCTCCAGCTGGTTCAGGTGGTAGCTGACGTTGGCGCGGGTCATCTTCAGGCGGCGTGCGGCCGCGCTCAGGTTGCCCGCGTCCAGTATTTCCACCAGCAGGGTGAGCGATTGCAGGTCCATGCGCCCGATTGTGTCAAAAATTCTTTGACAGTCTGTCAACCGTCTATGCAATTGTCAAAGCCGGGATACGGGCAAAGAATGAGGGGTTCACCCCCAGAGCCTCCGGGTCCCTCGCCTTGCACATGCATTGCGGGGCCCGCCACGCAAGAGACAAGCACATGGCCACCACACCTCCCAGCCCTTCCACGTCCTCGAACTCCGGTCCCGTCACCTTCGCGCGCCATGGCGACGTGTTCGTGGTGACCATCGACAACCCGCCCGTCAACGCCCTGGGCGTGGACGTGCGCCGCGGCCTTGTCGCGGCCATCGACGCCGCCGAAGCCGACAGCGCCGCCAAGGCGGTGCTGATCGTGGGCGCGGGGCGCAACTTCATTGCCGGCGCGGACATCCGCGAGTTCGGCAAGGCGCCGCAGCCGCCGTCGCTGCCCGAGGCCTGCCTGAAGATCGAGAACTGCAGCAAGCCGGTGGTGGCCGCCATTCACGGCGCCGCGCTCGGTGGCGGGCTCGAAGTGGCGCTGTCGGCGCACTACCGGCTGGCCTCGCCCACCGCCAAGCTGGGCCTGCCCGAAGTGGCGCTGGGCCTGCTGCCCGGCTCGGGCGGCACGCAGCGCACGCCGCGCCTGATCGGTGTGAAGCCCGCGCTGGAGCTGATGCTCAGCGGGCGCCATGCGCTCGCCAAGGAAGCGCTGTCGCTCGGCCTGATCGACCGCCTGGGCACCGACGCCGACGCACGCGCCGAAGGCCTGGCCTACGCGCAAGAGCTGGTCGCGGCCAATGCGCCGGTGCGCCGCACCCGCGAAGCCACCGGCCTGGCCGACGCCGACGCCAGCCGCGCCGCCCTGGAAGCCGCGCGCACCGACACCGCCAAGAAAAGCCGCGGCCTGTTCTCGCCGATGAAGATCATCGAAGCCGTTGAAGGCGCGCTCACGCTGCCCTTCGACGAAGGCATGGCGCTGGAACGCAAGCTGTTTCTGCAGTGCATCGACAGCCCGCAGCGCGCCGGCCTGATCCACGCCTTCTTTGCCGAGCGCGAAGTGCTGAAGGCACCCGAGACCAAGTCCGCCAAGCCGCGCGCGCTGGAATCGGCCGGCATCGTGGGCGGCGGCACCATGGGCGCGGGCATTGCCGTGGCGATGCTGGACGCGGGCATGCCCGTGACCATGATCGAGCGCGACGAGCCCAGCCTGGCGCGCGGGCGCCAACACGTCGAGAAGGTGTACGACGGCCTCATCGCCAAGGGCCGCATGACGCCCGATGCCAAGGCCGCCGTGATGGCGCGCTTCAACGGCGCCACGTCTTACGACGCGCTGGCCAACGTCGACATCGTGGTCGAGGCCGTGTTCGAAGAAATGGGCGTGAAGAAGGCCGTGTTCGCCGAACTCGACCGCGTGTGCAAGCGCGGTGCGGTGCTGGCCACCAACACCTCGTACCTGGACATCGACGAGATCGCGGCCAGCATCTCGCGCCCGCAGGACGTGGTGGGCCTGCACTTCTTCTCGCCGGCCAACATCATGAAGCTGCTGGAAATCGTGGTGCCCGCCAAGGTGAGTGCCGACGTGGTGGCCACCGGCTTCGAGCTTGCGAAGAAGCTCAAGAAGGTGCCGGTGCGCGCCGGCGTGTGCGACGGCTTCATCGGCAACCGCATCCTGGCCGTGTACCGCCAGGCGGCCGACCACATGGTGGAAGACGGCGCCTCGCCGTACGAGATCGACGCGGCCGTGCGCAACTTCGGCTACCCGATGGGCCCGTTCCAGGTGTCCGACCTGGCCGGCGGCGACATCGGCTGGGCCACGCGCAAGCGCAAGGCCGCCACGCGCGACCCGCAGGCGCGCTACGTGCAGATTGCCGACCGCATCTGCGAGCGCGGCTGGTTCGGCCAGAAAACGCAGCGCGGCTACTACCTGTACCCCGAAGGCGCGCGCACCGGCGTGCCCGACCCCGAGGTGCTGGCCATCATCGACGCCGAGCGCGTGCGCGCCGGCGTCACGCCGCGCAGCTTCACCGAAGAAGAAATCATGCGCCGCTACATGGCCGCCATGGTCAACGAAGGCGCCAACGTGGTGCTGCAACGCATTGCGCTGCGCCCGCTCGACGTGGACGTGACCTTTCTGTATGGCTACGGCTTTCCGCGTTTCCGCGGTGGCCCCATGAAGTACGCCGACACCGTGGGCCTGCCAAAGGTGCTGGCCGACATTCGCGAGTTTGCCAAGGAAGACCCGATCTTCTGGAAGGCATCGCCGCTGCTGGTCGAGCTGGTCGAACGCGGTGCAGATTTCTCCAGCCTCAATCAATCCGAATAAAGAACCCAGGAGCATCCCCATGCGTGAAGCCGTCATCGTTTCCACCGCCCGCACCCCGCTCACCAAAGCGCACCGCGGCGAATTCAACATCACCCCCGGCGCCACGCTGGCGGCCTTTGCCGTGAAGGCGGCCGTGGAGCGCTCGGGCCTGGACCCGGCGCTGATCGAGGACGCGATCCTCGGTTGCGGCTACCCCGAAGGCACCACCGGTCGCAACATCGCGCGCCAGAGCATCATTCGCGCGGGCCTGCCCATCAGCATCGCCGGCACCACGGTGAACCGCTTCTGCGCCTCGGGCCTGCAGGCCATTGCCATGGCGGCGGGCCGCATCATCGTGGACGGCGCACCGGCCATGATTGCCGGCGGCGTGGAAAGCATCTCGCAGATTCGTGGCCGCAGCCCCGGCGACGGTGGCGACCTGAGCCTGGACCCGTGGATCGTCGAGCACAAGCCCGAGCTGTACATGGCCATGATCGACACGGCCGACATCGTGGCCAAGCGCTACAACATCAGCCGCGAGGCGCAGGACCGCTTCTCCGCCGACAGCCAGCGCAAGACCGAAGAGGCGCAGATCGCCGGGCGCTACAAGGACGAGATCGTCGCGTGCACCACCACCATGGCCGTGACCGACAAGGAAACGAAGGAAGTCACCCACCGTGAAGTGACCGCCACCGAAGACAACTGCAACCGCCGCGGCACCACCTACGAGGCGCTTGCCAAGCTCAAGCCGGTGATGGGCGAAGACAAGTTCGTGACGGCCGGCAACGCCTCGCAGCTGTCGGACGGCGCATCGGCCTGCGTGATGATGGAAGCCAAGGACGCCGAGCGCGCCAACCTGCAGCCGCTGGGCGTGTTCCGCGGCCTGGCGCTGGCCGGCTGCGAGCCCGACGAAATGGGCATCGGCCCGGTCTTTGCCGTGCCCAAGCTGCTCGCGCGCCACGGCCTGACGGTGGACGACATCGACCTGTGGGAACTCAACGAAGCCTTTGCCTCGCAGTCGATCTACTGCCAGCACAAGCTGGGCATTCCGTCGGAACGCCTGAACGTGAACGGCGGCGCCATCTCCATCGGCCACCCCTTCGGCATGACCGGCGCGCGCCTCACGGGCCACGTGCTCATCGAAGGCAAGCGCCGTGGCGCCAAGTACGCCGTGGTCACCATGTGCATTGCCGGCGGCATGGGCGCTGCCGGCCTGTTCGAAATCTATTGAGGAGCGCGCAATGGACCTGAACTTCACGACCGAAGAAGAAGCCTTCCGCAGCGAAGTGCGCGCCTTTCTGGCCGACAAGCTGCCGGTGCGGCTGTCCGAGAAAGTGCGCGGCGGCAAGATCATGGAAAAGGCCGACATGCAGGAATGGCATGCCGTGCTGAACGCGCGCGGCTGGCTGGCCAACCACTGGCCCGAGCAGTACGGCGGACCGGGCTGGACGGCGGTCGAGAAGTTCATCTTCGAACACGAATGCGCGCTGGCCTTTGCGCCGCGCATCGTGCCCTTTGGCGTGAACATGCTGGGGCCGGTGCTCATCAAGTACGGCAACGAGGCACAAAAGAGCCACTGGCTGCCGCGCATTCTGGACGGCAGCGACTGGTGGTGCCAGGGCTACTCGGAACCCGGCGCGGGCTCCGACCTGGCGGCGGTGAAGACATCGGCCGTGCGCGGCATCGACACGCAGGGCGACCACTACATCGTGAATGGCCAGAAGACCTGGACCACGCTGGGCCAGCACGCCAACATGATCTTCTGCCTGGTGCGCACCAACCGCGAGGCGAAGAAGCAGGAGGGCATCAGCTTTCTGTTGATCGACATGAACTCCCCCGGCGTGGAAGTGCGCCCCATCATCACGCTCGACGGCGAGCATGAGGTGAACGAGGTGTTCTTCTCCGACGTGCGCGTGCCGGCCGCCAACCTGGTGGGCGAAGAGAACAAGGGCTGGACCTGCGCCAAGTTTCTGCTGACCTACGAGCGCACCAACATCGCGGGCGTGGGCTTCTCGGTGGCCGCGCTCGAGCAGCTCAAGGGCATTGCCGCGTCGCAGACCAGGAACGGCAAGCCGCTGGCGGACGACCCGTCTTTCGCGGCACGCATGGCGCGCGTGGAGATCGACCTGGAGAACATGAAGACCACCAACCTGCGCGTGATTGCGGCGGTGGCCGGTGGCGGCGTGCCGGGCGCGGAAAGCTCGATGCTGAAGATTCGCGGCACCGAAATTCGCCAGGAAATTTCTTCGCTGGCCCGCCGCGCGATGGGCGTGTATGGCCGCCCCTTCGTCGCAGAGGCGCTGAAGGACGGCTACACCGGAGAGACCTTCGGGCCCGACTACGCGTCGGCCGCGGCCTCGCGCTACTTCAACAACCGCAAGCTGTCGATCTTCGGCGGCTCCAATGAAATCCAGAAGAACATCATCAGCAAGATGATCCTGGGCCTGTAAGGAGACATGCAGTGAACTTCGAACACACCGAAGACCGGCGCATGCTCGCCGACAGCCTGAACCGCTTCATCAGCGAGCAGTACGCGTTCGACGCGCGCGACCGCATCGCAAAGTCGGAGCACGGGTTCAGCAAGGAAATCTTTCAGCAGTTTGCCGAGCTGGGCGTCATTGGCGCGCTGTTCAGCGAGGCCGATGGCGGCTTTGGCGGCGGCGGCTTCGACGTGGCCGTGGTCTTCGAGGCGCTGGGCCGCGGCCTGGTGATCGAGCCGCTGCTGGGCGCGGTGATGGTCGGCGAGGCGCTGGTCGTGGCCGGCAACGCGGCGCAGAAAGAAAAGCTCGCCGACATCATCAACGGCGTGAGCGTGGTGGCCTTCGCGCACGACGAAGCCGACACGCATTACGAGCGCACGCGCGTTTCGACGAAGGCAGAGCGCAGCGGCGAAGGCTGGGTGCTGCACGGCGCCAAGGCCGTGGTGCCGCAAGGCGAGCAGGCCGACCTGTTCCTGGTTTCCGCGCGCACCTCGGGCAACGTGGACGACGAAGCCGGCATCTCGCTGTTTCTGGTGCCCGCCAAGACCGCGGGCCTCACGGTGCGCGGTTGCCCGTCCATCGACGGCGGCCGTGTCGCTGAATTGGCGTTCGACGGCGTGAAGCTGGGCGCCGATGCGCTGCTGGGCACCGAAGGCCAGGGCCACGCCACGCTGGAACGCGCCATCGGCCGCGGCGTGCTCGCGCTGTGCGCCGAGGCGCTGGGCGCGATGGAAGCCGCCAAGGCCGCCACGCTGGAGTACCTGCGCACGCGCAAGCAGTTCGGCCTGCTGATCGGCAGCTTTCAGGCGCTGCAGCACCGCATGGCCGACCTGCTGCTGGAGATCGAACAGGCCCGCTCGGCCGTGATCAACGCCGCGGCCGCCATCGACGGCACGGACCGCGTGGCGCGCGAGCGCGCACTGTCGGCCGCCAAGTTCAGCATCGGGCGCATCGGTGCGCTGGTGGCTGAAGAAAGCATCCAGATGCACGGCGGCATCGGCATGACGTGGGAGCTGCCGCTGCCGCACTACGCCAAGCGCCTGGTGATGATCGACCATCAGCTGGGCGACGAAGACCACCACCTGCAGCGCTACATCGCGCTCGGCAAGGAGCTGGCGGCATGAACGACATGAACGACATGAGCGACACCACCCACAAGACCGTGCTGATCTCGCAGCAAGGCGCCGTGCGCATCCTGACCAACAGCAACCCCGGCGCGCGCAACGCGATCACGCCCACGCTGTATGCGGAGCTGAGCGCCGCGCTGGCCGACGCCGAGCAAGACAGCGAAGTGGGCGCCATCGTCTTCACCGGCGCGGGCGACTTCTTCTGCTCCGGCGGCGACCTGAACCTGCTGGCCAAGCGGCGCGAGCTGCCCGTGGCCGAGCGCCGCCAGATTCTGGAAGGCCTGAACAACCTGATTCGCGCGCTGCGCGATTGCAGCAAGCCGGTGATTGCGGCCGTTGAAGGCGGCGCGGCCGGCGCGGGCCTGTCGATGGCGCTGGCCTGCGACATGCTGGTGTCGGCGCGCGACGCGTTCTTCACCGTGGCCTATGTCAAGGTGGGTCTCACGCCCGACGGCGCTGCCACGGCGTTTCTGGCGGAGTTTGTCTCGCGCCAGGTGCTGACCGAGCTGTGCCTCACCGGCGACCGCATGACGGCCGAGCGCCTGAACCAGCTGGGCGCCGTCAACCGCCTGACCGACAAGGGCGCGGCACTCGCCGAGGCCGTGGCGCTCGCGGCCAAGGTGGCGACCGGGCCGCAACGCGCCATCACGCGCATCAAGACGCTGTGCCGCCAGGCGCACCACGCCACGCTCGAAGAGCAGCTCGACGCCGAGGCCGTGTTCATGGTCGAGTCGCAGGGCGACGACGAAGCGGCCGAAGGCATCGGCGCGTTCCTGGGCAAGCGCAAGGCCGACTTTGTCGCCCTGCGCCGCAAGGCGAAAGACGCGTCCTGACGCGGACCCCTCCGCCTTCTCTTCATGCCTCGCACGCCGTGCGGGGCTTTCTCGTTTTTCGGAAGTCTGTGCCATGCCTCTGCTGAATTCATCGCTGCCGCTTGCCGGCGTGCGCGTTCTCGATCTGTCCCGCATCCTGGCGGGCCCCTGGTGCGGCATGGTGCTGGCCGACATGGGCGCCGAGGTGATCAAGGTCGAGCACCCGGGCCGCGGCGACGACACGCGCGACTGGGGCCTGCGCGTGGGCAAGACCGAGACCGCCTACTTCAACAGCGTGAACCGCAACAAGCGCTCCGTCACGCTCGACCTGCAGACGCCCGAAGGCCAGCAGATCGCGCGCGACCTGGCCAAGCAGTGCGACGTGGTGATCCAGAACTTCAAGTTCGGCGGCATCGACAAGCTGGGCCTGGGCTACGAGCAGCTGAGCAAGGAACAGCCCGGCCTCATCTACTGCTCGATTTCGGGCTACGACCGCACCGGCCCCGAAGCCGCCCGCCCGGGCTACGACCTGGTGGTGCAGGGCGAGGCGGGCTTGATGGCGCTGAACGGCGAGGCCAACCAGCCGCCGCTGAAGTTCGGCGTGGCCGTGGTCGATTTGTTCACCGGCATGTATTCGGCGCAGGCCATTCTGGCGGCGCTGTACCAGCGCGAGAAGACCGGCAAGGGCCGGCATGTGGAGATGGCGCTGTTCGATTGCGGTTTGATGATTACCGCCTACTACGGCCTGGAGGCGCTGCTGATGGGTGAAGACCCGCCGCGTTACGGCAACTCGCATCCGTCGATCGTGCCCTACGGCGTGTTCGACGCGGCCGACGGCCCGCTGGTGATCACCGTGGGCAACAACGCGCAGTTCGCACGCTTCTGCACCGAGGTGATCGAGCGGCCCGACCTGGCGGCCGACGAGCGCTTCAAGACCAACATCTTGCGTTCGGCCAACCGCGCGGTGCTGCTGCCCGAGCTGCACGCCGAGCTGGCCAAGCGCCCGCGCGACAGCCTGCTGGAGAAGCTCACCGCCTCCGGCATTCCGTGCGGCGAGGTGCTGGGCCTGCTGGAGGCGCTGAACTCCAAGCGCGCGACAGACGCCGGCCTTGTGACCACGCAGCCGCACCCGGTGGCCGGCACGGTCAATGTGCTGGCACCGCCCTACCGTTTCGATGGCGAGCGCCTGCCGGTGCGCAGCGCGCCGCCCACCCTGGGCGAAGGCACGCACGACGTGCTGCAGTCCCTGCTCGGCCTGTCGGATGAAAAGCTGGCCGCGCTCAAATCGAGTGGCGTGGTCTGAAGCGAAGACGCGCCTGCTCGTCTGTTTTTTTGTCTGTTTGTTTTTCTGTCTGTTTGTGCATTCCTGAATGAAGAAGTCCATGGCCTCCCTCGCTTTCCGTTCCCTCCGCAATCCTGTTCGCCGTGCACTCCTTGCCCTGGCCCTTCCTTTGGTGGCTGGTGCCGCCTTCGCGCAAGCCTGGCCCAGCAAGCCGATCACGCTGGTCGTGCCCTTCCCGCCCGGCGGCCCGACCGACGTGGCCTCGCGCATCGTGGCGCAGAAGATGTCCTTGGCGCTCAAGCAGAACATCGTGATCGACAACCGCAGCGGTGCCTCGGGCACCGTGGGCGCCGCCACCGCCGCGCGCGCGCCGGCCGACGGCTACACCTTCGTGATGCTGGCCACGCCCACGCTGCTGGCCTCGCACCTGTACGGCCCCACGGGCGGCTACGACATCTTCAAGAGCTTCACGCCGGTGGGCTCGGTGTACGACCTGCCGATCGTGCTGGTGGTCAACCCCAAGTCGCTGCCTGATGTCACGAGCCTGCAGGGCCTGATCGCCAAGGCCAAGGCCGAAGGCGGCAAGCTCAACTACACCACCGCCGGTGCCGGCAGCTTCGGCCACCTCACCACCGAGCAGCTGAAGACCATCGGCAAGTTCGACATGCAGCACGTGCCGTACCGCGGCAGCGCGCCGGCCGTGACCGACCTTATCGGCGGCCAGGTGCCCGCCATGTTCTCCGACCTGGTGGCCGTGATTCCGCACATTCGCGCGGGCAAGCTGACCGCCATTGCGGTGGGCTCGGCCAAGCGCGTGAGCCTGCTGCCCGACGTGAAGACGGTGGCCGAGCAAGGCTTTCCCGGCTTCGACGCCACCTCGTGGGGCGGCCTGCTGGCACCGGCCGGCACGCCCAAGGACATCGTGGCGCGCATGAGCGCCGAGCTGAAGAACGCACTGGCCGACAAGGAAGTGCAGGACAAGCTCGAAAGCGTGGGCTCCTTCGCCGCCTACCGCACGCCCGAGCAAACGGCCACGCGCATGCGCCAGGACTTCGACCGCTGGGGCAAGGTCATTCGCGACAACCACATCACGAACCAGTAAAACCGCAGGCGGCTCGGCCACGCACAACCGGCATCAAGGAGACAGACATGACAGACAAACAAGACAACAACTACAAGACCCCGGTCGGTGCGCCGTTTCGCCCCGCGTTCCCCGTCACCAGCCTGGCGGACATCCACCGGCTCGAAGAAACGCCGCTGGAACAGGCGCTCACGGTGCGCAGCACCTACGAGATCTTTCGCAACGCGGGCCATGCCTTCGGCGACAAGACGGCGCTGACCTTTCTGCGCACCGGCAACCCGGCCGACGAGCCCATTCGCTGGTCATATGCAGAGCTGCTCGCGCGGCTGCACCAGACCGCGAACATGCTGCACACGCTGGGCGTGGGGCCGGGCGACGCGGTGGCCGTGCTGCTGCCCGGCTGCCTCGAATACCACCTCGCGCTCTGGGGCGGCGAGGCGGCCGGCATCGTGCAGCCGCTGAACCCGCTGCTCAGCGACGAGAAGCTGGTGGCGCTGATGACCGCGGCACGCGCCAAGGTGCTGATTGCCTACGGCTCGGACAGTGAGTCGGGCATGTGGTCGAAGGCGATGCGCCTGCGCGGCCAGGTGCCCACGCTGACCACCGTGCTGCGCGTGGCGCCGCACGACGAAGCACCCGGCGCGGCAGGCACGCTGCCTGAAGGCGTGGCGGAATTCGACCTGCTGCGCGCCGCGCAACCGAACGACCGGCTGGTGAGCGGGCGCGACATCGTGCCCACCGACATCGCGGCCTACTTTCACACCGGCGGCACCACGGGTGCGCCCAAGCTCGCGCGCCACAGCCATGGCGCGCAGGTGTTCACCGCCTGGGCCAGCGTGCAGGTCGCGGGCATGAACGAGCATGGCATCTCCATCAACGGCTACCCGCTGTTCCATGTGGCGGGCGTGCTGCCGGCCTCGCTGTCGGCGCTGTCGGCGGGCATGGAGGTGATCATTCCCACGCCCTCGCTGCTGCGCAACAAGGAGGTGCTGGCCAACTACTGGAAGCTGGTGGCAAGGTACCGGCCGACCTCGCTGTCGGCGGTGCCCACCGTGCTCGCGGCACTGGCCAATGTGCCGCTGGACGGCGCGGACATTTCATCGATCACCTACTGCCGCACCGGCGCCGCCGTGCTCTCGCCCGAGCTGGCCGCGCGCTTCGAGCGGCTGTTCGGCCTGCATGTGCACGAGAGCCTGGGCATGACCGAGATGGCCGGCATCTCGACCATCACGCCGCCGGGCGTGGACGGGCCCGCGGGCTGCGTCGGTTTCAGGCTGCCGTACATGCAGATGCGCGTGGTGGCGCTGGACGAGAACGGCAATGCGAGCGAGCGCGACATGCCCGCCGGCGAACAGGGCATGGTGCTGTTCAAGTCGCCCAATGTGTTCTCGGGCTTCGTGGACCCGGCCGACAACGCCAAGGCCTTCACCGCCGACGGCTGGCTCGCCACTGGCGACCTGGGGTGGATCGACAGCGAGCAGCGGCTCAACCTCACGGGCCGCTCGAAGGACCTGATCATCCGCAGCGGCCACAACATCGACCCCAAGACCATCGAGGACGCGCTGGGCGCGCACCCGGCCGTGCAGCTGTGCGCCGCCGTGGGCGCACCCGACGCCTACGCGGGCGAGCTGCCGGTGATCTTCGCGACGCTGGTGCCCGGCGCCTCGGCCACCGAAGAAGAGCTGCTGGCCTTCACCGCCGCGCGCGTCGACGAGGCACCGGCCCGGCCCAAGTGGGTGTCGGTGATCGAGGCCCTGCCGATGACCAACGTCGGAAAAATCTACAAGCCCGAACTGCGCGCCATGGCCGCGCGGCAGGTGGTGGCCGCCACGGTGGCCGAGGCGTGCGCCGCACTCGGCGTGCCCGAGGCCGCGCGCCCGCTCGTGAAGACCGACGGCGAGAGCCTGGTGCGCGTGCTGATCGACAGCGCCGCCGCAGGCGCGCTGGCCGCGCCGCTGCAGGAGCGCCTGCAGAAGGCGCTGGAGCCGCTGCCGTTCAAGACGCGCATCGGCACGCAATGATTTTTGAAACCTAGAACCAGAGACAAGCCATGACCTTTCGCCTTTCGAACCGCCGCGCCCTGCTGTGCGCCACCGCCGCCGTTGCCGCGCTGTGCGCCATGCCGCATGCACAAGCGCAGAACACCTACCCGAACAAGCCGATCCGCATGGTCGTGCCCTTTGCCGCCGGCGGCGCCACCGACGTGCTTGCGCGCGTGCTGGGCCAGAAGATGTCGGCCGGCCTGGGCCAGCCCATCGTCATCGACAACAAGCCCGGCGCGGCCGGCATCATCGGCACCGACGCGGTGGCCAAGGCGCCGGCCGACGGCTACACGGTGGTGCTGTCGCTGAGCAACTCGCTGCTGACCAACGAGTTCCTGTACGACAAGCTGCCCTACGACTCGCAGCGCGACCTCACGCTGGTCTATCAGATTGCCATGGCGCCGCTGGTGCTGGTGGTGCACCCCAGCGTGCCGGTGAAGACCGGCCCCGAGCTGCTGAAGTACGCCGCCGCCAACAAGGGCAAGCTGGCCTACGGCTCCTACGGCGTGGGCGCCTACCCGCACCTGGCCGGCGCGCACATGAGCATGGCCACGCAGTCCGACATGAACCACGTCGCCTACAAGGGCGAGGCGCCGATGGTGCAGGACCTGATCGGCGGCCAGATCCAGATGGCCTATGCCAGCGCGCTGGTGGCCAAGCCGCACATCGAGTCCGGCAAGCTGCGCGCCGTGGGCGTGACCGGCGAACGCCGCATGGGCACCCTGCCCGACGTGCCCACGCTGGCCGAGCAAGGCATGAAGGACGAGGCCTACCGCGTGACCGGCTGGCTTGCCATTGCCGTGCCCGCCAACACGCCCAAGGCCATCGTCAACCGCCTGGCCGAAGAAGTGCGCAAGGCCACGCAGCAACCCGACGTGCAACAGCGCGTCGCGGCCATGGGCTTCGAGCTGAAAGACAGCTCGCCCGAACTCTTTGCCGCCGCCTACAAGGCCGAGCGGCCGGTGTGGGAACGGCTGATCAAGCAGTCCGGCGCGCGCCTCGAGTAAAGCCCATTCGTCCTATTTTTTTCATTCGCCATTCGAAGGAACAAACATGAAGATTCTTGTGCCCGTGAAACGGGTCGTCGACTACAACGTGAAGGTGCGCGTGAAGAGCGACGGCACCGGTGTGGACATTGCCAACGTGAAGATGAGCATGAACCCGTTCGACGAGATCGCGGTCGAAGAGGCTGTGCGCTTGAAGGAAAAGGGTGTGGTCACGGAAGTGATCGCCGTCTCTTGCGGCGATGCCAAGTGCCAGGAGACCCTGCGCACCGCGATGGCCATCGGTGCCGACCGCGGCATTCTGGTCGAGACCACCGAAGAGCTTCAGCCGCTGGCCGTGGCCAAGCTGCTGAAGGCGCTGGTCGACAAGGAACAACCGCAACTCATCATCCTGGGCAAGCAAGCCATCGATGACGACGCGAACCAAACCGGCCAGATGCTGGCTGCCTTGGCCGACCTGCCCCAAGCCACCTTCGCCTCCAAGGTCGAAGTGGCCGACGGCAAGGCCACCGTGTCGCGCGAAGTGGACGGCGGCATGGAAACGCTGACGCTCACGCTGCCCGCGGTCATCACGACCGACCTGCGCCTGAACGAGCCACGCTATGTGACGCTGCCGAACATCATGAAGGCCAAGAAGAAGACGCTCGACATCTTCAAGCCCGAAGACCTGGGTGTCGATGTGAAGCCCCGCCTGAAGACCCTGAAGGTTGCCGAGCCACCGAAGCGCGGTGCCGGCATCAAGGTGGCCGACGTTGCAGCGCTGGTGGACAAACTGAAGAACGAAGCGAAGGTGATCTGAACATGACCGCACTTGTTATTGCCGAACACGACCACGCCAGCATCAAGCCGGCCACTCTCAATACCGTGACCGCAGCGCTGGCTTGCGGTGGTGAAGTGCACGTGCTGGTGGCAGGCGCCAACGCGGCAGAAGCCGCCAAGGCCGCAGCACAAATCGTGGGCGTGACCAAGGTCATCGCTGCAGACAGCCCGAGCCTTGCCGAGAACCTCGCAGAGAACGTCGCCGCCCAAGTGCTGGCGATTGCATCCAACTACAGCCACATCCTGTTCCCCTCGACCGCCAACGGCAAGAACGTCGCCCCGCGCGTGGCCGCCAAGCTGGACGTGGCCCAGATCAGCGACATCACGAAGGTCGACAGCCCCGACACGTTCGAGCGCCCGATCTACGCCGGCAACGCGATTGCCACCGTGCAGAGCAGCGACGCCACCAAGGTGATCACCGTGCGCACGACCGGCTTCGACGCAGCAGCAGCCACGGGTGGCACTGCAACCGTCGAAACCGCTGAAGGCGTGGCCGACAGCGGCAAGAGCACGCTCGTGAGCCGAGAAGTCACGAAGAGCGAACGCCCTGAACTCACCGCCGCCAAGATCATCGTGTCCGGTGGCCGTGCATTGGGCAGCGCAGAGAAGTTCCAGGAAGTCATGGCGCCCCTGGCCGACAAGCTCAACGCTGGCCTCGGTGCCAGCCGTGCGGCCGTCGACGCAGGCTACGCACCGAACGACTGGCAAGTGGGCCAGACCGGCAAGATCGTCGCGCCGCAGCTGTACATCGCAGCGGGCATCTCAGGTGCCATCCAGCACTTGGCCGGCATGAAGGACTCGAAGGTCATCGTCGCGATCAACAAGGACGAAGAGGCGCCGATCTTCTCGGTGGCCGACTACGGCCTGGTGGCCGACCTGTTCGTGGCCGTGCCCGAGCTGGTGAAGGCCCTGTAAGAGGCGTCGGTTCATGAAGACCCGCATCACCGAACTGCTGGGCATTCGCTACCCGATCATTCAGGGCGGCATGCAATGGGTGGGCCGTGCCGAGCTGGCATCGGCCGTGTCGAACGCCGGGGGCCTTGGCGTGCTCACGGCGCTGACGCAGCCCACGCCCGACGACCTGCGCCAGGAGATCGCGCGCATGCGCACGATGACCGACAGGCCCTTTGGCGTGAACCTCACGATATTGCCGTCGGTGAAGCCGCCGCCGTATGCCGAGTACGTGCACGCCATCATCGACGGCGGCGTGAAGATCGTGGAGACCGCGGGCAACAGCCCGAAGGACTTCATCGAGGCGCTGAAGCGCCATGACGTGAAGATCGTGCACAAGTGCACGTCGGTGCGCCATGCGCTGTCGGCCGAACGCAATGGTGTCGATGCCGTGTCGGTCGACGGCTTCGAGTGCGCCGGCCATCCGGGCGAGGACGACGTGCCCGGCCTGATCTTGCTGCCGATTGCGGCGCGCAAGCTGCGCATTCCGATCATCGCGTCGGGCGGCATTGCCGACGGGCGCGGCATGGCCGCTGCGCTGGCGTTGGGTGCAGAGGGCATCAACATGGGCACGCGCTTCTGCGTGACCCAGGAAGCGCCGATTCACCAGAACATCAAGCAGGCGCTGGTCGACGCGACCGAGCGCGACACCAAGCTGATGTTTCGCACCATGCGCAACACCGCGCGCGTGTTCCGCAATGCCATCTCCGAAGAGGTGGTGGCCACGGAGAACCGCCCGGGCGGCTGCGAGTTTGAAGAGGTGCGACCGCTGGTGGCTGGTGCGCGCGGGCGTGCGGCACTGGAGTCAGGTCATGTGCAGGACGGCGTGGTTTCGGCTGGTCAGTGCATCGGGTTGATCGACGACATTCCTACCTGCGCCGAACTGCTCGAGCGCATGGTGCGCGAGTGCCGCGAGCATCTGGAGCGGGCGCGAAGCTGGATGAACTGAGCGCTGCTGCTCACATCCGGGGCGCGCTCAGGCCGACGGGGTACCTTGCTCCGCGAACGTCCTCCGGCCTGCGGCCTCCCCCTTTATTTCGCTGCGCAAGGCACCCCATCGGCCTGAGCGTTCAGCGCAGTGGTGCACTGGCACCGCACGGCCCCTGAGGCATGCGTGCGTCGCATTGCGGAAGCTGCATTTGTTGGCGATTGCCGGGACTTCGTGCGGCATGAAACGGCTACTGCGCCAGCGCTCTTCTCTAAAGTGGATGCCCCTGTCACTCGAAATCCCACCAAGGGAAGAAGAAAGGCGCAACACACCAAGCCACTGAAATATTTGAAGGCTGCTTGCCTCGCGGCAGGTCGTCGGTGCGAAAGCAGCGATGCGAATGCGAGGTATCAAAAGGCGACGGCCAAGGTGTTATCAGCACCCCGACCGTCTAACCAATTACGTGCAACAACCTTGGAAGGAACGCACAAAAATGGCTACCAAGACTATAGCCTGGCCTCGCACGCCGGTAGCTTCCGAAGACAACGCCCAAGACCCGGCGGATCGTCTCGAAAACACCCTCTCGCAACTCGAAGCGCTCCTGTGGGTCTGCCATGGGGAAGACATCGACTGGTGCAGCGGGGATGGGCCTCGACAACTGGACAACCTGCTTTGGCTTGCGGCTGAATTGGCTCGCAAGGCTGGGGAGCTGTTTCAGCTGAGCGAGAAGGCGCGACACAGGGCGCCTGAGACCGGCGGTTAGCGGCTGATCTGCGGGCCGCGGTTTTCGCGGCCCGCCTGGGGAACGGGTTCTTTGGAGGTGCGATCGTTGAAGCCTTCGTGATGGGCGAATTCGGTTGAGGTTTACGGGCTCAACCTCGGTGGCAGCTATGTGTTCCATGCTGACCGTCGACAGACAACGCGAGCATCCGCTTTGCAGCGTAAGCCGACTTCCTGTCGTACGGAAACGAGCGACTGCAACCTGCCCTCCATCCGCAGGCGAAGCATCTTGCTCGGGCTGCAGTCACAGCGACGTCTGAAGGGAAAACAAATCTCGCTGGACTCGCAGGATCGGGACATGTGCTCGATCAAAATGTTGTTTTGCCTCTGACGGAGCATGGTTTGAGGGGAAAACCACTCCGATTCCCACTCGATGCCGCCGCGCGCCCACCTGAAGCGAAGGGAGGTGATGTGGTACGACGTGGAGTCGTACGTCTGCCGCGCCGCGTGGCCCGCGAACACCGTAACCCGCGAGCGCGCGGACGTAGACCGGCGACGAGGTGGGCGCGGCGTGGATAGGACGGTCGCGGCTGGGTCGAATCGAGGGGCGGCCAGCGCTACCTACAGGCGTAGGCGTTCGTGGCTCCGGCGCCAGCCCAGCAACGCCCGTTTCGCACGAGGTCCACAAGCTGCGATCCAGAGCGCCGTGAAGCATGTCGTATCGTCCTCCTCAGATGGACTTCGCCCACCCAGCCGCGCGGCAGAATGCGGCCACTTCCGCAACCGAAAGCTACCGACGATGACTGAAGAGTGGATTCTCCAGACGAAAGAAACGCGCCGCCTCTACGCCAACGCAACCTGGGTTCCACTGAGGGCGTCCATCAATGACGAAAAGGGGGACGTGAAACAGATTGGGTTCGTCAGCGACGTTTTCGCCTGCGGGTCTGCCGCCTTCCCTCCAGAGCACCGAGCACTGGTAGAGGAGCGCTTGGGCTGGAGCTACCTCGGCATCGGCCACACCATAGCGCCATACGCCTACGAAGATGGCCACTACGCCACCATCGATCAATTTCAATACAACGACAAGGAGCCAATCGGGGTCAACCTCGTCTTTGAGCACCCGCAACCTGTCGTCGGTGGGAGGCAGTGGATATTGAATCCTGATCTGGTTGTTGCGCTCCACCTGATAAAGGAGGGGACGAACTGGGTGAGACCTGAAGAAAATTTCGTCGTGGTGGCTCGCGAGGTTCTCGATAAGGACGGCGAGCACACGCTGATCGAAATCAAGCGAGAATTCCTTCTTGACTATTTGGCCGCGAGAAATCTATCTTTGCGCCTATCCTGCTATCGCCAACGAGTGGAAAACGTGCCGTCGCTTGAGGGTAGCAACTACGCAAACTTAAAAGATCACAAAGAGAACGAGCGCGACGGTGGTCGATTTCAACTCCTAATTCGCGATATCAACGATGTTTTCGGAGGAAGCTGGGCATTGTTCCGAGCTTGGCGAACTGACGTCGATGAAGATGACGATGCCCCGGTGATGGGGCCAGAAAACAACGACAACACCGGCCATGAAAGCTCACGCGGGCATCGTGGCGGTTATGAAGGTGTTCGGGGTGAAGGCGAATTCTGGCGAGACGAATGGATTAACCATCAATCTCGGAGTGTGCGAGTTCGAGGAGACGCAGACACGAACCTCCCCCAATTCATCGTGGAGACTGACGGAACCCGCATGGCATCTGCCGCCCTGGACAACGAAGATATTGGCCGATGGCTGTGGTTCCGCTCCAGCGTAGTCAATGAGCTTCTGAACTTCAGAGGTTTTTCGCTGGAGTGGTATACGGCGGAAACTGGCGGCATCCGGTCAACGTCAGGCTACAAAACTCATTTCGGAATCAATTCATCAGATCTGATTACTGTCTATGCTTACGATGTTGCCAAGCTGAACCCTTGGGAGCAGCATATTTGGGCCGCACATAATGTCGTTCCCGAAGGAAAGGTTTCGAGCGAATTATTAGCCTCGCAGGTCAAGGCTGAGTCCGCAGTCACGCATGCCGTTGAATTCATGTTTTTCGAAACCATGCGAATGCTGGAAACGAACTTCAAGAAGGTATACGGAATCTCGCTCTTCACCCACGATATAGATGACGCTGCGGCTATGCAGCACGTGTCTAGATTTACGAGCAAAGATCAAGCTTCGTTACTGCGGCTGGCGAAAGAGATTGTTCGTGTGTTCTCGGATCGCCTCAATGTTCGTGAGCTTCGCAAGGTGGCAGTGCGTGCAGACAAAGACAAACTTGGCTCAAACAAGCTGCTGCAGGATGTGTTAGCTCAAAAGGTGGGTGACGAAAAGGCCCGCCGAATCTTTGCCGAAATCGCCGGCACTTACGATATGCGTTTGGGTGATGCGCATCCCACGGGATCAAAGATCGCGGATGCCATAGAGCTTGCCGGGATTGAACAAAGCCTTTCTTTCTTGCGGCAAGGGGAGCGGCTAATCAACAACTTTGGACGAGCCATATGGCTCACAGGAAAGCTCCTTTTTGGGCATTTGGAAGAGGACGAGGCCGCATAGGAGGTGTAGATGGCAAAGACAGGCTACCTGTATGTGCTGGTGCATCACTCTGATCCGGACCTGTACAAGGTCGGGGTGACGGTCCTTGAGCCGGGTGAACGGCTGGCGCAGCACAACCGTAACTTTGACGAGTACGCCGGCAAGATCGTCAAAGAGACCGGCCAGCGTTGGGAGCTCAAGACGTACATCGAAGTCACCGCCCCCTACTGGGCAGAAAAGACGTTCTGGGGAGCAACGCCGTGGAGCGTGATTCCGTTTCGAGGAAGCGTCGAAGTCAGGAAGATGGAGTGGAAGTGGGTTCAGCAGGGCTTGGATGCGGCAACAAAGGCAGGCGCGCGACCGCTACCGTCGCCGCGAGGGCGCCAGCGCGGAACCGCGAATGGATGGTGGACCAGTTGTAGGGTGCCGGCATCGCCATGATCGGTAGCTACCGTGGACTGGTCACGGGCATCGAGGTCCAGCGTGAGAAGGGCCACGTGTTCAAGGAATCGGTAGGCCTCGTCGCGAATCAGAAGACGAGCCCTTGCTGCGTGGAATGGCGTGGACGTAGCTTGCGAACAAGTCTGCGGTAGTTGGCCGCACACGAATGATAAAAACCAAAGCTGGAGGGATCGGAACTTGTTCGAAAGCATCGTACTTAGGAACAGCGAGGACGCTGGAAACATCACGTTGGGCGCCATTGCGGAGGCGCTTCTCTTCTATCAAAACAGTCGCATCGTTGTAGGACACGGAACGCTGGTTTCGTTTGCGAGGGATGGCAGCCTTGGCAACGTCTTGGCGCTTGTAAAAGAGGGGCGCCTGCAGGCAGTGCATTGTGAGGAGACTCTTGGCACCGTCACTAACTCACACGGCGCGTCACAGGCGCATGACTTCGGCGCAATGACGCTGGTTGGACATGAGGACGTCCGGGGAAGGAACCGGGCAGAACGTATCGAGATAAGTTTGCGCAATTGCGGCATCGAACCACGTAGGGCGAAGGCCCAAGCTCAAGCCTTTGTCGATGCAGTTCCTGCGAAGAGCTTTGAGAAGGACGACTATGTAAAGGGCGGCATCCCGAATGCAGCCCGGATGGACGCAAAAGACCGCGTAACGCTGAAAGGGCTTCTGCGGGCAGGACTCGCCGCTGTGCCAGGCGGGTATGACGCGGGCGACAGTCTTGAGGCTGACTACGTCCTCAGCGACCTAGCCTACTTTCTATTTACCAACATTGACTTCGCGGCGGTCAACGAGCGCAGAGCGAGCATGAGCCCGGCGATGGAGCCGCTGACGCCAGCCGCCCTGTTCAATCTCATCTTGGAGTCGCGAGCCGACATGCACTTGGCTGCGTTCTATGGCGGAGATTTCGTTACGACAACTGCGAATTCGGCGCTTGTTCGATGGCGGCAAGCGCACTTGTTCGAGCGCGCAGACCGCAATCGTGAAGCGCGCGAGCAATTTTCGGAACTTGTTTTGGCCGACTGCCCAAGCATTCGAGAGGTCATCGACAGCGGAGAGCGATCATTCGCTGAGTTCTTGAAGGCCTTGGATAAAGCGCAAAAGTTCAAAGCTTGGATGGCGAAAACGAATCCGGATCAGAAGTTGGTCAGCCAGTACATCGAAGCGTTGAAGGCAGACACTTGGGCCGACAAGGCGCCAGTCAAGGCAGTTCGGTATCTCTTCTCGCTCGTGACCGGCACCGTCGATCCAACCGCAGGCATCATCTCTGGTGCCGCAGACGCATTTCTGGTGGACAAGCTTCTGAAAGGTTGGCGGCCAAATCACTTTGTGGATGACCGGCTGAAACCGTTTCTACGTTAGGGAACGTCTGATCAAGTCCACCGATTGCCGACCTGAACGTTGATCACCCAGCTGAAGGAGAGCCAACGATGAGCCAGATCAGTTTTTCGGATGCCGAGCATGCAGGCAAGAGAAAGAAGACACG